>CANBCI010000001.1 GCA_947367055.1 uncultured Alphaproteobacteria bacterium
TCTACAATCCGATGATCGTTGCGGCAAAGATTATAATAATTGTATCGGATTGGATTTAGAGGCGGTATCCAATATGTGCCCCATCGAAAAACTGGTTTCATGCCAAAAGAACGGCGACACACAAAGCATGGCCGAGATAGACAATATTATTCAAGGAATTTTCTTTGGGTTGGACAATGCGCTGTTAACGCAGTGCCAGTCAATCGTGACGGAAAAAATGCTTGATTTGTGCGGTGACACGCAATCATGCGAAATGGCATTTGCCAATGATGACTTAATCGGAACGGAAAGTTTGGTGAGTTACAAGGATAACAAGGGCGACTTTATAATCGAAGGTCTGATTTCATTCGGCAATGTAAAGATTAAACAGAAAACAAAATCCGACTCTTCAGACGACGCCGATGGTGACGGCTACTCCGAAGTCAATTTGAGCAATTATAAAATTGACATAAATGATTATGAAGATCACTTAAACACAAAAGATGCGACAGCTGCGCGTGTTGTTTCCGCACTGCAGTCAACGTCAAATAAAATCAATCAGAAAATAACTATTTTGGCCAATGATCCGCAAATATCAATGTGCGTGAACGGCCGCGATCTGACACGCATCACACATAGCCCATCAGATGATCGGCAACGGACAAAGGGACGCTTTCCGCACCTGTTGGATGCTTCAATCATGGCAATTATAAATTCCGGGTTGGAACAGGCGAACAGAAATTATTCACAAAAGTATAACAAAATGGTGGCGGACGCAATTGAAGAACAAAACGACCAGATGAAAGCGGCCTTGTGCGCTGCCATGGCGATGAATCCGGACAGCCTCTTGGAATGTATTGAAGAAGACGATGAAGGAAATTGTACCGGCGGATACAAGCAAGCCAATCCGTTCGCCAATTTGTTTGGCGACAGCGTCGCAGGTATCAGCAGCACAAACAATGACCTGTACACCGTTCGCATGGTAATTGACGGGGCCTCTATTTCAGAGCAAACAAATGCGGTCACACGCGGACAAGGCGAATTTATTCAGACCGACCAATTCGGAAACATGCTGGGGCGTGTAGAGATTTCATCATCTTATTCGCCGCAAACCAATACATGTACGTTAACAACAACTACGATAAATTGTGATGAAACTGAACAAGTAAAAACAACGGATACAATGTACGTCGGCAAAGCCAAGGGAACATCTGACAGAGACGCCGCATTAGGCTTTGGCGGATTACAGGTAACCGGCCGAAAGATAAAGCGCGTAACGATAACATCGGAAAAGTTCCAAGGAATTTCATGTAAAAAGTTTAGTGAACCGGTGGTCACATCAAATGGGATAAAAATGTAAACGCATTCATTATAAAAACAAACAAGCGCCCGTTTTGGGCGCTTGTTAATTAAATATAAATCGGTGTTTATTTACCGGTTGCACGACGTTTTACCGCAACTTCTTTTTTCGCGGTTGTCGCCTTTGCAGATTTCGGCGCATCTTTCGCAACCTTTGGCGCGGCGGTTTTGGCGGCCTTTGGTGCCTTTTCCGCAGCTGCTTTTTCTGCGTCTGTCGCGGTTGCTTTGTCAGCATCTGCGGCAACAGTTTTTGCCTTTTTCGCGTTCACATCGCGATCAACCAATTCAATAATTGCCATCGGCGCGGCGTCACCGTAACGGAAACCAGCCTTTAACACACGGGTATAGCCACCCGGACGTTTGGCATAACGCGGGCCTAAAACCGTGAATAATTTTTTAACGGTTTCACCACTGTTGTTGCCCAGTTCGGACGCCGTCAAGCGACGATTGGCAACCGTGTCAACCTTGGCGCGTGTAATCAGTTTTTCAACAACACTGCGCAGGTCTTTTGCCTTGGGCAATGTGGTTTTAATCTGTTCTTTTTCAATCAAGTTCTTTGCCAAACCGATGAACAAAGCCTTGCGTGCGTTTGTGTCGCGATTGAAAGTGCGACCTGCTTTTGCGTGTCTCATTGATTACTCCTTTTTGTTTCCGCCCCGGAACCCGGGGATTTTTTGAGACGCCACGACCTAAAATTTCTTTCAGAACCGTGGAATTAAATTACAAATAACCCTCGGGGCGTTGCCCCAAGAATTATTTGTAGGGATCTTCATATTTCTTGGCCAATTCGGCAATATTTTCCGGCGGCCATCCCGGGACATCCATGCCCAGCCCCAGGCCCATCGCTTCCAATTGAACTTTGATTTCGTTCAAAGATTTGCGGCCAAAGTTCGGGGTTTTCAGCATATCTGCCTCGGTCTTTTGAACCAATTCGCCCAGCCAGTTGATTTTGTCATTTTTCAGGCAGTTGTTTGCACGAACAGACAATTCCAGTTCATCAACATGCTTTAGCAATTTCGGATCAAACGGCAGTGCATCCTTGGCCTTTTCTTCTTCGGTCGGAACGTTTACCTGTGCCGGATCTTCAAAATTGATAAATACAACCAACTGGTCTGTCAGAATGCGCGCAGCCAGGGCAATCGCATCTTCGGGATTGATGGCGCCATTTGTTTTGACCGTCAATTCCAGTTTGTCATAGTCCGTCGATTGTCCCACACGGGTTTCTGAAACTGCACTGGCCACATTCAAAATCGGCGAGAATATGGAATCAACCGGAATAACACCCAGCGGCAACCCGTCCGCATGTGCAGATGCCGGCACATAACCACGACCAGTTGACAGTGTGATTTCCATATCCAGATTTGCGTCTTTATCCAATGTGCAGATTTCGACGTCTTTGTTCATAACCTCTACCCCGCCGGCGGTTTCAATCATGCCTGCGGTGACGACGGCCGGGCCCTTTACTTTCAGGTAAGCCTTGTGCTGGCCTTCGTTAATAGCCTTGAAATAAACGCCCTTTAAATTCAAAATAATATCGGTGACATCTTCACGAACGCCGGGAATGCTGGAAAATTCATGTTGAACGCCGTCAATTTTAATATAAATCGGTGCGCATCCCTGCAGCGATGAAAGCAGAACGCGACGCAACGCGGTCCCAAGTGTCAGACCATATCCCTTTTCCAGAGGTTCGGCAACCAATGTTGCAATATTCGGATTTTTTTCATCAACCTTGATATTCAGCTTTTTCGGCTTAATCAAAGTCATCCAGTTTTTTTCAATCATGAATTATCCTTTCGGCTTAGTTTATTATTTTCACCAGTTAAGGCACGCACATAACCCTATGCGCGTTATGGGATTTTATATCACGGGATACGAAAAGTCAAACAAAAGTTCAAAAATTTATGCAAAAAATCAGGCAGTTGCATGATTTTCTTTTAGTTTACGGTTCCATTGCATGCCGACACACGGCGCGCAAATATTACCGTATGCGACCTGCGAACAGCTCCTGCCAGAAATCAAGTCTAAACATAGCGTCGTGCGCAAACCAGCTAGCCCCACGACCGGCCGCTAATTCCATGTCAACATCGCGGTAGGGCATACCAATCCAAGCTTCGCTATTCCACAATTCCAATTTACCGATCTTTTTATTTCTTATAATCATGTTTCCAACTATGCATTTTCCATTCTTGTCAAACTTTACATGTTTATTTGCATGTGTCCATTCACACCAGCCTGGCCAATCCGATTCCGATACTAGCATAGTCACTTGAGCCACCAGTTCAAAATCTGGGAACTCCTTATCTATCAACTCTTTTAATTTTTCAGAATTCTTTGTATCGTTATTATCCCAATCTACTTCAACACCATTGTATTTCTTGGTTAATAATGTTCTGTTTTCATTATTATATACGCATACTTTCTTATAATTCGCACCGAATAAACGTTTTAGCGATGATATGTTTAATTGTTCTTTTTCCGCCGTTACCAACGCGGTCGTTGCCATTGCCTGCAGAGGCGCTTTTTTACTCTTTACTACATGGACACGCGACAAAATCTGCTGTAACTGTTTCAGGTGATCGGACATTAAATCAAAGTCCGTCTGGGACATTTCATAGTGAACACCACGAACAACTTTATCTTTATTTTTAGCAAACACGAACCATTTCCTTTATTCTATTGACAAACAAAATATAGAACTATTTTTATATTTTGTCAACTTTTATCATAAAAAATAATTTCAATTATTTTAAATAAGCGAAAAATATTTTGTAGTGGTATGAATCACCCGGCCCTAATTATATGCGTCGGCAATATGTCAAACCCTGATAATGATATGCAGCAATCCGAACACCAAATACCAGTATCACGACCAAAAAGCAAAACAAAAGCTCAAATGTACTATTATTCAATTATTCGGAATAATAACAAGGTGACACAAAAGAATATGTACCCGTTCCGTCAGAAACAGTTTGCGCCGACGGGACGTAACATTGTGATTTTTGCGTGGCGCCCGCGCTGGATGTCTGTTTTCCGGTCACACTATCAACCGGGCATGCATTGCATGAATTGGCCGCTGTGCCGTAATAACCCGACTTGCAAACGCATTTTCCTGTACTGCTACTTTTAGTTGCATTACCACACCCGGTGCCATTACATGATGTAGTCGCATACTTTAACGGGCACCCATACAGAATTACACCGTAACAATTGCTGCCAGATTGTAGCGTGACCGGCGACACATACCAACAATCGGATGCACACGTACCGCAATTTGCCGTTGATGGCAATGCAGTCGGAGCCCTAGTTGCCCCTGTCCAAGAATTGGCATTCCATGCCTTGTAATACTTTTTTGATCCTGATGTATAAATGGCATTTGCCGCCGTACATGGAGAATTGCCGCTTGAAAATGTTGCACCGGAATCAGTGGAATGCGCCGCGGTATCACATGCATAACATTGTGTCGACGATGTGGGTTTTGAAATAGAACCATAACCAGATGCACATTCGTATGCTGTGACTTTTGCAGCACAGAAAGATTTTAATGTCGTTGGACTGGTTGCAGTCACAGACGAAAAGCATGACGCAGTGCTTGTTGAAGAATATGAAACTGTGCTTAAATGCGTACTGGAATTAATCCTGCTGTTTTTGGTACAGGCCGAATCACTGCATACGCAGTGCGGCGCGGTTGAACTTGGTATCGTCAAACCTGTTCCACCACATGCCAGGCACCTGCATTTGTTTGAATAACTGATCCCGTCCAAAACAACAGTTCCGCATGTTGTCGCCCCACCGCCACAATATGTCGTCGCATATGCGGCGCATGCCGTACTGACCGTGCCCGTTGTGCAACTAACCAGGCCAGACGATGAAATCGCAAACACATTGCCATACAAAAGCATCATAGAAACAAACACAAAAAATTTTCTCATTATTACCCCCGAAAAAAGTCTTTATAAAACCACCATTTTTCAGGTGGCCAGGAGGTTGAGAACAATCATAGGAATTGTGCCGCGTATTTTATATTCCGCGCGCCCTCCTGAGCCACATATTGGTTCAGGAGTTTGTTTTTCGTCGTAATACAAAAACAGCGCGATATAATGCGCGCCCCGAATTTTATTCCGACGCCTATGAACGGGTTCTCACACCCCGCCACGGGAACCCCCCGTGACAAACTAAATTATATCAACATGGCAAATATGTTGCAACAAAAAATCCCCGCCAAATAACTGAATTTATTTAACGTTTCCCTTTAACCAATCTATAATCAAATTGTAGGAATTAGATTGGTATAACTTATGCGTACCGCCCGGAATCAAAATAAATTTTTTGACATCTGCGGGCGATGCGTCATATACCGCCGCTCCATGTGAAAATGGTATAATCTTGTCCGCGTCACCATGCAAAATTAGTGTCGGCACATCATCAATGGCCATAACATTTTGCAAAGTGTTCATATCGTACTTCAAAAGCCATTTTGCAAATGGAATAAATCTGTATCTATGCCGAGCCACTGACGCCAAGTCTGTAAATGGCGATTCTAAAATCAATGCGGTCGGCCTATGCCCGATATTAGCAAATTCCGCAGAAGTTGCACATCCCATGGAATATCCATGCACCACTATATTTTCGTGTCCCTGTGATTTTAAAAATTGCCAACCCGCATCAATATCATTTATAAACCCCGGTTCGGAAAAACGTCCGGGATTCCCGCCAAAACCACGATACTCTGTCATGTAAACGGGAAAATTTGCATCTATATACGGCTGTAAAATAAACGCCAGTTTATAAACATCGTACGCATTTCCATGATTCCATAAAATCGCGGGCTTTGATTTATCACCAGAAAAATAGAGTGCGTGTAAATTCAAACCATCACGGGTTTTGACCTGCACCGTTTGGAATTGCGGCGGTATTGGTTGTATACTTTCATCCGCTGATTCATTTGGAAAAAATATCAGCCTATCCTGATAATGATATGCAGCAATCCGAACACCAAATACCAGTATCACGACCAATACAAAAAGCAACAGGTATTTTATATATTTCATAACATTCTGTTTTTAGTCATACGACAAATAAACATAAATCCGCCATACGGCGGATTTATATAATCGCGATAATATTACACGCGGCGCACTTTCTTTGGACGGCAACCGTTGTGCGGAACACGTGTGGTATCCGTAATGGACTGCACAATCAGGCCGGCATTCGCCAAACCGCGCACGGCGGATTCACGACCCTGGCCGATACCACGCATCAGAACATCAACCGTTTTCATACCCATTTCCGCAACTTTTTTGCCGACGGCATCTGCAACAATCGTTGCGGCATACGGTGTGGATTTCTTTGCACCCTTAAAATTATTCGCACCAGCCGTCGCCCATGTCAAAACCGCACCCGACTGATCCGTGATTGTGATACGTGTATTATTGTTTGTCGCAACAACATGCGCAATGCCATGCGATACTTTTTTTACAACTTTCTTTTTTGCTTTTGTAACAGCCATTATTTCAACCTTTTTTAGATGTCTTCAATTAACTATCGTGTTAATCTCTACCTTTGTTTCTTTTTGAAAATTTAAGATGATGTTGCAAATGTGGATTGGTGGGCGACGGAAGTGTACAAATGACACATTACCAAAGCCCAACGGCCACAAATGCGGCATCAAATTAAATTTTACTTACCCTTGGTGGCGGAACCCGCAACAACAATACGTTTTCCCTTGCGGGTACGTGCATTGGTCTGGGTACGCTGACCGCGAACCGGCAAACGGTTACGGTGACGAATACCGCGATATGCCTTCAAATCCTGAAGACGTTTGATATTCATCGCGACTTCGCGGCGGACATCACCTTCCACCTTGAAATTCTGTTCGATATAGTTCGAAATTTTAACAACATCCGCGTCCGTCAAATCCTTTGCGCGCAGCCCGTCTTTCAATTTCAGGGCTTCACAAATCTGGGCGGCCTTGGCCGGCCCGATACCGTGAATATACTGCAACGCGATTTCAATGCGTTTTTCCGTCGGAATGTTAACACCTGCTATACGTGCCATCTTTTACTTTCCTTTTTATTTACTGCGTGCGCATTTCTGCGCCCGGTGTTTTTCCCAAAAATCTGCCGTCAGATTTCCGGGCTATTTTATTCTGCCGCATAATTTTATACTAAATGCGACAAAAGTCAAATCTTGTTTTGCCCTTTGCGATTATTATAAAAACTAACCGCGGAAGCGACCCTTCTTTGGCGTCTTGGCAACAACGCCGCCGTATTGTTTCGCAACCAGATATGATTGCGCCTGGGTCATTGTGTCCAGGACAACACCCGCCACAATCAGAACGCTGGTCCCGCCGATTGTCAACGGCATTCCGAAATGCGTATTCAGAATAATCGGCAACACGCAAACCACGACCAGGTATGCGACACCAATCGCCGTTGTGCGCGACACAACAGAATCCAGGTAATGGATTGTCTGTTCCCCTGGACGCACGCCCGGGATATAGCCGCCCGCATTTTTCAGATTTGTACTGGTTTCTTCGGAATTAAATATGACCGCCGTTTGAAAATACGCAAAAAACGCAATCAACACGGTATACAATGCGATATACGACCATGTGCCGTACGAAAAGAAACCAATTACATTTTGAACAAACAGGTTCTCGCTTTGCACAAAGCGCTGCACAAACGCCGGCAGCATCATGATACTTGCCGCAAATACGGGGCCCATAACACCCGACATGTTTATCTTTAACGGCAGGTACGACGCATTCGTATTCATTACACCATTTGCCATAACCTGACGCGGGTACAAAATCTGAATACGGCGCTGTGCCTGTTCAAAGAATGCAATCAATGCAATAATGCCGATGACAAATGCGACAACCAAGGCAATCATTGCCGGCGACACCTGCCCCACAGACCCCAGCGAGAACAATTGCGCCACACCACTTGGAATCTGGGCAATAATTCCGGCAAAGATTAGAAGGGATGCACCCTGCCCCAAACCACGCGCGGTAATTTGCTCGGCCAGCCACATTACAAATACGGTTCCGCCCACCAACGCGATAATTGCGGACAATTCAAATGCAAAGCCCGGATTTACCACCGCGGCAACACCATTTACCGGCGCCATGGATTCCAAACCGCGCACAACGGCCCAACCCTGAACCACCGCCAAAAATACCGCCAAATAACGCGTGTACTGATTGATTTTAATACGGCCAGATTCCCCTTCTTTGCGCAGTTCGTTCAAAGACTTGCTGGTTGCCGTCAACAACTGCAATACAATTGACGCAGAAATATACGGGAATATATTCAACGCCAGCACGGACATACGCGAAAGCGAACCGCCCGAAAACATATCGAACATGCCCATCATGCCGCTGCCTTCGCCGCTAAACAAATGCAAAACGGCCGACGCATTAACGCCCGGCAACGGAATAAACGAACCGATACGATATACAATCAACGCACCCAATGTGAACATAATGCGCTTTTGCAAATCGGTCATGTTTCCAAAAAAGTTTTTTATGAATTTCATGCGTATTACAGAATGCTTGGCAACCGAATGCATCCGATGCCGGATGCATTCTGTCGCGGATTATTTGTTTTTGATTGAACCGCCGGCCTTTACAATCGCGCTTTCCGCCGATTTAGACCATTTTTCAGCAACAATATTGACCGCGGTCTTGATTTCGCCCTTGGCCAAAACTTTCAAACCGGACATTTTGCGGTTGATAATTTTTGCCGCCACCAGGGAATCAATCGTAATCGGTGACTTGGCGTCAATCTTGCCCGCCGCGATGAATTTTTCAATATCGCCCAAGTTTATTGTCGCGTACTGTTTTGCGAACGGATTGTTAAATCCGAATTTCGGGAAACGACGCAAAATCGGCATCTGACCACCCTGGAATGTCGCCTGTTTGCGTGATCCGCTACGCGACTTTTGACCCTTGTTCCCACGGCCCGATGTTTTACCCATTCCAGACCCGATACCACGACCAACGCGTTTTACATCCGCACGCGCGCCGTAATTATCCATCAGTGCATTTAATTTCATTTTACTTTTCCTTTTTTCCTAATTAGGATTCTGGATTTCAAATGGAACCTTGCTACGCTCGGTTTCATTTTACTTTTCCTTTTTTCCTACGACTATTTATATAGTCTTTTTTCGCACGCGCACAAGTCGTCGCGCACTCGGTTCAATTATTATTTTTCCACAATTTCAACCAAATGGGAAACCTTTGCCACCATTCCGCGAACAGACGGCGTATCGGTCAGTTCCTTGGTCTTGCCAATGCGTCCCAGTCCCAAAGCCTTAACAACCTTGCGCTGATCTTCCGGACGGCCAATTATGCTCTTAACTTGCTTTACAACTATTTTTGCCATTTTATTACTCCGTTATCTCTAAACGCAACGCGTTATTTGTCTTCTGCGACTTCGGCTGCATCGGTCTTTTTGCCCTCGCGACCGGCAATGATTTCCGCAACAGTTTTGCCACGACGGGCCGCAACGGTTTTCGGTGAATTCATTTTGCCAAACGCCAAAAACGCCGCACGAATCATGTTGTTCGGATTGTTTGAACCCTGTGACTTAACAACGACATCCTGAACCCCCAGGCATTCAAACACCGCGCGCAATGCACCACCGGCAATGATACCGGTACCGGGAACCGCGCTGCGTACGACCAATTTGCTGGCGCCGTATTTTGCATCAACATCATGGTGCAATGTGCGGCCTTCTTTCAGCGGAACACGAATCATTTTCGCCTTGGCTGCCTTTGTTGCCTTTTGCACGGCCGACTGCACTTCCAGTGCCTTGCCCTTGCCGAAACCGACCTTGCCAGCCTTGTCACCGACCACAACCAGGGCCGAGAAAGACATGTTACGTCCACCCTTTACAGTTTTGGATACGCGGTTGATGGAAACCAATTTGTCCACCAAGTTATCCGTCTGCAATTTTTTATCATCAAAACGTGCCATTATATAACTCCGTATATTATTTAGATTCTAACGCCGCCCGCGCGGATTGCTTCGCACAGTGCCTTTACGCGACCATGATAACGATAACCGCCGCGATCAAAATAGCAGTTGTCCGCGATGCCGGCCTTGACAGCGCGCGCCGCAAATGCCTTGCCCACCAGTTCGGCACCGGCAACATTCCAGCCCTTGCCCTTGAAATCTTTTTCCTTGGATGATGCCGCACATACAGTATGACCGCGTTTGTCATCAATCGCCTGGATTTCAATATGGCGGCCCGAACGGAAAACCGACAGACGAATCTTGCCAGGATTTTTTCTTTTCAACGCACCGCGATTGGCCAGCGTGCGTCTTTCTTCTGTAGACAAATGTTTTAACATTTCGTTTCCTTTTTTTCAATTCCCGTAACAGCGGGAATTATCACCTAGTTATTATTTCTTTTTACCTTCCTTGCGGCGGATTTTTTCGCCCTTATAGAAGATGCCCTTGCCCTTGTACGGATCGGCCTTGCGAATCTTGTGGATTTTATCTGCAAACAAACCGACCTGGCACTTATCAATACCGCGGATTGTGAATTCCGTCGGTGTACCACCGATTTCAACCGACAACCCAGCCGGGATTTCCATAATCACATCATGAGAAAATCCGACGACCAAAACCAATTTGTTACCGGAAACAGACGCCTTGTACCCAACGCCCTTCATGTACATTTCTTTGGCAAAACCGGCGGACACACCCTCAACGGCGGCACGAACATTGCGGTTCATTGTGCCCCACATTGCGCGCGATGTTTTATCTTCGGCGTCTTTTGGCGTAACAACAACCTGGTCTGCTTCAACAACGACATCAACAAGACCTGCATGTTTTGTGTCCAGAGCCAATTTCAGTTCACCCTTCGGTCCCTTGACCACCAAGGCATTGTCAACAATTGCCGCCGACACGCCTTCTGTTAATTTTACTGGATATTTTCCTGCACGAGACATAACTAAATCCTCACTTCTATTATATAACCTTGCACAGCACTTCGCCACCGACATTCATCAGGCGCGCCTTGTGGTCGGTCATAACGCCGTTTGGTGTGGACACGATTGCGATACCCAGCCCGTTTAAGACCTTGGGCATTTTTGCGCTGCCGGAATATACGCGGCGACCCGGTTTGGATACAACCGATATTTCCTGGATTGCGCCATTTCCGCCGACATATTTCAAATCAACAATCAAATTCGCGCGGTGTTCGTCAATCTGTTCCTTGCGGAAATCTGTGATGAAACCTTCTTCTTTTAATACAGCCAAAACCGCTGCACGCAGTTTGCTGTTCGGAACAACTATGGATTCCTTGCCGGCATTCTGACCATTGCGAATGCGGGTCACCATGTCTCCGATCGGGTGTGATAATGACATCTTTTACTCCTTCTCTGCGGGCGCGCCCGCATTGTTTACATCAGCTGCATTGTCCACAACTGACAATTGTTTTGATTACCAACTGGACTTGCGTACGCCCGGCAGTTTGCCTTCTGACGCCAGGGTACGAACCTGCTGGCGGCACAGACCGAACAAGCGCGAGAAACCGCGTGAACGACCCGTGACGGAACAACGGTTACGCAGACGCGTCGGATTGGCATTGCGCGGCAGTTTCGCCAACTTTTTCATTGCCTCCATGCGTTCGTCCGGTGTTGCATTAACAGACATTTTAGCCTTGATCGCTTCACGCTTTTTGGCATATTTCGCGACCAATTTTTCACGTCTTTTCTGTTTGTTTATTAACGCCAATTTAGCCATTTTTTTTCCTTACTCTAATTATTTCAAAACCAACGGCAAGCCGATTTTTGTCAGCAATGCGCGAGCTTCTTCGTCAGTTTTCGCCGTCGTCGCGATAACAATGTCCATACCGCGGATGGCGTCGATTTTATCAACCGAGATTTCCGGGAATATCAAGTGTTCCTTGATTCCAAAGGCATAGTTGCCACGACCGTCAAACTTTGATTTTGACAAACCGCGGAAATCCTTGACACGCGGCAATGCGACCGTAATCAGTTTATCCAAGAAATCATACATTCTTTTGCCACGCAGTGTAACCTTGGTACCGATAGGCTGACCTTCGCGCAGACGATATGTCGCAATGGATTTTTTTGCACGTGTGATAACGGATTTCTGGGCCGCAATCGCGGTCAGGTCCGCCGCCGCCGCATCCAGTTTCTTTTTATCTGAAACGGCTTCGCCGACACCCATGTTCAACACGATTTTTGACAGTTTCGGAACCGCCAACGCATTTGTGTACCCAAATTCCTTTATCAGTTCGGGCACAATGTTTTTTTCATAAATTTCACGCAATCTGCTTTGCATTTTTTATTCCTTCACGTTTGGTCCCCGTAACAGCGGGGAACGATTGTTTTTACAGTTCCGCGCCTGATTTTTTAGCAACACGAACTTTTTTGCCCGCGTCAATTTTATATCCTACGCGCGTCGCCTTTTTGGTTTTCGGATCCAACAATGCGACATTGGAAACATGCACGGGCGCCTCACGGTCAATGATGTGTCCCGGCTGCCCTTCGGTCGGCTTTACATGCCATTTGCGACGATTAACACCTTCGACCACAACGCGTGATTCAGACGGGCGCGCTTCCAGCACTTTACCTTTTACGCCTTTGTATTTCCCCGAAATAACTACGACTTCATCGCCTTTCTTGATTTTCATTTTGCTCGCCTTTATCTAATATTATATGACTTCCGGTGCCAAAGACACGATTTTTTGAACGTCGTATTTGCGGCGCACTTCACGGGCGATAGGCCCAAAGATACGCGTACCAATCGGTTCAAAGTTGTTTTTGTTAATCAAAACAACCGCATTGTCATCAAAGCGAATGATTGAACCATCCGGACGCTTTACCGGGAACTTTGTGCGAACGATAATCGCGCGCTGAACCGTACCCTTTTGAACCTTGCCACGCGGAATGGCTTCTTTGATTGCGACGACAATTTTATCGCCGACTGTCGCATAGCGACGATGAGAACCGCCCAATACCTTGATGCACATTGCTTTGCGCGCACCAGAGTTATCAGCGACCGTCATAACTGTTTCATTTTGTATCATGATCTATATCCTTGTCCTGCGAACGGGGCAATCCCCCGCCGCTTTGTTATAGGTTCCGACTGCCCTGCCCTGAAAATCGGCCGGCCTCAAAGAACCCGTTGTGATTTAGTCAACGACCTGCACACCTTCGTCCTTGGAAACGCCGACGCGCCCCTTTACAACCCAAGATTTTGTCTTGGAAATCGGACGATGTTCCTCTATTGCAACGATGTCGCCAACCTTGTATTCATTGGCTTCGTCGTGCGCCTTATATTTTTTGTTCTGCTTTACGAACTTTCCGTACAGCGGATGACGGAAACGGCGTTCCACCTCCACAACGACGGTTTTGTCGTTTGCTGTACTTGTCACAGTTCCCTGCAGTATACGTCTTGGCATAACTTTAGTCCCTTACTTTGGCTTAATTCCCGGTTTTTCGCCCGCAGAGATACCCTCTACAGACAAAACCTGTGAACTAATTTCTTTGTTTTACTTACCTGATTTTGGCATATGATAACTAAATTTTTAGAAATCTCAACAAAAATCAGCAATTTTTATTTTGCAGCGTTCAATTTTGTCTTAACACGCGCAATTTCGCGACGCGTTTGACGCATAACGTGCGTTTTTGGCATTTGACCGGCCGCATGCTGAAAGCGCTGGTTCATCTGTTCTTTTTTCAAATCAACCAATTTGCTTTTCAACGCTTCGACTGTCAACGCTTCTTTTTCCACTTTTTTTTCTGCCATCTTAAT
This sequence comes from uncultured Alphaproteobacteria bacterium, assembly GCA_947367055.1. Taxonomy (GTDB): domain Bacteria; phylum Pseudomonadota; class Alphaproteobacteria; order Rs-D84; family Rs-D84; genus Enterousia. Next base: position 14,132 of record CANBCI010000001.1, read on the forward strand.
TACCTTTTTTGCCTTTGTCCCCGGGATCCGGGTGCGCAATTAGTTAACTTTACGTTCAACAACTTTGGTCTTAACCGGCAGTTTCGCCGCCGCCAACGCAAATGCTTCGTACGCGATTTCCGGTTTTACACCGTCCAATTCAAACATGATGCGACCCGGTTTTACACGGCAAATCCAGTATTCAACCGCACCTTTACCTTTACCCATACGGACTTCCGCCGGCTTTTTGGTAACAGGAACATCCGGGAATATACGAATCCACAGTTTGCCCATACGCTTCATATGACGGGTTATCGCGCGACGCGCCGCCTCAATCTGGCGCGCGGTGACGCGTTCCGGTGTCATGGCCTTCAGTCCAAATGAACCGAACGCCAATTCGCTGCCGCCTTTGGCGGCGCCGTGAATACGGCCTTTGTGCTGTTTGCGAAATTTTGTTTTCTTTGGCATTAACATGATAACAACCTTTATACTTTCTTTATTTTTGATTCCCCGGCACCATATAGGATACCGTCAAAAATTATTTGTTTCTTCTTTCGCTGCTGCCGGCATATTCGGCGGGTCTCGCCATTTCGGATGCCAGCTTTTCCTTGTTCACAACGTCGCCGGTGTAAATCCAAACTTTCACACCGATAACGCCGTATGTTGTTTTGGCCTGAATAGACGCATAGTCAATATCCGCACGCAATGTGTGCAACGGAATACGACCTTCGCGGATTTGTTCGCTACGCGCGATTTCAGCACCATTCAAACGGCCCGAGCACATAACCTTGATACCCTGGGCACCCGCCTTTTGGGCGTTCTGAACCGCTTTTTTCATTGCGCGTTTGAATGAAACGCGGCCTTCAATTTGCTGCGCAATGTTCTGCGCGACCAATTGCGCGTTCAAGTCCGGACGACGAACTTCAAAGATATTCACAACAACCTGATCATTTTTAACCAGTTTCTTGATATCGTTGCGCAACGATTCGATATCGGCACCGTTTTTACCGATAATCATACCGGGACGAGAAGTGTGGATTGTCACCACGACTTTTTTGGCAAAGCGTTCGACAACAACTTTTGCCAATCCGGCCTTTTTCAGTTTCTTTTCAATAAATTTACGAATTTTAATATCTTCGGCCAACAGGTTTGCATAATCTTTTTTACCTGCAATCCAGCGGGAATCAGTAACCTTGTTGATACCCAGACGCTGTGAAATTGGCGATACTTTCTGTCCCATTTCTTTTTTCCTTATTTTAATGACCGGTGTTCTTGAAGCGTTGCCGCTTTATTCAGGATAATTCCATACCACCCGTCATGGCTTGATTATTTGCTTTTTGTTTCTTTTTTTGTTTTTTTCGATGGTGCCGCACCAGATTCCAACACAATCGTCAGGTTGGAAAACGGTTTCAAAATCGGACGCGCACTGCCGCGCGGACCGGCCATGATGCGTTTCATAGTCAACGCCTTGCCACACCAAATTTCCTTGACGAACAATGTATCCGCCGGCAGGTTTTTGTTGTGTTCCGCATTGGCAACCGCAGACAGCAAAGTTTTCAGAACTTCGCCCGCGACACGCTTTTTCGAAAATTTCAAGACATCAACCGCACGGTCAACCGGCAAGCCGCGAACCATGTCGCAAACCAGATTCAGTTTCTGGTGGCTGACGCGGATCATTTTGTTGAACGCGCGAACCTGATTATCTTTAATTCCATATCTTGTCGTAGTCATAACTGTTTTACCCTATATTTATGATTTCGGTGTGAAATCAGAAATTATTATTTCTTGCCGGCGGCCGCTTTTTTATTTGCCGCGTGGCCTTTGAATGTACGCGTCGGCGCAAATTCACCCAATTTATGTCCAATCATATCTTCAACGATTGAAACCGGGATAAATTTATTACCGTTGTGCACTTCAAAAGTCAGCCCAACCATCGGCGGTACAATCGTGCTGCCGCGGGACCAAGTTTTAATCGGCTTGTGGTCGTTGTTTTCATTCGCCTTGGCTGTCTTTTTCAAGACAGAGGGATGAACATAAGGACCTTTCCATACTGAACGAGACATTAATTACTCCGTTTTTCCTGCGCCGCCGGTGCCGTTATGACACCGACGACTTTATATTATTTTTTCTTTGCCAAATGTCTGCTACGGATAATCATCTTGGCAGTACGTTTGTTGCTGCGAGTGCGATAGCCCTTCGCCGGGATACCGGTGCGAGATACCGGTTCATGTCCCTTGGAGTGACCGTTACCACCACCCATCGGGTGATCATTCGGGTTCATGGCCATACCGCGAACGGACGGACGAATACCCAACCAACGCGCACGACCCGCCTTGCCCAGGTTGACATTACGCTGTTCCGGATTGGAAACGCTGCCAACAGTCGCCAAGCAATCAGAATGAACCTTGCGCAGTTCGCCGCTGTTCATCTTAATCTGGGCGTAAACACCATCTTTACCCATCAACTGGGCATAGCAACCCGCGCTGCGTGCCAACTGGCCGCCGGCACCCGGTTTCAGTTCAACATTGTGAACAATTGTACCAATCGGCATGTTTTTCAACGGCATTGTGTTGCCCGGCTTGATGTCTTCACGAACACCGGAAATAACCGTATCGCCCGCCTTCAAATCACGCGGCGCCAAAATATATGAACGAACGCCGTCCGTGTATTCAATCAATGCAATGAACGCGGTGCGGTTCGGATCATATTCCAAGCGAACAACCGTCGCCGGAATTCCGGTCTTTTTGCGTTTGAAATCAATCAAACGATATTTGCGCTTGTGGCCGCCACCCTGATGCATAACGGTGACATGACCAAAGTTATTGCGACCGCCCTTGGATTTCAAACCAACGGTCAACGCCTTTTCCGGTGCACCACGGTGCAGTTCGCTGCGGTCGATTTGAACCAAACCACGCGTACCCGGTGTCGTCGGCTTATAATGCTTTAATGCCATTTTGTTCTTACCTTTGTTTCTGCCCTGACACTAACATCCAGATCAATACGGATTCTCTGCCAGGGCGGTTCTTTTTATTATATGTTTGCGGACAAATCCAATTTTGCATCTGCCGGCAATGATACATAGGCCTTTTTCACAGTGCGCTGTGTGCCCGTGCTGCGGCCGCGGAATGTTTTCACCTTGCCCTTGGTGACAACAATGTTTACCTTGGTCGGCTTAACATTGTAAATCGCCTCTATGGCACGGGCAACATCTTCTTTGGTCGCGTTTGCGGCAACTTCGAACGCAATCGCATTGCTTTCGGATAATTTTGCCGCCTTTTCCGAGATTATCGGACGACGCAGTATACTATAAATACCGGCGGTCGCAACGATTTTTTTCTCTGTATTAACTTTTTTTTCTGCCATTTCTTTAACCTTTTCGATTACGCCAATCTTGCCTCGATAGCCTTGACTGCATCAGCCGTCAAAACCAACTTTTCATGTTTCAGAATATCCAAAACATTCAAACCGATTGTCGGCAATGCGTCAATGTTCGCAATGTTTGCCGCAGATTTCTTGAAATTTTCATCCAAAGATTCCGCGCCCACAAACAATGCGGATGACAGCCCCAGTTTTTTCAGTTGCTTTGCAAAGGCGTTTGTCTTGGCCGCCGTCAGTTTTTCGGAATCAATAACCATCAAGCTGCCGTCTTTCACCTTGGAAGACAAGGCCATTTTCAGCCCAAGGCTGCGGACTTTCTTTGGCAAATCAATGGCATGGTCACGAACAACCGGTCCGTGTACGACACCACCGCCGCGCATGTGAACATTGTACTTTTCACCCTGGCGCGCGTTACCGGTCTTTTTCTGCTTGAAAGCCTTTCTGCCGCTGCCTTCGACATCGGAAACAGTTTTTACCGCATGCGTACCCGCACGGGATTTTGCACGCTGCCATGTGACAACACGATGCAGAATATCCGCACGCGGATCCAATCCAAAGATCTGGTCCGCCAATTCAACTTTGCCGACCGCTTTGCCATCAAAATTTATAATGTCTATTTGCATTTTTTTCACCTTACTCTTGCTGTCGCCCATATATTATTCCGCAACAGTTTCTGTTTCGGTTTCTGTCGCTTGCTGTGCGGCGTCATTGTTGTTCAACGATGTCGGAACCGGCAAATCAGCGTGTTCTTTTTTAACCGCGTCGGTTACCAGCACAAACGTGCCGTTTGCACCCGGAACGGCGCCTTCGACGAAAATCAAATTTTCCGCCGCATCCGTGCCGAATACTTTCAAATTCTGAACCGTGACGGTTTCATTACCCATCTGGCCCGCCATTTTCTTGCCTTTCAAAACACGGCCCGGCCATTCACGCATACCCGTACCACCGATTGAACGATGAGCCTTCAAAACACCGTGTGTTGCTTCCTTACCGCCAAAGTTATGGCGTTTCATCGCACCCTGGAATCCCTTACCTTTGCTGGTCGCTTGAACATCGACAAATTGACCGGCAATAAAATGAGACGCCGACAACTGTGTTCCCGCCGGAATTACGCAATCGTCAGTTACGCGAAATTCTACAACCTTGCGATACGGTTTTACGCCGGCCTTTTCCGCCGCGACCTTTTGTGGTTTGGCGACATGCTTTGCCTTGGCTTCACGCAGCCCCAAAATATTGGCCACATAACCGTTCTTGTCCATTGTACGATTTCCGATAACAGCGCAATCACCCACCGCCAAAACCGTCACCGGGTGTGCCACGCCGCCGTCATCATACAGGCGTGTCATTCCTATTTTTGTTGTAATCAATCCGCTACGTTTCATTTTTATTTGCCTTTTTTTCTGTCAGAGGTTGACACGTTTTTTAATTGCATCCCATGTCAACCTAACAATTTACAATTTAATCTTTACATCGACACCCGACGCCAAATCCAACTTCATCAAAGCATCAACAGTCTGAGGGGTTGGATTAACAATATCGACAACCGCTTTATGATTGCGGATTTCGAACTGTTCGCGCGACTTTTTATCGACGTGCGGCGAACGGTTGACTGTAAATTTCTTAATCAATGTCGGCAAGCGAACGGGCCCAACGACATCTGCGCCGGTGCGCTTTGCAGTTTTGACTATTTCATCAACCGATTCAATCAATATACGGTGATCAAACGCCGTCAATTTAATGCGAATTTTAGATGCAGGTACCATTTTGTTCGTTTTCCTTATTTTTACCCGGGCCGGTAATCACTGGCGTTTCATCCAGTTACACCGACCCGATTTATTACATTATTTGATAATTTTCGATACGACACCCGCGCCGACCGTGCGTCCGCCTTCGCGGATAGCAAAGCGACGGCCTTCGTCCATAGCAATAGGAGCAATCAATTGCACCGTGATACGGACATTGTCGCCCGGCAGAACCATTTCTTTGTCCGCCGGCAGTGTGATTGTACCGGTTACGTCTGTCGTGCTGAAGTAGAACTGCGGACGATAGTTAGAGAAGAATGCCGTGTGGCGGCCGCCTTCTTCTTTCGTCAAGATATAAACTTCAGCTTCGAATTCAGTGTGCGGGGTGATGGAACCCGGTTTGCAGATAATCTGACCGCGTTCAACATCTTCCTTCTTGGTGCCGCGCAGCAACAAACCAACGTTATCGCCGGCTTCACCCTGATCCAGCATCTTGCGGAACATTTCAACACCGGTTACGGTTGTTTTCTGTGTCGGACGCAGACCAACGATTTCGCATTCGTCACCAACTTTGATAACACCGGATTCAACACGACCCGTCACAACGGTACCACGACCGGTGATTGAGAACACGTCTTCAATCGGCATCAAGAACGGCTTGTCAACCGGACGTTCCGGCATCGGGATGAATTCATCGCAGGCCTTCAACAAAGCATCGATGGATTCTTTGCCCAGACCGTCTGATTTGCCTTCCAATGCGGAAACAGCGGAACCACGGATAATCGGGGCATTGTCGCCGTCGAAATCATTCGCAGACAACAGTTCGCGGATTTCCATTTCAACCAATTCCAACAGTTCGGCGTCGTTCGCCAAATCGCACTTGTTCAGGTAAACAACGATTTTCGGAATACCAACCTGACGCGCCAACAGAATGTGTTCACGTGTCTGAGGCATCGGGCCGTCTGTCGCCGCAACCACCAAAATCGCACCGTCCATCTGGGCCGCACCGGTAATCATGTTTTTAACATAGTCCGCGTGTCCCGGGCAGTCAACGTGCGCGTAGTGACGATGATCTGTTTCATATTCAACGTGAGAAGTGTTAATTGTTATGCCGCGGGCCTTTTCTTCCGGGGCGTTATCGATTTTATCAACACCCTTTTCTTTGTCGGCGCCGACGCCATAGTAGTGAACAATAGCGGCAGTCAATGTCGTCTTACCATGGTCAACGTGACCGATGGTACCGATGTTAACATGCGGCTTGGTTCTTACGTACTTTTCTTTTGCCATAGTTTTCTCCTTAGGCTTGGCTTGTTAATCGATTTGGACATTTGATTTCCGATTTTATTTGGATTTCAGCCCTAATAATAAACCAGAAATCAAAAATCACAATCTTTTTTTTATTTTGTCAGTTTTTTTATAACTTCATCTGCGACGTTCTGCGGAACTTCGTCATAGTGCGACAATTCCATGTACGGATTTGCACGCCCCTGGGACAAAGAACGCAATGTCTTGACATACCCGAACAGGTTGGCCAACGGAACAAACGCCGAAATCAACTGATTTCCGAACTGGGTTTCAATTCCATTGATTTGGCCACGACGGCTGTTTAGGTCACCAATGATGTCCCCGACGTATTCTTCCGGCGTATTGACCGAAAGTTTCATAATCGGTTCCAACAATTTGGGCGCCGCTTTTTTCATCGCTTCGCGGAAGCAAGCACGCGCCGCAATTTCAAAGCACAATACATTAGAGTCAACTTCGTGATATTTACCATCTACCAATGTCGCCTTGAAATCTACAGTCGGATAGCCAATCAGAACACCTGTCTGCTGGGCTATCTTCAAACCCTTTTCAACACCCGGGATGTATTCTTTCGGAATCGCACCACCGACAATCTTGTTTTCAAATTCATAACCCTGGCCCGGTTCCAGCGGCTGGAACTCAATCTTGACCTGGGCGTACTGACCCGAACCACCAGATTGTTTCTTGTGAGTGTATTCTTCGGTAATCGGTTTGCGGAATGTTTCGCGGTATGCAATGCGCGGTTCGCCGACATTAACATCAACCTTGAATTCACGCAACAAACGATCAACCAAAATTTCCAAGTGCAGTTCACCGACACCCGCCAAAATCGTCTGGCCGGATTCTTCGTCAACAGATACGCGGAAAGACGGATCTTCCTTGGCCAGCGCCTGCAGACCCAGCGACATCTTTTCAATGTCCGCCTTGGTCTTGGGTTCAACGGCGATGCTGATAACCGGTTCCGGGACATGGATGTTTTCCAGAACAATCGGGTTGGATTCATCGCACAGTGTATCACCGGTAATCGTTTCTTTCATACCGACCAATGTGATAATGTCACCGGCCGACGCTTCCTTGATTTCTTCACGGTTGTTGGAATGCATCAGCAACATGCGCCCAACGCGTTCACGTTTGTCACGATTGGAATTGTAGACATACGAGCCGGATGTTAATTTACCAGAATAAATACGGATGAACATCAGGTTTCCAACGAACGGATCATTCGCGACCTTAAACGCCAGCGCGCTGAACGGTTCTTTCGGGTCCGCATGACGTTCCGCAACCGTTTCGCCATCCATTTTGGTCCCCTTAATCGCCGGAATATCCAACGGGCTCGGCAAATAATCGACAATTGCATCCAACAGAGGCTGCACACCCTTGTTCTTGAACGCGGTACCGCACAAAATCGGGTTGAAGTTCTGGTTAATTGTACCCTTGCGGATTAACTTTTTGATTGTTTCCGTATCCGGAACCTTGCCTTCCATGTAGGCTTCCATGATTTCATCATCCAGCGTCACAACTTCTTCAATCAATTTGTTGTGCAGCTCTTCAGCCTTGGCCTTCAGTTCTTCGGGAATTTCCTTTACATGCGGGTCTTTGCCTAAATCGTCTTCCCAGACAATTGCGCGCATTTCGACAACGTCTACGACGCCGGCAAAATCCGCCTCGGCCCCGATCGGGAAATTAACAACCAACGGATTAGCCCCCAGGCGTTCGCGAATCATATCGACACAGCGGAAGAAATTCGCCCCGATGCGGTCCATTTTGTTAATAAAGCAAATACGCGGAACATTATAGCGGTCAGCCTGGCGCCATACGGTTTCAGTCTGGGGCTGAACACCGGAAACGGATTCAAACACCGCAACCGCGCCGTCCAAAACGCGCAGCGAACGTTCCACTTCCATTGTAAAGTCAACGTGCCCCGGGGTGTCAATCAAATTGATACGATGATCACGCCAAAAGCATGTTGTTGCGGCGGACGTAATTGTGATGCCGCGTTCCTGTTCCTGTTCCATCCAGTCCATAGTGGCACCGCCATCGTGAACTTCACCGATTTTATATGTTTTACCGGTATAGAAAAGGATACGTTCCGATGTAGTTGTTTTACCAGCGTCAATATGGGCCATAATGCCGATATTGCGGTACATATGCAAAGGTGCGGTTTTTCCAACAGACATGGTCTTCTTTCCTTATTTTTTGTTGTCTTTTTTTACCTATATATTTATTACCAGCGGAAATGGGCAAACGCCTTGTTCGCTTCGGCCATTTTATGCGTGTCAATTTTCTTTTTGAACGCGCCGCCCTGGCCGTTCAATGCATCACGCAGTTCGCCGAACAGACGATCCTTCATAGAACGTTCGCCGCGTTTGCGCGCAAACATAATCAACCAGCGCAAGGCCAATGTCTGCTGACGCACAGGGCGCACTTCGACCGGAACCTGATAAGTCGCACCGCCAACACGACGGCCCTTGACCTCAACCGAAGGTTTCAAGGCATCAACCGCTTCCAAGAAAGCAGCCAATTCATCACCGTCTTTTGCGATTTTTTTCAGTTCATCCAGCGCATCGTAAACAATCGCTTCGGCAACTTCTTTTTTGCCGTCCAGCATTACCATATTTATACATTTTGCAACAACCAGATTGTTGTACTTTGAATCCGGCAGAATTTCACGTTTCGTTGCGCTTTTGCGTCTTGACATTTTGTTTTTCCTTTTTGTTTCTTCACCGGAGCGCGCGGCCCCAATTACTCACGCGAACTGCGTCGCATGCCTGTTATTATTTCTTTACCTTTGCACCATACAGGGAACGGCCCTGCTTTCTGCTTTCAACACCCTTGGTATCCAAAACACCGCGGATAATGTGGTATTTAACACCGGGCAAGTCCTTTACACGACCGCCACGAATCATAACCACGCTGTGTTCCTGCAGGTTATGGCCTTCGCCGGGAATGTATGCCGTAACTTCGCGGCCATTCGCCAGTTTTACACGGGCAACCTTACGTTGCGCCGAATTAGGTTTTTTAGGTGTGGTTGTATAAACGCGGGTGCAAACGCCGCGTTTCTGCGGAGATTCCATCATATCCGGCGCCGTGGATTTCACGACTACCTTTTTACGAGGCTTCCGAATCAGTTGATTTACTGTTGGCATTCAAAATCTCTTTGTTTTTCCTTAATTTTGCTTGCACAAAACCTGCCTACCAGACTTATTTCAACGGAAATTCCGTGATTATAAATCTGTCAAAGTATGCAGATTTCTGTGTTTTTTTTCTTTCCTTGTTTACACGGAAAGCGAACCTACTATAACCCCGCACCCCGGTATTGTCAAGGAAAAACTGGGGAAAATTATCAAAAAAGCGGGACAAAAACCCAAGATTTTAAGCTTATTTTAACCATTATAAAAACGCACAAAAATTTTATTTGTAATCATTACAAAATAATTATTTTTCGCCTATTACTAGAACTGGACAGAAAATTCAATTCCCAATTTCCAATAGTCATCATATGCCCGTCGACGCGAATGTGTATCGGTTGTCTTGAAATGATATTTTAAATACGGGTGAACGGACGCCCGGTCCGACATATTGTAGACCATGCCTGCGGTGGCGGCACTGTGCTGAACCTCGCCCGGTTTATTGATTTGGGAAAAATCATACTGATATTTTATAATTGCGGCATATTTTTTCATAAAATAATACATCAGCTCGCCCGTCAGGTGCAAATTCCAAAAATCAAACGGGTCGGCCCAGACATATTGGCCGGTCACCTTGAACGCCCATTGAAAATCGCCCCATGCGACACCATGCACGCGAAAGCCACCGTCAACATTGTTATTTCCGATACGCCGGTCGGTATCCGCATTTTTTGTAAATGCGAAGCCATAATCCGCCATTACATCCAATTTTAACGGGAATGTTTTTATTATCTTGTATTTCATGCCGATTTGCGCATCAGAATAATCATTACTGTTACTAAAAGAAACGGTCCAGTCGTCGGCAAATGTATAATCCAGTTCGACGCCGGTGTCGTCAATGCGCCCCGCCCGCCAGTTTGTGCGCGAAGTGCCGCTTTTGTTTTTACCGCTTTTGAATGCAAAGCCAAATGTCGCGGAAAATTCCCCGTCTTGGGTTAAACGACTGACATCCAAGCGTGCGGCATGCGCGGTGGTACAGAACGCAAACAGCAATGCGATAAAAACAATTGAATATCTTGCTATCATGCGCCAATTGTTGCAAAGCCCACCCGCCCCAGACAATAGGAAGAAATGCAACAAACAAAATTCCCCGGCATGCCGGGGAATAAAAACACGATGACAGAAAACCTATTTTTCATCTTTTAGGCCAAGCGTATCCTTTACCGGGTCGATAATTGTGGTTTTGGCACTGTCCAGCGTCCGTATCAGCGCACGCCGGATTTTCCCACTGATTGTCATGGGGAGACTCTCCACAAATTCAATCACGCGCGGACATTTATACGGCGCAGTGCGGGATTTTACATGATTTTGCAACTGCTTTACCAAAATGTCGCTTGCCTGGAAATATTTATTCAGAACAATTGTCGCCTTGACCGCCATGCCACGGGACGGGTCCGGGATTCCGGTAACGGCAACCTCGCGTACGGCGGGATGCTCGGTCAGGACACTTTCCACCTCAAACGGGCTGATGCGGTATCCGGCGCTTTTAATCAAATCGTCATTACGGCCGACAAACCAAAAATATCCGTCCGCATCACGGTACGCAACATCACCCGTATGGTATATTCCGTCACGATATGCGGCGGCAGTCAACTTTTCGTTTTTATGATAGCCCTGAAACAATCCGACCGGGCGCCCATTTTTTAATGAAACGCATATTTCCCCGACCGTGCCGTCCGGAACCGCGCGCCCGCGTTCGTCCAACAATTGTATGTCCCAACCTGCCGCCGGCATACCCATGCTGCCGGGTTTTGGTTCAATCCATTCATTGTTAAACAGCATTACGCATGTTTCCGTCTGGCCGAACCCTTCGCGCAGTTTAATGCCGGTCATGTTCAGGAAACGTTCAAAAACTTCGGGATTTAACGCCTCGCCCGCAATTTCAGCCTTTTCAAGTGCAGACAGGTCATACTTTGTAAAATCGGCATGTATCAGCATTTTATACGCCGTCGGCGGCGCACAGAAAGATGTCACATGATTTTCTGAAATTGCGGTCAACAAATCGTGCGCGGTGAACACGCCTGCAAAATCAAAGACGAACACCGTGGCGCCTGCCATCCATTGGCCGTACATTTTCCCCCACGAGCATTTTGCCCAGCCCGATTCGGACAATGTAAAATGAATGTCGCCGTCATGTAAGCGCTGCCAGAACACGGCCGTATTTATATGCCCCAGGGGATATGTATAATTATGCGCCACCATTTTCGGCATGTCGGTCGTACCACTGGTAAAATACACGACCATCGTGTCCGTGTTTTCATTTGGCACGCGCGCAAAAGTTTCTGGGTACTCCTTCAATGCGGTGTCAATGTCATCTGTTGTGAATATTTCAACCGCACCGTTTGCGGCCGCATTTATCTCATTTAATATATGACCGTCGTCAAACGCAAATATGGCGCGCACGGCGGCGGTGTCAATTCTGTATTTTATATCTTCGGCCTTTAACTGATTGGTTGACGGAATCGGAATCGCACCCAATTTGTGCATCGCCATCATCAGAACCCAGTATTCCCACCGCCGCCGCATAAACAGAAGCACCGTATCCCCCCGTTTAATACCGCGCGCCGTCATAAAATTAGCCAGCGCGTTTGACATGCGCGACAGTTCTGAAAACGTGATTGTTTTTTTCTCGCCCGCGCTATCGCACCAGATCAGGGCCACCCTGCCCGGTTCTTCCTTGGCGATTGCGTCAACGACATCATATGCGAAATTAAAGTTTTCCGGGACATTTACCGCACCGTTTTCCACATAGTCACGATAGGAGTCAAACTTTAACCGCTGCAAGAATTTTTTTGCAAACATAATAAATCCTTTTTTTTGCCACCTATAAATATGGAAATATACACAAAACTTTACAAGTGCAAATAAAAAATAAAAGTTGTTGATTTTTTTTTCAAACGGGTGCATAATCGCCCCAGTCATCGGACAAAAATCAGTTCTCGGAGTATAGCTCAGTCTGGTAGAGCGCTGCGTTCGGGTCGCAGAGGTCGTAGGTTCGAATCCTGTTACTCCGACCATAAATTAAAACCGCCCCAAAATGGGGTGGTTTTAATTTATCCGTTTGATATCAAGGATGAGAACCGTAGGTTCGACAACAAGTAGGCAAGACAAACGAAGTGTGGTCGCGCCGTCACGGTTGCCCCGCAGGCACATGTGTGCCGAGGGACTATGAGTGAACGAAAACGAGCCATGGCGAAGTTTGAGTACTAACGAATGCCCCGCAGGCACATGTGTGCCGAGGGAATCCTGTTACACACTTTCACCACAGCCCATCCAACCCGCCCCAAAATGGGGCGGGTTTAATTTTTATGAAAAAATCCATATTTTGTGATATAATTCACAATACTTTAATCATGGAGAAGAGAATCATGGCGTTTCCAAAAACCCTGAATAAATTTTATATAGATGTATTCAAACAGCATAAATTTGGAATTACGGGATATTGGATTCTGCGTATTTTCAACAAGGCGTCTGATTTTGTGTTCCCCGCCCTGCTGGCCAAATATGTCGTACGGGCACTGGAAATAAAACCAATCGGCGAAATATCGTTTCCGGACATTATGCCGATATTAAGTCTGCTGACCATATGGATTGTCACATATATATGTTGCGATATATTAGAACAATGTTTCGAGGCATCAGTCTATCCGCGAACCAAGGAAACATCGCATGTAAAAATGTACCAATACCTAATCGACCGTTCAATGGCGTTTTATAAAAGTCATTCGGCCGGTTATTTGGAATCACAGGCAAAATATGTAATCAACGGCACATGGAGCCTGATGTTCAAATATCCGACACGCGTATTTGCAATTCTGCTGGGGATTGTCGTGAACTTTGGAATGATGTTTCAACTGCACGGAATATTTTGCGCGCTGATTGGCGGCGTGTTGTTGTTCCGGGTGTTGCATGCGTGCCGCTATATGGGGCAAATGTCCCAGTCGCATGTAAAGGTTGCGGAAAATGCGGCGGTCGTTGCCGGAAAAAACATAGACATGCTGTCAAATTTCCTTAATCTGAAAATATTTGGGAATATTCGCCGCGAGCAGCAATATATTGGCGAATATTTTAACCAGTGGACACGCGCCAAAGAAAAAAATCTGTGGATTCAGTTAAAATTTTATGCGCTGCCGATGACTATGGAATTTATCACATTGATTCTGGTTATGTTCCTGGCATCATATTTTTATATAAACGGCCGAATGGATTTGTCAGAGGTCGCCTTTGTTATGACCGCGTTTTTCGGGCTGCGTTCATGCGTTGTCAACTTTGTATGGGACATGCCGGATTTATTGGAGGTATATTATTCCGCATCCCAGGCGTTCAATAATCTAACCCGAACATCCGACAGTCTGTGCAATGTAAAAACCGGCAACAAATCATGCCGATATGACGGAATGATTCAGTTCAAGAACGTATCGTTCAAATACGACGACGAATGGGTTATACGAAACGTCAACCTGTGCATACACAAGGGCGAAAAAATCGGCATAGTCGGCCCCAGCGGTTCGGGGAAAACCACGCTGGTAAACCTGCTGATGCATCTGTATGATGTGACCGACGGCAACATAGAAATAGACGGCACCGACATACGCGAATTCAATTCACAGTCATTGAAAAAAATTATTTCGTTCGTCCCCCAGGAATCAATTCTGTTCAACCGGACACTGGCGCAAAACATATCTTATGGCACGCCGAACGCATCGCGCAATGCCGTAATCGCCGCCGCAAAGCAAGCCCAGGCACATGATTTCATCATAAAAACCGAAGATGGATACGACACCGTCGTCGGCGACCGCGGCGTAAAATTATCCGGCGGCCAGCGCCAACGCATAACCATTGCGCATGCAATACTTAAAAATTCGCCGATACTGCTGCTGGACGAAGCGACCAGCGCACTTGATTCGGAAACAGAATTGAAAATTCAGGAATCGCTAAACGGACTGATGAAAAACCGTACGACAATCGCGATTGCACACCGTCTGTCGACGTTGAAACAAATGGACAGAATAATTGTAATGGAACGCGGACAAATCGTCGAATGCGGAACACATTCACAACTTATTAAACGACGTGGCGGCGTGTATGCAAAACTGTGGAAAATGCAATACAGCGGATTTATGTGACGTATTCGCGCCCCGTTTAGGGCGCCGTTTTTTTAGATTTGCAAATGCCGTTTAATTTGCAATAATTGGCAAACCATGAAAATTAAATCTGTGCTGAAAAATAAATTTTATACATACTCCGCAATTATCTTGGCGGCTGTGTTTTTGGTAATACTGATATTGTTCGGCGTTCTCTCGCCGGTATTGGCGCCGGCATCCGTCACCGTTTCACGCGGTGCGTCCGTTGCATTCGTCGCGAACCAATTGGTTGACAACGATTTGATAATTTCCGGGGCATTGTTCAAAACCGCGGTAAGACTAAATGGCGGCAAAATCCAAACCGGCGAATATGACATCCCCGCCCGCGCCAGCATATGGCGCATTGCGCGCATGATGGCGCGTGGCAATGTCGCAACCGTCACAATTACAATACCCGAAGGTTTGACGATAAAGCAAACGAAACAACTGTTGCTGGGGTATTCCGCGCTGTCGGGTTCTGTTGAATGCGGCGACGCGGCGGACGGCCCGGTGTGCAATCTGCATGACGGGGATATTTTCCCGGACACATATTATGTGGCCAAGGGAACGGGCAGACTTGCCCTGCTGGAACTGGCGCGAAAAAAAATGGACGATATTCGCAGCGCATGGGAGAAAACGGGAAAAATTGCACCGGCCCCATTAAAAACATGGAATGAAATACTGACACTGGCATCCATTGTGCAAAAGGAAACACCGCGCGAATCCGAAATGCCCGTCGTTGCCAGTGTGTATATCAACCGCCTTAATAAAAATATGCGTCTTCAGGCCGATCCCACAATTGTGTACGCATTAACCGGGGGGCTGGGGGATATGCGCGGGAACGCGCTCTTGCGCAAACACTTGAAAATAGACAGCCCGTACAACACATACACAAATGCGGGTCTGCCGCCGGCGCCAATTGCCAATGTGGGCCGTGCCGCGATTCGTGCGGTGCTGCGGCCGGCAGATACGAATTACCTATATTTTGTAGCGGACGGACGCGGCGGACATAAATTTTCAAAATCATACGCGGAACACCAAAAAAACCACGCCGACTGGCGCGAGATAAAAAAAATTAAAAATAAAAAATAAAAAACCGTCATTCATTATATTTTTTAATAATTCTATTTTTTAATATTTTTTCGTTGATATAAGAAAAAATCCCGGGAAATCCGGGGCGTTGCGCAAAATATTAGGAAACAAATCCGAATCGCGCACCGGCGAAACATAGCACATTTTTCACAAAAATGCAAAAATCTTTGATATTGAACGGGCGCTGCGAGGCATAGTAAAATATTCCTGACTAGAAACAAGTCTAGTTTTGTTAACCTAACAAAAGGATACAACATGAAAAAAATAGCGTTAACTTCTTTGGTTGCCGTTTTTGCGGCATCAACTGCAAATGCGGCGAATATCATCAATAATAATCCGTTATACCGCCCGATAAAAAATCAGTTCTATAGCGTGACCGCGATAGATTCCCATTCAGAGGACATCAATAAATGGGGCTTGAGTGAAGAATTCGGTTATGGTTTCACAAACAGACTGTCGGCCACAGTTTCCACACGCGCCACACAAAGTGATTGGTTTGACCATACATCATGGCAGAATATCGGATTGGAATTGAACTATCGCGCATTGGATATGGGCAATTGGAAAGCTGATGTCTATGGCGGATATGGATTGACACCTGTTTGGGGTGATCATCGCCCGTTCCTGGACGAAGATGACACAATGTACGGCTGGACTGCGGGTGTCCGTGGCGGCTACACAACCGCAGGTTGGACATTGGCGGCGCACGCGCAATACGTATATGTAAACACAGAATCGTTCAACTGGGGCGATGACGGTGTTCGCGCCATAGCGGCGGGTATCGACGGGCAATTGGTTCTGAACCAGAATTGGAACCTGAACGCCGGCGTTGAATACACAGGTATCCTGTCAGACAAATACTTTGGCATTACAAAGGTCAAGAATGCAGGTTCCTGGACGGGTGAATTGGGTGTAAACTACAACATAAACAACGACATGTATGTCGGTGCATATGTTAACGGTGAACTGGCCCATGCAACCGGTGACTGGGAATTCAAAGACGGCTTTGGATTTGGCGTAAAATTCGGCGCCCAGTTCTAAATCCGGAACAAACCCAAACAAAAATCCCCCAGCCGGGGGATTTTTTTAATGCGTAAAGATTATTTTTCAACCTTTTTCAAAATCAGACTGGCGTTCGTACCGCCAAACCCGAATGAATTGCTGATTGCGACATCAACCTTGCGCTTTTTGGCCTTGTTCGGCACCAGGTCGAAATCACCAGCCTCGTCCACAGGGTCGTCCAAGTTAATTGTCGGCGGAACAATGCCGTCACGAATCGCCAGCGTGCAGAATATCGCCTCAACCGCGCCGGCGGCCCCCAACAGGTGGCCCGTCATGGATTTTGTGGATGACATTGATACCGGATTGCTGCCGAACAGTTCCTTAACCGCGGCCAATTCGCCCAAATCACCCAAACCGGTTGATGTACCATGCGCATTGATATAATCAACATCGGCCGGCGTCAGATTTGCATCTTTCAGGGCCGCCTTCATCGCGCGCAGGCCACCTTCGCCACCTTCGGCCGGGGCGGTTATATGATACGCGTCACCCGACATACCGTACCCGGCAACCTCGGCATAAATTTTTGCACCGCGTGCTTTTGCATGTTCATATTCTTCCAGAACCAGAATGCCGGCACCTTCGGCCATGACAAAGCCGTCACGTCCCTTGTCCCACGGACGAGATGCCGCCGTCGGATCATCATTGCGCGTAGACAGCGCCTTCATCGCGGCAAAGCCCGCAACGCCGATTTTACCAACCGCACCTTCGGCGCCGCCGGCAATCATAATATCCGCATCGCCATGCGCAATTATGCGCGCGGCTTCGCCGATTGAATGGGCGGCGGATGCACATGCCGTCACAACCGACAGATTCGGTCCCTTTAATCCGTATTTGATTGAAACATGGCCCGCCGTCATATTGATAATAGATTTCGGGATAAAGAACGGGCTGATGCGACGCACGCCGCCGGTGTAAAGTTCCACGCAATTTTCATAAATTGTGTTTAATCCGCCAATTCCCATTCCAATGGAAACACCCATGCGTTCCTTGTCCCCGTCAAACGTGTCAAGGCCGGCATCCTTAATCGCCTCGTCCGCGGCAACAACGCCATAAACAAAGGACTTGTCCATTTTGCGCTGTTCGCGGGCATCAACAACCGCATCCGGGTTATATTGTCCGGGTTCCGTCCCGGCAACCGGCAGGCCCGCAATCTGTGATGCGCAATCAGACGCGTCGAATGTATCAATTTTACGAACACCCGACACACCCGCCAGAATATTTTTCCATGCATACTCTATGCCTGTTCCAACCGGTGAAACAATTCCCATACCGGTAATGACAACTCTTTTCATAGGTTTTATTCCTTTATAAAAGTTTAACGCTTATACCGTACTATAATAAACCCTTTGCGGGGTCACGTACAGAAAAAAATCCGTCGACAATAAAATTATTGCGACGGACATTTTACATCATTTTAACGAAAATCCAAAGATTATTTCGCAGCCTTTTTAGCGTGTGCATCGATATACTTGACTGCATCGCCAACTTTTTCCAGTTTGGCCGCTTCTTCGTCCGGGATTGTGATATTGAATTCTTTTTCAACTTCCATTACGAATTCAACAACGTCCAAAGAATCCGCGCCCAAATCGTTAACAAATTTTGCGTCTTCGGTTACTTTCGCTTCCGGAACACTCAATTTCTCAACGATGATTTCTCTTACTTTTTCAAAAGTTGCCATTATTTTATCCTTTGTTTCGGTTAACTTTTTTTTTCCATTTCATGGAATATTCATTATCTAACGCTATCATTTTATGCAATTGGTGTCAAGAAATTATAACAAACAATAACAAGACTTGACAAACGCGACAATATGCCCTATGCCAAACTTTCGGTTAACAATTGATTCATATTTTCGCGAAAATCTTCTTTGTTTGACGCCCAAACCAATCGGCGCATAAAAAATTTATTCACATCATCCATGGTCAGATTTGGTATTCCCGCCGCAGTCGCCACACGTCGCCATGCGCAACGCGGATCAATCAGATGGTTTCCGCCGCGCCCCGGAAAAACCCAGCGTCCGTTTTGCGGCAAATCCTGCAGCAAGACGACCGCCATGTCCGACAACGGCCGCTCATCCCAGGTGTAGTGATTAAAGTCCAAATCGCGCCATTGCATTGAAAATATTTTAGACCGTGGTGCAAACCCGTATATCAGCATCATGAACGCCCCGCGTATTGTCGGCGACGATTCATGTTCAATCGCCCGCACCAGACGTTGCAGTCCGGCGCGCGTCAACGGTCGCACGCGACGCTTTGGCGTTATGCGACGCACCCCGTCAAGCGGACTTTTGGTAATATATCCCTGTTCGGCGGCATAATTAAAAATACTGCGCAATAATTCCTGCATTCGCGCGGCGATTGTGGTGCCGGAAATATTTTCAATAATGACTTTTACGTCATTGGTTGTTATCTCCGTAACATTCTTATCAAACAACGGCGCCAAATGACGATCAATCGCACGCGCCAATTTTTTCCGCGACACCTCGCCCCGACGGACGCGGTGGGCCATATATGCGTTTATTATTTTTTTGAACGCCGTTTTATTGCGCCGCGTTTTGGGCGCCTTCATTACATTGGCCAGAACCGTTGGAACGGCGGCACGTGCGGCCTCTATTTCCATATCGGGATAATTGCCGATAATAATCCGACGATCGCGGCCGCGCACACGCTTGCGCACAAAGAATGTTTTTATACCGCGGCTGGTGACATACATGCGCAGTCTGGGTTCCGATATATCCTGAACAACATCAAAACCCGAACTTGGCGCCGGCAGGTTGTCCAGGATATACGGATTAAAATAAAACTGATGTGCCACAGCCCCCTCCCCCGTATTCTTATTTTACATTCGCAAATTTTTCCGACCAGAAATTTTTCTGATAAGAACGCGCGTTATTATACCGCGTAGCCGCACTGATATAACGCCTGTTGGCGGAATTATATTTGCAATCCACACATTTACACGGCTGCAAATCAGAAAAAGATTTGCACTTATAATCCATCGGGAAAAAACGATAGTTTCCATTTTGCTCCTGTGACAAATCCAACCACAACTTTCGTTTCACGCATCCCTCTGCAGCAAAAGAATCTTCAAAAAAATACTGTACCGGCACGATTATCTTGTCATATGCCACATCGCATTTCAGTTTCAAGGTTCGACATATTATCCCCAGACGCTTATAACTTTCCCAATCGGACATTATCGTTTTCCGATTTGTTTTTAATAAATATTTTGCAATTTTCATAACTTTCATTTTTTATCCATTTTTTCTTTATGATACCTTCAATGCGTTTATAAATGCACTCTGCGGGATTTCGACATTACCGAATGTACGCATGCGCTTTTTACCCTCTTTCTGCTTCTCCAATAACTTTCTTTTTCGCGTGATGTCGCCGCCATAACATTTTGCGGTCACATCTTTGCGAAACGCGGCGATTGTTTCGCGCGCAATAATCTTGCCACCGATTGCCGCCTGCAGCGGGATTTTAAATTGGTGGCGCGGGATTAAATCCTTTAACTTCTCTACAATCTGGCGGCCGCGTTTTTCCGCAAATGAACGATGACACATAAATGACAACGGTTCCACATTTTCTTCGTTCACCAGAATAGATACCTTTACCAAATCCGACGGTTCATACCCCTGAAGAACATAGTCAAACGACGCGTACCCCGATGAAATTGATTTCACACGGTCGTAAAAATCAAACACAATTTCCGCCAGCGGCAATTTATACACCAGGACCGCACGGTTGCCGACATATGAAATGTTTTCCTGAACACCGCGCCGTTCAGCACACAGCGCCATTATTCCGCCCATGTATTTGTCCGGCATCATTATTGTTGCGCGCACCCACGGTTCGTCAATTGCCGCGATTTTCGTCGGATCCGGCATGTCGGCCGGGTTTTCCAAATCAATTGTTTCGCCATCGCGCAAATGAATTTTGTACAGCACGCTGGGCACCGTGTTAATCAGGTTCAAATTAAATTCGCGATTTAACCGTTCACTGATTATTTCCATATGCAGCAACCCCAGAAAGCCGCACCGCAATCCAAACCCCAGCGCCGACGACTTTTCCGTTGTGAACATAAACGACGCATCATTCAGCGCCAGTTTTTCCGCCCCTTCGCGCAGGTTCGGGTAATCGTCCGCCTCGACCGGAAAGAATGAAGAAAACACCACCGGCACAGACGGCTTGAACCCCGGCAGCGGTTCCGTCGCCGCACGCGAATCGGTTATCGTGTCGCCAACCTTGCAATCATGAATTGTCTTCATCCCGGTGATTATAAATCCGATTTCACCGGCATGCAGACAATCTGCATCAACCATTTTTGGCGTAAAGTATCCGATTTTGTCGACCACATATTCCGCACCGGTTGCAATAAATTTTATCTTTTGTCCGCGCGACAGCGTGCCGTCAACAACGCGAACCAATATCACGACCCCCAAATACGAATCGTACCATGAATCCACCAGCAACGCGCGCGTCGGCGCGTTTTCGTCACCATGCGGCGCGGGCAGTTTGTGAACAATTTCTTCCAACAATTCCGGAACCCCCGCCCCCGTTTTACCGGAAACGGCAAGTGCATCCCCCGCATCCAGTCCGATAACATCCGCGATTTGTTCACGCACGGCCGCAACATCACTGGACGGCAAATCAATCTTGTTCAGCACCGGCAACATTTCCAAATCATTATCCAGCGCAAGATACGCATTGGCCAGCGTCTGTGCCTGAACCCCCTGGGTTGCATCCACCAGAACCAAGGCCCCTTCGCATGCCGCCAGCGACCGCGAAACTTCGTACGAAAAGTCAACATGCCCCGGCGTGTCCATCAGGTTCAACTGATACATCTCGCCGTTTTTTGCACGGTAATTCAGGCGCACCGTCTGCGCCTTGATAGTTATGCCGCGTTCACGTTCTATGTCCATAGAATCCAAAACCTGTGCCTTCATCTCGCGCGATTGCAGCCCCCCGGTGTACTCAATCAATCGGTCGGACAGTGTTGATTTACCGTGGTCAATATGTGCAACAATGGAAAAATTTCTGATATGATCCTGTTTCATAATTCGTCCCGGGCTATGCGGCAATGATAAACCAGTATAGCCCGATATGCAACCGGTTTTTGCGCGCCATAAAAATTTATTTTGTTTCCAGATTGTCCAACAATTGGTCGATTCGCGCGGCGCGTTCCAACGTGTCGTCATATTCGAATCGTATTTCGGGAACATATTTCTGATTCATTCGCGCCGCCAATTCATATCGGACGGTTCGCGTAATTTCGTCCAACCGTTTTTGCACCACGGCCACATCATCCATGCGCGAATAATAAAACAATTTTACAAACTGCGCCCCGCCGTGCGCGTCGGCCCCGACCAGCGACACGCCGGAAATAATTGCGTCATCGGAATAATCGTCACGCAGTATTTCGGCGACAATGCGTTGAACCTTGGCCGCGATTCGGTCCGGGCGATTTGAATTTGTAAATTGTCTTTTCGGCATTTTTCAACCTGTGTTCAATATAGTGATTGTAAAATATTAAATATTAAATTACAATCAAGTAAAATTTTAATTTTGGGAAAAAATATGAAAATTGCGGAATTTATACTAAAAAAATCTGAATCCCCGGCATATTCGTGGATTGTATTCATATTGACAGTGTGCGAGTCGATATTTCTTTTCATCCCGCCAGAGGTTTTTATTACCCCGCCGATTATCGCAAATAAAAAGCGCGCCCTGCCGATAACGATTGCGGCGGCACTGGGGTCGATTGTGGGCGGTGCGATTGCGTACATGATCGGACTGTGGCTGTTCGATTCGGTGGGTATTTGGCTGATTTCAAATTTTGCCAGCATGGAAAAATTCCAACTGGCCCAGGAAATGTTCATCCGCCACGGAATATTTATAATCATATTGACGGCGGTGACACCGATACCATACAAACTGATGGCGATGTGCGCGGGATTTATGGGATTCCCGGCATTGCTGTTCATCGGGGTTTCGGCGATATTTCGAACGGCGCGTTTTGCAACGGCGGCGGCCCTGCTTTACTTTTTCCAGGAACGCGCAAACGCGATTGTAAAAAAATATTTCTGGCCATTGACACTGGGGGCGATTATATTCGCGGGCCTGGGGATTGCAATGATGATGTTGTTGTAATATCCGATAATTGCGCCCCGGGTATAGGAAGAAATACAAAACAAATAAAACCACCGCCCAATGGGCGGTGTTTATTACATACAAGAATATCGGCTTCTTACATAGTATCCTGAACACAGTATCCTGAACACAGGCTCGCTCTGAAATCCTCAAATATGTTAGCATACCGCGCCAACCCGCAAGCCATATATTTAGCCGGATTGTTATGAAATTGACCAGCACCAAACCAACAGGTGTTATTACATAACTCCAATACACCCGTCCTTTTATCTCTTATAATCAGATTAGCAACTCTGTACATTCCTTTCTTGTTGAATTCTGCATTCCCCCATTTCCAAAAGCCTGGGTAATCCCATTTCTCTACCTGCATCGTTACTTGCCCTACTAACTCATGTGCTATACTACCTTCATCAAATACATCTTTTAAAATTGCACACGCATCTGTGTCTTTTATGTCACCTTCATCCCAATATAATTCCACTCCATGGTATTTCTTGGTTAATAACCTTTCTTTTTCAATATCATATACGCATACATATTTATAATTTGCACCGAATAAACGTTTTAATGCATTGGTTGTTAACTTTTCTTTCTTATAACGTTTTACCGTCGTCAACTGTTCTTCTTTCTGAATATGTTTTACCGGCACAGGTTGTGCAATCGGCGCCTTTGTTTCGTCTTTTTCAACAACCACTGCATTTGCGTGATTGGCGATCAATTTTTCCAGATAATCTCGATCCTTGGCACCTAGAAAAACCAAATCAGATATGCTGCGCTGTGCAGCCCGGCTTGAAGATTCATAAGAAAAAATACCAAACCAAGAATTGATGTTAACCAATTCCAAATTACCGGTCTTTTTATTTCTTATAATCAGATTGCCAAGGGCACATTGGCCTTTGACATCTTTAATATTTTTGTTGTTGTCCGTCCATTTACCAAAGCCTGGATAATTACATTCCGC
Source organism: uncultured Alphaproteobacteria bacterium (assembly GCA_947367055.1). GTDB lineage: Bacteria > Pseudomonadota > Alphaproteobacteria > Rs-D84 > Rs-D84 > Enterousia. The sequence continues at coordinate 38,111 of CANBCI010000001.1, forward strand.
TACCGACCTCGTTGCCTGCGCTACTAGCTCAAATTCGGTACACCTTTTACTAAAATATTCTTTCACCAGATTAGTGCAATCAGTTGCGCCCTTACTCCAGTATACACGTTCCCCTTTATATGTATCTTTTATCAAGCGTCCGGTTTCAAAATTATATATGCATAAATCATTATAATTTGCACCGAATAAACGTTTTAACGACGCAGTTGTCAACTGCTCTTTCTGTACCGCTACCGGTGCGGTTGTTGCCATCTCCTGCTGTGGCGCAATTTTTTCACTCTCTACTACACGAGCATTATCCAGATATTCCATTATTCTCGTATAATTATTTTCAGGAACTTCGTACGTTACACCGTTTACCGTTATTTGCTTTATATTCATAACTATGCCTTTATTATTTGTTTTTATCTTACCCTTTCTTGATAATTTGTCAAGTTATTTATCAAAAAATATAAAACAAAATTCCCCGGCATGCCGGGGAATAATAAACATAGTTACATAATTTATTCAACCCAGATTGTCGCGACGCCCGTCGGGCTGGTCGGCGATCCGACCGGAATTTTTACATAATCCATTGTTGCGCTTATTTCACCGTTGTTTTTGGTCAAAGACGTAACCACCTTGCCGGCGACGGCGGCGGCACCCGATATGCTGATATCGTTAACGGCGGCGGCCGCGGCGACATTAGCAATCGCATACGAAGTATTCATGGTTGGGTATTTATCCTCTGATTGCAAATTGCCCGCCATGTCGGCGCTTTTCACCTTGTTAGAAATCAACTCACGGGAATTCAATTCCGTCGTGGTAACAAAATTACTGTCATTTTCCAAATCGCTGGTTTTCGTGGGTACAACCAATCCACCGACAATCTTTTCCACATAGCCGACGGACGCAATTTCCGCATGCACGCCCGCCACGGTGGCCATAACCGCAATCAGTGAAATTGAAAAAATCTTTGTTATCTTTTTCATAACCGATACTACCAATTATTGTTTCTATTTTTCCACTCCGGTCAATCTTTTAAAGCGCCGGGGTTATCATGACCGCAGACATGATAACCCACATGCCAAACGCGATTATTCATTGTCCCCGCGTGAAATAACCTCCCAAGAATAAACAGAATTATTATAGGTTAACACACATTTGTTTGTCGGATTTGTGCATTCGCCACTTGGTTTCGGAATCGCCGCATTGGCTGTGGTTTGTGCAGCTTCTGCCGTGGACTGGGCGGTTTCTGCAGCAGCTTGCGCGGTGGCGGCATTCGTCACACCCTGATTGGCGATTACCAATGTGGCCGCCAAACCGGTTGCCTCATCCGTTACGGCGGCATTCAACGCATTAAACTGACCCGTTGTCGCATATTTGCCATTCGCAGTCGTTTCAGTCAACATACCGGTCGTTGCGGCGGCAATTTGATTTGCAACACTGCCCGTGACAGATGCGTCACCGTTCAATGTGCCCAAGGCCCCCTTGTTTGCGGCAACATCTGTTTTCAAGGTTGCCACATCACCAGAAATTGTTGCGACCTGGCCGATTGCCGCAGTCTGCGCCTCTGTCAATTTATCCTGTTTCAGGCCAACCTGGGCAGACAAATCCGTCACAGATTGCGTTGTTGCTTTTTTGGCCAATTCTTCATCAACATATGTTGTATCAGCCTTGGCATTTATGGCCTGAACCAAAGCATTATCATCGTCTTTTAGCACTTCGGTGATTTGATTATTGATTGTCGAACCAATATTGGTCTTGAACTCATTAACAGTATTTGTGACAGATGTGACATTTCCTTCCAAAGTTGAAACCTGCGCAGAGACACCGTCAACTCTGCCGTCAACATAGCCCTTGGATGCGATTTCCGCATTGGCCGATGTCGCCGCAACAAATGTCATGATTGTTGCAAAAATTCCAGCGGTTAATTTTTTCATGATTTATTCCTTATGTTTTAATGTTTACTTGAATTGTTATTCGGCCGTGTCTTTGGTTATCGCCATCCACATCAACCCCGTGCCCGCAGTATTTACCGTCAACACACAACGTCCCGATTCCGCAACACAGTTATCATCCGGTTTTGGAATGGTATTATCAAATTTCGCGGTATTGGATGAAATTTGCGCCACCAATGCAGATGTAATGCCGGAATCAACGGCCGCCTGTTGCGGTTCGGTCAGTTTGGCCTGGGTACCCTGCAGGGCCGTTTCCATAGATGAAAGTTTTGTATTTATTTCCGCAAAATCCGTATCCGCGGGAATTGTGTCTTTCAATTCGTTAATCGCGCCGACAATCGTTTGTGCAGTCGTCCCAAGATTTCCCTGCCCGATTTTGTTATTTATCGTGCCGATACCTTGTTCATTGCTGTCAACCCGCAATTCCAGCGCATCCAAGTCGTCGGAATCCGCCTTGCCCGCCAGTGCAGTGTTAATCACGCCACCACTGGTTGTCAATGATGTCTGGATATTCTGATCGATAACCGTTCCCAGTTCATTTGTCGTGGTATAGTCCGACAATCTGGTATCAACAACGCCTTCAACATGTTTGTCAACATAATCTTTGCTGGCGATTTGGGTCGCCGCATTCGCCGCCCCCGCCGACAGCAAAATCGCCGCCATTACACTGGAAAACGCAATATTTTTATTTTTCATGTCTTTCCTTTTCTTTCTTTATCTTTCGACAAACACTCTTTCTAACAAGGCATCTGCAGAAACCCGCTTTTTATCACCCGGTTATTGGGTGACAATCTCCAAGTACGATGTTTCGCCGTTCACAACGGACAAAACATATTCCTTGCCGTCTTTTGGCGCATTGGCAACGGAAACCCGTGTTGCCAAATTCGCATTAACGGCACTTATTTCATCGTCAACATACTGGGTTGTCGCATATCCTTCCAATGATGCGCCGCCATTAAGAACCGCCGCCGCAATCGCATCCGCAATCGCGCCGGATGTCACCATATTCCCAGACCCCGCGGTGGGCGTAGAATCAAATGTCAATGTGTCCTGCTTGCCCTGCAGACCGGTCGCAACCGCAGCATCGACATACGCCTTGTCGGCCTTTAATTCAATCTTTGCATCCAATTCGCCAAAATCCGCATCAATATCGGAAACCGCCGCGGCAATGGCGTCATTCATTTGTTGGGTTGTGGAATAGTTGGACAAATCCACCGATGCACCGCCGCCGATTTCGGACACCAAAATCAGGTCAATCCACTGGCCGCCACCCTGTTGCCATTGCAGCATACCGTCAGAATTAACGCGAAAATCCAAATCCCCCCCAATTCCCATTGCACTTAATGCGTCCGCCAATGAATCCGTATCGATATAAATGTCTTCGTTATCAACTATGATAAATCCGTCCTGGCGCGGGTTTAACGCGACCTGCTTTTCATCCAGCAGTTGGTTCACTTTATCTATGTCTTTGTGCAGGTCTTGGATCTTGGCATCCAATTCCTTTGCCGTGCCGTCATCCACACCACCGCCGGAATTGCCGCCGCCCGGATTTGGGTTGGGTCTGATTGAACTGCCGCCGCCACTGATTGATGTTGCGGTATCCAAATATTTTCCAATCGACAAACGCGATGTAGGCGCAATCGCGCGAACAGAACCCGCCCCGGATGCCGATGAAACCGGTTTGGCCGTACCGGATGTCGGCGTCACGCGGACCGAACCGCCCCGCATTGACGGCTGTGTCGTACCGGCCGACGCGGCGCTTGCCGCGCTGGTGTAAGTCCCACTGCCCCCCAGTGTCCGCACAGACGACGCACCATACGCATTTGTTGATGCCGCCGCACAAAACGCACAGAGCATGGAAATTGACAATGCCGATATATTCAACTTGTGCTTCATAATAATTTCACCCTGTCGATTAACCTTTTATATCATCTGTGTCCGTCTTTAGAATTCATAACGCAATCCGATTGACAGCGAATTGTCCAGTATGAAATCTATCTTGTTTTCCAAAGCGTATGTGCTGTCCTTCAAATTGGCCCTCTGCTTCGTTCCCATTATGCCGGCCAAACGGTAGCGCAAATCAAGCACCAGTTTTTCATCCATGCGGTGCGTCCAACCCAGCATTAGGCCGCCCATTGGCACAACTGCGTTTTTTGAATATGTTTTTTCAAAATCCGTGCCGCTTATTTTTGTTGTCACAATACCGGCACCGGCGCCAACACCCAAATAGACGCCACTTGCAAAGTCATAATACGCATTCGCCATAACATCAAATACAGACAGGCTGAATTCGCTTTTATAATCATTGTCCTTAAAGAAGCCGACATATCCGGCCTCAATCTCGCCGCGCCATGCGGTGTTGCCGAAATGCGTTCCGAATGCGACATCGCCGCCAAAGACCGGCTTGAACGAATATTTATCGGATATCAACTGCGGGACGTCGGGGCCCAAATCATATTTATTTTCCCAGTTTAGAAAACTTAATTCCGCGCGTGCGACCAGGTACATGCCGTCATGCGTATGCGGACGCGGTGAATTATTTGTCGCCGCCGACGCGGACGGTACACCGTACACAACCGGTGACGGCGCCGGATAACCGCCATAACCATAACTATCCGGATAAACATAGCTGGGCGATGCGGCAATAGCGTCACCGACAAACAACCCCGTCAACAAACATACAGAAAACAACCTGTTCATCAGAAAATTCTCCCCCATACTCTGTGAAAGTAGTATATCACATTTTGACCCCTTATCCAAATCATAAAATGAAAATATTGATAAAAATTTATACACTTGGGCATTTCTTGTCCCCTTGACCCCCTAAAAAATTTTTACTACTATAAAAATCATGGAAGACAATACCGTTATTTCTTTTGCAAATGTCGCGGCCGCATACGACGAAGGGCGCGAAATCCTGTCGGATGTTTCATTTAATATAAGCGCGGGGGCGTTTTATTTCCTGTCGGGTGCATCGGGTGCCGGAAAAACAACATTATTAAGACTGATATATCAATTGCACAAGCCGTCCCGCGGCCAGGTGAAATTGTTTGGCCGCGCAACCCTTGACATGACGCGCGACGACATCACGGCGCTGCGTCAAAAAATGGCGATCGTGTTTCAGGAATACTCACTGCTGTCCCATCTGACGGTGTTTGACAATGTGGCCCTGCCCCTGCGCGTGCGCAGCGTACCGGAGGCAAAGATAAAAAAACTGGTGGCCAAGGTGCTGGACTGGGTGGGTCTGGGCAAATATGCGGATGCAAATCCAAAATCCCTGTCCGGCGGCCAGCAGCAACGCGTTTCAGTCGCGCGTGCAATTATTGTACAGCCGGCGATCCTGCTGGCGGACGAACCGACGGGAAATCTGGACGATGAAAACGCGTCGCGGCTGATGGAATTGTTCATACAAATGAACAAAATGTTCGGCACAACAATTATTCTGGCCACACACAGCCAAAAACTAATGGAAACATATAAGTTCCCGATTATACATGTTGAAAATCACCGCGTGGGGTTCGCGTCAAAGCATGCGGACACCGCCCCAAAAAAAGTATGGAAGGGACCGCGTCCGCAAAATTATTTCGCAGAACTGTCTAAACAATTTGACGATATTGGAAACGCATAAAAATGAAACGGCCGATTGTATTTTCACTAATCCGCGAACAATCAATATTTATGACGGCAATCATGTCATTGCTGACGTTTTTATCGGTGCTGGCACTGGGGATTGCATTGTCAATCGGAACCGGCGTAATTCGCTGGAACACGCAGTGGGAATTGTTTGCCACCGCCCAGGTGACATCCCAAAACAATGCGCCACGCGTTGAACAAATATTAAATGACAATGCGGATAAAATAAAATCCGTAACCGAAATAACAAAATCTGAAATGACGGACTTGATGCGCCCATGGATATCCGGGGGCGGCGCGCTGGAAAACTATTTACCGCGAATGTGGGAAATCGAATTTAAATCCAAGAAAGATTTGGAATCGGTCGGCGCCGAAATATCACCGCATGCGCGCTTTTTAACGCACGCAGGCGCGCTAAAGACATCAATGTCGGCCGGATGGAAAATGATTTTCATTGCGGGCCTGGTACTGGTTTTAACGCTGGGGGCGATTGGCGTATGTATTGCGCACATTGCACGCAATACGGCAATGCTGCACCGGCGCGAACTGGAAATATTAAACCAAATCGGCGCGCGTGATTCGTTTGTTGCGCGGCAAATGCAGATTATCGTCGCCAAAATATGCATGCCGGCGGCATTGTTCGGATTCCTGGCGGCATTGCCGGTAATATGGCTAATACTGTCCGCCGCACACAGTGCGCGCGTGGGATTGATGGCGATGTTGGGGATATCGGGGGCCGGTTGGATTATATTGGTTCTGATGCCGGTATTCGTGGTGGTATTTGCAATATGGACAACGCGCCGGACAACATTGAATATTCTTAAAAACAACTGATGAAAATCATTAGACCTTCTTTTTTAATGCTGGCGTGCTTCCTGTTGGGGGGACTGGTATTCAAGTCAACCACACCGCGCGAATGTGCGACAATTTTACCAAACGACAGCATATTCGTCCTAACCGGGGATGCGCGCCGTATTCCGTTTGCGATGCGCATACTGCGCGAACATCCACAAACAAACCTGTATATAATCGGTGCGGGCGCGCCCGGCGCAATCAAGACCGCGCATCATGTAACAATTGAATCCGATTCGAAATCAACATATCAAAACGCACTCGCGATTAGGAATATCGCCCTACAATCAGGACTGGACCGGGTCGTAATTGTCACAACCGAAGATCATATGAACCGCGCACGGTACCTAATAACGCGCGAATTGCCGCATACCGATATTGCCATGTGTCCGGTGCGACTGATTGGAATGCCGCCTGCAAAAAGACTTGAACGGTGGGCCACAGAATATATAAAATATATCGTCACTTTATTTGGAATAAACGAAAGTTAAAAGGAAAGGTAAATGATAAAAACACTGTTGTTCAAACTGATACTCGCAATATACTTTTTGATATGGGCACCGTTTTTGTTGGTGGGCCTGGTATTCAAACCGTTAAATGATTTTCTGGTTCTTAAGTGTGCGGCGGGCGTCTTGGTGCTGGCCCGGATAATTGCCGGCATAGACTATCAGGTGCACTATCCGCAGACCGAAGAAAACGGTGTTCCGGTCATGCCGAACGGAAACAACCGCCTGGATGGCAAGGCGATAATCGCCGCCAAGCACATGTCAATACTTGAAATCGCAATATTGGCAAACGTTGTGCCAAATTCTTTCTTTATAATAAAGCGGGAACTGATGTGGATTCCGATTTTCGGTTGGGCGTTTTGGCGCATGGGACTGATTCCGGTCAATCGTGCGCGTGGTAAAACAAATATGAAAAAACTGGCCGGGCGCGCCGCAAAAAAAATTATGGACGGCGAAATCCTGATTATATTCCCAGAGGGCACGCGTGTAAAACCGGGGCAAAATGTTCAATTGCGGCGCGGGCTGCTCTATATCGCGCATGAATTAAAACTGCCCATAATGCCGGTCGGAACAGATGCGGGCAAATTCTGGCCCAAACACGGCCGCATGCACAGTGGCACTGCAAATGTATGGTTTGAACCGCTGTTGCCGTGCAACGCGTCCCTGGAAGAAATCAGCGAGGCTATAAATCGTCACAGCGCGTAAATCCCGCAACATGAAAAAATTTATCACGGCAATATTTGTAATGATTTGCACGTCGACTGCAAACGCTACACCGGCGGTTGTTGACTATATATTTGACGGCGACACATTCGCCGCATTTGTAAAGTTAGAGGACGATATTCAAATATCCGTGCGCGTTCGTATGATAAACATAGACACCGCCGAAATTCACGGCCGATGTGAATATGAAACCGAACTTGCACAACGCGCCAAGGAACGCCTGGCAGAACTGATACCGATTGGGTCAACGGTTGAACTTGAAAATATCAAGGACGACAAATACCTGGGGCGGATTGATGCAAATGTCATAATGGCCGACGGCCGTGACGCGGGCGATGTTCTGGTGGCGGAAAAACTGGCGCGAAAATACAACGGGGGACGGCGCGCGCCGTGGTGTGAATAACCAAATAACAAAATTAAAAAATCCCACGCAAAACCGTGGGATTTAATAATAAATAAATTTTACGGCAATTTTGGCGACCATGTTGGTTCAACCCCGCTAACATCATCAGGCAACGGAATGTCGTAAACATTTTGGCCCATTATGTCGACGGTGCGAATATGGCTCGTTCTGTCCATGCCGTCCATTGATTTTTCCGTTTCATAATACACAACCCGGCGCGAACCCGGTGCCCATGACGGTGCCTCCATATACCAGCCGCCGGCCAGTATTTTTTCATTTCGCCCGTCCGGATCCATAATGCCGATATAAAATGTATCGTCCGCAATTTTTGTAAAGGCGATAAACTGGCCGTCGGGCGACCATGCGGGCGTCGCATACCGCCCCGCCCCGTATGTGATGCGTTTGGTATCCCCAGTGGCCAAATCCATTACATAAATCTGCTGACGCCCGGAACGGTCGGAATTAAAGGCCAATTTTGTGCCGTCGGGCGAATAACTGGGGCTGGTGTTCAGCGAATTTCCAAATGTCAATTGGCGCAACTGTTTCGATTCCAAATCATATTCATATATGTGCGTTATGCCATTTTTAACCAAAGACAGCGCAATCTTGGTTCCGTCGGGCGAAAAACGCGGCGCAAAATTCATTCCGCCAAAACGCCCCAGCCTGCGCTGCGCCCCGGTGTTCAAATCCAAGGTCCAAACCATCGGATCATCATCACGATAGGACAGAAAAACCACCGTCTGCATATTGGGTGAAAAATGCGGCGACATTACAAATGTATTTTTATCCGACAGATAACGCATGCCAAACCCGTCCTGGTCCATTATGGCCATGCGCTTAACCCGCGCGTCCACCGGGCCCGATTCCGCGATAAATACAATCTGTGTGTCAAAATACCCGATTTCACCCGTCAGCCGTTCGTAAATCGCATCCGCCATTATATGCGCCAGGCGCCGAACCGATTTTTTTGACGCAATAAGCGACTGGGCCTCTATCTGTTCGGTGCCGTTCACATCCCAGACATAAAATTCCAATTTATATTTGTCGCCCGGCTCTGACGACAGGGTCGCCTGCACCAAAACATTCGCCTTTATCGCCGACCATAACTTAAAATTCGGCATTTCATTCATTTTCACATATTCGGGCAACGCATCGTGCGAAACAATACGGAACAGCCCGGTTGATTTCAAATCGCTTTCAACAACACTGCGTATTGTGGCGGCATCCTTGGCCGATGCGGTACCGGAAATTTCAAATTTTTGAACCGCCACGGAAATCGGGTCGGTGGCACCGGCGATAATATCAACCTTTAACTCGGCACGCGCCGGCAAAGCAAAAATCATCACCCCAACAACCAAACACAAGAATTTTTTCAGCATATCGTTTCCTTAAAACACATATAAATATCGCCATTTATTTTATACAGATATTATAAAAAAAGCAAGCCCACCCAACCAATACAACCGACCACACAAACCACAATACACCGGTGATTACAGACGCATTTACATTTGTATTGACATTTGTAAATACAATGATATAGTCAATTGTAAAGACGTAAGTATTGCAACCTGTATAGGAGTTTGTACATGCCGAATGTTATGCAGCAATTATTCGTAATGAATATTGAATCTTTGCTAAAAGAGTATATGGCCTATCGTGCATTTAATAAGTCCGATTGTGTGATCAATATGCGCATACCGCGCCCCATTCTGGATAAAATAAAGCAGTTGGCCGACCAGCAGCATGTCCCGTATCAATCGTTAATATCATCGGTGCTGTTTTCATTGGCCAATATAGAGGAACCAAAATAAACCGCGCAAACGCGATGCGCCGCACAAACTGTGAACAATACAAGGAGGAAAATATGCAGCATAAACCGCTGGAAATTTTTAACTTTTTGCAAAACCATTCACATCGCATGAACGAGGTGGCCATTGGCACGCTATTTCCGCAAATGTATGAAAACCACGGAAACGATACGCAATATTGGCTGTATTCAGATTTGGCGCGCTATTTCACAGAAATACATGCCGAGCCCAATGAAAAAAATATTTCTGAAAACCTGCACCTGGATATGGCGCGCGCATACGTGCCAAACGGATTTAAAAAGCCGGATGACAATGTAAAATTTTCAGAATTGTTCTATAGACACATTGAACTGTTCCAAACAAATTCAGGTGGCCGACAAACTGATGCAAAAATGACGCGGCTTGCATGCGCCGCAATAACATATATGCCGGAAACAATTTTTGCCCATTTGTATTTCATGATGCCGGATTCAGATTTCAAGGAAATAAAAAGCACCAGTTACAATGTATCCAGAATATTCCGTCGCCAGCGTTTGACCAGCATCGAAAAAAACATCAACGGCATACTGCATTCACTGAATATTAAATTTGAAGCATTTAGTATGATTGCAAACCAGGCATTATTTCATGAACGCAGCGCAACCGAATTAAAAATACGCAACAACATTAAAATAAATTCAAAAGACCCGTTGTCGAACTATATGCACTTTGCGTCACTGGGCGCGCGCATATACGGCCTGGACCAGGCAATAAAAGAATACAATATGCGCGGATACAGAAAGGCGGAAAAATTCATAGACCTGGCGCGGGAAAATTTGGAAAACGCGCGTGCGTTAATGATAAAAAATTATGGCCGCACCCCGGAACAGGATTTAACCCCAACGCACATATCCACGGTTCAGTCACACTACAATCAATTACAACGCGAATTTGTTGCAAAATATAGACAGGAAAACCTGCGGCAGTAGGAAAACAAAAAACGCGGCGAACGCCGCGTTTTTTTATTTTTTAACCTTACCAGCTTAACAATTCCGGGCATCCGATTGTTTTTGCACCGGACGTTGTCATCAAGAACGACAAAATCGTACCAATCATAAACAGCAGTATAAAGCCAACCAACATTGCGGTACCCTTGGTCTTGACATCATCCATTTTAACTTCACCCTTGGAAATAAATCCCCAGGCCCAGTTTGCGATAATAAACGCCGCACCGATAAATGCCAATGTACGCACCATATTAAATACGCCGCGAAAATCCTTCATTAAAACGCACAAACCGTTTTCATTAACGGCCGCCATTGCCGGCGCAGACACCATGATGCCAATTATCGCCATATTGATTTTATACATCAGTTTTTTCATTTGGAACCCCTTTTGTCCTAATTATTTCCCTGTAATTTTATCATAATTTCATAATCGTTTCAAATAAAAAGCGCCGCAAATCATGCGGCGCCGTATTTTCATGAAATTTAATTACATTGCGGACATCAGGTAATATTTATACCCCGCCCCGCGGTTCGGTATGGACCCCAACTGCGGCATCGCAACCAGGCGCGGCGCGCCGGCCAACATAGACGTTTCCATACCCGCAACGGTCGCCGTACCGGCATTTTTCAACACCCGACGCGTCGCGCCCGGAATTTGACCGCCGTTGTCACGGATAAACAAATCTTCGCACTTTGTGTTGCGGTAAACCACCTTTTTGGACGCATTCAAATCACGCAAATCCGACGACAGGCGACCGCCCTCTTCTTCAAATGAATATTCACAATGCTTGCCGTTTTGAACATACTTGACATTGCCCGTATAGTAATCATGGGCACACCCCGCCAACGCAATCGCCGCAATCATTGAAACAAAAACTTTTTTCATTTACGCATCCCTTGTGTAAAAAACTCGGTATCGGCATTTTCTAATCCGTTTCCGATTCGTCAATATTGTTGCACAAAATACAAGATTGTCAATAAAATATATAAAAAATTATCTATTTTTTCAAAATCTGTATGCTATAATTCCGTGCAAAGGGGAAAAATGATGAAATATACAGATTTCGGTTTGGTTAATACAAAAAACATGTTTTCAGACGCGATTTCGCGCGGGTATGCGGTCGGCGCATTTAATTTCTATAACATGGAAACATTAACGGCGATTATGCGCGCGGCGCGCGACACGCACAGTCCGGTTATACTGGCGGTATCGGAATCGGCCATGAAATACATGGGTGACGACATGCTTATGGGAATGATACGCGGCCTGAAACTTGACCCAAAAGACGGCGCGGCATTGCACCTGGATCATGGCGGTTCGTTCGAGGCATGCGCACACGCAATCGAACTCGGCTTTTCATCCGTCATGATTGACGGCAGCAAACTGCCCTTTGACGAAAACATTAAAATATCGCGCCGCGTCGCGGAACTGGCGCACGCGCACGATGTGACGGTAGAGGCGGAACTGGGGACACTAGCCGGGATAGAGGATGAAAACACATTCGGCACAGAATCCAGTTATACCAACCCGCGCGATGTGATTGAATTTGTAAAACAGACCGGGATTGATTCACTGGCCATTGCAATTGGGACCAGTCACGGCGCATATAAACGCAAGTCGGACGCCGAAGAACTGCGCTTTGACATACTGGCCGATATTGCGGCCGAATTGCCGGGCTATCCGCTGGTGCTGCATGGGGCGTCAAACATCCCGCAAAATTATGTCAATGAAATCAACGAATTTGGCGGTGAAATTTCGGGCGCCCGTGGAATACCCGCCCCGCAACTGCGCCGTGCGGTCGAAATGAACATATGCAAAATAAATGTCGACAGTGATTCCAGACTTGCATTTACCGCGGGCGTACGCAGCAACCTTGCCGCAAAGCCAAACGGATTTAATCCGCGCGATTATCTGGGCGCGGGACGGCAAAATGTTTATGAAAACTGCATGAACGAAATCCGCAGCATTATGAATTCTGAAAACAAATTGTGATGCTTTGATAAAAATATATTTATCGGCCCCGAAAAATGGGGCTTTATTTTTTATTGACAAACAAAAATAACAGTCTATACTTCGTATTAAATCACAAAAGGAATTATTATGAGTGAACAAAAAATTATAAAAAGCGAACCGGTAAAAATCCCCTCATCCGTGCCGGCGTCTGTAAAAGAATGGTTTACAGAAAGCAAATTCATGGATTTACAAGAATCTTTCTCATTTAAAAATTCAATATGCTTTAATCACGATATGGGAATCTATATGCCATTGTATCATGAAGGTTTAGATATTGATAAGTATAACATCTGCGCAAAGTCAATATCCAAAAACATGAAAAACGTGATTGATGCGGATTTGAAATCTATGAACCAGCCATACGAAGTTGTTGGCAATATCGTGACATTTATTGACAATCATATGATTTCAGAAAACCAGAAATTTGTTCATTTGCCGATTTATTCCAAATCCGGGAAAACCGTTGCCGGGACAGTTCTGTTGCGCAATCTTGAAACCAGACTGATTGGGACAATTCCGGCAAAGTGGATGATTTCATACACTTATGCAAACCATAAACTGGCCATACAAATGGGTATGAAAGAATTCGCAGAATGTGTCATAAAATCGCAGGAAATCCGCGCACAACTTATCAAAAACGCACTTTTGACAAAGTAAAAGCATTTATACATGTGCGCATACGCGAACGCAAACACCGCCCGGCCGGGCGGTGTTTTTATTTCGCAATTAGTCGATTTGATATTCTTAAAATCAGGTTTTTGTCGTCGTCGGTCATGCGACACAGCAGACCAATCATTTCGCGTGTTTTTTTATCGTATATTTCCGATGTTTTTTCAACCTCGCCCAATAGTGCGACAATGGAAATATTCATGGCCTTTGCAATATAATATAGCCGTGATGCAGATATGCGATTGGATGCCGCTTCATACTTTTGCACCTGTTGAAATGTGACGCCCAGGGTTTGTGCCAAATCATTTTGCGACATGCCCAATTTGCGTCGCCAATTAACAATCATTTGCCCGATTAGAATATCAACCGAATCCGGTTTGAATGGTCGCCCCGACATATTTTATTCCCCCGCCGTTAAAAAATTTAACCATCGAAAGAACGATGGCTGGAGGTTAACAACAATACCAAAGTAAATTGCCCGCTTATTTAGATATATCGCGGCCTCCAGCCCTACAACTGGACTTTCACGCCCGAATGCGGGCAACTTTGGTTTTTATTGAGGTTGTTAAGCCCCATTTTTGCGACGGATTTAACCGACCATGTGTTCCAATTATATCAGCGCACCGCAAAATTTCCATAAAAATCGCACCCGGCCGATATAAAAAACCTATCATAAAATAGATAGGCTGGAGGCTAGTACTTACACAATAGCATGTATAGCGACCTATTCAATATATTCAGTCGCACCCCAGCCTTTCAGCCGGTGTTTATTCCCACAAAAGGGAATCGCTATTGTGTGAGAGTACTAATCTCACATGACAGAACACCCGTCACAGTTGAAAGTATACCTAAAAATTATACCGATTGCAAATATTTTATTGTGAAATTAAACGGGCCGCACTGCGACCCTTAAAAATGAATTAAATGCAACTTTGCAAAAATTATTAGAATGATATAGATGCGGAAAATGGCGGCAACGTAGTGTACAAATGCTACATGAGTTGCCGCCATTTTTTGCAGATATGTTATTATAATAATTTTTTATTATTTTGCTCTTTCTACATATTCCAGTGTTTCAGTATTTACGACGATTTTCTCGCCCGCTTCGACAAATAGCGGAACCTGAACACGAATACCATTATCCAAAATAGCCGGTTTGCCGCCGCTGGATGATGCGGTCTGACCCTTTAGGGCGGGTTCGGTTTCTTCGACCGTCGCAATTACCGTTTTCGGCAATGTGATAGATACCGGGTGCCCTTCGACAAAGTTCGCCTTGACATTCATTTCCGGCGCCAGGAACTTCATCATGTCGCCCAATGAATCAACCGGCATTGTGAACTGTTCATAATCCGACAGGTTCATAAAGAACGCGTCCGTACCGTCGGAATACAAATACTGACATTCGAAATCTTCGACCATCAGTTTTTCAACCTTGTCTTCGGCACGCCAACGGTCGCCACCCTTGTTGCCGGTGTCAATATCGCGCAGGTCGGCCTGAACAAACGCACCGCCCTTGCCCGGTTTTACCTTGGTTATTGATGTAACGGAATAACGGCGCCCGTTGTGGGAAATAACCCAACCGACACGCATGTCATTTGCAATGTATGATGCCATTGTAATACCTCTTTATTTTACC
Source organism: uncultured Alphaproteobacteria bacterium (assembly GCA_947367055.1). Classification (GTDB taxonomy): domain Bacteria; phylum Pseudomonadota; class Alphaproteobacteria; order Rs-D84; family Rs-D84; genus Enterousia. The sequence continues at coordinate 53,284 of CANBCI010000001.1, forward strand.
GTTTTATTATACGCGGACGCAACCCACGCGCAAGCGATTTATTTCGCCTCGCGCTTGTGATTCCAATAACGGTCGATACTGTCCATAATCAGTTTGTCCGCCGTTTCCCGATCGGCCCAACCCAAAACCTTGGACCAGGCGTTCGGCTGCAAATCCTTGTAATGCTGGAAAAAGTATTCGATTTTCGAACGCAAAATTTGCGGCAATTGGTCCAATTGTTCGGTTGCGGTGTAATACGGATCGATTTTATCGCGCGGCACGCAGATGATTTTTTCGTCGCCGCCGGCCTGATCTTCCATTAAAAGCGCGCCGATTGGGCGAACCTCAATCAAAACGCCGGGACGCAGCGGGGCATTACAAACCACAACGCAGTCCAACGGGTCGCCGTCATCGCCCAGTGTGCCCGGGAAATAACCATAGTTCGCCGGATACGCCATGGGCGCATGCAGAATCCGGTCAACCTTTAACATGCCGGTTTCCTTGTTAATTTCATATTTTACATAGCCGTTTTCCGGCACTTCGATAATAGCATTCATTTTTTTTGGCGGCATTTTGCCCGGTGCAATTTCTTCTATTGTCATAAAATCTGTCCTTTGTTTGTGGCGGACATATTATCATAAAAATCAGATATTGCAATCAATTTGAACTGTAATGGCAATTTGACGTAAATTCATATGTTCCCGACTCATCCGACATTTCTGTCCCGGTGGGCAAATAACAATCAGATATCTTGGTGCCATACGCATCGGTTTTTCCATTATCCGGGCATGCCTTGCATGATGCGTCGCCGGTTGCGGTATTACATTCATCCGCATAGTAAAATGCTCCATACGTTCCGCAACCACATTCATAGGTGTAAACCGATGTACAACTGCCATCAATTTTCTTTTTTGTACAACTTGTTTTGCGCCGATAATTGATACTAAAGGATCCATAACCCATATTTTCCCATTTTGTATCATCAGTGGTTAAATAACATCCCAAAGAAGAACACAAATCAATCTCGGCCTTATAACAAGATGAGCATTCTGTCGCGCAGTTTGATTGCGATGATGCACTGCAACTATCACAACATACATAGTCACTAATCTTATAACAAGATGCGCATTCTGTCGCACATTGTGATTGCGACGGGGCCCAACAACCGTCACAGCACAAATATGTTGTTATTTCAGGGGTCGTCGAAATTGCCCCAGGCGCAGGTTGTGATAATATCACCAAGGCAAAAAGCATCAAAATTAAACGCATATCAAAATCCCCCTAACTTCATTCAAAACAAAAACCACCGAATATATTCAGTGGCCAGGAGGTTGACAACTATCTTGCGAGTAGCACGGTTTATTTGTTATTAGACCGTCCTCCTGACCCTTTGATGAATCAGGAGAATATTTATCGTCGCAATAAAAACGGCGCATTGCGCCAAATATATTCCGACGCACAAGAGAGGTTGTCATGCCCCATCACGGCAACCCGCCGTGACATTTTTATTATAGGAAATTAACATTCATATTGTAAAGACTAAAATAAAAAACCGCCACACGGGCGGTTTTATTGCGCGGCGCAAATTACATGCGCATCGGCATCAATACGAACAGCGCATCCGTTTTCTTGTCGGTCGATTTGATAATCGTCGGTGACAACGGATCCTGCATTTCCATTTGGAACTTGTCCCCTTCAACCTGGGACGCGACATCCATCAGGAATTTTACATTAAACCCGACGGTGAACGAACTGTCGCCATTGTATTCAATGTCCAGTTCCTGGGTTGCGGTACCGGCATCCGGGCTGGACGCGTTAACAACCAATTTGTTCATGGAATATGTCAGTTGGACGGATTTTGTTTTATCAACACTGGCTACCGACACCAAGTCGACGGAGTTCAGGAATTGTTTTCTGTCCAGAATTGCGATTTTATCATTGCCCTTTGGAATAACAACGCGGTAATTCGGATACTGCGCATCAACCAATTTGCTGGTCAAGGTGGCGGCGCCAACGGTAAAGCGCGCCTTGGTATCGGACAATTCAACGGTCACATCGTCAACAGTCGCGTCTTCCAACAACTTGGACAATTCACCAATCACGCGGCGCGGCAAAATAACCGCCGGCATTTCGGCACTGCCCTCGGGCGCGGGCATCGCGCACAAGGCCATGCGCTGCGCATCGGTTGCAACCGCCGTCAGCATTTTTTCCTTTCCTTCGTCGGAAATATGGAAATAAATTCCCCCCAAATGATAACGGACATCATCGGTCGGAATTGCAAACTTTGTCTGGTTAATCAAATGCGCCAGGTCACCCGTCGTCATTTGGAATTTTGTGGTCAGATTGCTGCCCGCCATGGCCGGGAAATTTTCCGCCGGCAATGTCGGCAGGCGGAACACCGCGCGCCCACTGGACACGACCAATTGGTCACCATTTTGTTTGAATGAAATTTCCGCATCATCCGGCAGTTTGCGAACAATATCATACAGCATCTGAACCGGAACGGTTGTCTTGCCCCCCAGTGTTATGTCCGCCGCGACATGTTCCACCAATTCCAAGTCGACATTCGTCGCAGACAGAATTAAATCGTCTGCAACCTCTATCTTAACATTCATCAATATCGGCAATGTCGCGCGTTTTTCAACGATAGACTGCATATGCCCCAGCGCACGTATCAACACCTGACGAAATACTGAAAATTCCATTTGTGAACTCCTGTATGATTTATTTCAATATTCTTTTGAATGCAGTTTATCAAAAAATGCCGATTCGGCGCAAGCGTAAAAGAGCAACATAATCCCAAAACAAAAAAGGCCACCGATTGGCGGCCTTTTTTCCTATTTGCTCATAACCTTTTCCAGTTTTGCACGCAATTTTTGCGTATCGTCATACTTGGTTATTTTTCCCTTTTCCGCGATTGATATGTCTCCGCTTTCTTCTGATACAATCAGAACAACCGCCCTGGACACATCCGACAACCCCAACGCCGCCCGATGACGCGTGCCGTATTTCCAATTCAAATTGTTTTGCGACAGGGGCAAAATTGCACCGGCGTATGCAATGCGTTCCTTTTGAATAATTACCGCCCCGTCATGCAGCGGGGTCTTGTTAAAAAATATCGTCAACAGCAACTCTGACGTTATAACCGCGTCAATTCGCACGCCCTTTCTTTCAATCGCGCTTTCATCCAATGTCGTCGGGAACACAATCAGCGCCCCGGTATGCTTTGCCGACATGTATTCCACCGCCGACACAATCGCATCCAGCGGGCGCGTATCGCGCATACCGCTGTCGCGTCGAAATACGCGACGCCATTCATCTATATTTCCCATTAGTGCCATGAATTTACGCAATTCCGGTTGAAAAACAACAATCAGCGACAATGACAAGAACAGCGCCGTCCAATGCAAAAACGCCCCCAGCAAATCCAAACGGAACCACAGCATTACAAAACTGGCACCCCACAACGCCGCCAACCCCAGCAACCCGCGCACCAACGTTTCCGACGAAGTGTTTTTTATAAAACTACGATAAAATACCCACAATATCGCAATGATTATTACAACTTGTATCAATCCAACCCAATTAAACATTTGCACTATCCTTATTATTTTTGCATTACCGATTCCAGCAATTGCTCAATCGGCGCATCCAGCCATGCCGGATCATCACGCAATGCCGGCGCCCCGCGACGCAACGCGGTTTCACACGGCGTGTCATCCGCCAACCAGTTTTCCAACAAGTCCCCGGCCAGCAGGCCGACCCCGGCCCCCGCGACGAGCCCGATGCCGCCTGTAAACGGCGCCAGCAGCAGTCCTATACCCGTCGCAGATGCAACCTTGCCCGCAACCGCTGCGCCACTTATGCGAATATCGGGTTCTGCCAAATCCCCGGTTATTTCAATGGAATTTACAACATTTCCGGTCAAAGACAATTTCAGTCCGCGAACCGGCACCGTTGTTAATGACAATTTCATACTCTCGCCCCCCAGGTCCAAATCACCGGCCAGCCGAACATTTATAGAATTTGTCTGAACGGCGACGCCGTTCTGTGTTTCGGCAACCCCAGAACGCAGCTTGGTATTTAACGCGACACATGAAATTTTTATCTGGTCGTGCTTTTTTTCGGTTCGGAACAAATCCTGAATTCCATGCCGCAGTGACGTCAGAAAATCGGTTCCGTACATGTACGCCACCAGTTTTGAATGCGCATACCCGGGTGCAGACGAATATGCACGAACGGGCCCGGTCACGGTCTGCATCACCTGGGATAAATTTGATCCGCTTGCCATTAAAAATGTTTCAAAGTCGACCGGCAAATCAGATATTATTCCGTCAACATGTATTTGGTTTAATATTTCACCAACCGAAATATTCCGGCCGATTGCGCCGAGACTGCCGCGCATCATGCCGTCCGGGTCGATCAATATATTCCCGCCAAATGTCACGTTACCGCCGCCAATTCCGACATTACCGTCAACACGCGCATCCCCGGCCACAGATTTCACGCGCAAATCAATGTCCCGCAGCGTCAAATCCCGATACACAATCAATTCATCAATCGACACATCTGCATTAAAATCAAATGCCGCAAAATATTCGCCAAACAACGGCGTGTCCTTGAACACGTTAAGCGGCCGCTTTGGACGAATCCATGTCCGCCCGTACATATCCGGGAACAGTTCCATAAGGCTGATATGCTTTGATTCCAAATTCAGATTTAAATTCGGAACTTTTTTTGACCAATCATAATCCCCGGATAGCGTTATTTTATTTCCGCGCGCCGTAATTGTCGATTTGCGCAGTGTCACGCGGTTATGATCAAATCCGCCCGCAAGATTAACCGATATTTTTGCCAGCGGCAGCAAATCTAATCCAATGACATCCCCCAGTTCCACAATGTCAGGTATATCGCCCTTTACAATAAAATCTATGGGCATCAGGCTGGTTCCTTCCAATGCGACATTGGCAATCAGCGCATCGCCACCCGTCGACACGGCGATTTTAACCGGGTATATTTTTCGTTCGGGATTATATTCCGAGTATGACACAATAAACGGAAACATCGCAGATTTTGACTTTATCCAACCGGCGTATTCGCGAACATCATCCTTGGGTACATAGTGCACGCTAAAGCCGGCAATTGAATACGTGTCGCCCAAAACATGCGCAACAAGATTTTTTATTTCAACCCCGCCGAGCCCCGGATCCTTGAACGGATATTTTTCATGCGCCGCCACGCGCGCATCCGGTGTGCCTCCAACCAATCCCTGATGCTTTTTATCCGGCGCGTCGTCTTCATCATCAAATTCGGGCATTATAGAATATTGTCCGTCGGCATTTTGTTCAACACATGCGGTCGCATCGTAAATTTTTACATTTTGAATTGTCGGCCGGTCGCGGAACAGCGACAGCAGATTCATCGTCACATCGATTTTTTCCGCACTGAACGCATATTCATGCCGTGCCCAGTCGGCGTTCGGGACCCGAACCTGGTGCAATTCTATCTTTGGGCGCAACGACAATTTCCAGGACACGGCACCGTCTATCTGAACGGGCAAACCGGTTGCATCCCTTAAAATCGCCAGGACATTTCCACGCAGTGTTTCCAAGTTAACCTGGCTTAATGCGATAACGGTCGCCACAGCCAGTCCCATTAGGAACAGCCCCAGAACCCGAAACACCGCAAAAAATAATTTGGTTTTTGTCAGCATTTTTCTTCTACGGTAACTTTAACTCCAAAAATTTCATCACCGGCAACATAAACTCCGGCACGGGTGCCTTTAAAGTCATAAGCCGTCCGCTTGACGGATGTTGAAAGGTTATCTTGTACGCAAACAGGAACAGGTTTTGCGTTCCCAAAACAGCGCAAAGCGCGCCGTCAAGTTTTTTGTCGCGCCCGTATAAATCATCACCAACAATCGGCGCACCCAATGTTCGCGCACTGTGCACACGCAGTTGGTGCGTGCGCCCGGTTTTCGGCGAAAACAGAACCCAGGACACACACCCGACCGCGGTTGATATTACCTCGTATTCGGTGACGGCACGCTGCGGGCGCGGACCCGCGCCACCGTTCAGGCGTGCGGCCGTATCAAACACCTGCCCTTTTAGCATATAGTTGTCAATCACGCCGCGCGGCGGCTTTACATCGCCGTTAAGCAACGCCAGATATTCCTTGTGCGCGGTTTTTGACTGAAACGCGGCGGCCAGTTTTTGCGCGGCGTTCTGATTCTTTGCCACGACCAAAATCCCACTGGTGTCGCGGTCAAGACGATGAACCAATGAAATTTTGGCATACGGGAACATCGCGGCCGCCATTTTATCAACTGATTTACGAATACCCGTGCCACCTTGGACCGCCAGCCCGGCCGGCTTGTTAAACACAACGATATCCTCATCGTTATGTATTATGCATGTGCGCAACATCTCCAAATCAGACAGCGTGAAATTATCACCGCCTTCGCTTTTGATCGGTGCCTTGGCATATCCGGTCAGGGTCGGCGGCACGCGCACGGCATCACCCGCGCGCAATATTTCATTTCCCCGCACGCGCGAAGAATTTACCCGTATCTGGCCGCCGCGACAAAGTTTGTAAAACTCGCGCTGGGGCATGGCGGGAAATCTGCGCAAAAACCAGCGCATCAGACGCGTACCATCCTCCACCTTGGAAACTGTTATTATTTCTGCCATGCGCGATTAGTCGCCATACGTTATCGAAATTGTGTTTTTACCGTTTGGCGCCTTGCAATTGCCGGTCGCGCCGCCATTTTTGCCGCCAGACATTTGATAGCCGACCGAATCAGACCACGCCTTGGTCAGAAAATATTCACAATCAGACTGCGACAGGCCGTTTATTGTAACGACAAACTGACGCGAATTGGACGGATCCACGGCCAATTCATATGTGCCGCCATATGTATTTTTCGGCGACATTCCAATCGCACCGAATATTGTTGAATTGTTTATATGCGAATAGTCGTCATATTCCCCCAACAGTGTCCGCACACCGGTGACGATCTGAATAACTTCGTCGTTGACGGCGCTGCGGCGCTGCGTGCGCATTGCGGTCGAAATCATTCCGATTGCGCCGACGGTTATGACCCCCATTATGGCCAGCACCCCCAGCATTTCAATCATTGAACGACCGGATTCTTGATTCATTTTATACCCCCATTTGCTATTTGTTTTTTATTATTCTATCATAAAAGGCATGAATATTCAATTTTCAGATTTAATAGAAAACAGTCCCATGGCGCCCGGCGTATATAAGATGTACGACGCGGACGGCAACCTGCTGTATGTAGGCAAGGCGAAAAATTTGCGAAACCGCCTGCATCAATACTTGGACATATCGAAACTGGAACTGCATAAACAGGTGATGCGGACACTGGTCGCACGGGTTGAATGGGAAACCGTTGCGAACGAATCGGACGCATTGCTGCGTGAACAGGAATTGATAAAGACACTAAAGCCGAAATACAACATAATGCTGACGGACGGGAAAATGTACCCGATGTTGGCGCTGACCGCGGGGGAATTCCCGCGTCTGTTGAAATTTCGCGGAAAAATATCCCAGCGTCGCGATGTATACGGCCCGTATCCGTCGGTGGGCGCATTAAATGAAACAATAAAAACTATTCAAAAGGTGTGCAGACTGCGCACATGCACGGACACATTCATGCGAAACCGGACGCGGCCATGCCTGTTATATCAAATCGGCCGATGCAGCGCGCCGTGCACAATACCGCAAACACAGTATACGGAAAATGTCGCACTTGCCCGACGAATACTGACCGGGGACAGTGAACCGATTATTGCGGATTTAACGCAGCAGATGCAGAAATTGTCAAACGACATGAATTTTGAGGCCGCCGCCGTTGTCCGTGATAAAATCGCGGCGCTGACCCATACGGCGAACCGCGGCGCCACACGGCGCCGCAGCGGCACACGCGGTGAAAATATCGATTGGAACGCAACCGTTACCGACATGGAAAAATGGTCGGGCGTAAAAATAAAAACGGCCGGCGTGTTTGACAATTCGCATCTGTTTGGGAAAAGCCCCGTTGGCGCCATGATAACATTCGGACACGACGGTTTTCAAAAAGACGGTTACCGCCATTTCAAACTGCAAAATGCGGCCGCCGCCGGCAACGATATAGCCATGATGGCGGAATTTGTCGCGCGCGCCGCGCGCAATGAAAAATTGGACCTGATTATTGTTGACGGCGGCATGGCCCAATGGAACATCGCGCACCAGACCGCGCCCGACATTCCCGTAATCGGCGTCACCAAGGGCGAAGTTAGAAACGGCGACGAACACTTCATCATGCCGGACGGTTCAATATGCCGCGATTTGCCCAAGGATTCCAAACTGTTCCTGATGCTGCGCGCCGTCCGTGACGAGGCACACCGTTTCGTCATAACATACCACCGCGCCGTGCGCGCAAAACAGATGACCGCATCGGTTCTGGATGAAATAGACGGCATCGGCCCGACACGCAAAAAGGCCCTGCTGCAGCACTTTGGCACCGTACGCGCAATTATGGATGCGGACTTGGCGGCACTGGTTCGCGTACCGGGACTGGGGAAAAATGCCGCCGAAAAAATATATGCCTATTTTCATTCCGGTGTGGTATAATACGTGTATTCATATAAAAGGAGAAAACAACAATGAAATCTTTTGTTAACTTTTTATCAATATTTCGCATAGCCGCGTCATTCGCGATTATCCCCACACTGATGTACCAATGGTACATGGTGTCGTTTATACTGTTCGTACTGGCCGCGGTATCCGACTTCTTTGACGGGTGGCTGGCAAAAAAATATAATGCGACATCAAAAATCGGCGGCGTGCTGGATCACATCGGGGACAAATTCCTGGTTGTGAACACGATGATAATGCTATCTATCATGATGCCGGTATGGTTCATATTTATCCCGATTATAATAATGATTGCGCGCGAATTGTACATCAGCGGCCTGCGCGAATTCCTGGGGACCCAGAAAATCGAAATGCCGGTACCCAAGGCACGCTTTTCAATGGGAAAAATCAAAACCACATTGCAAATGGTTGCATTGTCTGCGTTCCTGCTGCTGTTTGTATTAACCACGTTTATAACCCCGGAAACAATCACACGCACATACCTGATGCTGATGAACATCTTGTCCCAGGTTGGAATTACTGTTCTGTGGGCGGCATTGGCTGCATCATTGTGGTCGGCCACGCAATACACACGGACATTTGCGGAAAAATTAAAGAAAATAAAATAACAACAAAATCGGCCGGCGAAAACGCCGGCCCTTTTTATTATTGAAAAATATCACACAAATCCCTATAATTACAGGCATGCGGGGCGAAGGACAAAAGCCCAAAAAAACGGTCGTTTCACTTGTGCAAGTAGCGGAGGGACATATGCGGCACAAATCGTGGATATTTTCTGATAAGACAATGCTGAATTTAATCCACCGTTTTCTTTTCTCTACATTAGTGCTGATATGTGTAAATCCGTTTGCATATGGTGCGGGCTACACATGCCCCGCATATAAAAAATACACATCGTGCAGTTCCGGGTATTATCTGAACGGGACGGGTGCGGGAAATTCGTGTGATGCGTGTCCGTCCGGGTGCACATGTGCCGGCGGTACTGCACAGCCTGTATGCAACTGTGACCCTGGATATTATAAATTAAACGGCGAATGCGTTGAATGCGGCGCCGGCGGTTATTACTGCCCCGGCGACAATAACAGATACAGATGTCCCGCAAATAACCAAGATTTGGCGATATTATCCGGTGCCGAAGTTCTTGAGCAAAAGCAAGAATGGTCCAGCAGTTCCCCACGTTCAACCAATGCCGGTCAATGCATGGGCGACGCTTACATAAAAACAGAATCTGGGACATATCTGGCGGAATGCTCGTGGAACGGCAAAAATTATTATGATGCTTGTAACGGTGACTTTTTATGGTACGCGGCAAATACCGGGTATTACTTATATGGATATAAAAGCACATCGTGGGAAGCATGGTATAGCGGCGCGCGCGCATGCACAAATGCGCCGGCGAACTCGCACTATACAGGCGCCGGCGATCCGGAAACAAACAACTGCCCGTGGATATGCGATGCCGGATACTATCTGTCGGGCGGCAGCTGCGTACAGTGCGAATCCGTTTATTATTGCCCGGGCGACAACAACCGATATTCATGCCCCACCCCGCAAAGCGATAAATATTATACTTACGGCTGGGCATATTCAATAAACAGCCCAAAGGGCAGCACATCAATAACACAATGCAATCTGGACAGGGCCCTGGGGGAAACATGGATTTATGAATTCCAATATAACGGCCTGTACCGCTGGACCGGTAAATGTTATTATTCCCCAGAAACAGAGATATACAACAACTGCGAAAACGACCGGTATTTTCGTGAATGCAATGCCGGGTATTATGCCAGCACAATTCCGCTGGGGCCGGGATTCTCCAATTCTTGCCAGCCGTGCGACGCCGGCTCATACACCAAGGCGGCCGGGCACCTGGGCATAACGGGCAGCAACGATGATTCATACCATTACGCCACATCATGCACGTTATGTGAAACCGGTACTTACAATGACAAAAGCGCCGGCACATCGTGCACCGCATGCACAAACGGGCCCGATAATTCGCATTATGTCGGAACGGGCGCCAATTCCGCCAATTGCCAGTGGGAATGCGACACAGGACATAACAAAACAGTCAAAAACACCTGTGCGCCGGTATGTGATGCCGGAATAACCACACTGCGTGTTGGAAATATTTCAATACCGTTATACAAATCCCGAAACACCGCACCGGCATTGAACATAGGTTTCAACGGCCAGGTATGCTATGGCGATTTGGCGGACGGTGATGCGGCCGGCGAATTAAACATAAATTACGGTGGAAAAACATATCACACGGCCAAATAAAAATCCCGCGTAATGCGGGATTGTATTAAAACCAGCCTTTTTTATCCGATTTGGTTTCGGCAAATTCCTTTAATATCTTCTTTTGCTTTTCCGTAAGTTTTGTCGGAATTCGTGTCGCAATGTCTATGTACATGTCACCGAACGAACCGGCACGGCGCCCCGGCATGCCATGCCCGCGAACGCGCAATTTTTCACCAATCTGGGTTCCGGCGGGCACCTTTACCGACAAGGTCTTGTCATCAATCGTTTCGACATCAATTTCACCACCCAGCGCCAATGTTGTAAACGGCACCTCGATACGAGTGATTAAATCCGCCCCCTGGCGTACAAATCGCTTGTCTGGGCGCACACGCACATCCAGATAGAAATCGCCCGCCGGCGCCCCGTTTTGACCGGCCTCGCCCTGCCCGGCCAAACGCAGGCGGGCCCCGTCATCAATACCGGCCGGAATTTTTACGTCCAGCGTACGTTGTTTGTGCACGGTGCCGTCCCCGCCGCATTCTGTGCATTTTTTATCAATCTTGCGCCCCAGGCCATTACATTCCGGGCAAGGCGTCTCCATTGCAAAAAATCCCTGGCGCGTGTGGACATATCCCGTTCCGTGGCAGTTTTGACATTCTGGCGCCGGCTTGCCGTCAGCCGTTCCAAACCCATGACATTTTTCACATGTCGTGTTTGTTGAAAACTTAACCGTGTGCGTTTTTCCAAAGTACGCGTCGCGCAGGTCAATTACAACCTCGTCCAGCAGGTCGCGGCCGGCACGCGCCGTCGTCGCCGCGCGCCCCGCACCGGCAGATGCGCCGGTGCCAAACCCGTCAAAACCAAAACCGCGCATCGCCTCGCGCAGAATGTCTTCCATGCCGCCGGCACCGCCGCCCATATTGAAATGAAACGCACCATCGCCAAACGGATTTGCCCCGAATCCGGCCCCGGCCGACGCACCGTTTCCGCCCGCGAACGCCGCGTCACCGAAACGATCATACGCCGCCCGCTTTTGCGGGTCTTTCAATATATCAAACGCATTATTGACTTCTTTGAATTTTTCTTCGGCCGACTTGTCACCCGGATTTTTATCCGGATGATATTTCATAACCAATTTATGATATGCCTTTTTAATATCTGCGTCGGACGCGTCACGGGCGACACCCAAAACTTCATATGGATTTTTATTCATCGCATAATTCCCATTTATTTCCAAGATTATATAGGTTTAATTATACACAAAATCAAGCCCATAAAAACAAAAAAGGATGGGAATATACCCATCCATTGTCAAAGCTTTTTAACCCGCATGTAATCTGCAAATGCAGCCAAACTTTCAAAGTTCATCGCAGCATACTTTTGGCACGCCTGTTTTACGGCGCCCTTGTTCGCGGATATAAATACCGGCGACGCGTTTATCATGTACGCACTGCGAATATTATGCAACGAATCATCCAAAACATACATATGGTCAAAAACGGGCTTTGCCATGCGGTAAAAATTAATCTTCGGCTTGTCCAAACCCAAAAGTTCATACCTGTTGATTTTATTCATGCATGCCGCACGTGAACGATAAAACTTTTCCAATCCGACCGTATCCGATTCAAACGGCATTGTCGAACACACATCAACCGAACAATCGCCGCGGCTGGTCAGATAGTCAATAGCCGCCTCGGCCCCGGGCAAAAATTTTGCATTTTCACGACATTCACGAATTAAATCGGATATTTCATCCAAAATTTCCGCGCGATATGCCTCGGCACAAAATTTTACCAGCATCGCCGACGCACGAAAATATCCATACTTTTTAAATCCCGTTTTTATAACCAGTTCCTTAATCGGCTCAAAAACAACGCCGTCCAAATCCAATATTATTTTAGCCATACAATCATCCTTGCCAAAACAAATTACACAAAAGCCCCACGGTTTGTCAAGAATTGTTTCGCTTGCGAAAAATCAAATTTTGCGCTAATAATGTCATGCTATGACAGATACTAATACACATTCTTATGACGCATCAGACATTCAGGTTTTAGAAGGTTTGGAACCCGTTCGCCTGCGGCCGGGCATGTATATCGGCGGCACGGATGAAAAGGCGTGGCATCACCTGCCGGTGGAAATAATGGATAACTCCATTGACGAGGCGGTCGCCGGATTCGCAAAAAAAATATCGGTGAACCTGATTGATGCGAAAACAATTGAAATAACCGACGACGGACGCGGCATTCCGGTTGACGAACATCCAAAATACCCCGGCAAATCCGCGTTGGAGGTTATACTTACCACCCTGCATTCGGGCGGCAAGTTCAACAATAATGTCTACAAGACAAGTGGCGGTCTGCACGGGGTCGGTTCGGCCGTGGTGAACGCGTTAAGCGCGGAAATGATTGTCACCATTTCACGCGACGGATACGAATGGCGCCAGACCTTTTCCCGCGGCAAACCAACCAGCCCAATGACACGCGGCGATGCGACACGCGCGCACGGCACAAAAATCCGCTTTACAATTGACGATGAAATATTCGGCGCAAACGCGGTTTTCAAGCCGATAAAAATATACCGCATGGCGCAGGCAAAATCCTTTCTGTCGCGCGGGGTGAAAATTGAATGGAAATGCAACCCGCTGCTCTTAACCGAAGATATGGGCATCCCCTCCGACACAACATTTTATTATCCGAACGGCGTCGCCGACTTTCTGGAAGAAAAAACAAAATCCAAACCGCGTATTTTGCCACGCATATTCAGCGGATCAGTTGATTTCCCCGATGACACGGGACGCGTTGAATGGGCGCTGACATTCCTGACGGATGAAAACGGCGCGGCATCTGACGATGGATTCTTTTCATCATACTGCAACACGATTGCGACAATTGACGGCGGCACACATGAAACCGGATTTAAATCCGCCATTACCAAGGGGATAAAGGCGTACGGTGAAAAAACCAATAACAAACAGGCCGCCGCAATTATCGGCGACGACGTCTTTGATTCGGTTGCGGCAATTGTTTCGGTGTTTTACAAAACCCCGCAATTTCTGGGGCAAACCAAAGAGAAATTATCCAATCCAGAGGTTGCGCGCTATACCGAAAACGCACTGCGTGACCCGTGGGAAATATTCCTGGCGTCCGATCCGAAAACATCAAACGCGTTGCTGGAATTTGTAATAAACCTTGCAAATGCGCGCATCAAGACAAAACAGGTCAAGGATGTCGCACGCAAAACACCAACCAAGCGCATACGCATGCCGGCAAAACTGGCCGATTGTTCAAAGCACGGCGTCGCTGGAACAGAACTGTTTATTGTAGAGGGCGAATCGGCGGGTGGCACCGCAAAACAGGCGCGCGACCGCGCGACCCAGGCGATTATGCCCCTGCGCGGCAAGGTGTTAAATGTTATATCAAATTCTGATGAACGCTTTGGCGCAAACAAAGAATTAAACGAACTGATTGAAATCATCGGTGCTGGCACCGCCAAGGATTGGAACGAAGACAAGTTGCGCTATGAAAAAATAATTGTGATGACCGATGCCGACGTGGACGGCAGCCATATTGCATCACTGTTAATGGCGTTCTTTTACCAGCATATGCCGCAATTGATATACGGGGGGCATCTGTACCTGTCATGTCCGCCGTTATATAAACTGACATGCGGGACCGAATCGATTTATGTGGACACCGACGAAGAACTTGAAGAATTAAAGAACGGCAAATATAAAAACAAAAAAATTGAAATTTCACGCTTCAAGGGACTTGGCGAGATGATGCCGAACCAGCTAAAGGAAACCACCATGTCGCCGAAAACACGGCGCCTGATTCGTGTCGATTTGCCGCCACGCACCGCCGACGGCGCAGACGACACGGAAAAAACGCGAACAATCGTTTCGGAACTTATGGGTAAAAAACCCGAATTTCGGTTTAAATTCATAACGGAACACGCGCAATTCGTTAAAGACCTGTTCGTATAATGCCGAATTTACCGCCCCGCCCCGACATAACGCGACTGCACACAACGCCAATGGGCGCGGGGCGGATTCGGCGTAACCTGTCACTTTGCCCGAATACGGATGCGGTGGATTTTGTGCGGCGCATTGTATCCGCGGCCCCCGATTGTAACATCATTTCCCGTGGCAAGAACTTTTATGTACATACCCGCAACATTGTAATAACCATAAACGCGCACAGCAACACCATTATCACTGCGCATAAAACCGTATAAAAATATTGACAATTTAATTTTTTGTGTTTTAATGCTATTAAATAGATACAAAAGGCACAAAATGTCCATATATAAAAATACAAATTATTCCGCCAAACCGGCATCATTTACAATGACATGCAAGCCGGGAATATCAAACACGTACAAATTGGATTTTTCCGGCGCCACACCGCAGATTAGTCGTGAATACATAAAAAAATTTACGCGCAACAAGGCGTCCATTATTCAATCGGAATACAATGAAATCGTTCCATACTTCGGTTTTGATTTGGCACGCACTGTAATTGAATACCTGGACAAAGACACCGGCGCGCCTGTAATCATGCTGTTCCCGACAACAACGCACATTTTCGACGGATACAATGAAAAAAATTATATTCAGCATTTAAGCCGCCGCGCACAAAACGACTTATACAAAGAAATGGAACTTCGTGCGTCTATGATTGACAACTATATAAAAGAAACAATGCACGCAAAAACCTGCATGTAAAACAAAACACCGCCCAACCGGGCGGTGTTCCAATAAAAGCCGTTATTTTATTTGATACCGACGCGGAACAAATCATCCCAGCCGGCGACCACCTGGCCCCCTACGGTACAGCTTATATCTTCAAAGCCGTTCTTTATTTGGTTCTTTTTTATCACGTTACTTGTTATCAGGCCCCCCGCCGTCCCCAGCACCACGCCAGCTATCGAATCGGATGCCAGGCGCGTTGTATTGAACTTTCCGTCCTCGTTCTTCCATACCGTCTTTTCAAATCCGTCTGCTATGCCCTTTGCAGATTGCGCCGCTTCCTTTATCTTGTTTCGGCTCTGACTTTCCAAATTTATTGTGCCGCCAGCGGTCTGCGTTGTCACACAACGGCCATTCGCATCCATCGTTTTGTCTGATTCTATACATACGCATTTCCCCAGCACATAATTCCATTGGGTTTCACTGCCCGCATTACATGCCGCTATAACCGGATTTTCCACGCACCGGTCTTGCTGCCATATTTTTGTAGTGTCACGGCATATGCATTCTTTCCCATTCCAATAGGCGATGTCATTCCCAGCCTTTTCACAGTTTCCCTTTTCCAATGCCGAATCAGCCATTTTGCAAGTTTTTGTGGCGGTGTCAAACTCGTAATTTTCATTTATACATTCACACACCTTGCCAACAGTCTTTAGATTTTTTGCCGCATCACATATGCACTTGCCATTCGACCACACGCCACCAGATGCTTCACAAGGCGCCTTGTTAGGGTTAGGTGCAGTTATTACGACCGGATCTATCTCTATTTCCGGCATATTGTCGGGATTTTTATCCGGTTTCGGGTTGTTTGACGGCGATTTTGTTGTTGCACCATCACAATCCGTCTCGACCCATCGATCGCCACCAGATGTCAGACAAATATAACATTTTTGTTCATTTACAATGCTGCCTTTAAATTTATGGCCGGCATTAACATTTATTTTTTTCCCTTCGGCACATCCGCTTTCGTCATCACATTCATATACATTATTACCGGAATATATAAATTCATTATCGTTACCATATTGAACCGAAAAAGCAGTTCTAACCGTGCCGATTTGGGCCGGGCACGCTTTTTCAACATATCCTCTTTTCGGCTTTGTCACACCAGATGTCTGTATCTTCCACTTATCACTTATCCCCGTGCTACATTTATATGTAACTTCCTGGTTTATGGTCTGTCCCATAAAAATGTGTCCGCTTGGCAACGTTATTTCTGTATTATTTTGACAATGCTCATTATCACACTCATAGGCATAGTCACCATAATATAAAAATTCATCATCGGTTTGTTGCTGATTACCTGTGTATGAAACTGTTAATCTGGCCTTTCCGCAACCGTTTATTGCACCAGCCGCATCGGCCCCCACAGCATGAGTTATGCCAAACAGGCAAACCATTGAAACCATAAAAAAGCGCGTAAAGTTCATAATTTCTCTCCATTTATGCGCAATTCAACGATGATTTGAATGCGCAAACACCTTGCTTTTATGAATATATTTTATCATAAATTCGGCACCATTCCAATCATGAAATTTACGCGGTTCCAAAAATCATTCACTTATTTTGATTGAATATCCGCCGTTGTTTTATCTGCATTCTGCAACCAACTGTGATATTTGCGCCGACAAAACCAAATCTGTTTTCTTTAATTTTTCAATCTGGGAAATCGCATACAAAACCGTCGCATGATCACGGTCACCCACCAGGCGCCCTATTTCCGTCAAAGACATGTTTGTTGATTCTTTTAATACGGCCATCATCGTCTGACGCGCCAGAACCAAAGAGCGACTGCGCCCCGCGCCGCATACGGCGTCATATGACACACCCAGTTTTTCACACATGGACTTAACCATTACAATCGGTGTTTTTGATTTTTCCAAAGTATCGGCCAGCAACCGTTGCGCAACGTCCATATCAACGGTCGCGCCCATCAGTTCGGCATAGGTCTTTATTTTTAACGCAATACCGCAAACCAAATGCCCATTACCGGATATGCGGCGGGACAATGCGTCCGCAACATCCGATGCGACACCTGCGCGGCGCAACATAACCGCACGAACATGCACGTTCGGCAAAGCCACATCCGCCACCAAGCCCGAGGCCAGCACCGCCTGCATACGGCGGTCAAATCCCGACAAATTATTCGGCGCCGCGTTCGCTGTCAGAACAATGTTTTTTCCGGCCGCACGCAAATCCATAACCAGTTGCAAAAATTCTTCGCATGTTGCACGCTTGCCTGCCAAAGTATGCACATCATCCATAATAAATGTATCACAATTGCGGCAATAGTCTTTGAATGCAAATACCGCGCGATCATGCAGGCTGCGTGCGAATTCCGCAACAAACTGACCGCCCGTCATCATAATTACGCGCCCCGCCGCCGACGCATTTATCGCCCCCGCCAACAGTGATTTTCCGCAACCCGCCGGCCCATAGATAAACAAAGGTGAAAACGCAACCGCGCCAGACGCAATTTTTTTGCAGGCCGACAAAACAAACGCGTTTTCGTCGGATGCGACAAAATCATCAAATGCGGACGCATCACGCGCGGATTTAACAGAATCATTTTTAACCGGCGTATAACGCTGAACATTATTGTCGTTTGCAACCGGCGCATTTTTTGCCGCCGCGCCACGCACCGCAACATTCACAGAAATTCCAAATTCCGCGGCAACCGCATTCAACACACCGCTGTGCACGCTGTTTATAAAATCGGCGGAAAACTGGTTTTGCGCACGCAGCGTCAAAGCATCGTCGGCAAGTTCAAAATCAAGCGGTGAAATCCAGGAAGAAAAGCTTGCAGAATCCATTTTTGCGGCAATGGCCCCCTTGATTTGTTCCAAGTTCGTCATTTGCTTTGTCGCCGCTACCTGCATGCTATTTCTCCTTTCCTTCCCTAAAAGAGTTTTGCCCGTGCAAGAGTGTAAAAACCACCCATGCATAAACGCTAAATTTCACTTACCCGAATTATCAGATTCATAAAAATTTAGTGTTTATGCTCGTCCTACTTGTTTATACTCTCTCGCTTGTTTGTTTTGTGTTTCAATCACCCGTTTAACACGATTGATAAGTTATAAGATAAAATCTGATTTGCAACCAAATGTTAAACAATTTTTTAACATTTATTTTTTGACAACGATTCGTTTTTTTGCCCGTTTTCTGCGGCTTGTATATACACTGTATAGACATGAAAAGAATCATATCCGAATGTATCCGCCATCAACTTTTCGCACCAAACCCTGCAATTCTAAAATAACCAAATCGCTTTTAATTTCCGAAATCGGTTTTTTGACAATCTGTGCCAATACAGATTCGGATACCGGATTTATCCCAATTTTATCCAACAACGGATTTTCAGGCATAAATTTTTCCGAAATTTTTCCCGTATCCGCATTTTTGCCAGTATTTTTAAAAAAGTCCGCTGAACCCGAACATAATTTGGCCAATCCCCCGGAAATCAAGGAATTTGGTCCGACACTTCTGGGGTCGGCGGGGTGTGACGGCACGGCCCACAAATCGCGACCGTATTCAATTGCGAATCGGGCGGTGGTCATGCTGCCGGATTTTATATCCGCCTCGCCCAGGATAAGTTTCTCTGCAATTCCGGCAATCCAGCGATTTCGCTGAACAAAATTTGTGGCACCGGGGACAAATCCGACCGGCATTTCACTGATAATCGCGCCATTTGAAACAATATCGTAATAAAGCGATTCGTTTTCCAACGGCCATATATAATCCGCCCCGCCCGCCAAGACCGCAATTGTCGCGGCGTGGCTGTTTGAACGCAGGGCGCCGCGATGCGCCGCGGTATCCGTCCCCATGGCC
The DNA here is from genome assembly GCA_947367055.1 of uncultured Alphaproteobacteria bacterium. Lineage (GTDB taxonomy): Bacteria > Pseudomonadota > Alphaproteobacteria > Rs-D84 > Rs-D84 > Enterousia. The sequence goes on from CANBCI010000001.1 coordinate 72,746, forward strand.
ATGCCGCTTGCAACCGCATAGCCATTTTGTGCGAAATCCCGGGCCAAATTCGCCATAAATCCCATGCCGGCGGCGGTTGCATGCCGCGTTCCGACCATTGCGACAATCGGCCGGCGCAAAGTATCAAGGTTACCGCGCACCGTAATTACCGGTGGATGATTTTTTATCGCACGCAGCATGGTCGGATATAATTCGTCATCATCACATATATAATGAATGCCCATTCGCGATGCAGCATCCATTTCACGCAAAATCGCATCACGGCGATTTGCGTCCGCCCCGATTGAGGCCGCCGCCGCATCCGCGCCGCCGAAACGGCGGATCAAATCCGCATACTTTGCGGGCCCGACACCCGGCGTTCTGATAATCAACAACTTATTAAATAAATCCGACATGATAAATGCAGTATAAAAATTTATATAATGTCATAAAAGTGAAAATATCACCCACTCATAAAAAAATGTCCGCCAATCCCGCGGACATTAAAATTATGCATCAATTACAAGTTCAGGAAATAGTTATAATCATATTCCGTGCACTCTTCGGGCTTGCCATTTGCCCATGTGACATCGGTTCTTTCGCATTCGTCACGCAACACGCGCATATAGCGCATAAACTTCTTGTAATCGTCGGAATCCTTTTCCGCCAGCAATTGTGAACGTAACCGTTCGTTTTCGCTTAATTTCTTGTTTTTCTGGCCTTCAACCTTGCCGCCGATCACCTTATTACCGAACAGCTCCATCATGCCGACACCGACACCGGCACCACCCACAACACCACCAACTGTGCCCCATGTACGGCCTGATTTTTTAGCATCTAGGATGCGTTTTTCTATCTTTGACTTATCGGCCCACTCGCCACAGGTTATATCGCGCCCCATTTCATAATATTGGGCCGGAATATCGGCGACCGATATTTTTGCATCGTCCGAACGCAATTCGACCTTTACAAAGCAAGTGTTGTTTTCAGGGTTAGCCGTATCTTCAACCATGGATGCATAATTGTTTGTATTGCTGTACCGGGACGCCCACACAAAAGTATTACCGATGCCTATATTATTCCCCAGACACGCCGCGCGTTCCTTTTCTCGCCTATCCTTGTCCGCGTTGCTGCTATCACCGGCGGCATTGGATGCCGGAATATCCACCTGTTGACGGATGCTTGACTTATCAACCGTTGCGGCCGCATTCAAATCGCCCATTGCGTTTATCTGGTTTTTCGACACGGTTGTCGCGCGCGGCGATGCCATCTGTTCAGCCATTGAACGGCGCGCTGTAGCCACCTGCGACGCGGCAAGCGCGGGACTTGCGACACATAATAAAACCATGGCGGATATAAATCTTTTCATTTTCCCATCCTGCATTATTTTTATTTATTATATCACAAAAACGCAAAAAAATAAAGTCTAAAAACCTATATGCCACTAAAAAAGCCGCAAAAATATGCGGCTTTATTTCCATGTTTTATTTTTTCCATTTCCATTCTATTTTCGATTCGGTGCCTGCAATCAATCGCCCTATATTTTCGCGATGACGGAACAGACACAACAAACCAATTGCCAAGAATGCAAAACCGATTCGAATATCTATTGCAAATCCCAATATCGGCATTAAACAGAACGCAACCACCGCCCCCAGTGACGAATACCCACTGGACAACGCCACAATCAACCACTCAACCGCACATATCGCAAATGAAAGCGGGCTTACCGCCAGCAAAACCCCGAACAGTGACGATATTCCCTTGCCGCCATGAAAACGCAGCCAAATCGGATAACAATGCCCGACAATCGCCGCAAAACCGCACCATGCGCCAAACCAATCCCCCAGCACGGCATTTCCGATAAACACCGCGGCAATCGCCTTGGCCATGTCCAAAACCCATGTCGCCGCCGCCATGCGCAGGCCGCCGACCCGCATCACATTTGTTGCGCCGATGTTTCCGCTGCCCACCTTGCGCAGGTCGCCCTTGCCCGCCAACTTTGTTAATATCAGGCCCATGGGTATGCTGCCCAGTAAATAAGACACCACTATTGTAATTATTGGTAATATCATTTTATTCTTCCATTTTTGCTTGATTTTATGTTTGTTTTCTATAAAATATCAAAAACATGACTAAAATAAAAGGAAAATAAAGTGGCAAATCACAAGTCATCTGAAAAAAGAATTTTGGTAACGGCCAAGAAAAACGCAATCAACACGTCCCGCCGCAGTGCGGTAAAAACCGCCGCAAAAAAGGTATTGGTTGCCGTTGAATCCGGCGACAAGGCTGCCGCAACGGCCGCCGCCCGCAACGCGGAAAGCAAAATTATGAAATCCGCCGGTAAAATAATGCCGAAAAAACGCGCGGCACGCAAAATTTCTAGACTGACCAAAAAAGTTGCCCAAATGGCATAATTTCAGATAGGAAAATTAAAACACCCCGCACGGGGTGTTTTTTATTTTGTCCGCGTCGCCACCGTTTATTCCACGGCATGATACACCGAACCGCCGATGTTTACATTCAAGGCCCCGGTCGCACTGCCCGACGCCAAGCTGCCATAACACACTTGATTATTATATCCGACATGCAATGACGGCGTCGTGCGCGAATTTTTGTACAACGGTATTGATACACCGTTGCCGATATGCAATGTCGTAATCCCGGCCTCGCAAAGCGGTATTTTCTCGCACAAGGCATCGCCATTCAATTCATACCCATTGACGCATTCCCATGGACAATTACTTTCCACCGCATACATTTCCGACGGCGTTGAATACGATGTATAAATCGCATGCGCCGGCGCATTTGTACATGGCAAACATTTGCTGTACCAATTACCCCAATAAAGCGGTTCTGCGGCATAGTATCCGTCGCGGCAAGCCTCGTATTGTGTGAATGTTGTACCGGACGGCCCCAGGCTGCACTTGCCTTGATTTAAATAATATTTTCTTGTTTCATCTTCCAATATCCAATCACATCTGCAATCATCGGCGGTTGTACAATGTTCCAAATCATCCCAAGAGCCATTTGACAAAGAATAAGTTGCGTTCGGGCTTGGCGAGCTTGACGGGACCACATCAGCACAAGATGTGCGATTTGATCCGCCCGGGCAATAGTTCCCGCGGCCACAGGCGACGCACGATGTGTCACCGTTTGCACTGGAACCATAATACCCCGCATCGCATTCCCACGGGCAGTTGGCGGAATTGGCACCCGTACCGACATAGTGTGCATTTTCCGGCTTGTTAGTGCACGCGGCGCATGATGTGCCGGCGCTTTGGTCGTTGTAAGTGCCGGTTTCACATAACGTGCATGATGTGGCATAGGTGTATGACGGATCCGGTCCGCCGGTATTGGGCACTGTATTGGTCGCCGTTGTATAGGAACCGGGGCTGCACGGCTGACATGAATTGGTGAAACCTGTACCTTCGGGTATGGAATTATTTTTATAATATCCGGCGTTACATTCCGAAAAAGTCTTGGCCGTACTGCAATCGTAAATATCCTTTTCAACCGAATAATAACACTTTCCGGATGCCCAGCGATAAAATCCATGATATTTAAATTCATATATCCAACTGTCATACGCCGAATTATCCAAGTAACACTGAGTCGGGGATGTGCTACCTTGCGGGCTGAAACGTGACAATCTCCATCCGTACACGAAATACTTATCGCTTTGGCCGTCCGGGCACCAATATTTTTCATTGTCACCTGGGCAATATGCATTTTCGTCGCACATAACGCATTCGCCGTTTAATTTATAATATCCAGGGTCACAGTTGCATACAGGCTGTGCAGTACCGCCGGCACATGTGCACCCGGACGGACACGCATCACACGAATTTCCCGCACCCGTCCCGTTCAGATAATACCCGGAACTGCACGATGTGTATTTTTTATATGCGGGGCATGTGTAGCCCGCACCATATGCAAACGGATTTACACATATCAGCACTAATGTAGAGAAAAGAAAACGGTGGATTAAATTCAGCATTGTCTTATCAGAAAATATCCACGATTTGTGCCGCATATGTCCCTCCGCTACTTGCACAAGTGAAACGACCGTTTTTTTTGGGCTTTTGTCCTTCGCCCCGCATGCCTGTAATTATAGGGATTCCACCAGATTTTGGCAAGCACATTATCCATAAAAACACCGCCGCAAGTGCGGCGGTGTTTCTGCTTATTCGTTTATTTAATTCAAGGGCGCCCCCCAGTGTTGTTGAATACTGCGTTCCGCATCCATTGGGCTGACCAACACCTGCGGTGTCAGGATTACAACCAACACATCGCGTTGGGCCGCGGTTTCACGCGAACCGGACAGCGCCATAAAGTCCGGATCCCCCAAACCATAACGCGTATCACTGTTCGTCTGTTTTTCAAATCCGGATACAACCAGCATCTGGCCGGATTCCATTATAACCTCCTGCATGAAACTGCGTTCTTCAACCTCCGGCAATTGCAGGGTAACCTCCCCTATTGTCTGGGTCGACATTTTCAGCAGTTCGCGCACGGACATTCTAAACAGCAGCAAGATGCGCCCGTTGTCCAAAACATTCGGTAGCAACTGCATCGAAAATCCGGTTTCCAAATCATCCTGGTCAACGGTGCTGGATTCAACCGTTGTAAAGTTGCGCGATTCAAACCGCTTTATATACCCGGTGGTGCGCGTATTATTTACCGGCGCCACGCGGTTGTTGCGTGTCGTCACGCCGACATTTGTCACCAATGAAACCTTGCCCTGCTTTGCCAACGCCTCGATAAGTGCGCTGCTGCCGGCAACACCAGAAAGCGAACCATTGTTTATTTTGTCTGCGGTATATGCGCCTTCGACAACCTTGCCCGCCTCATCCAAATGCGTCGCCCCCGTCAGTGCCGATACGGTATTTGATAACACGGCGATGTTCATGGAACTGGCCTCGTTCGTGGCAAGATTATTTTTCGGATTTGCAACAATATTCAATCCCGATGCCGAGTTAATCGCCGCCGCCAGGTTCAGACCAAACGCCGAATCGTTTGAAATGGATACCTGCAACACCTTGACATCAATCGTGACCAACTGCGACAAGCGCTTGTTTTGTTTCGCGATATATTCATCTATGCGGTTCAAAACGGACGGTGGCGCCGTAACGGTTATTGTCCCCAAACTGCGCGATACGGTAAAATCCGCATTTTGTGCATTGCCGATAATCGCACCTATGGCGCGTTCAACCTCGTCCCATTCCTTTAATGTGGATTCCAACGACACCTGGTTTCCGTCGTCTGTTTGAACGGCGGTCTGGTATGAAACATCCGTCCCCAGCGCATACAATGTAAATGTCTTGGTTTCTGTTTCGTAAAATACGATTGCGTTCTTGTTATAGTACCACAGCAAATCCAAGTCGGTCGCCACCTGGGACAACAGGCCGGACAGTTTTCCGGTGTACGCGATGTTCACCGTCTTTTTTAATTTGTCTGCATTAACCTGGCTGTCGATTTTGACCGGAATGCCGGTTATGGTGTTTATATCATTCGCCAGCACCTGCAATGATACCGGTTCATCCAACAAGATTGTTATCCCCGTATCCGTTTCAAACTGTGACGGCAGATTGTTTCGATGTTCCAAAACGGTCGACTTGTTCCCCAGCCAAACACCCTCTGACATTGAAACGGTGTCGCCGCTGGCCACCTTGGCACGCGGATTCTTGGCCATTTCAAACGCGTCATACGCGTTGATAAAGTCTTGGTCGACCGATGCGGCAACCTTGGCCGATTCACGTGTGGTGCACCCCGACACAATCGCACATACGGCGGCGCATGCTATTAAAACTTTTATTGGATTTGTCATCTATATTCTCCTACGGCGATTGAGTTCAAATCTTATTCTTCTGTTGTGGATATAACCAAAACGCGGTTGCCCTTGTAAAATTTGGCATACGGCACAGGTGTCGCGCGTCCAAAATTCCGAACCAAGGCCGACGCAACATCAACAAAACGCCCCTTGAATACGGCGCTTGCCTCTATCGGGTATTCACGCGACGTCGCCCAAACCAGGTCCCAGCCTTCCTTGTTGCACCAGTTTTGCAAAACCTCGCGCAGGGTCTGGCCGTTTGCAACAACCCACGAACGAACCTGGTCGGTCAAATCAACCGCGGGTTCGGCATCGGCGGATATGTCAACCGCAATTTCCGTTTCGGACACTGTGCCATCTTTCGTTTCCGTCATCCCCATTTTGGCCAGATATGCGGTGTAGCCGTCCGAATATTTTGCGCAATTTTTCCGCCCACTGCGCGACAGTGTCAAGACATCGCCACCGTCATCCTCTAATACTTCGCGGTGCAGCAACGGCATTTCCGAACCATTATTGCATTCGTCGTCAAAGCCGACCGGAATCTGCGTGCCGTGCAATAAATTTGCACCGCCCGACCATCCGCCAAAGTCAGAACCGGAATTGCCCAGGTTAAAATTATTTTCAACCACCAAATCGGCACCGATTTTAGACACGATGCGGATATTGTCGCTTTGCTTGTTCTTGGCGCACAGACCGTCGCCACAGGAAACCTCAACATCGGCGTCAGAACCCGCAATCGGCCACGCCGGAATCTGCGCCATGGCGGGCTGTGTCATCACCGTTTCCGTCTGAACCGTATCGTATTGAACATACTCGTCACCACCGCCGGTGCGTTCCTCGGTGTAAAACACCTGGGATGTGACAACCTGGGGCAATGTCTCGGCGGCATAGCAATAGCCGACCGCGGCAAAAAACATTGCAAATATCAAAATCTTGCGGAACATAAAGACTTCCTTTCCTAATATTTCCTTTAATAGATGATATTTATTATAACAACTTGACCGAATCTGTGCAAGCGGTAAAACACACATAAAACAACCTAAATTTAAGTGAAAGAAAAGATAAAATCGCACGAATCGACAAAAGGTGCTATACTGCATACCGAAAAAGATGCAACCTTGGGGACGGCAAATGCAAAACATGTTGATTTTAGGCATAATTTCTGTGACTGCGCTGATTTGTATCGGCATTGCGATATACATGTACCGCATCACCGCGCAAATGCGCGACATACGCAAAACATTGGCGCATCAATACAACCTTATGGTGAAAATTCAGACCGTCCTAAAAAACAAAACCGCAACAAACGCGGTTGCGGAAAACGCCGAAATGATATATCAGGATTTACTGCAAAATCTTATCCCGATTATGGCGGCGATTGACATAATGCCGCGCGCGACATCCGAACACCCATTGTGGCGGGCGTTGGGCGGAATAATGGACGAATACGCAAAAAATCCGTTCGCACTTGAAAAATTACGCCGTGCAATAAAACTGGACCCGGACGTCGCCCGAAATATAGACAATTATATGAACCGCGCGGACAGATTGCTAACCCACCTGACAACAACAGAGCCGAACGGCATTCTGGCGGCGACATTTACAGACGGCCTGCTGGGGCAATCGCTTACATTCTTTGCACAGGCAAAACAACTGGCCGCCGGGGAATGATGCAACGCATGGCGAAACTGTCCGAAAATCTTGTACGCGAAATATCCCACCGCCGGGGCGAGCCGGAATGGATGACACAATGGCGTCTAAACGCATTTGAACAGTGGAAAAAAATGACGGAACCCCATTGGGCGGAATTTGAATATGACCCGATTGATTATGATGCGTTGAATTATTATAACGAACCGGCGCAGATTGATAATTCCGATTTGAAAAAAACGTATGAAAAAATGGGCCTGCCCGAAAGCGAGCAGCGTGCCCTGCTCGGCATGGCGACGGACACCGTAATCGACAGCGCGTCCGTCCACACGTCGTACACGGAACAATTAAACAAACTGGGGATAATATTTCTGCCGATGTCGGATGCGGTGCGTCAATATCCTGATTTGGTCCAAAAGTATTTGGGTTCTGTTGTCGGGCCGGGCGACAATTTTTTTGCCGCATTGAATGCCGCCGTGTTTTCGGACGGAACATTCGTGTATGTGCCTAAAAATACAAAATGCCCGATTGACCTGGCCAGTTATTTTAGAATCGAAACCGCAAAAATCGGCCAGTTTGAACGCACACTGATTATTGCGGATACTGGGGCCGAACTATCCTATATGGAGGGATGCAGCGCCCCGCGCCGCCCAAACCACCAATTGCACAGCGGGGTTGTTGAAATCGTTGTATGCGACAACGCGCATGTAAAATACGCAACCGTCCAAAACTGGTACGCGGGCGAATGGAAAAATGGGAAAAACGTCGGCGGAATACTAAATTTTGTTACCAAGCGCGGCCGGTGCGACAAAAACGCGACGCTTGACTGGACCCAGGTGGAAATCGGATCTGCAATGACATGGAAATATCCGTCGACAATTCTGGCCGGTGACGGCGCAAAGAGCGATTTTTATTCCCTGGCCATAACACGCGGCGGTCAAATGGCCGACACCGGGACAAAAATGATACATATCGGTGACAACACGACATCCAACATTGTCTCGTACGGCGTCGCCGCCGACAATTCAAACCAGACATTTCGCAGCCTGGTAAGTTTTTCGGGAAAAAATTCAAAAAACGCATCAAAGTGCGACACGCGCCTGATTGGGGGTGCGGCAATTGCGAACACCCTGCCAACAATTGTGCATGGAAATGGTGAAAACCAACAAAGCCACGAGGCCGCCACCGGCGCAATTGATCCGGCGCAATTGTGGTTTTTGGAACGCGGCGGAATCCAAACAGACGAAGCGACGGCCCTGATTATCGGCGCAAGTGCCGCACCGGTGATATCACGCCTGCCGATGGAGTTCTTGGTTGAATCAAAACAATTGATTCAAATGGCGTTGTCACAGCAATAAATTTATATTATTCCACCACCCAGTTGCAACGTTTACTAGCAATTTCAGAAGTTATTACAAATACGCCGGTTTCATCCTTGTATTCATTTCGACAATTGTCCCTTACGCAGCGCGAAGACTTCAAATAACAATCCGTAATTTTCATATTCGCCATGCTGGGTGTGTGTCCGTACGACCACTGCTGATCATTTTCATCAACCCATGCATTATCTACACAACCTTCGCACATAACCGACGGACATTGCACGCAGTCGCCCGCGTCCGCTGAATAATAATAACCATATTCGCACGATGCGCTAACTGACACAACCGTCCATGTATCGCACATGCATCCACTACCCTGTTCCGTAATTGTAACGTTACCCTCTGTCCTTGTACGTGTTCCGCAAGATGTATAACAAAACCCGGTAGAGCTGCATCGCAGATTACTGTATGTAGAGTTGACCGCAACATCCGTCACGCCGCCACCGCACCCGGCATACTGCGGAACGCAATTGCTGATATGTGTTGTGCCGCCACCCAGACACCATGCACATTTGTTTGATTCATTTGCGCAATATACGTTATTGCCACTACTGCCATAGATAGAATACGCACCATATGCGCCATACATATTGCATAAAACAACAACAGCAATCACAAATCTCTTTAGCATTGCGACAATTCCTCTTTCAACAAAAACCACCAAAAAACGGTGGCTGGGGGATGAGAACAACTTCGAGAAATTGTGGGCTTATTTATCTATATCGCCGCCCCCCAGCACTCTGGCCGGGGCACTTTTCATCACACAAAAAAAGACACTTTTACGCTTTTTTAGCATGACGCTCGAAAAGGGTTCTCATACCCGTCGACAGAACACCCGTCGACAAAAATCATTATACGCAGGCGTTCTTTGCAACGCAAGTTATTTATGATATAATGTCACAGACATACAGGATTAAAAATGCTGGAAATTAAAAATTTAACCGTATCAATGGGCGGGAAAACGCTGTTGCGTGATATAAATATGAATGTTGCGCGCGGCGCGCGCCACTTGCTGTCCGGACATAACGGGTCGGGTAAATCAACACTGGCGTCAACAATCGCGGGGAACCCGGAACTAAAAATTGACAATGGGAAAATAATATTCGACGGTCGCGATATAACAAATGAAAACACAACCACGCGCGCGTTGCTGGGGATATTTCTGGGGGCGCAAAACGTTCCGGAAATTCCGGGGCTTACCGTTTTGTCTTTCCTAAAGCATTCGGCCGCCGCGCATCATCATTTTCAAACGGGTCGCGATTTGTCCATGGGGGAATTCCTAACCCGGCTGGAAGAAGTCCGCGAACGGCTGTCCATTCCGAAAGAATGGCTAAACCGCAGTGTAAACGTCGGCTTTTCCGGCGGCGAACGAAAACGCCTGATGCTGTTGCAACTGATTATGACGGAACCAAAATTTGCAATTTTGGACGAACCTGATTCCGGCGCGGACGCCAAGACCCAGGAACTGATTGCGCGGACAATGCGTGAAATGTCCGGCACAACATTTTTATTTATCAGCCACCAGGAAAAATTCACACAACTGGTCGGCCCGACCAATACAACGGTTATGTCAAACGGGCAAATCGATGCAAAATAAACAAAAGGGAAACGGCATGAAAAAAAATGCATCCGCAACAAACGAAACGGCAAAACTTTCAACATGGCTGCTCAAGGCACCATTGAAATTTGCGTTGTCGGCAACACTGCTGTCTTTGGCGGCAATATTTATTTATGCGCTTATCGCACGGCAAGGAACCGTCGCATGGCCGATATTTTCAATATTCGGTGTGATTACCGCGATATGCGCGGTCTGGATGTTGCGCCGTACGCCGTCGGTGCAATTAAGTCACCGTGAATTTGTTGCGATTGATTTGGGGATTAGCATCATTTTAATTATCATGCCGATTGTCCTGCTTGTGGCGGGATACTTTGTAATTATACCGTTAATCGGCAAAATGATAGCGCAACAGTCAATTATCTCGCTTGCCATACTGGGGATTTTTGCTTGCATTATATCAATGTACCAAATCGGCCTGTCGATTATAAATATGCAACCCGTGTACAACAGAACGCGGACACTTGGCGTGCCAAAATGGAAGGCCATATTTTCCCTGCCGTTTTCATTGCTGGCGATTCCGTGCTACATGCTGGACGATAAAAAGAACACAACACAGTCTGTTAAAATCGGCAGCACATGGTACGACCGCTTTATCAATCAAATTATATCGCGTGACATGTACATATGGGCTGCAATTATAGCAACGACATTCGCCGCCGTTTTAATCGCCCCGGGGGCGGCGATAATAATACTGCCGATGGTGGTATCAGAAATATTGATTTACCTGATTTGGGAAAAAGTAACCGGGCGCGAAAAACTGCGTAAAAATATTGGCGGCGCATTTGCAACAACCGCGGTGATTTTAAACATACTATTTGTTGCAATGTATGTAATTTGGATTGGCGCCAACATCAACACGCGCCATAAAATCGCAACGGAAATATCGGCGCAGTATGCCGAAACAATAACCATAACGGACACGCAAAATACTGCACAGTAAAAAACGCGCTATGTGCACGAATACAAGGCATAGGAGATTTTTATGAATGGAATAATATTATTTGCGGCAACGGTTGTTTTTCTGTGGATGGGCCGATCGATTTTAATACCGTTGCTGGTTGCGGTGTTTATGTGGTATCTGATAAACGCAATCGCCGCGTATTGTCGCAAACTGTTCCCATACAGTGACCAAAACGCCAGAAAAAATCACACTGTTGCGGCACGTGCATTGGATTGGACATCAAACGTACTTGCCGCGGCGATTTTGTTTGGCGTTATATACCTGTTCGTGACGCAGGTTCGCCCCATGTTTTCAGAACTGATTGCGTCCCTGCCGGGGCTGCAGCATAAACTGGTTGATTTGGGCGATTATCTGTCTGCATCGGTCGGATTAAAATTTGATGCAAACATTTTGCCCAACATAACCCAGATTGCAAAAAATGTTGGTGCGTCGGTCGCGTCAATCGCAACCTCGGTCGGAATGATTGTCGTATATATGTTGTTCATGTTTGTGGAACAAAGCACATTCAACCGAAAGTTCGCCGCCCTGTTCCCGAACAAAAACAAATACAAAAAAATGCGCTATATCACCGAAAGCATCGATACAAACATGAAAAAATATCTGTTTATGAAAACAATGATTTCCGGCGTAACGGGCATATTGTCGTACATATGGTTGCATATGATTGGCGTTGAATTTGCCGGTGTTTGGGCATTTATTGTTTTCGTCACCAGCTACATTCCCACAATCGGTGCAATCGTGGCATGCAGCCTGCCTATACTTTATTCAATGGCCACAACGGGCGGACTGCAGCAACCGATACTGACGGCAATCGGCCTTATTGGTTTGCAGATACTGTTCGGCAATATAATTGAACCGAAACTGACCGGGTCAACATTGAATTTATCTACGCTGGCGATATTGATAAACCTGGTATTTTGGGGAATGATATGGGGCATCGCGGGCATGTTTTTCAGTATACCGCTGCTGGTCGCAACGTATATTATCACCGCACAATTTGATTCAACGCGTTGGGTTGCGGTTCTGTTGTCGGCGGACGGTCAAATCCCCGACAAACGCGACGAATAATTTTTCCCCGTGATTATTTCAGCCGCGCCATTACTGCGATCGCATTTTCCAGAATTACACGCGCCGCCTCGGAATCGAGGCGCGCTTTTATATCCGCAACCCTGACGCGCCCCATTTGCTCCTGGGCGGCATGACTGGTCAAATTTTCTTCGATAAACGCAATCGGCAGTTCGGTCAACGCGGCCAAATCCGATGCAAATTTGCGAACATCCGTTGCGGTTTGCGACGGCGTGCCGTCCGCATGCACCGGCAACCCGATAATAATCCCCGCGACTTGCTCTAGCGCCGCGATTTCGGCGATTTTTTGTGCGATTGCCCCGCCCGCGCCACGCGACACAATCGCATCGCGCACAAAAACAAATTCACGCGACGCGTCGGACACCGCGACGCCCGTTCTGCGGGCGCCCCAATCTATTCCCAATATGCGCCCTGCGCGTGGAAAAGCCTTGAAATCTGGCAAAATCATTGTATAATTTCCTCTGCATTAAATAATAGGATTCAAAATGGCATTTAGCAAGCAGCAATTACGCAAATTCGCAGATTTGATTCGCATTGAAATTCCGGATGAAAAACTGGAACAAATGAACATTGATTCCGTGGTTGATTGGCTGGACAAACTGCAAAAGATTGATACGACCGGCGTCAAGCCCATGCTGAACCCGGCCGAACACGCCCTGCCGCTGCGCATGGACTCGGTGACGGACGGCGATATTCGTGACGCGGTTTTGGCGAACGCACCGGACAAATCCGGCGTATCACGTGGATACTTTGCCGTACCAAAGGTTATGGATGAATAAAATGAAAAATAAAATGCAAGATTCAGACAATGAAATATTCGTGTCGTTCGTTCAATACGAACCATACGAACAAGTTCCTAATATAATTGCAACATTGGGGACACTGCCAGTTGAAAAAATTTTAAAACTGCATAAAAAATTGGGCACGCAAAAGATGAAAAAAAACTCATGCGTGGATCGAATTACTGCAGAATATACAAATACACGTTATTTATGTTACGACAAATGGCATAAGTATTGTGATAGTAGTAGCCACAGCAGCTATAATTTATACGGGATGTTCTATATGCACGAAGAATATTTACCCCCGTGCGCAGGGCATAAAAAACCGAAAACAGAAGAACAGATGATACGCATGTGCGCACGCAATCTGCGCCACGGACGTTGCGTTGATGAATATATGAAAAAAACGCTGGGCGTTGCACTGTTCCCGGACAAGTACGCAAAAGAACATCAAAAATAAAAATCCAAACATAAATAAAGTGACCGAAATGATAGACCTGACGATTACCGAAGCATTAAAGAAATTAAAATCGCGCGAAATCAGCGCCACGGAACTGACGCGTGCGCATTTGGACAGAATTGAAAAATATGGCGAACAATTAAATTGCTATATAACGGTTACGCCAGAACGCGCGCTTTCCGATGCGGCGGCCAGTGACGCGCGCTATGCGGCGGGCGAAGCGCTGGCCCTTGACGGGATTCCAATCGGGATGAAGGATTTATTTGCAACGCGCGGCATTCGAACCACGGCCGCATCAAAAATGCTGGAAAACTTTATTCCGGAATATGAATCAACCGTATCCCAAAAATTTATTGACAGCGGCACCGTTCTTCTGGGGAAAACAAACCTGGACGAATTTGCAATGGGAACATTCAGCAAAACCAGTTTCTTTGGCGCACCTGTAAACCCATGGCAAATGGAACGGCGGCTTACGGCCGGCGGCTCGTCCGGGGGTGCGACCAGTGCGGTGGCCTCGGGCCTTGCCATGGGCGGCACGGGAACGGACACCGGCGGTTCAATTCGTTTTCCGTCGGCGATAACGGGTCTGGTCGGAATGAAACCGACATATGGATTATGTTCGCGCTGGGGATGCGTCGCGTTTGCGTCCAGTCTTGACACGCCCGGGCCGATTGCGCGTACCGCGGACGATGCGGCGGCCCTGCTTGCCGCAATGGCGGGTTTTGACCCCAAGGATTCGACCAGTGCCAAAAACGGTTTTGATTTCAACGGCGAATTGCAACCAATTCTTGGGGGGGGCAAATCGCTGCGCATAGGGCTGATTAAGGAATTGCGCGATGTAAAAATATCGGACGACATGCAGAAAATATTTGATGCGCGCATTGCCGATTTGAAATCGCTCGGCGCCGAAATAGTAGAGGTTTCAATTCCGAACATACTTGACGCGTTGGCGGCATACTATATCATCGCCCCGGCCGAGGCATCATCAAACCTGGCGCGGTATGACGGAATGAAATACGGCCTGCGTGTTGACGGCACAGACTTAATCGATACATATAAAAAGACCCGCGCCAGCGGTTTTGGCGACGAAGTAAAGCGCCGCATGATTATCGGCACCGCGGTGTTAAGCAGTGAATCATACGACGTATATTTCATGCAGGCCGCACGCGTGCGCCGCATGATTGCGGACGCGTTCCGTACGGCGTTTGACGGATGTGATTTGATTGTATGCCCGTCCAGCGCGGGTGCCGCAATGCCGCTTGACGCAGATTTGACGCCGCTGGAATATTACGCATTGGATTTGTTCACGGTCGCAATGAACCTGGCCGGGGTGCCTGCCTGCAGTGCGCCGGCGGGATTGTCCGAAAACGGTTTGCCCCTGGGGCTGCAGGTGGTGGGGCCGCGTTTCGCGGATATGCATGTGTTGCAACTGGCCAAGCACATTCAACAGTTTGCAAACATTGATAATCGTCCGACAAAGGTAATGGGGAAATAACGAATGGGTATAAAAAAAGTGGTGGCTAGGGACGGAATCGAACCGCCGACACAGGGATTTTCAGTCCCTTGCTCTACCAACTGAGCTACCTAGCCAACGCGAAAGCAATAATAAGATAAGATAAAACAAAAAGCAAGGAAAAAGAAACATGTACACTATAAAGGGCAAAACAGGCGATTGGGAATTGGTAATCGGATTGGAAACGCACATAGAAGTGTTGTCCAATTCCAAACTGTTCAGCGGGGCCAGCGCGGATTACAACCCGACCGTTTCCCCCAACACACAGGTTTCAATGGTTGATTGTGCAATGCCGGGAATGCTGCCGGTGTTGAATGAATATTGCGTGGAACAGGCGATAAAAATGGGCCTGGGGCTGAATGCGGAAATATCCCGCCACAGCAGTTTTGCCCGCAAGCAATATTTCTATCCCGACCTGCCCCAGGGTTATCAGATTTCACAACCCGCCGATGAACCGCCCGTTGTCGGACGCGGCTGGGTTGAAATAATGTCTGATGACGGCGCACCCAAAAAGATTTTCATAGAACGCGCCCACTTGGAACAGGATGCCGGGAAATTAAAGCACGACATGCATCCGACAAAATCCTTTGCCGATTATAACAGAACCGGCGTCGCACTGTTGGAAATCGTCACATGGCTGGATGTTAAAAATCCGGAGAAAAATTCATACATATCATCCCCGGACGAGGCGGAAAGATACCTGCGCGAAATACGCGAAATCGCCCGCGCACTTGGCGTCAGCAAGGCCAACATGGAGGAAGGATCCATGCGCGCGGACGTAAACGTATCGGTCCGCCCCGCGGGTTCAAACGAATTTCGCACGCGCACCGAAACAAAAAACATGGTGTCATTTAAATTCATCAAGTCCGCAATTGAGTACGAGGCGCGCCGTCAAATTGAAATTTACGAATCGGGTGGCACCGTCAGCCAGGACACCATGCGCTATAACCAATCAGAGGGCACGACATCCGTAATGCGCAGCAAGGAAGACGCACTGGATTACCGCTATTTCCCGGATCCGGATTTATTACCGCTGGATATTGACGAAGAAACAATCGAACGAATCCGCCGCACAATGCCGGAATTGCCCGCCGCAACGCGCGCGCGATACATCAATGACTTGGGACTGGCCGAATATGATGCTGCGCGCCTGACGGAAAATACAGACATATCAAAATGGTTCGACGCGGCGGTTGGCGACAAAAAACAGCGCGCCAAAGGGGTTGCAAACTGGATGATATCAGAACTGTTCGCACACCCTGAAAACTGGGATGAAAAAAACGCTGTGGATGCATCGGAGCAAGGCATAGCGCGAATCATACGCCCGTCCGATTTGGCCGAATTGGTCGACATGATTTCAGAAAACGCCGTTAACGGGAAACAGGCAAAGGAAATATTTATAAAAATGCTGGACGGTGAAAACGGAACACCGCGTGAAATTGCGGAAAAATTCGGTATGAAACAAATTACGGACACCGGTGCAATTGAAAAAGCGGTTGACGACGTAATCAGCGCGAATCCCGCCCAGGTTGAGCAGTACAAGTCCGGCAAGGTTGGCCTGCTCGGTTTCTTTGTTGGGAACGTCATGAAAGCAACCGGCGGCAAGGCAAACCCCGCCGTCGTAAATGAAATACTAAAGAACAAATTATCTTAAAAAGGAATAAAGATGAAAACCACAGGAACAATTAAAGACAAATTTGCAACAAACGCACGATATGCATATGCGTCTCCGTTGTCCAATTCAATGACACAGCGGCAAAAGGAATCAAACGCCACCACCGCACGCATATACAAGCAAACACAGCGGAACATAACAAAAAAAATGTTAACAAATTCGGTATTTAAACGGTGCAAATAAAAAAATTCTTTATCCAGACATTCGGCTGCCAGATGAATGTGTACGACGGTCAGCGTATCGCGGCAATGCTCTTGCAGCGCGGGTATGCCGCAACTGAAAAAATTGCTGATGCCGATATAATAATACTGAACACATGCGCCGTCCGCGCCAAGGCCACAGACAAGGTTTTTTCGGCCCTGGGGCGTGTTCGTCGCGCCAAGAAAACGGACGCACTGTTCGGAATCGTGGGTTGTGTCGCCCGCGAAGCGGGCGCCGCGGCCTTTAAACGAATTCCGGACCTGAATTTTGTCCTGGGACCGCAGAGTTATCACAAACTGCCCGATATTTTGGAAAACCCGGATACAAAGCTGCTTAATATTGATTTAGGCGGCCTTGAAAAGTTTGATGAATTGCCGGAATCGTCCACATCACCCGCGGTCGCATATATCCCCATACAGGAGGGATGCGACCATTGCTGCACCTACTGCATCGTCCCATACACGCGCGGCCGTGAAATATCGCGCCCGTTTGAAAACGTTATGCACGATGTACGCCATGCGGCCGCAACCGGCGCACTGGAAATATGCTTTTTGGGGCAAAATGTCAACGGATACAAATATTCAGACAACACAGGGAAAGCCTTCAGACTGTCCGATTTAATACGTGAAACGGCAAAACTTGATGCAATCAAACGCATACGATTTACATCCAGTTATCCGACGGAAATGACCGATGACCTAATCGAAATGTTCCGTACTGAACAGAAATTGCTACCTTTTCTTAACATGCCTATACAAAGCGGGTCGCCCGATGTATTGACAAGAATGAATCGTCCTTATTCGCTAGATCTATATATAGATATAGTTGACAAATTAAAGGCGGCGCGCCCTGACATCCAAATATCCAGCGACTTTATAGTCGGCTTTCCCGGCGAAACGGATGCAGACTTTGAAAAAACGGTTCAAATCGCAAAACAGATAAGGCACATAAATTCCTATTCATTCAAATATTCGCCCCGCCCCCATACGGCGGCGGCCCTTATGCCAAACCAGATACCAGAAAACGTCAAGGCATCGCGCCTGGCGGCATTGGACGGCGAATTAAACGAAATCCAGCGTGAATTTAACGAGGCATGCGTCGGGGAAACAATGGCCTGCCTGTGCGAAGGTGCGGACAAGACCGGGAAAAAACTGGTTTATCGCACCCCGTATATGCAGCAATGCATTGTCGACGCCCCTGAAAACGGCAACGCCCCGCAAATGGCGGATATTCGCATTACGGCGGCGAACAAGGCGTCCCTGCGCGGCGAGTTCTGCGATCAAAATTAAAATTTGATTTGCATCCCTAGGGCGACTTTATAGGAAACGCCCGTAATTTCATCCCGGACAAGCGACAACGAAACTCCGCCGCCCAGTTTATCAAACACCGATAAAAAGTGGGCCGCAACCCCGACGTCGAAATCAAGCGATGAATATGCAACCGCGTGCAAATTATAATCATAGCGGATTCCATCAGTTTTAAAACCGTATGATGCACCGATGCCCACACGCGGCGAAAAATCATTATCCGCATCATGGGCGACCGTGGCCCTGCCCGCCGCAATTCCGGCGAATGGCGAAACGCGCCACCCATCGCCGATACGGAATCCGACACCGGCATCCACAGCCCCGTAAACATTCAACCCGTCCGGATCTGTTTCAATTGTGCCATTCTTTCCCTTTACCGGGCCAATATCAAATTCAGCCTTTGACACACCAAACAGACCATGAACAAAATAATTGTTACGCATATCATACCGTGCGCGAAAATTGGCGCCATATGTCATAAAATTGTATTCGTTTATACTGTCGCGGTATTCGCCAAGACTTGCATATGCCGCCGCACCAACCGACAGATTTTCAGATACCACTCCACCAAAACCACCGCGGACACCATATACATTAAAATCCGAATTGGTCATGTAAAACGACCCCATATGCGTTTCAAACGCATGCCCGGCAAACAAGGTCGTTTCCACCCTATCCAGAATTCGTGGAACGGCCATTAACTTTACCGGGTTCAAACGCACGGATTTATCCATTACATCACGCAACGCCGACATGTTCGGCGCGTTATCCAATGCACTCAACAACCTGTCATCTGCATGCGATGACCGCAAAGTATTTAGGAACCGACCCGTGTTATCGCGGAATACCTTCGCATAATCCGTCTCGCGTTCCCATTTCACGTACAACTTATCTTTGACTATATAGGTTTTGAACCCCATTAAATCGTCCGATATATTTGACACTATATGCAAGGTTCCGTCACCACTTACATTTTCCAGCAACGGTTCATCCGGTATTTCAAAGTCATCATCCACATAAACAAGTACATCGCCCTGCAAATCCAGACTGGATATAAACGACAAATCAGATGTATCCATAATTATGGATGAATTGCTGAATACCAAATCACCCTTGCCTAGCTTTTCAATATCCGTCATGGATATTCTATCTGCGTTGTGTATCATTATGCCGTCTATCCGGTCGGTGGCAAGATTGCCATATTCATCCGGGTGCGAAATTACCTGAACCAGTTTGGCACCGGCATCAAAATTAAACGAACCGGAAAATCTGCCGTTATTTTGGAAATACAGAACGCAATCCGAACAAATATTTACCGGCGCATTGATAACGCCGGAATTATTCAGCATAAGGGAAGAGTTAACACGTATGGTTGCGTTGATAATTCTGGATCCGTGACCAACAACGGAATGTTCATAGAGGTCGACAGAACCACCGATAATATTCTGACTTATCAGGTTTAGGGCATGCGCATCCACAGGTGAAAAGATAACACCTACGCAAAACAGCGAAGTAATAGAAAATATGTTTCTCATCATCCCCTCTCCCAAACGCGGGGTCCAGAGAATAAAGTAGCAAATGTGAATATATTCTTAAAGAACTTTTTTTATAAAAAATTTTACCCCCGAAAACGGGGGTAATTGATGTGGTTTTTTGTTTATAGTTTTTTAGAACATGCTCTGTTCCATTTTGCCCCATGCGGCCTTGTAACCACCATCGCGTTCCAGATAGATTTTTGCGTTATTCAACTGGCTGGCGGTCAAACCGCGGACGATAAAGGATTCTTCCAAACGGCCCACTTTGTTTATGCGAAGTGTCGGCAAATCGATATTCATCGGGTTCTGTGCACAGCATGTATTGTCATTGCACGCACCGCACTGTTTGATTTTTACAGTATAATTGATGCCCGGGCGCAAATCCTTCAGGTCAACGATCATTTTCAAACCGGCGTCTGTTTCATCAAATTTGATTGTACCCATTTTCGATTCGCCGCCGTTGCTGCTGTGCGTGTACATTTTTGCGGTGACACGGTTCACATCGGCATTTTCATATGTTTGATAGAACACCACCACATCTGATGTCTGCTGCGGTTTTGGCTGCGGCTTTCTGTGTTTGCAACCGGTCGTGCACCCGGACAGCAAAACGGCAACACCCAAAATGGATGATAACATGAACATTTTTTTGATTAAGTTTTTCATAAAGGTCTCCTTTTTTCCTTTTGGTTACAAACGCATTGTATAATATTTTTTTTCAATTTTCGTCAGGTTTGAATCCCTAGGAATCCCAGCAAATCATGCACATAGCGGGAAATGAATTGCTTCCTATAACTATAAAAATCAATGCGTGCTAATTTCTTTGTAAACCAAAGGAGAGAAAAAATGTACGAATTGCTGCAACGCCTGGTGGCGTTCAAATACGCATGTAAAATAAACCATTGGAAAAGCGCGGCGTATGCACCGCATCTGCTGTTTGACCGTCTGGCCGAAGACATCGACACGTGGGTCGACAGTGTGGCCGAATCGCATTTTATGGCGGCTGATGAAAAGAATGTTTTCAAACCGGATTTGCTAAATCCAAAAATGATAGATAAAAATCTGGTAAAATTATGCGAATCGATTATATCACATATTGAGGCACTGCTGGACGACGACGAACTAAACGAAGGCGACAAATCTCTGCTGGGGGATATAGAGGCGGCATTTCTTGGGAAACTGGCACTAGCAAAACTGGCCTGATAAAAAATATCCCGTCGCAAGACGGGATTTTGTTTTACTTTGCAACCGATATCCGCCCGCGCCAAGCCCCCAGCACGAACAAACCGAATCGCATTGCGACAAACACCTGCAGCAGCAGCGCCGCAATATAATTACGCGGCAACGCCACGCAGTAGCGCGCCAAATCCGGTGCGTACCCCGTTTCTATGACCGGTGCGACAAATGTCAATATGCCCGCCATAAGTCCGACCCGGAAAAACGGCATATATTTTATAATGTTAAACCTGCGGACAAAGCGCATGACAATGGGACCAACAATAAAAAAGTCCAATAAAAACGCCGTTGCAAAAATTTTTGGGAATGCGTGGATAAAATGCGCCGGTGTCAATGCCCCGTATATCCACAGGTTCAACGACATCATACCAACAACCATCACCAGGCAATTAGGTACCGATGCGATAACGGCCTCTTTCATGTTCTGCGGGAATTTATTCATATTTACCTCCATAAAAAAAAACGCACCGGCAACTGGACTTACGTGTCTGGCACAGCGCGTTGTATATTGTTCATGTTTTAAAGTTTCAACAAAATTGCAGAAATTTATTTTTTAATCAAGAAAAAAATTAAATCGCCACAAACGGCGATTTTTCATCACGAAACATAGAATAAATGCACCCGCCGGAATTTCCGGCGGGTTTAAGCCCGGGGCACCTTTAGAACATAAATCTTACGCCGATGTCACCACCGAAATCATGCATTCCGGAATTGATATCGACATAGTTATAGCGGGCGGCAACGTCAACTGCGAACTTTTCCCAGTCAAACGTCAGACCCAATGTTCCCATCGCAGAGAAGCGAGTCTTGCTTTCGCTGTGCTTAACAATGTCTTCGCCCTTGCGCTTTACATCTGTAAAGGCCACACCGGCACCGACACCAAAGAACGGGCGAACAATCTGGTATTCACCGAATTCCCAATATGTGTTCCACAACAATGTCTGCATTTTTGTTTCAACATCGATTCGATTTGCAGTGTTGAAGTCCGCATGGTCTTTGGCTTTGCTATACATAGACCATTCGATTTCGGAACGGACTTTGTCGCAAACTTCCAAACCTAATGCCGCACGGCCCTGAAATACGACATCGGACAGAGTGTCTTTTTTGCCGTTGTATTTGTAGTTCAGGTTTTCATACGTCACACCACCGCGGATGCCGATATACGGATCCAGACCGAACAATTGCCAGCTGCTTGTCTGATTCGGGCCAGCAAACGCCGGGCACGCCATCAGGACCGCCAGTGTCGATATTGCTATTTTTTTCATTTTCTCTCCTTTTTGGTTTTTTGTTTCTTTTCGGATTTCTATGTCACCGATTTAATTCTAGCAAAGCATTTTCAATCTTTGCATAGGTATGGATTCCTGCGGATTTACGGGTTTTTTACGGTTTTGTTCCCTATGGTTAACGGTGCAAAAAAACTATAAAATAAAATTGAAATATAAAGAGGGGAAACATATGCAAGAAGAACCGCAAAAGCCCAAAAATTCAGCAAAAAAATATTACAGCAAACCATACCCTAAACAACATCAACCGTATCCCGGACTGGAACAAAAAATGAAGCCGAAACCCGACTGCGGCGAAACATCATATGTGGGCCACAACCTGTTACTTAATCGTCGCGCATTAATCACCGGGGGCGATTCGGGTATCGGCCGTGCCGTTGCCATTGCGTTCGCCCGCGAAGGCGCCGATGTCGCAATATCATACATGCCGGCGGAAGAAGCCGACGCACTGGACGTAAAAAAATATATTGAACAATCCGGCCGGCGCGCGATTCTTATTCCGGGTGATTTGCCCGACGAAAAGTTTTGCCAAAAACTTGTGCGCGAAGCGGCCAAAAAACTGGGCGGGCTTGATATCATGGTGCTAAATGCCGGATATCAGCAATATTCAACCGATATACTAAAACTTGATACCGAACAACTGGAACGCACATTCGCAATCAACGTTTTTTCCATGTTTTGGATGGTAAAAGCGGCAATACCGCTTATGAAACAAGGGGCTTCAATAATAACAACCTCATCCATACAGGCATATAAGCCGAGCGAGAATCTGATAGATTATGCCGCAACCAAAGCAGCAATCGTAGCGTTTACACGCGCGCTTGCAAAACAGGTCGTGAAACGCGGCATACGCGTAAATTCGGTGGCACCAGGCCCGATTTGGACCGCCCTGCAGGTATCCGGCGGCCGCAAAACCAGCAGCATTCCCGCATTTGGCAAAGACACGCCGATGGGACGCGCGGGTCAACCGGCCGAACTTGCCGGTGTATATGTATTGCTCGCATCCCAGGCTTCATCATACACCACCGCAGAGGTTTATGGTGTCACCGGCGGCAACCATACAATATAGCCGGCACAATAAATGCTTGCAAACAGCGAAAAAAGATATATAATTTTTGGGTCTAAAAAATAAACGGACCCGGGTGCGTAGCTCAGTTGGTAGAGCAACTGACTCTTAATCAGTGGGTCCAGGGTTCGAGTCCCTGCGCGCCCACCAAAAATAAATGTCGCCTTTATGGCGGCAATTTATTTTTTGTATCGGGCAAGCCGGACGAAGAACCCTAAAAGCGGCGACAGCCGCGCGGGTTCGACAAGGCGTAGTTGAGAACAAGTGCATAGCACGCAGTTCGAAACGTCACAACTGCCGCACAGGGCGGCACGCCCGAGCGAGTCCCTGCGCGCCCACCAAAAATAAATGTCGCCTTTATGGCGGCAATTTATTTTTTTGTATCGGGCAAGCCGGACGAAGAACCTTTAAACCACCAATCCCCCTGTAAAAATAACTTGCTTTTATTTTATTCAATCTGAATAATCTTTTCTTTTTAAGAAAGGATACAAATATGATAAATGATGATTATAAAGAAATTAAATTTGATTCCCCAACTAACCCATCTGACTTTTTGCAAAATATTTATGCGGAAAAATCATTTTTCATGTTGGGACAATCCCTGCCCTATTGTTACAATTGTCTTTACTGCAGACTTACCGGCGAAGGTCAAAACAACAAACAGATAAAATGGGATACTTTGCCGACACAAATAAATCCATATTTCAAATCGTTACCTGTAGCGGTAAATCTATTTTATGGTGACCCATTGATTCAAATAAATACCACCGTGGATTATTTACGAAAACTGGAATCTGCCGGTCACACTGGTCCAGTGGTAATCGTAACCAAAGGCGACTTTTCAAAATTCCCAGATGTTCCATTTAACTTAAATCTGCATCTTGCATTTTCTACATTTGGCAAGAATCATAAACTGGACGGGAACACAATGGAACGATTTAAAAATAATCTGGCTCAGATCAAGACACGAAAACACAATTATAAATATTCGATAGAATTCCGACCAATAATATATGGCATTAATGATGACGAGCAAACATTGCGAAATGTCATCCAATTGGCACAACAGTATAATTTATGTATAGGATATTCAGGACTTCAGGGAAAGCCAGCCGCACAACGCGTATGGGCCGACAGCGGACTTGGGGATATATTGCGGCAATACCCAGGTTATAAACTTGGTGTCACAAAACCAATTGCAGCACCGGTTGTAAAAAAGTTCCGTGAATTGGCCAAAGAATACAATGTTCCCGTATTTATAAAAACGTCATGCCTGATTTCATACGTGGACAATATGACGCGCGATTACAACGCACATTATTATAGACCGCAACAGGTAAATTGTACCGAATGCATTATGCATGATAAGTGTATGGATTTTAAGGCAAATCCGATAATCCCGAAAAACTTGGCCAACATAATTCCATTCAAACACGAAGTTATTAAAAAGGTACAACATGAATGTCCACTTATTACAAACGGGGCATGTAAATCCCCAAGTGCGGAATGTCGCAATCTATCCGGTCATTTCATAGCGGTTGATCTACCACAAGGGCGCGAACTTTCAATTGCTGATTATCGTTTGATAAAATGGTTAACCGGATTAATGCCCGCCAAGGCACCAATGATTGAATACCCACGAATCAGCAAAGAATGGTGCAGATAAAAAGTATAAACCATCTTATAAAAATCAAATATCCTTGCAAAATTCTATGTACGCGTCACCAAATTTGCAATTGTTCCGTTTGTAAAAATTCATTGTATTCCAATTTATATCACCAGACCCAAAAAGCCATGATGCGCCGCGTGATTTACATTCGGTTTCAAACGCATTAAATAATTGTCGACCTATTCCACGACCACGCAAATTTTCATCAACAACAAAATACCAAATCACGCAACCATTGCACATCAACATTTCACCATGAATCATTCCGATAATTTTTTCATCACATTCCGCGACAAAAAACACGCCGTCATCACACGATTTGATAAAATACTCATCACTGTTGTATTGAGTTTTTTGATCTATAAAATCAGTTGTACGCAGCAACCGCATAACCTGCGGAATGTCTTTTTCTTTTGCGGGACGAATTGTGATTTCCATTACAAATCCTTTCATATAAAAATCGCGCTATATGCAGTAAATCATGCACATAGCGCGTTTTTAGACTATTTTATTTCTTCAAATACGACGACGGATTGTACGCCTTGGTTCCCTTTCGTATTTCGAAATGAAGCTGTGGTTTATCAACCTTTCCGGTGGCGCCGACTGTCCCTATCTTTTGACCGACGGAAACCTTTGTTCCGCGTTTCACCGCCAATGAATCCATATGCGCATACACCGTCATCCATCCGTCCGCATGCTGCACTATTATCAGGTTGCCCATTCCCTTGACCTCGTTTCCGGCATATGCGACAACGCCGTTCTCAGCCGCCCCAACCGTTGTTCCGCGCGCGGCGGAAATGTTTATTCCGTCATTAAACAGCCCGTTCGATTTGGCCCCGAAGTGCGACAATATAGTCCCGCGAACCGGCCATGAAAATTTGGACGAAGAACGCGCCCCGATGGAAGGTAATTTTTTTACCGGTTCGGATTTAGTCGTCTTTTTAGATGTTGATGTAACTGTTGTACCGGCCAGCGTTTTTTTAACGGACACCGTATCGGATTTTTTTACATCAGCGGATTGTGGCTGCGCGGCCGCGCGCACGGGTGCGGATTTTAAATTCGGAACCTTTAACGTTTGCCCTATGGACAAAGTGAACGGCGCGCTTAAATTATTCATAACGGCCAGGTCGTTTACCGGTATTGAATATTTGCGCGATATGGAATACAGGGTATCACCCGCCCCAACCTTTACTTCACTTAATTCCACGCGCGTCGTCGTTGCGGCACCGCGCACCATACTGTGGGTTGCCGGCCGCGCCTTTTCCGGGACGATAACGACATCGCCCGGCACTTTTATTTTCTGTCCAACAGATAACGCAAACGGCGCGGACAAATTATTCATTTTTGCCAATTCATCAACCGATGTGTCGTATTTTTTCGCCAACGAATAAAGTGTATCGCCACGTGCGACGGTAACAGTCGTTTCCGCACGCGGCAATGCGCCCCCACCATACACGGGAACGCGCAGCACGTCGTCCGTGTCGGGCGCCGCGCCCTGCGCATCCGGTGAATAATAAACAATTTCACCACCGACGGTCGCATCGGGCGTTTCACCACCGGACACCATGGATACGGTCAAATTATCGGTTGAACCATACTGGGATGCGGCGTCCAACGACGGTGGGATGATATAATCATCTATGCTTGCGTACATGACGTAGTCATCGCCATTATCCGCACCATACAACTGGGGCGAGGCATAAACACCATAGTCGGTCGCCGCCGAATTATAAATTTCCGGCTGCGTTTCGGGATCGGCCAACAACGCGGGATAACGCGCCGAGATAAAGTCGCCGACCGAATCGGGCAAAGACATTATTTTCGGCTGCAAATCACATGCGCCCAAAACAGCGCAAAAGCCCGCAATAAAAAACGCCCCGATTTTTTTCATAATAAAATTATATCATAAAATTACACGGAAATAAAACGCAATACGCATGCGCGCGAAAAATCATTCGCGCCCACGCATAAACAGTATGCTGATTTCGAACAAAGCCCACAGCGGCAACGCCAACAATACCTGTGACACGACGTCCGGCGGCGTCAGAACGGCCGCCGCAACAACAATTGCGACAATCGCGTAACGCCGCATCTTGACAACGCGCGCCCGCGGCAGCAATCCTACGCGGTTCAGCAACACCAGGAACAGCGGCAGTTGGAACGCAACGCCAAACACTTTTAACATTCCGATTGAAAAACCCAAATAGTCACGCGCCGCCGGCAGCATCATGGCATTTACAGGTGACGCATCGTTCAGTTCTATAAAAAACCTGAATGCAAATGGGAACAAAACAAAATATGCGAATGCCGCGCCAACGCAAAACAAAACGGGCGACGCCACAACTATCGGCCATACCAAATTGCATTCATTGCGCTTCAGCCCCGGCGCCACAAACGCCCATAAATTCCAAAGCAACGCAGGCATCGTCACAACAAGCGCAAACATTGACGCCAATGACAGCCGTATCATCAAGCCGTCTGTGATTCCGGTATACAGCATTGTCCCATCGGCCCATACGCGCATCAGCGGGCGCGCCAACATCTGATGCAGGAACGGCGACACGTACCATCCCGCGACAAATGATATTAAAAATATTGCGGCGCACCATAAAATACGTCGGCGCAATTCGGACATATGCTGATACAATGTCATTTTTTTCATTTCGCGCGCCCCCGTTTTTTTGTCGCCGCGGCGGCGGATTTCTTTCGCGATTTTTTAACCATTGCAATAGGTTCGGAAAAACCGTCCAGAACCTCGTCCGTGGTGGTGCGAATAATTTCATCAATCGGCCGTTGCAGGTCAACCTGCTCCTTTAAATGTTCGGATGCATCGGTTATTTTCCAAACGGCCGCCCGAATAAAATTCACCGCCCGCGCCAGAAAGCGCGCCACATCAGGCCAGTTGCGTGCTGGTATAACCACAACGGCGACCAATATTATTACAAAAAGTTCCGCCCAACTGATTCCGAACATTTTCGCCTAGTCATAGTAATCATCGCCGCCGGACGCTGAAACCGTCTTGTGGCGCTGAATTTGAAAGTAGTTTTTTCCAAAATCCGTCTTTGTTTTAAGCCCGCGGAACGCGACATCCGTTTTCGCACCGGTGGCGTCAACCACGGACCAAGAATTTAGTTTTACCGGATTCTTGTCAAACACCACCGTCATATGGCCCAGCCCCTCTTGGCCGCGCAGATTCATTTTCAATGAGAACGTATTTTTTCCATCCACGGTTTCAATAACATTTATATCCGCGTTTTGCAGGTCTATGTTTTTGCGCACCAGTATTCCGGCCGGCGTGCTGGTTATCGGAATTGTCGTTATCTGATCCAATGATTTGTCGAAAAAGTACAAATCGCGACCGTCGGAAATCAGTTGCACAGGCATATTCTTGTAATCAAGCCGCACGCGTCCGGGACGCAACATGGAAAATGTTCCGCCCTGCTTTGAACCGGCGGACGACTGCACAAAATCGCCGGTCAATCCGGTTATCGAATTAAGATATTTTTCCGCCGCCGCGACCGATGCGGAATCAACCGCCGCATGCGAGGCGGCGCAAAACAGCGCACATACAAATGATATGATCGCCAGTCTTTTCATTTTTTATCTCCCTCGGAATAACTCCACTATCTTTGCCTGAACATTTTCGGGTGTGTCGTCACGAACGACCGCACCGGCCGCAAATTCATGGCCGCCCCCGCCAAATGCCGCGGCAATGTCATTTACCGGCTTCATCCGACCGCGAATGGACAGCCCGATTTGATTTTCCTTTTGATGTTTTATAAGCACAATGTACTCAACCCCTTTTATTTGGGACAATATGTTCAAAATCATTTCGCCGCGTCCGTCCAGATTGCGATAATCGTGCTTTGTCACCGTCGCCACCGCCAGGCGCCCATGATAATAAAACTGTGTCTTTGACACGACATCCGCATCCGTCAGAACGGATTTGCGCGGCCGGTTGTTCATGGAATCCAGCAACGCGCGAATACGCACGCCCGCATCAACCAAATCCCCGACAATACGCATCGGCGTACCGTTGCGCGCAAATTTGAAATGCCCGGTATCGGTAATTATCGCAACCGTCAAAAGTGACGCCACATCCGTGTCGTATTCCCACCCGGCCGCGCGCATGATGTTGTAAATAATTTCACCCGCGGCCGACGCATTCTCGTCATCAAGGCACAATTGCCCCATCTTCGAATCGTTTTTATGGTGATCTATTTCAACGATAAACTTCGCCTTGTCCAATATGGGCATTGGGCCCCCTATGTGGTTCACGGTGCCGTAATCAACCACAATCGCCAAATCAAACGGTTCCGTCATATCAACGCGACCGTAATACTTTACATACCCGCGCCGCGGAATATTTTCCAGCGTGTCGGAAATATTTCCGTCATAAACACAGACTGGGCGGTATCCGAAATTAATCTCAATCAACCGCGCCAGCGCCAAAACAGAACACAACGAATCGCCGTCCGGATTTTTATGCCCCATTATGGCGATTGATTTCGCGTTTCTGATTTTATCTATAAAAATATTCAGTTCATTTTCATTCATTGCAAACATATGTCTTCCAAGAAAAATTGCGCAGAGACACGGCCCTTGTATTCATTTTCCTTTAGCCGTCCCAACATTGTTATTTTAGTGTTTGCATTCGCATCGTCCAGCAAAAAATCACCGACCGGTGTCCCAACCAGATTAAACCCTACAAACGCCAGTTGTGTGCCGGCGCTGGTGCCGACAGTACCGCGCAGATGCGATCCGTTTCCCATTGGGCATGCGCCATGCAACACGGCCCCGTGCAGAACCAGCATCGGTTCCGGATTGCCCTGGCCGAACGGTTCCAGCGCGGAAAGCTTTGACACAAGTTTCATTGTTGCGCCCCCTGCATCCAGTTCCGCATCAACAAAAACCTCCTGCTGGGGCAACGCGCCGCCCAATTGCCGCGACACAGAATTTTCCAAGAATTCGGCAAAGGCCGCCTCGTTCTGGGCGGGCAAAGAAAATCCCGCCGCCGCCGCGTGACCGCCGCCTTCTGAAACGATTCCAAGAGAAAGCGCCTCGTGTATAATCCGGCCTAAATCAACGCCGGCAATTGAACGACCGGAACCGTTTATAACATCGTCCGACTTGGTTGCGACGCATGTCGGCAGGTTATATTTGTCCTTTAGCCGACCGGCAATAATGCCCATTACGCCACCGTGCCAGTTATCGCCACACACGAACAAGCTGCATCTGCCGGCGGCACATTTTTCTTCGGCCTGTTCTGTTGCACGCAGCATTATCGCATTTTGTATATCTATGCGTTCTTGATTCATTTTATGCAGTTTTTCCGCCAGGTCGCGCGCAATCAACGGATTGTCCGTCAGCAGCAGTTCCAACGCAGGCGACGCGCTGTCTATGCGGCCCGCCGCATTCAACCGCGGCCCCAGCACAAAGCCCAACGCATAAACCGACGGCTGCTTTACCATGGCGACATCCATCAGCACACACAACCCCAGATTGTTTCGCAGCGCCATTACCTTTAGCCCTGTTGCAACAAACGCACGGTTCAACCCGACAAGCGGCATCGTGTCGCAAACAGTCCCCAGCGCCACCAAATCCAAATAATTTAACAGGTTTATTTTTTCAATGCGCGGCATAATTTGCGCATCACCGCGTGATTTCAATTCACGGTTTACCGCCACCAGCGTCAAAAATGCAACACCAACACCGGCCAGATATTGCATGCCGGACGCGTCATCAGAACGCTTTGGATTTACAACCGCGTCCGCCGCGGGCAACACCGCATCCGGCGAATGGTGGTCCGTCACGACAACGCGCATTCCGCGCATTCGTGCATGCGCGACATCATCAACCCCGCTGATGCCACAATCCACGGTTATCATCAGTTTCGCCCCCGCATCCTCAATTTCGTCAATTGCCGCAATGTTCAGGCCGTATCCCTCGCCCTCGCGCGTGGGCAAATGCCAAATCACATCGCACCCCAGCGAACGCAAATACTTCACAAAAATTGCCGTTGATGTTATACCGTCGACATCATAATCGCCATATATCGCGATTTTGTCACCGTTCAAGACCGCATCAGCAATTACGCGCGCGGCGGCGTCCATATCGCGCAAGACGCACGGGTCAGGCATGTATTCCTTTATGCTGGGGTTCAAAAACTTTTCAACATCGCCGTCACAGACGCCGCGATTGGCCAATATTTTATTTATTAAATCGCCGGTTGATAAAAAGCCACATTCTGAACTGATATCATTTTCCGTCACCCATGCCCGGCCCAGCATGGATTTCTCCACTATCTTTTTCACGCTATACTCTTTTTTCTTATCAAGAGCATTATAATCAAAATTTATTCAAATAGCAACGGCAGTATGCTATCAAGAATTTTTCCCGTTGTCGGAACGGCGTTCCATGCGGCCGTACGCCATCCCCACGAGTCCTGTGTGGCGTGCGGTTCATCCAAAACGATTAAAATCACATACTGCGGGGCGTCGGCGGGGAATATTCCGACAAAGGATGTCACGTTCCGATTCGGATCAATTTTTCCGTTCACCGCCTTTTCCGCGGTTGCGGTTTTGCCGCCTATTTTTATTCCCGCGATGCGCGCCCTTCTGCCGCTGGTTTCTTCGGCAACCCGAACCATTATCGGACGCAGCTGGGCCGATATTTCATCCGCCAAGACACGCTCGCCCTGAACAACGCCGACAGAACGCTTTTGCAAGGTCGGGTATATGTATATTCCGCCGTTTGTCACCGCGTTCACCCCCAACATCAAATGCATCGGCGTGACGGCATACCCTTGGCCGTATGCGACGGTCGCACGCTCAACGGGGCCCCATTTGCGCTGCGGAATGCTGTTCTCGGTGCGGCCAAATTCCAAATCCAGCGCACTGTCCATATGCAACCTTTCAAAAAATTCCTTTTGCGCGCCGTCTGGCAATTCCAGCGCTATCTGGGCACTGCCGACGTTACAGGAATGCACCATAATCTCTTCTACATTGATGCTGGGGCGCGGCGGTTTGAAACTACGAATATCGGAAATATTTTTCGCAATGCGACCGAACTTGTCATATATCGGGAACGGCTTGGCAACATAATATTCCTTGTCCTTGGAAATTCCGTTTTCCAGTGCTAATGCCGTATTGAATATTTTGAATATGGAGCCGACTTCATACACGCTGCGCATGGGCTTGAACAAACGGTTCGCCACCGGGTCCGCCCGCAGATTTTCCGGGTCATAATCCGGCAGCGACACCATCGCAATCATTTCCCCCGTGCGCGAATTCATCAGCATGCCCATCGCGGCCCGGGTCTGATATTTATCCATGGCAATGGACAATTGTTCATAAAACACAGATTGAATCCGCGAATCCAGCGACAGACGCAGCGGCGCCGTATTTTCCCGCAGATATTTGTCGTATGTTTTTTCAACACCGTCCAGTCCGCCCCCGTCACTGCCGACAAAGCCAACAACATGCGAAAACAGGCGCCGTTTCGGATATCTGCGCGTTTGGCGAACCTCGACCTCTAATCCTGAAATTTTCGCCGCGCGAATCATTTGCCGCACATCGTCAGACGCCAGTTTTTTCACATATGTATAGCGGTTGTTTTTCGTGGCCGCGTTCACCAATTTTAACGCATCATTTAACGAATATTCGTACGGCAGCGCCCGGTGAATCATTTCGGCAACGGCGTCCGGGTCACGAACCAGGCCCGGAACAATTCCGATATGTCCGGATTCGACGTTCTTGGCCAATATGTCGCCATTTCTGTCGACAATATCCGCGCGTTCCGGAACCCATTGGGCGTCGCCGCGCGCCAAACGCGACCTGTCGGTGCCATGAATGCCCAGATACAATGTACGCACCGCAAATATGGCGAACGCAATAACGAACAACAAATATATAAACCGCAACCGGCCGCGGCCGAACCGGTCGCCGCCAATAACGCCGTAAAAACCATGCCTGAATATATCGGATCCTACTTCAAACATTATTGATGTGCATCCCCGCGGTTTGGCAAGTCTTCTATTGTGACAGATTTGTTGAAACTGATAACTTCTGATTTTGGGGCGATGCTTGTGACCAAATTGCGTAATATTTCCGGCCGGACATACGATGCGAAGTTCGCCTGGGCGACGGCTATCTCCTGCTGGGTGCGGACGATTTGGGAATGCACCCTGTCACGGGCGCCATTTTGGGTGCGATAGCATACCTGTAACCCGATTGTCAGCAGTATTACAACCCCCAGACTCCAAATACCTATTTGAAACATTTTTTCTTCTTCACGCATCTGACTGGCACCTGATTTTTATCCTCTTACAGTTTATCACAAATTCTGTAAAAATCTAATCATTGAATCCAAACCGTTCATACGCCCGGCCCCGAGGCGCAGCCCCAACCCGGCAAACTCGCCCGATAAATCCATTTTTTTTATCTCCCCCGGGGTGTGTCCATCAACCATGGCAGTTAAAATTGCAACGATACCGCGAACCAGTGCCGAATCGGCCGTACCGAAAAAATTATTGCCCGCTTTGCATATTTCAACATATGACGCACACCCCGAAATGACATGACATTGCGCGCCCGCGGGGGGCGGCGCCATATGTGCGCCAAAATCCATAACCAATTCAAGTTTTTGAACCGGGTCATCCACCGCGGCAAGCAAGTTTTTCATCTGCTGATATGTCATGGGTCACCATCCCTGCTCTGTTAAATCCAGTTCCAGACGCGCACTGTCCGACATTCGCGACAAATCCCATGGTGGATCCCATACTAAATCGACCCGCACCGGCATTGCGGCGGCCGATGACGCGGCATCGCGAACCTGGGTCAGCAAATCCTCCATCATGGGGCATGTCGGACTGGTAAAAGTCATAGTGATAACAACACCGTCTTGGTTTATTGCAATGTCATACACTAAACCCAAATCCCATATGTTCACCGGTATTTCCGGATCATATACGGTTTTTAGCGCATTTATAATATCCTCTTTTTTGGGCAGCATATTATTTCACCACGTTTTCTATTATATCGGCTGTTTGCCGCATGTCTTCAATTGTATTCCAAAATCCCGGCGATATGCGAATACTGCCGTCAACCCCCAGGGCGCGATGAATCCATGTCGCGCACATGTTTCCAACACGCAGACATACGCCGTGCGCGCCAACAAGGGCCCCAAAATCCAGAACATGCATTCCGTCAACAATAAAAGATATAAGCGCCGCATCCGGCTGCGTCAGTATTCTTACGCGCGGCATCTTTGCCAACCTGTCATACATATATTTGACAAGGTCTGCCGCCGCCGGCCGCGATTTTGCATTATCAATCGCAAACGGCAACCCCGCAATCTGGGTAAGCGGCAGTGTTCCGGCCTCGAACTTTTCGGGCGCGGGGCTAAAAATAATCTCGTCCGTCATAACGCGCGAAACCATCCCGCCGCCGAACTTGTCCGGCGCATATTTTTCAGGATTTTTTATATACATAACACCGATTCCCGTATCCGCCCCGATTTTGTGACCGGAAAAACACATAAAATCGCAATCCCAAGCACGCACGTCAATTGATGCGTGCGCAGCATATTGCGCCGCGTCTACAATTGTGACGACATTCGGATTTTTTTCGCGCGCGGCGCGCACTATTTCCGCAACATTCTGCGCGACACCCATAACGTTCGACATTGCCGTTATAACCATAATGTCGGCATACGGAATTTTCGTCACATCAATATTATATTGCGAATCGAGCGGCATAACGGTCAAATCAACCGTACCCGCCAGATGCGCCGCCATCCACGGCAGACGCGCCGAATGGTGGTCCAAGTCGGACACCGCGACCATGGGATGCGCCACATTTTTTAATATATCACGAACCCGGTTCAGGCCATCGGTCGCACCGGACGTAAAAACAATCTGTTGCGGTTTTGCATTTATAAATGCGGCGACCGCGTCGCGGGCCCGCGTCACCATTTCGTCCGCCCCCGCCGCGCGCGCACAGACTCCGCGGCCGGCATTGGCATATTTATTGCGCAAAAAATCAGATTCCGCATCAATTACCGCATCCGGTTTAAGGCTGCTGGCGGCGGCGTCTAAGTATATGATTTTATTCATTTTATGTTTTCTCTTGCATTTTATGACGATTATAATACACTCTCGACGAATATCAACAAAGTTTAAGGAGAAAAAGATGGCTTTAGAACACGCAAACGACCAAAATTTTGCAGATCTGGTAAAAAATGGGGTGACCTTGGTGGATTTCTGGGCATCTTGGTGCGGCCCGTGCCGCATGTTCGGCCCGATTTTCGAATCGGTTTCTGCACAAATGCCAGATGTTAATTTCGTAAAGTTTGAAATTGACGAGGCAAACCGCCGCACACCGGCCAAATACGGAATCCGCAGCATCCCCAGCATTCTGGCATTCCGCAACGGCGAATTGGTCGAGGCACGCACCGGCGTCATGGATCCGGAAACATTAACCGCATGGATAGAAGAATTAAAAGGAGCCTAATAAATGGCCGCACAAAATTACAAGACAATGGAATTGCCGCCAAAATATGCGCCGAAAAAATCGGAACCGTATATGTGCCCGATGCACTTGGCATATTTTTACCAGGTTCTCAATTCCCAGAAAGAGGAATTGATGCAGGAACGCGCGTCCGTTTTAAGCGATGTGCGCATGGCGGAAAAAACAGAAACCGCGGGTGTTGGCGACGAAGTTGACAACGTCATGTTTGATCAGGAAATAAACATGAACCTGCGTATGTCGGAACGAAACAACAAACTGTTGGCAAAAATAAACGCCGCACTGGATAGACTCGAAAACGGAACATATGGATACAGTGTTGTGTCCGGTGATGAAATCGGCCTGCCCCGGCTGATGGCGCGACCGTTGGCCACAATGACGGTCGAAGAACAGGAAGAATATGAAAGCCGTAAAAACTAACATATATTCATGAAACAAAAACCCGCCTCATGGCGGTTTTTTTATTAATTTTCCTTTACCGCAAATAAAGTTTATGTAAAAATATGAATGTCACAGGGAATTTCTGTGACGGGGCGTCGAAACCCCTTATAGAGGGTCCGGATTATTCCGGACATTTATGGCACAACGAAATAATTGCTTATTTTCATGGTTGTGCCGCCTTCCAACCACACAGGTTGGAGGATGGCTGAATATATTGAATAGGCCTGCAATTCTCTATAATTGTTTCGAACCTCCAACCACTTGATTTTTCAGTGGTTTTTCTTTGGCAACAAAACACGCAAAGGGGGACGAAAAAAAATATGAAATACGTTACGTTAATTTTCTGCATAATGCTGTCAATGCCGGCATTTGCATACCTGCAGGTTTCCAGCGGTTCCGCACCCGGCACATGGTGCGACAGTGAGTGTACCTGGGGCGGATGCGGCGTGTTCAGACAAATACAATGTGACTTTGATTGTGACACAATCGCCGACGAACTGACATCCCGGGGTGACTGCACCGATGACAATAGCGAATATTGCTATTTTGGAAAAACCGGAAACACATATTATTACTGCGACCAAGGCGGCGAAGGGGCATGCTCAAATATTAGCGGCACCGCAAACATAAATCAAAACAGCAGCTGGGAAACACTCAACGCATCAAGACACAGTGTATTAAGCCACACATTTCACGTATCGGAACAAGAATACGACATATGCATAATCGGCCTGGTCAGAACAAATTACGGATGCGCGGCCGGATATTATGCAACACAAAACACCGGCACAGCAAACATAGTCTGCAGTCCGTGCCCCGCCGGCGGCAGCAGCGATTTGGGAAACACCGGTCAATCCGGATGCTATCTACGTCCCGGTAACTTTAGCGACGCAAGCGGCACCGGGCAGTATACCGCAAACTGCTATTGGTAAATGGCGAATACAATATGCATGATAAAAGGGGCGGTAAAACCGCCCCTTTTTGTTAAGGTATGCTATTTACTTTTGGATGATTTTTTCACGGTCTTTTTTGACACAGGCGCCGACTTTTTAGCGGCGGGTTTCGCCACAGGCTTTTTTGCCGCGGCTTTTGCTTTTGGGGCCGCCTTTTTCGCCGCATCTATCGCGGGCACAGGTTCGGTCTTTTGTTTTGCAATTTCCTTTTTGAAAATATTCAACCCGTCCGCCAGATTTTTCATCATGCCGGGAATCTTGCCGGATCCGAACAAAACTATAACCAAAACCACTATGACCAGTATTTCGGCCCATCCAAATCTTCCAAACATATTTATCCCCTTTTATTATTTCGCAACATAACAGTCCAGACCGTCGGATTTTGCATTTCTGCAAAATCCGTTGGCGTCATTGGCATTTGAAAACGCAATGCGCAATCTGTACGTGGTCGTTCCATTCGGCAGTTGCGCGGCCAGAATTACAAATTGCTTGCCTGTAAACAGGCCGCTGTGTGCATTACGAATTTGCTTCTCGGCGCGTTCCGCCAATGCGCGCGTGCTGTATGAACCGAACTGGACATACCATGCGCCCTTTGGTGCAACCTGTGGTTTCGGGGCCGCCTTTTTGGGTGCCGGTTTTGCCGCCGGCTTTTTTGCCGCGGCGGGCTGTTTTGATTGAACAGGTTTCGGCGCATCCGCCTTTTCCGGGTTGAATGTGACAGGTTTTCTATCCTCTACCACGCGGACGGGAACCCCCGGCGTCTCTGTTGCGGCGGCGGCTGGCGCGGTCGGTGCACTGGGCACGGTCGCCGGCGCGGGCTGCGCGTCGGGTTTCGGGCTATCCGGTTTTTGCGGGTCCGCCAACGGTTTCAAATCCGGCGCCGGCGCCCCGTCGATAACAACGACAGGTGCATCCAAATCAACATCTATTGACGAGGATGAATCATTACCAATCGTACGGACAATAATATATGTGGCCAATATGATAACCACGACCCCCAGCCCCAGCAACAACCATGGCTTTTTAGGGCGCGGCGCGACAAACGGCGCGGCATCCGGCAATGCATCCATGGACACATCGTCGTCCAGGTCTAATAAATCCAAATTTTTATCGTCATTCATAATGATTCCCCCATTACTCTTTGACCATATTATATCATAAAAATATTCCCATAACAAAGAATATCTGGCAAAAAACAGTCTGTTTTAGCGGAAAATTTTCTTAAACACGCATTATTTGGGCATTTGGCCAAAGTTTGGCGGAACAATCAGCTTGTGATTTTCGCTGACAATGGGTTCAACCTCGCAACGGGACATACACCCCGACAGCACCAGCGGAAACGCCGCAACACACAATAAAAACAATACTCTCTTCATTTTTATATCCTTCCATTTTAATTGTTTTGTGGCGCGTGGAACCACGCGCCACACACTTATTTAGCACGGCATTTTTACCGCATCACGCATTTTATTTACAAACGCATCCAGCGACATGGTTTCCTGCTGCTCTACCCCGAGTGTACGCAGTGTGACGTTTTTGTCGGCCTGCTCCTTCTCGCCAACAACGGCGATAATCGGGGTTTTGGCCATTGACAGTTCGCGAATTTTATAGTTCACCTTTTCGTCACGCAAATCGGCGCGTGCATTTACCCCCGCATCACGCAGTGCATTTACAACTTCATTCGCATAGTCTTTGAACTTTTCGGAAATGGGCGTGACGACCACCGGTTCCGGCGACAGCCACAGCGGCAAATTCCCGCCGGTCGATTCCAGCAAAATTCCCATAAAGCGTTCAATCGACCCCAGCATCGCGCGGTGCAACATAATGGGCCGGTGTTTTTCACCGTCTTCACCGATATAGGACAAGTCAAACCGTTCCGGCAGATTCATGTCCAGCTGAACGGTTCCACACTGCCAAATGCGGCCCATGGAATCTTTTAGATAATTGTCGATTTTCGGGCCGTAAAACGCCGCGTCACCTTCGGCAATTTCATATTCAATGCCGTTCGCATCCAGCGCATGACGCAGTGCGCCCTCCGCCTTGTCCCAGATTTCATCAGACCCGATACGGAATTCCGATTCTTTTCGTGTCGCCAGTTTCATTGAAATTTTTTCAAAACCAAACTTGCTGTAAATATCCTTGATAAAGCGCAGGATTTTTACAACCTCGGTTTCCAGTTGTTCTTCTGTGCAGAAGATATGGGCGTCGTCCTGGGTAAATTCACGCACACGCATCAGACCCGAGAGGCCGCCGGCCGCCTCGTACCGGTTAACCTTGCCAAATTCCGCCAAATACATCGGCAGGTCTTTATAAGACTTTATCCCCTGTCCGAATACCAGCATTCCGCCCGGGCACGACATCGGCTTTACACAGAAAGTCTTGCCGTCCTGGGTTTTACCGGAATAATTATGCTCGCCATATTTCGCCCAGTGGCCGCTGCGTTCCCACAGGCACCGGTCCATAACCGACGGCGTTGAAATTTCAAGGTAGCCCGCCCGTTCCTGACGCGCACGTACATATTCAATCAGGCGTCGATAAATACGATACCCTTTGTCATGCCAGAACACCGCACCCGGCGCGTATTCCGGTTCAAAATGGAACAAATCCATATCGCGTCCCAGCTTTCGGTTGTCACGCGCGGCGGCCTCTTCCTGCATTTTAAGAAATGCGTCCAGTTCTTCCTTGCTTGCAAACGCGTCGACATAGATGCGCTGCAACATTTTGTTTTTTGCGTCACCCTTCCAATATGCGCCGGCGACCGAACGAATTTTGAAACCGTCGCGCGGCAAATCCTTGGAGCTTTCCACATGCGGGCCGCGGCACAAATCCGTAAAATCGCGGAACGAATAAATCGACAGTTTTTCACCAGCCGCATCATATTCACGCAGCCATTCGGTTTTATACGGCTGGGCGGCAAAAATTTCCATTGCCTCGTCGCGCGACACAAAGCGCTGTTCAAATCGGCCGTTTGATTTGATCAGAGCCCGCATTTCCTTTTCTATTTTTTCAAAATCTTCGTCGGTAAATCTGTGTTCGGTGTCAAAATCATAATAAAACCCGTTTTCAATCGCGGGTCCGCCCGCAAATTTTACATCAGGGTATAAATGCTGAACCGCCGCCGCCAAAACATGCGCCAACGAATGCCGTATTGTTTCTATTTCATATGACATGATAACAATCCTTAAATATTCTTTTGTTATTTATTGTTTGACTTAAATTATACATCGCGCGCGGAAAACCGCAAATAGAAATTACACCCCCAAAGGGGTCGTAGTCGTTGTAAAAGAAATAAACATCAGAACGTAATCTTTCATAAGAAACATTATGGCTTCAACATGGCGCAAAGTCAATAAAAAACGCCCCGTTTGGGGCGAAATTGACAATATTATATTATCAGTTGTTAACCTTGACGCATTCGGCAGATGTCGCATCCCAGCGTCCCTGCCAGCCATCGCCTTGCCATTTCAAACATTGCGTTTCATCCAAACCGGTGCATCTCTCTTCGATTTCGCCATTGCTTTTTTGCGCCAGCCCATATTCGCCTTTACCCAACGCCCTGCACCACATATCAGGATATATTGTTACCTCATGAATGCCATCCTGTCTCTCGGGCATGCTAAATGCGACCATTTTTTCCGCGGATAAACATACCGCATAAATCATTGTGCCTTTTTGTAAAAATCTAATATTGGAACAACCATTGGGAAGGCCTATCCGGTATCTCGCATAAGATCCTATAAGCCCCATTATCTCCATTTTATTTTCCTCTGTGCTAATGTCATACTTTCCAAAAAATGAACCGGCGCAATATTTCTCTCTATAATTGTTTTTATCGCACGCGTCAATCGGCACACATGCCGTATCACTTTCAACCCATACCTTCTTGTCGCTTTTATTGCACAGTTCCCTTTTCCGCTCCACTGTCATTTCCGCGGCGCAAACCGCGCCCGCCGCAAAAATTACCGCCAAAGATGTCATTATTATTTTTTTCATTTTTTACTCCTTTTCAATGTTTGTGTTTTTATTTATTCCATGCATTCGGGTTCATCCGGAAACTCTTCGCAGAGTTCGTCTGCCTCGTCTGTACTATCCGCATCCTGTTCGGGTGCGTTATCTTGCTTGGAATCTTGTTCGACCGCCGCCGCCGATATTGCAACATTTTCTGGATTGTTTTTTTGCGGAACACTTACCGCGTCGCCATTATTCGCCGCGGGATTTTCCGTCATCGGTCGAATGTCGGTGTTCTGCGCCGCCGCCGTGTTATCTTTTATCCCGCCCAGGGATGCGGCGGACGCAATCATTGCGATGCCTGCGCTTATATCATTTGACGAACTATCGGATTCAACACGCCGCACTGCGGACGTCATTTGGTATTCCGGCGACGCGGCCGCAACTTTGTACAGGCGCCCATCGGCATCAATAATGTTTTCAAA
Source organism: uncultured Alphaproteobacteria bacterium (assembly GCA_947367055.1). Classification (GTDB taxonomy): domain Bacteria; phylum Pseudomonadota; class Alphaproteobacteria; order Rs-D84; family Rs-D84; genus Enterousia. Next base: position 114,332 of record CANBCI010000001.1, read on the forward strand.
ATCCGGCACGGGCGGCATGTCCAATTCATCCCGCAAGGCATTAACCCTTTGCAACAGATTGATATAAGAATCACGCAGGCCAGCGAAAGGCTGGCCGGGTTCTGGCAACTTATGCGACTGCTTATAAGATACATGCGGATAATTGGACGAATAAATGCAATTTATGGTTGCTTGAAAATTCCGCATGTCTTGCGCGGCATCAACATCGGCCCGCGCCGTCGCCGTGGCAGATGCGATTTTTTCTACGCCCGCCGACATCATCCCCAGATCCGCAGCATATCCGTTTTGATTTTGATCGCAATATGCATGAAAAGTCACACACAAATTTAATAAAACAATTAAAACGATTTTTCTGGCTCCCATGACAACCTTTTACATTTTTTATCCAATGTAAAAACCGTCAAACAATTGACGGTCGGGAGGCTAGAAACAATCCTATGAATTGCGCGCCGTATTCAATATATTCCGGCGCCCTCCCAACCGGGGGCTGGGACACATTTCATCGCAGGATAAAAAAACAGCGCATTAGCGCGCCATCCATATTCTGTGACGCATAGGCAAGAGGTTTCTAGGCCTCGTCAGCAGAACACCTGCTGACATAATTATTATGTCATTTATATATTTTTAACACAAGCAAAAAATCCCATTAAAAATGACCGGCATTTGCCGGCCAAATTTATTAAAAATCAATTATGCATCCGAATAGCACCGCGAAAAAGAAACACACCGTGCCGCCGATTACAAACAAATGCCATATTGCGTGCGAATATTTCATGCGCCGCCACAAGTAGAATATTACCCCCAACGAATACGACAAACCACCCGCCAGGATAAACCACATCCCGCGCGCCGGTATATGACGCAACATCGCCGGCAATATAAACAGCAGCGTCCACCCCATAACCAGATACAGCAACACCATCCATTTCGGCTGCTGCTTTGGGTTTCTGATTTTCATGACGGCGCCGAATATCACAATCGCCCAGAGTATACCGAACACCGTCCACCCCAGTCCGCCGCGCAGATTGACCAGGCAAAACGGCGTGTACGTCCCGGCAATAAGCGCGTATATGGCGACGCTGTCCCAAACCTCAAAAAAGCATTCTGACTTTTGCCCGATGGACGCATGACACATGGTCGAACCAAAGTACAATGTAAACATTGTGACGCCGAAAATTGCGGTCGACACAATCGCCCACGCATCGCCCTTTAGCGCCGCGAACACCACCAGCAGCGTCAGCGCCGCAATCGCGATTCCAATTCCGATTCCGTGCGTTAATATATTTAACGCCTCCTCTCCTTTTGTACTGGGGCGTTCCCAGCGGAACAATCCCGTCGCCCGCAACGCCCGCAAAATGCGCGCGGCATGCGTATCACGCTTTACTGCCTTTAATTTTGTCTTAACTTGTTTCTTTGTTTTTGTCATTTTAATATGTCCCCTATCCTTTGCCGGACGCGATTCTCTCCAAGCACGTTTATTATTGAATACAAGTCCGGCGTATTTGTGCGCCCAGACAACGCCACACGCAGACTCATCGCCACATCGCCGTTTTTGATTCCCAATTTCTCGGCAATTGCGACGATTTTCGACCACCACGCGTCCTTGTCGTCGGACGCGTTATACACCGCCAAAAATTCGCGTAATGCGTCACGGTTGTATTCAAATTCTGTATTCGGCACAAACAACGCGTCCCAGAAAAACGCAACGTTTTCCAGCGTCTGACGCCAGGTGATAAAATCCTTGCGCACGCGCTTTGGATTATCGCGTTCAATCGACAGCACCGCTGTCAAATAATCCCTGTCCGCAACCTGCATCTTATTATTATCATCGCCGTATTCGTTCGCCCATTGGGTGACCCGCGCAACCAATTCCGGCACCGGCAGCGCGCCGATAAATTCTTTGGCCCACCATTCCAATTTTTTCATATCAAACAGCGCACCCGACATCGGAATCTTTTTCGGCCGCATTTCATATTCCCAAACAGATTTGACGGCGCCTTTGTTTTTCGCCTCTTCATACCCCGATGCGGCGATATTGAACAAATATTCCAGAACAGATTCCGTCGGCCACCCGTCGCGCAGGAAATATTCCACATTTGCCTCCGGATCCTTGCGCTTGGACAGTTTGCGCTGCTTGCCCGTTTCATCATCAATCTTGTCAATGGTAGATGTATGAATATATAGCGGTGCGGCCCAATCCATCATGCGGAATAGCGCCACATGCAGCGGCAACGACGGCAACCATTCCTCGCCGCGGATAACATGCGTCGTGCGCATAAAGTGGTCGTCCACCAAGTGCGCAAAATGATATGTCGGCAACCCGTCGTTTGATTTGATTAGAACCAAATCCTCATTATTTTCCGGGAAACCGACCGAACCACGCACGGCGTCCTTGCAGAATATGCGGCGCGACGGGTCGCCCATGGAATACAGGCGAATTGTCGGTACTTCCCCCGCATCCAGATGCGCCGCAATTTCTTCTTCGGTTAAATTTCTATCGCGCGCAAATTCGCCGTAAATACCGGTTGGGAATCCGGCCGCCTTTTGCTCCGCACGGATTTTTTCCATGTCATCCGCCGTCAAGAAACACGGATACGCCAGACCCCGGCGCAACAAATCCGCCACCACCGAATGATATATATCCTTGCGCCGCGACTGATAATACGGCCCATAGGCATCATCATTATTATATTTCAATCCGAATCGGTCCATTGACGAGACAATGATCTTTACCGCATCCGCAACCTCGCGCTTGGTATCGGTATCTTCAATGCGCAGCATAAACACCCCGCCCGACTGTTGCGCCAATTTATAATCAATAAGTGCGCCATACAATCCGCCCAGATGCATCATGCCGGTGGGACTTGGGGCAAAACGCGTAACGAACGCACCGTCCGGCAAATTGCGCGCGGGAAATTTTTCCTCTAACTCTGCAATAGTGTACTTTGGCGCCGCCCCCAAAACGCGTGTAATAAGTTCTTCTGACAAACCCTGTCTCATGTCTATTTACCCTTGTTTTCTTAACTAATGAATTTTATACTAAAAATATGGAAAAACAAGAAATAAGAACTTTTGGACGCCGGCACGGGAAAAAACTGTCCCAGCGCAAGGAATATTTAATAGCGCACGTTTTGCCACAGATTGCCCCGACGACAAATGCTAAAATACTTGAAATCGGGTTTGGCGCGGGCGAGCATGTGCGCCAACTGGCACAAGACAATCCCGATGCCATTATCATCGGTGCGGAACCATTTATAAACGGGGTTGCGTCCCTGCTGTCGGCAATGACGGATGAAAAAGACAACGCAATTTTACCGGAATATAAAAACATACGCATATTTGCGGACGATGTACGCATAATGCTTAAAAATTCGGCATTCAAATTTAATGAAATATGGATTCTGCATCCGGACCCATGGCCCAAGGCAAAGCATGAAAAGCGCCGCCTCTTAAATGCAGAGTTTTTGACACTGCTGTCACGGCATTTGGAAAAAGACGGGAAAATAATAATCGGCACGGACCACTGGGAATATTACGAATGGATAACCGAACGCGTCCCGGAAACACCGTTGCGGATTTTTGCGACGAATCTGGAAACAATAAAAACCCGGTATCAGTCTAAAAACATGGCCGGAACGGACGCGCCGAAATACCTAATTCTGCAAAACGGATGACACTTTTGAATTATGTTCGTGCGGTGCGGCCTTCGGGTGGCGCACCGGATGCTTTGCGGCGGGCGCCGGACACGCATGACATGCGGGAATTGCTTTTAATGTCGACGCCATGGCGGCATGCGATGCCACGCCCGCAAAAATAGATATAAGCAACACACACACGACGCGCATCATTTTCCACCCGCCGTCATAAAAAATCCCATACGATCACAGAGCCCGGACCGCATCGCCCTTGCCAGTCGCGAAACCTGCTGCATACGGAAATCCGCCATTGGGGCGAAGAATACCGCGCCGTTAAATTCATTATCAAACGAATCCAGCATTCCGTAAACGCGCCCGACAAAATCCGATTTATCGCCCGCGTCATCCGCAAAGGCAAATATTACGGACGATGCCTTTATGGACTTTAAATTTTCAAACACATATGGCCAGTCGCACGGCTCTATATTGCCCAGGTCCATTCCTATCGATAACTCGCGGTTAAAAAACAAATCTTCACGTATCGCGTGAAATTCATCAACGAACCACCCCAGCATTGAAACCGGCATAAAAACCTGGGCGCCGGCGGCACCGCTGCGAAATGCGGAATTTATGCGTGCAGACAAATCCACCGCCGCATTTGCCCGGGCCGCCGCGCCGCATTTTTCAACGACAAAGCGCGCGATTATATCGGTATTCGTTTTTTCCAGCCACGGCCACAGGGACGCAACCGCATCCGGCGCGGCGGACAGCCGCCCCATACCGTTTGCCAGCGCGTATTCCGCCGCCGCCGCCAAATCGGCCCCCTTGACAGATGAAGGAACCCATGCAAAAACACGCCCGTCAAATTCTTCAAAAAACGCATTCTGTTCAATCATTATGCTTTTTACTTTATCATAAATATGATACAATCAAAGACAAATGAGAAACAGAATAGATAATATCTTGCTCTGTCTGTTGTGGGTCTTGGCGGTGACGCTGGGGGCCAGTTTTTGGTTTAACACGCAATTCGGGTTCAACATATTTTCCGGCGCAAACTGGCAATATCTGGCATATCTGCAGGCATCACAGTCACATGTGCGGCCAATGTTTTACGTGTCACTGGCCTCGGCAATATTTATACTTATATTCGGGCTATATATATTGATGCGGCCGCGGCGCCGTAAAATAAGAATTGCGCAAACAATAACCGTTACGGACACGGCCCCAAAAAGCGCCGACGACACCGCGACCGACGCGTCTACAATTGATATTGTGGCGGCCGAACCCGCACCAAAGGCGCCCCCCGCACCGTCGGGCCCAATTGATGCAAAGCGGCCGCCGCGGCTGAACCTGCCGCGTATTAACAACACGGCCCCACAGCCGCGCCCGTCGCAGCAACCCCTGGGCGGAACATTTTTGCAACCGAACACCAACCCGGACGCCAACGCGGCGGAAATACGAAAAATATTTGAAGATGCCGGATACATAATAAAGAAAAATCCACAGATAGGTACCCTTCGCCCCAGTCTGTTTGCAATCGGAACAAACGAAGTGTTGTGGATTGGCGCATCAAATATTTCCACGGCGGATTTGCGGCGCGCCATAGACAAACTGTCGAATATCTTTACCGACACACTGGATAACATAGAAATCAATGTCAACGGGTTTGTAATAAATGCAACGGACGCCACAACATCAGAATTCCAGGACATACTGATGTTTGCCGACGTGAATGGTCTGCGCGATTATATGGCCGGACATCGGAATCCGCCGCCACCGCCAAATGACGAAGGCAACTTTGATGCATATTCGGCATATATCGGAACAGTAATAGATTACATAGGAAAAATGTAAATGAATCAGTCCGCGGCAGAAAAAAGAATACGGGATCTCGGCATGGACGACATGCCGCTGATGCAGTTTCAACCGACGCCGACCCGCATTGCGGACAACTGGTTTGCGAAATATCGGCAAACCGTTCGAAAGTTTATGACGTCGCTTACCGATTCGGTGGAAAGTCTGGCATTTATGAACCTGTCCCAGGATGAATTTATGTCCCTGATTATGGGCCGTGCAATGCCTGAAAATCTATCGGTACGAATGCGTGTGCCTTTATTTTTAGGGGGCCCCATTGAAATAGACAACATGTTTTTATGCCGAACGTTCCCACATTCGCACAATCTGGACAGATTTATAATTGAACAAGCCGGGTCTGAAACATTATGGTTGCCGAACCCCGTAAAAAAAGTATATCTGCCGGCGCATACAACCGGCGGCGGTGACGGGGGTAACGCGACCGAAGACCGCCTGGCGCAAATGGCGGCGCAAATCGCCGCAAGCCGCGGCATGGAATAAGGGGCGAAAATGACCAGTAACGAATTCTTGGCATCCATAAAGGCGCGCGGCGCGTCATTCGCGCCGGGGACGACACAGCGCGACATAATACTGGCAACAAATGCACTAATGGCGATGCATGCCGCCAGACTGCCGCAGTACATGTCGGATCTATATATAAATGCCGGTGGCATAAACCTTGGGGCGGGCTACATTTTCGGTCCGACCGAATGGACCGCAAAACGCGGCGTTCCCGTACCGGGGATAGTAAACATCAACAATGAAATTACAAAAATTCCGTCCATGCGCGGCAAAACGGTATTCGGCCGCAATGATTTATTCTGGTTTGTATTCGATACGTTCGGCACGTGCTATATGCTGGATAATGTGGCGTTGCGCGAATTGCGCAAATATGACGACCCATATAAAGCCATGACAGATTGCCTGATCGCGGGGAAATTTTAGGTATGAAAAAAATATCGGTTTCATTATCCGGTCATCAAACCAGCATTTCGCTGGAGCCGGAATTCATAGACGCATTGCATGAAATTGCCGGCGTCCAAAACCGACCGGTCGGCGCAATAATAAATGAAATTGATAAAACGCGCGGGCGGACAAACCTGTCGTCCGCCGTGCGCGTGTGGATTTTGAAAAACGTGAGCTCCTAGCGCTGGTTCCCCTGGTTCGGCCACATGGGCGCCCTGTCCGGTTTAACCGTGCCGATATTATTGATTTGATATATCTGCCAACTGTGCAATTTCGGGTTGTAAATTTCTATAACCTCAACTTTGGTGAACGCTGAAAAATTCATAATCGCCTCGCCGGGGTGAACGACGCGCGTGCATATGTGCGTCTCGCCCGTATCAAAATCATTAACATGGTACAAGACATTCTGCACACCGGCGGTGTCCGCATCCACTATTTCCACTTTTCTTATCATGCCGACCGTACGACGCGCGGCGGCATCGACATTTTCAATTTTATATGATTTTTTATCGGTCTTTTTTTCCTGCGCAACGGCGGGCGACCCCATTGCCAGCACGGCGGAGGCCCCACCGACCAGCAACGCCTTTTTTAAATCTTTTTTCATGTTTTCTCCTATAACTTACCGGGTTTCGACACCCGAATACGACAACCAATCGTACAATTACCATATTATCATTTTCACATATTTTTTCAATCCGATTTTGTGCGCGCGCCGCAAAACGCACCGACACAGGAAACAATCAAAATGATTATCATCCATGCGTTTCGCCCCAATGCACGATACGGCGTCAAATGCGCCGACCCCACATTCCCGTCAAGCACACCCGCCGCACCAACCGGCAGGTATGACGTCACACGCCCCGCCGCATCAACAAATGCGCTTATTCCGGAATAATTTGCCCGAACAATTGGCACGCCTGATTCAACCGCATAACGGCGGACCATGTCCAAATGCTGATAAACGCCGGGGGTGTTTCCAAACCACGTATCATTCGTTATGTTTACAATCGCATCCGGCATTGCACCGCGCGGTATCAGTGAATCAGAAAAAATTATTTCATAACAAATTGCGGGTACAAATGTAAACTCACCGTCTTTGGTTTGCAAGGAAACAACTTCCGGTCCATTGCCGCGACTTAAATTCGCGGGCGACGGCATGATTCCGCCCAGGGGCGAATATTCACCGAACGGCACCAGGTGCGATTTGTTATATATCTTTTGAACCGTGCCATTTGCATCCGCCACAATCATCGAATTATAAAGTTTCGAATCCAAAAACGCGGTCGCCCCCAATATGACGTGCCGCGTCAACGCACGCGACAGTGGCATGTCGTTATCAACAACCACAAACGGGTATGTGGTTTCCGGAAAAACTATTATATCCGGCGCACCTGGTGTTGATGCCAAATCAATCAAATTCAAAATCCCCCGCTCTGCACTGGCGATGCGTTCGTCCCGCGATGCGTTATAGGATATTTTCTCGGACTGGGTGCGGGCCGGTTGAACAATGCGTATTGTCATAGACCGTGCAACATCGTCAAAGCTTGACCGACGAATATTTTCATGTCCAAAAATTCCGCCACAAGCCAACGCCCCGACAAAGCAACCCAAGGAAATCATGCACATACGGCATTTTTTATTGCGCATGACTTCAACCGCGGATGAAATCAGTCCGACTATTATAAACGTCAATCCCAACGCCCCCCACAACGACATTGAATTTGCAATCACGGGATACGGCATCGCAATATTTGCAACCGGATTCCATGGAAATCCGGTAAAAGCCCATTCACGCAGCCATAAAACAAATGTCCAAATTCCCGCAAAAACAAATGGGCGCGACGCATCCGACGAAACGCGCGCGGCCGAAACGAACGGAATTGCAAACACAACCGCACCGGCGACCCCCATGGCCAGCAATGCCGGCACGGTCCATACGGCAAACTCCGCGGTCAATTCCGGAACGACATAAATCGAATGCAGCGCCCACCAAAACATTGCAACCGCGTATCCGGCCCCGAACGGTGCCGCCTGCAAAAAAGACCGCCAGATTGTTTTGTGTGTCTGTCGCGCCATCATCCAATACGCCAGGCCAATCCCGACAATCGTCGCCGGCCATATATAAAACGGCGCGAATCCAAGCGCGGCGCCAACCCCACAAGCAAACAGCGCACCCGCGTTCAACCACCGCTTGAAACGCCGCGGCGCGTTGCACGTCGCCGCCGTATCATCAGCATACGGATTTTTAAGTCCCAATTTTTTCATTGTCTTTATTTCCAGGGATTCCATGATTTCGGCCTCATCATCTTTGATGTGATCATATCCCTGCAGATGCAGCATACCGTGAACCACCATATGCGCCGTGTGTTCCGCAACGGAAATTTTTGCCGCCGCGGCCTCGCGCAAGACGGTATCAAGCGATATATATATGTCGCCCATCAACACCGGGTCACCCAGTTCAAACGACAACACGTTGGTTGCACGGTCAATCCCGCGGTACCTGCGGTTCAATTCATGAATCTCCGTATCATCCGTCAGAATAATTGAAACTTCCGAATTCTTGTATGCGGCGCCAACCGCCATGCAGGCGACTTTTTCAAAATCTATGTCATACTTTTTCCAACGCTTGTCATTATAATTAACCCAAACTTTCATTATTCTTTCCCCCACGGGTTATGCGGTGTAATCGTCGCAAACCAAATTCGCGACAGACACTCTTTTGATAGCTTCGTTGTCATGCAGTTTCTGCGATCCGGCATTAAAGCTCATACGCTTTCCGCGCACATTCATTTCTTTTGCGGCGTTCATGTACATTTGCAACTTTTCCACGTCGTTGTCACCATGCTCGCAATTATAAACCGCGTTTTCAAAATTCTTGGCGGCCTTGCGATAATTATCGCGGGCCTTGTCCGGCATTTTGCGCGACATATATATGTCGCCCATCGCGCGGCGCGCGCACCCGGCGGTATAGTAAGACGCGGCCTTGACATCACGGTCCATAAGCAGGCTCTTGTTTGCGTTCATTCGATTATTACATCTGACGACAACATTGACCGCATTTTGAAAACATTCGATATCGCCGCTTTTTTCACCCAGCCTGTTATACGCATCGGCAAGCTCACTATAGGCCCCCATATTATCCGGATCAATATCAATCGCCCGCTGAAACAGTTCTATTGCCCCTTTAAAATCCAGTGATACGAGTTTTGCACCGCCCAGATTAAGAAGCGACATGGACTCTTCTATATTTTTTGAAATTATGTCATCTTTTATCGCTGTATGTGCAACAATTCCGCGATTTTTTACCGTTCCAAGTATTTTACGCCCCGTATCAAACCCGGATAAAAATTTTTCAACACTGCCGTTAATGCTGGGGCGCGTCATAACGTATTTCACCGTCTGTTCGCCCAGCAGGAAATGTCCGTTTCTATAAATATTATTTATATCAACCTTGGAAAACGCATCACGACGCATTTTTAACAAATCCTCCGTGGTTATCACGCCGGCGGCATACGCAGCGCAAACCCAGCGGCGCTTTAACGTACCCTCGCGCCACTTGGACGGGATTTTTCCTGCGGCAAATGCGTCCGCAACTTCCTGAGCCGTTTGGGCCACATCTAGGCGTGCGGCAATATGCGCCATATCGGACGGGCGCTGATACCCGGCCAGCACCAGTGCAATCGCATGCCGGTCCGTAATATTCTTTGCCCCCCCCGTCGCCCGAACCAGTGCGGGCATTGTATCAAATTCCAGGTGGCGACGCACCTGTTCATAGTTTTCATCCCTGTCGCGAATGTTCGTATTGTCGTCGTTCGGCATTTGGCGCAGTTTGCCGTTATCGTCATAAAAATACGTCCACGTCGTTCCCAGTCCATAAGTATACCGGGATTCGCCGACATGTTTTCGCGGGGTCGCACGATACGTTTCCAGTTCGGTCAACCCGACCGCAATATCGGCCCAATATGCATCCAGCGACAAAACAGCGGAACCGGCAACTTCTTTATCGGGGTTTACTTTGTCGACAATTTCAATTTTTGCGACATTTGAATCATCGCGCGCATCGTCGCGCAGCCTGTTCCCACCGGCAACAATTCCGGCCAGCATCATGTAATATGTCAGATAAGACAATATCCACGGATGCCTCTGCATAAACTCAACAAATTTGTCATCGACGCTCTCGGTCTTGATTTCCGCCGTAAAGAGAGATTTGTACCCCCGTTCCATACCGCGCAGCAGCGCATTGTTGACAAGCACAATGTCAAACGTTTTTATCATATATGAAATCAGCGACAACAGAAAATATCCGCCGACCTTTGCGGTCTGCCCCAGTTTTGATTCCGGATATATCTGCAACAGTCGCCGGCGCGCGTTATCAAATTTTTCCGCCGCCCAATCAGGCCCCCGCCCGATTTTTTCCGTAGCAGTTTTTTTATTTGCCATGTTTTGCATCCCTGCCGCTTTTTCCCAACCCCGTCTTTTTCGCAATTGTTGAACGCCGGGCGGCATATGCCGGCGCAACAAACGGATAATCATCCGGCAAACCCCATTTCGCACGATACTGTTCCGGCGACATACCGAACTTTCGCCGCACATACCGACGCAGCATTATGTGCCATGTGCCATCTTCTAGGCACTGAATTTTGTCGTGACGCACGCTGTCTGCAATTTGCTTTGGCGTCGCGACTGCGCCGCGCAGGCTCTCGCGCGCGGCACGAACCGCCGCATCCATGGACAGGGACGGATTTGCCGCGATCGCCGCCGCCGCCAGATTCGCCACCGCCAGCGCAAATTCGGAATTTTTATCAGTATTTACCAATTGCCAACACCTTGTTTTTTTAATAAAATTATTATACCATAAATAAAAAGCAAATAAAACAAAGTAAAACAGATTATGAAAACCGATAACAGACCACTTGCCGACCAAATGCGCCCAAACACGATTGACGATGTCGTGGGCCAGCGTCAATTGCTGGGGGAAAACGGACTGGTTCGGCGAATGGTTGAAAACGGAAAATTATCAAACCTGATTTTATGGGGGCCGCCCGGGTGCGGCAAAACAACAATCGCGCGCGCATTGGCAAATTCCGTTGATATGGATTTTGTGCCAATGTCGGCAGTGTTTGCCGGAACGGCGGACATAAAAAAAACGATGGAGGCGGCAAAACTGCGACGCGACATCGGACGCAACACTTTGTTGTTCATTGACGAAATACACAGATTTAACAAAACGCAGCAGGACACCCTGCTGCCATATCTGGAGGACGGAACCGTGGTCTTTATGGGCGCCACGACCGAAAACCCCAGTTTTAATTTGAACAACGCATTGCTTTCACGTTGTCATGTCGGCGTGCTGCAGCCGCTGGATACGGAAGATTTGGCCGTCCTGATGACGCGCGCCGAAGATTTTTTAAATAAAAAACTGCCCCTGGACGCCCAGGCACGAATTCATATGGCGGAAATGGCCGACGGCGATGCGCGATTTTTGCTGAACACGGTGGAATATTTAATCAACGCAAATTTCAAAGGCGCCCTGTCCCCGGACGAACTGGACAAAGCCGTGCAAAAGCGCGCGCCGATGTCCGACAAATCCGGCGACGAACACTATAACCTGATTTCCGCCGTGCACAAATCACTGCGCGCATCGGATACAGACGCCGCCCTATATTGGACGGGACGCATGATGACATCCGGCCAGGATCCGATGTATCTGTTTCGGCGCCTAACCAGATTTGCAATGGAGGACGTGGGCCTGGCCGATCCGAACGCACTGCAAATGGCGATAAGCGCATGGCAGGCATACGAACGCATGGGCAGTCCAGAGGGGGATTTGGCGCTGACGCAACTTGTCATATATTTGGGTACCGCCCCGAAAAGCACCGCAAACTATCGTGCGCAAAAGGCGGCATATGCCGCCGCCCGCGAAAATGGCAGTTTGATGCCGCCCAAAAACATTCTAAACGCGCCGACAAAAATGATGCGTGAACTGGGATATGGCGCCGGGTATGTTTATGAGCCCGATACGGCGTCGGGTTTTTCCGGCCAAAACTGCTTCCCAGAATCCATGCCGCGGCAAAAATTTTATGTTCCGATTGAACGCGGATTTGAACGCGAAATAAAAAAGCGCGTTGAATACTGGGACGGACTGCGCGAAAAACTAAATTCAAAAAAATAACAATTTACAAAGTATGCGCAATTGCCGCGGACAATTCATTTAACATATTCTTTACATTTGAAAAAGTGTCTGTATTGGAACATGTGCATCCGACATTTGCGCGGTTAATCAGTCCGGTCAATGTGCGCCCCGGGCCGAGTTCATATGCGCGCGTAATATTATAATTGGGGAAATTTTCCATTATCTCCAGCCAGCGGACACCATGCGTCATCTGGTCGGCCAGCGCATCTTTGATATCCATGGGGTTAGACATTACGTTGCCGGTTTGATTTGAGAACCAATTTGTTTTCGGCGGCGCAATTTCTATTTTTTCCAAATGCTTTCTTAATAATTTCTCCGCGCCGCTCATCAACGCGCAATGTGCGGGCACAGAAATATTCAGGCGCTTTGCCACGCGCGCGCCACTATGACGCGCCGCCGCAAGCACCGCGTCAAGCGCCTCGTTCTGACCGCTTATTATAAATTGGTCGCACGCATTGTGATTGGCAATTTCGGCATACCCGTGCCCGGTAGAGGCAAGCAATGCTTTCTCTACCCCCCCCCGGTCCAATCCGACGATTGCGCCCATTCCGCCGCCGTCTTTGTTGGTCATTGACATATATGTGGAACGCGCGGTCAATACGTTAAGTGCATCTTTTATTTTCATACTGCCTATACAATACAATGCCGAATACTGCCCCATTGAGTGTCCGGACATCGCATAGGCAATCTTATACAAAGGCATAGCAAATTCAGATTCTATTATTCTGGCAATGGCAACGGAATGCGCAAATGTCGCCAATGATGTATTTTCTGCCATCGTCAATTTTTGGGCGGGCCCATTAAAACATATGTCGGCAATATTGCGACCGGTAATTGTTTCTATTTCTTCAAATGCGTAACGCACAACGGCAAATTCACTAAAAATATCTTTTGCCATACCAACATACTGGGCACCCTGTCCGGGAAAAACAAATATTATTTTTTCTTTCATAATGCCAAGCATTATAACACAAATATAATATTTTGTCAATGATTTTATATAAAACAACCCCGCACTTAAACGGTGCGGGATTTTTATTAAAACAGAATATTGACCTTGACGCCCGCCTGTACATCGTCACTTTCAAATTCATAATCTATGTGACCTATGTACTGTGTGCGGCCGTATTGACGGACAATCTTTCCACCCAGCCATTCCTGATCATAATCCGGATTTGTCGCCTTGCGCCATGTGAAGTTCGCGCCCAGCCTCCAATCGGGGGCAATGCGGAAATATGCCTCGGGCATGAAATCTATGTACGCCATGCCGCGCTTGTCATCAAAAATCCAATTTGACTTTATCGTTGCGGCCAATGTCATCCCAGTCCACTGACGACCGAAACGCAGACCCGCATAATATGTCGAATCAGCAAAATACGGTGTGCGCACATGCGAAGAGCCGCCAATTTTCACACCGAACATTACATCCGATATTATTCGTTCCGAATTGTCCGCCGCGGTCGCCATGCGATATGTCGCCCCCAAATCAACGGCGGAAAATCCGTCTTCATCGTCTTTGAAATCTTCCTGGTAATGAATATTCGCGCTGACACTCAATCTGTCGTTCAGGCCATATGACGCGACCTGCCCCAAACGCAGGATATGATCCCAATACACCAGGCTGGTTTGCGACAATATCGCATTATCCTGTAGCATATACAACGGATCGGCCGTATCACGCGCCAACACGTCATTAGCCTGTGCGGCACCGCAAAAGCCCGCCCCTATTATTAAAACCGGTAAAAATTTACACCTCATAATAACACACCCCGTTTGTTATGTAAGCATCACACGCGCATGCGCGCCGATGCGGCGCGCATTTGCCCGTGCAATATTGGTTAGAAATAAAATATAGCCTGCAGACCGATTGATGTTTCCGCATAATCCTTTAGTTTTACGGAACCGATATTGGTCAGACTGTTAAATCCGACGGCAGGTTCCATGAAATACAGCGACAAATGTTTGTCATTTGCACTGTCGTAAAATGCGGTTTCCGCATACAGGTTCAACGCGAACCAATCGTTCGGCTGCCAGCCAATTGCGCCGCGAACGGCCGCCTGGTTGTGCCAGTCATAGTATCCGAACACACCTTCTAGGTTAAGCGTCCAGTCCTCGTCTAAAACTGTAAAGACACCAAGGCCGCCCTCTGCATAGAATATATTGTCGTCCACATTTGTCTTGTACGCGATATAGGTCATCGCATAGTTGTCTTTATCCTTGTTTTCGACGGCGTTTCCATATGTATTCCCGTCAAAATTCACATACCAGCCACGCGCCAGTCCGTATATTGTCGACGAGCCCACTTTATAGCCGCCCTTTAATTCCAGAATGAAATTATTCGCAATATCCTTTTGATGCTGGAAATAACCGGAAACATTGGCAATCCATTTATCATTGTCAATGAAACGCCAACGCGCCCCTATTCCGTACAGGTTCAAGTCATTATCGTCATCCTTGTCATCGGGAATAAGCGGATCGTCCCATTTGAATTTATATTCCGAAAAATCATAACGCAGCATCGCCATAAGCGCGACCGTGTCCGTTATACCGTAACTGAAATCTTCTTGGACTGAAAACTGGTTCATGTTCCATTTGGACTTCAGCCAGTCAAACAGCAATTGATTGCTAACCGCGTCTGGAACGGTCTGATGTATATCAAACTTGTACGAATTGGTTAAGTATGAAAAATCCGTAACAGAACCGAATTTCCCCTTTAACGGCTGAAAGAACGGATGCGCCAAATAATATTTGCGCTTCATTTCACGACGCACGGTTTCCGCGCGTGTTGTACGAACCGTTGTCTGCGTCGTTGTCATGGTTGACGACGTGCGGGCCGCATCATAATTCTTGTACAATGCGCTGCGGTTCTGCGGCGCGGTGTAATATATGTTTTTCCCGTCGCCGGCGTTATATGTGCGGTTAGTTGTACGCGTTTCGTATTTTTGATAATTTACGTTTTCACGCGTGCGCGTTGCCGGCATCCCGGTTAGGTCCGCACTGGACGCGGCACGCGTTCCACCATTTGGCGCCGCCAAAACAGGCGACATACCGAACAGCGCAACCGCCCAAACAAACAAAGACATCTGCTTTTTCATGATATAAATTCTCCTTGAATATAAACATTATATCACAAATCGGCATCGCAAAAAAGCATTAAAATATAAGAAAAAAGGCCGGCATTTACCGGCCTTTTTTACAATATATGACGTTTGTTGTTTGCATCAGGCGGACTGACAATTCCTTCCTGTTCCATGCGTTCCATAAAGCCGGCGGCCTTGTTATAGCCGACCTGCAGCCTGCGCTGAATATATGAAATCGTCGGCTTTTTATCGCGCAACACGCATTCCTTTGCCTGGGTGTAAAGATCGGCATCCTTTTCCGCCTTGCCCGGGACGGCCGGCGGCATTCCCGGTATTGCGGCATCATCGGCGTCATCAACAATTCCCGCAACATATTCCGGTTCGCCCTGCGCCTTTAGGAAATCTGCAACCTGGTTTATTTCCGTGTTTTCTATGAATGCGCCGTGAATGCGCACCGGTACGCGGCCGGCTTCGCTGAACAACATGTCGCCACACGCCAACAGATTTTCCGCGCCCTTTTCACCCAATGTCGTCATGGAGTCTATATTACTGCGCGCCTGGAAAGAAATACGCGTCGGGAAATTCGCCTTGATAACACCGGTAATCGTCGTAGCGTCCGGACGCTGGGTCGCCATAACCAGATGAATTCCGGCCGCGCGCGCCTTTTGCGCCAGGCGCTGCACACAAAGTTCGACATCCTTGCGCGCAATTGTCATAAGGTCCGCAACCTCGTCTATGATGACGACCAAATACGGCATATCGGACATGTCGACTTCCTGGGTTTCAAATTCCAGTTCGCCGGTTTCCGGATCCGTTCCGACCGCGACCTGACGTGTCAAGACTTCGCCCGCCGCCCTCTTTTTTGCAATCGCTTCGTTATAGCCTTCAATATTCTGAACCCCCAGCATCTGCAGACGTTTGTAACGTTCCTCCATTTCGCGGACAGACCATTTAAGACCGTTCACCGCTTCGTTCGCATCCTTCATAACGGGCGTGATCAAATGCGGGATGTCATCCCAAAGCGTAAAGTCGACACCCTTGGGGTCAACAATCATCAGTTTGCATTTGTCAGGTGTAAAATGATATAAAATCGACATTATGATTGATTGAACAAACACGGACTTGCCCGACCCGGTGCGCCCTGCAATCAAAACATGCGGCATTTTGGCCAAATCAAAGTACATGGGATTTCCGCCAATGTCCACACCCAGCGCCAACGGAATCTTGTATTTACTGTTAACGAACAACTGGTTGTCGACAAGCGACTGCATGCGGACCGTCTGGCGGTTCAGGTTCACCATTTCAACACCAATAAGTTCCGTTCGCGGTATATGCGCGATACGGATATTTTCCGTCGCCATGGCGCGCGTCATGTCCTTAACGGTTTTGCTGATGTCCACCATGCGCACACCGCTTTCGGGCATAAATTCGTAAAGCGTCACAATCGGCCCGGGACGTATTCCAACCACACGACCGCGAACGCCGTATTCGGCAAAATGAACCTCCATGGCGGCAGCGTTGCGCTTTAATTCCGGGGTTACAATATTTTTTCCAAAATTGGAACGTTCCAAAAAGCGCGGATCCGGCAATTCATAATCATGACCTTCTTCGCGTGCACGTCCGCGGCGTGACGCACGGCGCGTGGTGCTGCGTGATTGGCGGCGCGACGCGCGTTTCTGTGTGGCAACCGCATCCTCGTCTTCTTCATCGTCATCCGGCGCTTCTTCCGCCTCATATTCTTGGTCAATTTCCTCATAATCACCGGGATTTGCCGGGGAAACCAAATGAAATACGGACAAAATCCACCGAATGGACCGATAGATCATTTTTATTGCCGACACGATATTGGCCCATCTTATATTAAGCAGCATCGCCCCCAGCAATAAAAACACCGCAAGCGCGATAAAACCAACCGCAAGCCCCCATGCCCCGAGCAATCTGGATACATCGGCCCCGGCAATTGCACCGACCAGCCCGCCATAGGTCGCCATTGGGGCAATTATGCCAAATCCGGCCGCCCCGGCAAATGTTGCGATAAAGCCGCGCAATAGATCATATTCGGGCGCCGTCCCCAGTCCGCCACCAATCATAAGAACAAGGCCCGCCCGCATAATGCACAGCAGTACGAACAAACTGGGGACAAAACCGACAAAATACCTTATCGCGCCGACAATGTTCCCCATAAATGACTGTGTTCCAAATGTGCCGGCGGCCGCAAAACCGTCCAAATACGGATTATGAAAAAACAATGCCACGGTCGCCCAAATCCCCAGCGCCAACATCACAACCCCCAGCACCCGGGAAAAAACGCTTTTTATTGCGCCCGATACGCTGTCCGGTAAAAATTTCGATTTCCTTTCCATCTTTTATCCCCCGATATCCAAGGCCTGTTCCACAAATACTGCGATTCGACAAAATCTAAATACGGGAACATATTGCCGATTTTGCAAAGTCCGCAAACACCATTCCAACAAAGGCGCCGAGCAGAATATCCGTGGGCCAATGCGCACCTGCGCATACCCTTGACACACCAATAACAATCGCCAACGACCATGTCAGCCATTTATATTTTGGCGCCAACAATCCTATCATTACAAGTCCCGCAAAAGACACCGCCGTATGGCCGGACGGCATCGAATTAAATGCCCATTCTGTTGACGGCGGAAAGAATCCGGTCATATTTAACGCCTCAAAAAATATGGGTCGTGCACGGCCAATAACCGTTTTTAACAACTTTACCGCAACGCCCGTCCCGAAAACGGAGCAAAATATAAAAAACGCATAACTAGTCTTTGTTTTTTCTATAAAATCCACAAAAACTGCCCTAATATTAAACCATTTTATGTTTTTTGCCACAGATTCCGTTGTGTTTACTCTTTTTTTAATATATACAAGCAGGACCGCCACACCGGATAAAACAATCCAATTTTTCCAATCAAAAATAACCCCTGCTATATTGGCCCAATGTCCATCAAAATTACGCAGGAATAAAAACAACGGCTTGTCATACCAAAAAATGCCGGCAAAGGTCAGCGCCAACATTATCACTGATGCCACCAGCAACCGTTTCCACTTTATCTTATTTTCACTTGTTAAAAACATTTCCGTGCCCTATTGCGCAATCAAATTGTTATAGACCTTTTTATCGGTCAATATTTTAGCGGCCACCGCGGCGGATAATGCATCCTCGTCCGCGCCGCTGGATATAACCGGACAACCGCGACGTATCGCGTCCGCCGGGATGTCCGTCTGCTTATTAAAATCCCGGGCGTTAAAATCGTTGTTTATAACATTCAAAAAGAACGCGTTCTGTTGCGACGCCGACCTGATGTTCGACAAACACACAATCGGGAACACGCCACGCCCGTCAATTTCGCGACCCGACCCCGTTTTTATGGACCGGTTCAGCAATTCCAATGCGGCGCCAGAATCTAAATCTATACGCGTTGCAATTCTTGCCGCGCCATGCGTCGGCGTTCCAACCAATACGCCGCGGGCATTTTCATAAAATGCGGCGGCCACCGCCTCGGCCGTGCCGCGTGTCTGATCGGACATCAACACCACAACCGGCGCCTTTGTCACCGCGTTGCCGCCGGGAACAACCTCCACCTCTTCCAGCGCGGTTTGCGCAATCCGCATCACGGGCGTCTGTCCGACAAATAGCCCCGCCAATTTCGCCGCAGCCCTTTCATCATCACCGCCGCTGCTGCGCAGGTCCAAAATTATGCCGGCCGCATCGCCGTACTTGCCAAGCGCCTCGCTCACAATCGAGACGGTATTGTCGGTTATATTATGAATAACGATTTCCAAGATGTCCCCAGCATCGCCCCCGGTCCGATGCACAACATCGGCATCCGCGACAACGACCGTTGCGCGGCGCAAAACAACGTCACGATTTCCCGACGGCGACAATAATTTGATTTTTGCGGTCCCAGAATTAAACCCGTCCAACGCCGCCGCCAAGTCTGCGTCATCCATATCGGATACGGCAACACCATTTATATTTACTATCAGATCACCCGCCGCGACACCGGCCGCGTCCGCGGGCGAGCCCTTAAATACGCCGTTTATGCGGAAATTCCCACGCGAATCACGCGCCCCGGTCACCCCAACCGTCGTCAGCATTCGGTTATCTTCCAGCATTTCCGCCGTACGCGACGGAATATAACGCCCGTTTTCATCAATTCCGCGCGTCAGTGTTTCAACAACCTTTTTATACAACTCCGTCGGGGTTGCACGGCGCAATGCGGCATCGCGCGCGCGCAGTTGCAACATCAATGCGGTCGTTATTTCGCCAAAGCCATTCCAGTCACGCTGTGCCGGCCGCGGAAAATTTGCCACAATCGCATCGTCCCAGACCAAAACAACACGTTCATCCGTCGCGGCGATATGCGCATGCGGATTTAATTTTTCCAGGCTTTCAACCGCAACATTTATATTGCGACCACCCCAGCGCACGCCGTCCAGTTTTTCATATATGTCAGCAAATGTTTTTGACGCCTCGATAACATTTATGCCATTTTGTACGGGTTCGTCTTCGAAAAACAGACTGTCAGCCGATGCGGCCATGGGCGTTACCACGGCCAAAAACATCGGCAAAATAATTTTATTCAAATTCATCGTATCTGCTTCCTCCCCCGGGATTAAGTCTCAATATTTCGTATCGCGCAGATTAAAGTGATACAAAACAACATTTGAGATATAGATACTGGTCAATGTTCCCATTACAATCGAGAATGTCATTGCGATTGCAAAATCCTTTAGCATTACACCGCCAAAGAAATAAAGTCCGACCATTGCCAATATGGTTGAAATACTGGTCATCAAAGTTCTGTGCAGCATTTCATTCACCGACAAATCAATCAGGTCGTTCATCGGCATTTTATGGTATTTCTTGATATTCTCGTCAATGCGGTCATAGTTCACAACCTTGTCGTTTATGGAATATCCTATACCCATCAAGATGACCGCAATGGATGTTTGGTTGAATTCCAGACCCGCCACGGAAAAGAATCCGAACATCAAGATAAAATCCAGTACCAGCGATACAAACGAACCCACCGCATACCCGCCGCGATAACGAATCCAGATGTACACGCTCATCAGAACGAATGAAACGAGTATCGCCAAAATTCCGCCGCGAACCAATTCCCCGCCGATTTTTGGCCCCACAATCTGAACCTGGGAATATTGGACATTGTCACCCAGAATATTCTTTATTTCCGCGACGCGAACATTTTGCTCTGCATCCGTCGCGCCCTTGGGCAGACCAACACGCACCAATATGGAATTGTCGCCGACCGTCTGCAGTTCGGGGCTGAACGGCGCCAATGCCGCGCGCATTTTGTCGATTGTGTATTCCGGCGTTGTCGGCGTCACCTCCATCGATATGCCGCCCGCAAAATCAATGCCATAGTTCAAGCCGCGTGTCGCCAACGATACAATCGACAACGCAACCAGGATTCCCGAAATCCAATACGACAATTTACGATATTTCATAAAATGCAGTTTCATAATACTTTCCTTATTTATTTCTGATATATCCGATTTTCTTGTTTTTGCCGTTCATGTACCAGTCAATCAAAACACGCGACAGCATCAGGCATGTAAACAGCGTCGTAATAACACCAATTGACAGTGTAACCGCAAACCCGCGTATCGGGCCCGCGCCGAACTGGAACAAAATCAACGAACAAATCAGGTTTGTCAGATTTCCGTCCATAACTGTCTTGACGGAACGATTGAACCCAAGGTCAACCGCACGCAGTGGCGCGACGCCCGCGCGAACCTCATCGCGGATTCGTTCAAACGGCAGGATATTCGCATCCACCGCCATCCCCAGCGTCAGTACGATACCCGCAATTCCGGGCAGTGTCAGCGTCGCCCCCAGCAGTGCGGACACGCCGATAATCATCGCCAAATTCACCAGCAACACTATGTCCGCAATCAGCCCGAATGTGCGATAGGCAAATATCATGAACAATATTACAAACAGCACGCCAACCGCCGAACCAATTTTACCGGTCGCGATTGTATCCGCCCCCAGGCCCGCGCCAACCGTGCGTTCCTCTATCACCTGAAGCGGCGCCGGCAATGCGCCCGACCGCAGCAACACAGCCAAATCCTTTGCGCTTTGCAATGTAAAGTTCCCAGAAATTTGCCCCTTGCCACCGGGTATCGGTTCGCGTATAACCGGGGCGGACAAAACCTTGCCGTCAAGGACGATTGCAAAGCGTTCATTTACATGCTCGGTCGTAAGGCGCGTGAACTTGCGGCCGCCCGCCGCATCAAACGCCATTGATACAACCGGCATCTGATTATTGTCATATGCAGCCTGGGCGTCTTTTAGTGATTCACCGGAAACCTCGACACGGGAATAAACCGGTATAACGGCGCCGCCCGAATCCATATCCGGCAGGAATTCTGTCCCCGCGGGCGCATGCCCCGACGCCAACTGTTCGGCCGTCACATTTTCATTAACCAAATGGAATGTCATCTTGGCGGTTTGACCAATCAATTCCTTTATGCGTTCAGGGTTGTCGACACCCGGCAACTGAACCAGAATGTATTTGCCGCCCTGACTCTGGATAGACGGTTCCTTGGTCCCCAGCGCATCGATACGACGACGCACAATTTCAATACTGCGGCTTAACGCATCGCTGACCATTTCCTGTTTTTGTTTTTCAGAATAGGATAATTTTACCGTCTTTGCATCCGAAGTAATATCGACGCCACCCCCCAAGACCGATTTCAAACGACCCTTTGCGGCGGAAACCTGATCCGCATCGCGAACGACAAACGACACAACGCCGTCCGCACTGCGCAGATTTGAAAAACGGATTACACCCTTGTCACGGTCAATCAGGGTACTGCGCACCTCTTCATACAATTGCGCCGCCTTTTCCTGAAACATTGTGTCGGTGTCAACCTCCAGCAACAACTGCGCCCCGCCCTTCAAATCCAGGCCCAGCGGGATCGGCCGTATCCATGACGGGAAATACGGCGCCAGGCGCGGCGACATCGTCGGCACCGCCAGCAATACGCCGAACACCGCAACAAAAATTATCGCAAGTTTCTTAAACATACCAAAACCCTTTTATTTTTCAACGCTTGCAACGGCGTTCTTGTTAACCTCAACAACGACGCCTTTGGCGATTTCAACCTCGATTGTTTGTTCGTTTATTTTTTTAATCGTACCCAAAATACCGGCCGCCATGACGCGGTTGCCAACCTGCATAGAATCCAGCATTTTTTGATATTCAGCCATGCGCCGCTTGTTCGGGCGAACCATGAATATATAGATTATCGCAAATACAACCGCGCAATACATCGCCATGTACAACCAATTGCCCTGCTGGGCGGCATTGGCCGCAACAACCGCATTGTCGGCAACAACAGTTTCTACTGCCATAATTTCTCCTTACCTTATTATAAGTTCAGAATAGTAAAAAAAGGTGGCGCTTGTAAAGGCAAAAAACGCGCAAAACTACACGCGTTCAAACCACGCGTCCATGTCCGAAATCGGTATTATTTTGTACACCGGCCGGCCATGGTTGCATTGGCCCGCGCGTTCGGTCCGTTCAACATCACGCAACAACGCGTCCATTTGTTCCATGCTTAATTTCTGGCCTGCGCGCACGGAATGGTGGCACGCATAATTGGCCAACTTCAAATGCAGCCGTTCGCCCAAGCCCGACGAATAACCGTTTGCGCGCACCTCGTCCGCGACCGCGCGCAGCAAATCCGCCCAGTTCAAATCCCAGTCGGCCGGCTTTTCAAAAATGGCGACGGCGTCTTCACCAAACGCGTCCACGCGCAGGCCAGCGGCCGCCATTTCATTTGCAACCGCCAAAACGGCGTTCACATCTTCGGTGCGCAGCGCAATTACAATCGGAGTCAGCAACGGCTGCGTCTTTATCGCATGATGACGCATCTTCTCGTATGTGATGCGTTCATGGGCGGCATGCTGATCAACCACAACAAGGCCGTCACCACGGGCCGCCATGATGTATTTGTTCCCAACCTGGCCAATAACGCGCCCCAGGGGCAATTCTTCAAACGAATTTTGTGATGATGCGGCCGGTGTCAAATTATCACATTCACCGCGCGTGGCCGCCGTTTGAATTTCGGGGTCCGCACCCGTCCGCGGCGCGGGCGCCCGCGCACCGAACATGTTATTTGCGCGGTTCTGCACCGTATCGCATACGCGTGACGCGGCGGCGGGCGCATTAAAATAATTTGGCGAAACGAAAGTCATCGGTGTCACCGCCGCAGACATCGGCGCCGCGGCGGGCGATGAATTCGACCTTTCAATCATTGTCCGTGCCAACGCATCGCGCAGGCTTTTTATTATAAAAGAACGCACATGCGCGGGTTCCAAAAAGTGCACCTCGGTCTTGGCGGGTGAAACATTCACATCCACATTCTGCGGCGCCAGCGTCAGGTACAACGCACAAAGCGGGAATTCACGTGCATGCATAACATCCATATACGCGGCACGCAACGCACCGACCAGCACCTTGTCCTTGACCGGACGGCCGTTCACAAACAAATATTGGTCTATGGATGACGCACGGCGCAGCGTCGCCTCCGACACAAATCCCGTCAGGCGCATTTTTGTGGCGGACTGGCTCTGGCTGTCTATTTCCAGCATGCGCCCCGCCACGTCATCACCCATGACCGCCGTTATTCTGTCGCGCATATCCTGATTTTTTGGGAACCGCCACTTGTTGTTCAATGTAAACCCTACATCGGGCCGCGCCATAGCCAAACGCTTTACAACCTCTAAAACGGACATCATTTCGGCCCGGTCGCCACGCAAAAATTTCAACCGTGCGGGCGTCTTGGAAAACAGGTTCTGAACCCGCACGCGCGTGCCGTTTTCCCAATCGGACGGCCGCACGTCGCCGGTATTTGCATCAAGGCACCATCCGTTCTCATCACCGCGCCGGCATGTGTCTATGGTCATGTCGGCAACACTGGCGATTGAAGGCAGCGCCTCGCCGCGAAAGCCCATAAAGTTTATGTTCAGCAAATCATCGTCCGGCAATTTTGACGTTGCGTGTCTTGTGACGCTTTTTTCCAAGTCGTCGCGCGACATCCCGGACCCGTTGTCGATAATTGAAATCATTGTGCGACCGCCGTCCACGACATCGACAACAATTTGGTCCGCGCCCGCGTCCAGGGCGTTTTCAATCAATTCCTTTACAACACTGGCGGGGCGTTCAACAACCTCGCCGGCGGCGATTTGATTGACAAGATAATCCGGCAAAACACGTACGGTCATGAGCTTTTAATTTCCACTATTGTCTGAACTTTACATCCAGAATTTCATATTCTTTCTCGCCACCGGGCAATTTGACAATGCACGTGTCGCCGACGCACTTTCCAATCATTGCGCGCCCCACCGGCGAAGTGCATGAAATAACGGTGCGACCGTCGGATTCTATGTCGGACAAAATGCGGCATTGCATTTTGTTGCCATCCTCGTCCTCGGCGGTGACAATTGCGCCGAAAACAACCCGGTCGCCGGACAAAGACTCCACATCTATCACGGCGGCGTTTTCTATAACTTCTTCGATGAAGCCGATGCGCTTGTCAATCTGGCGCTGCTTTTCCTTGGCGGCGCTGTAATCGGCGTTTTCAGACAAATCGCCCAACGAACGCGCCCATTGCACTGTTTTTAATATTTCCGGGCGCTGAACCTCCTTCAAGTCACGCAATTCCTTGACAAGGGCGTCAAACCCGGTACGGGAAATCGGTTTCTTTTCCATTTTTATTAACCTTGTTTTTTATCAAAATTATATCCATTCATTTTAATTTTGCAATTGCCAAATTAACAGGCTATACTTTTCCCGATACACATATAATATATTGTAAGGCATCATGTTCAAATTTAATATTTTAAACAGATTTTTAATGCGTCGTTTTTTTGGCGGCGTGGGTCTTGTCATGCTGGTTGTGTGCGGAATCATTGTCGCGGTTACATTTGTGGAACGGCTGCCGTCAAACCCGACAATTGGCGCCGCGCTTATGGAATCATGGATACGGCTTTTGGAATATATGCCGTTGTTTCTGCCGATGGCGGTGTTTATGGGGACATTGCTGGCCTCCTACAACCTGACCAAATCAACAGAAAAGATAATAATTGCCAGTGCGGGTCTGTCGCCGTATCAATCGGCGCGGCCGTTTTTACTGGGCGCGGCACTGATCGGGTTTGTCGCGACAATGGTGATAAATCCCTACTCGGTTAATTTAAGCGAAAAAAACATAACGTCGCACAACCTGAAACTTATTGACGACGCCGTCTGGCTGCGCGAGGCGGGGGAAAACGGATTCATAACCATGCGGGCGGGAAAAATGCTGGCCGCGACCAAAGACGAAATGGTCTTCGCAAATGCGACCGTATACATCCAGGATCCACAGTTCCGCCCCGTCCAGCAGGTTCAGGCGGATAAAATAACCCTGACCGAAGACGGACTCGACGCGCCGCGCGCACGCGTATGGAACTCAATCGGCGCCATGAAAACGGAAAAATGGTCGATAAAAACGCGCCTTACGCCGCGCACTGTTTTGGACAGATACCTTCAGCCGGACCAGATTTCATTCTGGGATTTACCGGCGTTTATAAAAAAGATGAGCGCAATCGGAATTCCCATGCGCGGTCATTTGGTTCAGTTTTGGACATTGCTGTTTCTGCCGCTGACAATGGTTGCAATGGCGACATTGGGCGTGGCGTTTTCACAAACGCGCCAACGCAGGAATTACAGTTTCGGCGTAAAATTCAGTTCCGGCGTCATTACATGCTTTGCGCTGTATTTCCTGACAAACCTGTTTAACGCGCTGGGGGCGACGGGGGCATTGCCGGCAATGCTGTCGGTCATTGCGCCGCCACTGATTATAATTGCCGCGGCGGGAATGTTCATCGCCAGTTTTGATTCTATATAAAAAACCAAAGGAAAACCGACATGCCGTTGCGTAAAAAGAACACTTTGCGGAATAACATAATAATATGGACGCTGATTGCGGTGCTGGTTCTGCTGATGATAATATCATTCGCCCCGCATCCGCAAATGACCGAAATAGTACTGTTTCCATGAATTATATCGAGATATTTTTAGAGGCGTTGGCCGCTGAAAAAGGACGCAGTGAAAAAACAATCTACAATTATTCGGCGGATTTACATGCGGCCGACGCGGCAATTGCGGGCGGATTGATGTCAGCCGATGCAAAAGACGTGCAAAATTACATATCGTCGCTGAAAATAAAACCGTCGTCCATTGCGCGCAAGGCCAGTTGCCTGCGGTCTTTCTATAAATTTATGATGACGGAAAAAATAATATCGAAAAATCCGACCATGGGGCTGGAACTGCCGCGGCGGGCGCGGGTATTGCCGAAACTTTTAAGTGCGGATGAAATAAACCTGCTGATATCGTCGGCCGGCGACACACGAAATGTTGTGCGACTGCGTGCGATGATTGAACTGACATACGCATCGGGGCTGCGCGTATCGGAATTATGCGAACTGCCCGTGCGGGCGATACTGGGGGACAAACTGCTGATTCATGGCAAGGGCGCGAAAGAAAGAATTGTCCCCATGCACCA
Source organism: uncultured Alphaproteobacteria bacterium (assembly GCA_947367055.1). GTDB lineage: Bacteria > Pseudomonadota > Alphaproteobacteria > Rs-D84 > Rs-D84 > Enterousia. The sequence continues at coordinate 141,664 of CANBCI010000001.1, forward strand.
AGGCGCCGTGCACGCCCTGGAAAAGTGGATGGATGTTCGCGGCCCGGACAATTCAAAATTCGTATTTCCCGGTCCCGGAAAAACAGGCCACATAACGCGTGACGGATTTTTCAAAATACTAAAAAAGTGCGCGTTGCTGGCCGGCATATCCCCAGACAGGGTAAGCCCGCATGTACTGCGTCATTCATTTGCGTCGCACCTACTGGCGGGCGGGGCGAACCTGCGGGCGATACAGACAATGCTGGGGCACGAAGACATTTCAACAACCCAGATTTACACCCATGTCGCGCCGGAAAAACTGATTGACGCGGTTGCGATGCATCATCCGCTGGGGAACAAGACAAAGGCTACGGACAAATGATAAAAAAATGCGACCATGCCGGATGCACCAAGGCCGGGACATGCCGCGCGCCAAAAACGCGCGATCTTAAGGAATACTGGTTCTTTTGCCAGGAGCATGCCGCCGAATACAACAAAAACTGGAACTATTATGCGAATATGACCCCGAACGAGATTGAGGCCGAATGGGAACGCGAAACATTCGGGGCGCCGCTAAAAGACAAAAAAACCGCCAATGCCGATGCGGCGGATTACGCAAAATTTATAAATGATTTTCTAACGGGGCGCACATCATTTGACCGCGCGCCGCGGCGGGCGCTCCCCGGCCCGGTTATGAGTGCATTAAAAACACTGGATTTGCCGGTGACGGCGACACTGCGCGACGCGGCCGCACGATACAGAACACTTGCCAAGAAATATCATCCGGATACGGCGGACGACAAAAAATCCGCGGCCGATAAATTTGCAAAAATCGCGGCCGCATACGAAATATTAAAAAAGCATTTTGGCAAAAAATAATTAATCCACGCAACATCAGTCGTGCGCGCATGGCGCCGACAGTATATAGGCTCCGCTGCTGTCTTTATAATTTCCGGTCGGCAATTTGCATTGCGCGACTGACGTACTGCCGGACGCACTGGTGCCATAGATAGTGGCGCCGCTTGAATTTTTCTCTCCCGGGCAGCGCGTGCAATTAAGCGATGATGTCGTGCCAACACCATAATAGCCCGACGCACACCTATATTCGTTTGTCGCCGTCGCATTACCTGTTGTCCCGCATCCGGAAACAACATTATATTTTCTCTCACGGCCCGTCCCGGACGCTCGCCATTCAATCGTGGTGCTCATCTGGCACCCACAACCTATAAGTCTTGGACTGTTATTGTAATCAACAACCGCAGTGGCACCATTAAATTCCAAATCACACATGGATTCGCAATCCTCTACATAAGAACCGCCATATCCGTCAGAATAATAGCAAAGGTTTGAACCCTCGTCATAGCATTCGTCAATATCGGAACATTCGCCGGGCGATATGGGTTCACTTACCCCGCCAAAAGTATAAAGTATATTTACATTTGGATCATTATCATATAAATAAGCATTTGCCGCAAACGGCAACATAAAAAACACCGCGACAATTATTCCCTTCATGTTTGATCTCCTTTTTATCACAACAAAAAACCACTAAAAAATCAGTGGTTGGAGGTTCGAAACAATTATCAGGAATTGTGGGCTTATTTTGTTATATCGCCACCCTCCAACCTGTGGCTGGGGGAAATTTTTTCCTGATAAGGGGTTTCGACACCCCATCGGCAGAACGCCCACCGACAAATTTATTATAAATAAAATAAGAAATAATGTAAAACAAAATATGCGTCCACAAAAGAACGGGACGCCTGTAAAAAAGCCGGCATATGCCGGCTTTTTCCCTATTCCTTGCGTATCGGGTATTGCCCGTCAATCAAGTTTTGACGCACCACGTGGTGTTTCACCTTTTGCGTGCTGGTGGTTGGCAGGTCATCGGTTGTCATTGCGAAATGCGTCACCCATTTATAACTTGCAACCTTTTTATTTGCATTGGCGACGGCCGCCGACAACTTTTCCAGTGTCATGTCCGGTTCAACACTGAACACACCGTAAGTGACGGTCTTTCCCTTTACCTTGTGTTCAAACACGGCAACATTCTTTACACCCGGGATTTCAATGAACATGCCCTCCAGTTCGTCGGGATATACATTCTTGCCCGAATCCAGAACAATCACCTGTTTCTTGCGGCCGGCAAAGTGCAGTTCGCCATTCTTGTCCATGGAAACCATGTCGCCCGTGTTAAAGAATCCGCGTTCATCAAACACTTCCTCGTTCACGCCGGGGTTGTTCAGATAGCCGCCGAACACCTGGTGGCCGCGCAGCCACAAAACACCGACACCGTCTTCGTTCATATCACGAATTTCGCATTCGTTGTTTGTTGTCGGCGCCCCAAATGCAAACGGCATACGCTTTTTATTATGCTTTGAAATGCAAATTGGCCCAACGGTTTCTGTCAAACCATATCCTTGGATAAAGCGCATCCCCAGGCGTTCATAGAAAGTTTCAACCTCTGGCTTGGTGGCGGCGCCCCCCGCAATCAGCAGTGACACACGCCCGCCGAATATAGCACGGACCGGATCCTGCACTTTCTTTACCAGGAAGCCCAGACCGATTTTATTCAAGATTTTTCCGTATTTCAGCACCAAGCGCGCAATCCACCATTTATGCTGCGCTTTCAAGGTGTCTATTATTCGGTTACGAATTACCTCAAACAAACGCGGAACGGCCGGGATTGCCTGCGGACGATATTTCTTGAAATCCTCCATGATTTCCTTTGGATTAACCGTCGGCTGCAGCAAAACACCCGCGCCGTAATGCAGCGTCGCCAGAATTTCAACCGCAAACCCGAATATATGATACATCGGCAGAAAACCGTACATAATTTCGCCGGCATGAAAATATTCGCGCATGTCATCAAGCGAATTTGCACATTCAATCAGATTAAAGTGCGTAAGCGGCACAACCTTTGGCGTGCCGGTCGAACCGGACGTGAACGACAGCGTCGCCACATCCAGCGATTCCAACGCCGCCGGCTTTAACGCCGGGTTGATTTTGCCGTCTTTTTTATTAATGTCATAAAACTTGAACTTGTCGGTCTTGTAAAAGAAAGACTTTTCAGCGCACACGATGTGGCAGTCCGTTGTGGATGTCATGTTATCGTATTCAAACGGCGTCAAATTCGTATCCAGCAACAACACTGTGCCCCCCAGATACCATATCGCGAACAAAGTTAATGGAAATTCTGGAATATTGTGCGACAGCAATCCCACGATATTTCCGCGTTTAACACCCGCCGCCGCAAGTGACGCGGCGCGCGCCTTTACCATGTCTTGGAAAGCGGAAAACGTAACGTTTTCACGAACCAAGAAAATATTATCCGGCCATGTGGCAACCGCCTTTTCCAGCAATTGATACATATTCATCTTAAAAAATCCTTGTTGTTTTTATATTGGACAGTGTGTATTATAATCCCAATAAAAAGGATTGCAATCATGAAAATTTTGACATTAAACATAAACTCAATACGGGCGCACGCCGAAAGTTTTATCGATGTGCTTAAATCCGGCGTATACGACACAATCCTGGTCCAGGAATTAAAGGTTGAAAATGCGGCGTTTCCGCACAACCTGTTTGACTACTATGGATACAATATCAAGGTGTTCGGCCAAAAAAGTTGGAACGGCGTCGCGGTGTTTTCAAAATTTTCAATCGAAGACGTGACGCGCGGTCTGCCGAATTATGCGGATGCGAACGCCAGATTTATCGAATGCGTGATTGACGGCCGCGTGCGCGTCATATGCGTATACATGCCGAACGGCGACACCGTGCAATCACCAAAGTTCCCGTACAAACTGGAATGGATGCGCGCATTCACGGATTACATTTCTCAGTATACCGCATCCCCGGAACCGGTTATTGTCGCGGGTGATTTTAATGTTGCAATCGAAGACCGTGATGTATGGAATCCCGCAAACTATGTCGGCATCGCCATCGCCGCGCCAGAGGCGCGCGCAATAATGCGCGAATGGCTGGACGCCGGTTGGACCGACGCATGGCGCGCACTGCACCCGGACACGGTTGATTATACATGGTACGGGTACCGCGGCGGCGATACAATCGGTAAAAAAATGGGCCTGCGCCTGGATTATTTCCTGTGCAATCCGGCCGCAATGACGCGCGTCAAATCGTGCGAGATAGATATGTCCCCGCGCCTGGCGGAAAAGCCGACGGACCACACGGGACTTGCACTGGAATTAGAATAAAAACACGCGCCGCATAAAAACAGATTGCGGCGCAAAATATTTTCCCATATAATAAAAACGATGCGGGGTGTTCCCGTATCGGGGTGTCAGAGCCTATATCACGGCGTCCTTTGTCGGACGATAAATCTCCTGCCGACCGGCAGGAGGGTTGATGTTATATATTGAAGGCATCACACAATTTCCGTGAAATTGCTCTGAACCTCCTGCCACTCTGATTGAGTGGTTTTGTTTTGATACAGGGGCGAGGAAAAAATGAAATTCAAAAAAATATCATGCGCGCTTGCCGCGATTATGTTTGCCGTTGCCGCGCATGGCAATGACATGCCGTCAAATATAAAAGATGCATGGGGCAATCCCAAATTGATTTCTGAATCTTGGAACCGTGGCAAGGGACACGACAGCAGCACAAACATGCCGGACCAGACATTCTGGATGAGCAAAAAGGTCCGCGCCGCGAACGCAACCGACGAAGCGATTGTAATCGTATACATGGCGCGCCGGGTCGTATTACACGGCGGATACTTTTGCGCGACGCAACTGCGTTCACGTAACAAGGGTTCATCAGGATGCCCGGACATTTGGACCCAGTATCAAAACCCGGCCGGTGATTTTGAACGCACATGCTTTTGGCTGTGCGAACCGGGATACACCGGTGAAAATTGTGCCAGCGGCACCGCAAAATCCGCGGACGCGTGCAAATACACAAACTTATCCGCGGACACACTGCTTAAAAACATAGATTTTCAGCAAACGGGCGGGTATGACACCGCAACGGTGGAAAGCGCCATACATGATGCCGGCGCACGGTTTGTTTACAGCAACACCACCCGCAGCTCTGACGAATCCGACGTCATTCTTTTGGCAAAATCATATCTTGAAAACGGACACGGAATTGTCGCGTCGCCCGCAACATTTTCCGCACACGGCGGCATGTGGAACGCCGACAATTATTCGGACGAATGGCTTGACTGCAAATATGGTGATTCCAATTTAACCGTGACGGCCAATGGCGGCGGCTACACAACAAAGATACTGTGCATGCCGGGATTTGACGGTGAAAACTGCAAAACCACACTTTGCAAAACATGCGACGATCCGCTTGCCAAATACAACGACGCAACGGGCTCCTGCAGTGATTGCATCGAAAACTATATCCGCAACAAAGCAGGCGAATGCGAAAAGTGTCCTGAGGGAACAACGGCGGTCCCAGATAAAAACATATGCCTGGAATGCAAGAAAACGGAATATGTAAAGAACGGCGAATGCGCCCCACGGGCCGTAATTGGAAAAAATGTGCTTTACGATTGCTATCCAAACGAATACGCAAACGATTTCAAGGCATGCGTATCAGATACATGCACAAATGACATAAAGGTAAAATGCATAACCGCACAAAAACAAATCGGAACAAAAAAATGTACGAATGGCAAATGGGGCGCATGCACAAAATAATGAAACACTAATCCGCAATACGGGCCAAATCGTCATATGCACGGTATTTTGCATCTGTTGTCGGGCGGTATTCATAGGGTGCGCCGCCGGCCGAATACATGTTGAACAATTCAGTCGTCCGATCCACCGCGGCACGCATCATCTGGGCGGTGGTAATCGCGTCATATTTAATTGCGTGCGCGTCGTTTGCGCGCAGTTGCAAGAATGTCATAACGGGCGTTGCCGCCGCGGGAACATCCGCAAAGCCCCCGGATTGCAGTATATAGGCCTCAAGCGGCAATTGCGGCATGTTCCCGTCCAGCAATTGTTTTGTCGACGGCGCGGCGCCTGTTTTTATATCCAGTACGCCTGCCGGCCACACCAAATCCGCGCGTGCGCGCACACGCCGGCCGGCAATTTCGACCGCGCCGCCGATTTCGGAAAACGCGCCCTGCAATGCGTTTAATTCATTCGAAATAACGGGCGCGATTTCCAAAAATCGCCGATGCCAGAAATGAAACAGCACATTGTCCGCACCCAATATTTCAGCCGCGCGCCTGTCCATGTCCGCGACAAGTGCGGCGGGTGTAAAATCGCGTGCATCCTTTACCGCGTCATGCACCAGGTTTCCAAATGTGCGCGCATCCACCCCGGTCCAGTAATCATCCAACGGGCGTAGCCGCAGAATATGCCGCACATAAAACGCATACGGATTATGTATCAATAGTTCCAGTTCCGTCACGAAAACATCCGACCAGTCCGCCGGTGGCGACGGCGCCGAATAATCCAGCGGCCGCAATGGCACATCATCGCGGGCGCGCACCGCGCGCAATATGTCCAATGCCGCCCCGTCATTCATATCCGCACCGCGCGCCGCGCATCGCGATAAAAATCTGGATTCCGTTGTGGCGACGCCGCCGGCGGTTCTGCTGCGCGTCCAATACACCTCTGCCCCGCATGACAGGTTCATGAAATCCAGCGACATTAACGATACTTTTCTATCGGCGGGCGGCAGTCCTATCTTTTCCGCGAGTGCACGCGGCAACCATGAATTTTCATATCCGCGCGCCGGAAACATGCCGTCGTTGAGGCCCGTCAAAATCACCACATCCGCGGTCTGCATTCTGGATTCGATTGTACCCAAAACCGTTACGCCAATGCAATCGGACATCGTGCCACGTACCGAAACGGCGGACAATGCGTCGCTTATAAATGCGCGCGCATCCGCCACTGATAGCTTTAACCCGGCGCGCCCCACGCAATCGGACAAATTCTTTATAGCCATGAAAACCGCCATGGACGGCGCGTCATCCAATAAAAACTGCGGCGCGAAATCATGTAAATTTTCATCAACCGCGCGGGCAACAATTTCAAACAAATCACCGCCGCATGCGGCGTACAACTTTTCAAACGCGCCGTTGTCCTTTTCAATCCACGCGTCAAACATGTTAAGTATTGCGCGTCCCGCCGCCGTCATTGTGCCCGGCATGCCGCCGGAAAAATCGGCGATCAGTCCGCGCGACGCAAACGCGGTCGCGATACGTTGATTGGCCGCCGCATCGGGCGTTATGATCAAGACGCTTTTGCCGGCATTTGCGGCGCGCGACGCAATTTCGGCAACACAAAGTGCCTCTTCCGCTTCGCGGGCGCATTCAATCAAATGGCAGTTTGAGAGCGTATATCGGCAACGCTCGGCGCCATTATTTCCAAATGCCACATTCATAAAGTCAATTGCGGACGGCCCGACATCAATCGGAACGACATCCGACGGCGCCACACCGATGCGGCACAAAAATTTATATTCGCAATGATACGGGTTTGTCGGCAGTTCAAAGTCAGACGCACGCCCGGAAATACGGCCCGGCAATATGATGCGCCCATTTGGCGCGCGGGCAATCGCCACCATCAAATCCGCCGTGGCGGGCACACTGGCGGTTGAGGCGCACACAACAATAAGACCATATTCACCGATATGCTCTATCCATGCGCGAATTCCGCGATTGCGCGCGGCGGTTGTCGTTGGACGCCCCGCGCGATACGCCGGCATCGCCGTTGACAGGATGTTTAAAATTGCGGCCTTGCGCTGAAAGTGCGCGGCGTATTTTTCATCAACCAACGACGCCCAGTCTATGGATGAAATATCAATCCCTTCGTTTTCCAGATACGACGACATTCGCACCAAATCGCGCGCAATCGGCAACGCCGTGGACAGGTTTCCGATGTCCGCGTCCGCCGCAAGCAGGCCTGATAAAACCGCAACCTGTTCTGTATCGGAAACGGCGTCGGGTGCATTAAAATCAGAGTCCGCGTCCGTGTCATCGGCCCCCTCGCCCAGGGCGACCAAACGCGGCAGCATGCACGCCCCGCCGCCGGCACGCCCCGCAATCGCCCGTTCCACCGTGCGCACGGCACGCCGACTGGGCAAAAATATCAGCATATCGGATAAATCAACCCCGGACGCATCAAGAACGCCAATCAATGCGTCCGTCATTCGCGCCGGGTTTGTCACACAAAAAATGTTTTTATTTGATGCCAATCACAGCCCTTAATTTATCAAGACCGGTTTTCTTTTCCGCGGATGTTTCCAAAATTTCGGCCGCCATTGCACCGTGCGAATCATGGGATAGTTTTAGTTGCTCGGTCTCGCGCACTTTTTTGTCTTTCTTTGTGTAAACGATTTGATACGGCACGGCGTGCGCATCGCAAAAATCCATCAGTTCCAAGTCCGCGTTACGCGGCCCGATGCGTGAATCAATCAGAATAAACAGGCGCCGCAGCTGACGCCGCGAAAGCAAATATTCCTCCAGCCGTTCCAGCCAGCGCACCGCATCCGTTTTAGACACACGCGCATATCCGTATCCCGGCAAATCAACAATCATCACGCGGTCGTCCACATTAAACAGATTCAGCGACTGCGTTCGGCCCGGCGTGTTTGATGTACGTGCCACCGGCGCGCCGAGCACCGCATTTATCAACGAAGATTTCCCGACATTACTGCGCCCGACAAAGGCATATTCCGAAAACTGTGTATTCGGCAAATCGGGCACCCGTTCAAAACTGCCAACAAATTTTATCATTCGTCCCCCTTTTCCAGCAGGCGCCTGTACGCCTCTTTCTTTGAAATGCCGGTTCGTGCGGCCAAATCCGCCGCCGCCGATTTTGTTGATGCGTTTGATACGACATCATTCACGATTTCCGATATTTCCGCATCCGTCATGGCGCGGTCCGGGGCCGGTGCGACGACAATCACAATTTCACCGCGCGGCGGCGTGATATTTACCAGTTCCGCCGGGTATCCGATTATGCACTCCTCGTGCACCTTGGTTATTTCGCGAACAATTGCAATCTGGCGTTCGGGCATTACGCGCGCCATTGCGGCAATCGTTGCCATGATGCGGTTTGGGCTTTCATAATAAATTATGGTGTGTCGTATCTTATTGTCGGCGGACAATTTCTTTTCATCAAAAAATCCGCAAAACGTAAATCTGTCGGTCGGAAATCCCGACAAAACCAAGGCCGAAATCGCCGCCGTGGGGCCCGGTACGACAAACACAGGCAGGCCCGCCGCGCGTGCGGCCCGCACCAGACGGAAACCCGGGTCACTGATTCCTGGCATGCCCGCATCGGACACCGCGGCCACGGCCGCACCCGACGCAATCTTTTCAATAATTTCGGGAACCACGTCGCGTTCATTATGCTCATGACAGGAAACGCGCGGCGTCTTTATATCAAAATGCGACGCCAGTTTGCCGAAAACCCGCGTATCTTCGGCCGCGATTAAATCCGCACCACGCAATACCTCAATCGCGCGCGGCGACATATCGGACAAGTTTCCAATCGGTGTTCCGACAATATAAAGCCCTGTTTGCATTCGTAATCCTTTTGTAGTAAAATGATACAAAATAAAATGGAATTTGCAATGTATATGAACAGATTTTTGATTTTTGGTGCCATGGGTGCGATATTGGCGGGGTGTGCACAAAATTCGCAACGGCGCGACTGGTTTTCCGAATATGGTGAAATCCCAACGGGCACCCCGGTACAGATGCAATATGGCACGACACCCGCATCCGCGTCAGAATCCGACACACCGCGGCGCATGGCGGTTATGCTGCCGTTATCGGGGGATGCGGCCGCGGCGGGCGGCGCGATACAATCTGCAATTGAAATCGCCGTATTACAGAACGCACCAAAAAACTTGTCGGTTTCATTTTACGACACTGCGGCGGACGCATCACGACAAATTGCAACCGCATTGGCGACAAATCCGGAAATAATCATTGGGCCACTGTTCGCGCGTGATGCCAATATGGTTCGCACACAAAAGTCAATGGAAACTCCGGTCTTATCGTTCACATCGGACGCGACCGCGGTTGGTGGCGGCGTCATGACAATGGCGCTGATGCCCACCAACAGTGTCGAGGCTATCGTGGGCGAAATGGCCGCGGACCGCGTTGACAATTTCATAATAATTTCCCCGGATAACGAGTCCGGCCGCCTAATGGCGGGGGTCGCGGCCCGTGCCGCAAAATTACAGCAGATTAACATAAGCGGCATATTCTACTATACAGAAAATGATACGGAATCCATAAAAAACGCGACGATTGACGCAACCATGAACAAGGCGCGGACCGCCGCAAACACACGTGCGCGTGAAATACTGTCGGACATACTGACGACGGAACGGCTGACGGCGATTGAAAAGTCCGACTTGACCATGCAATTGGAAAAAATATCAAAAACAGATACAATCGGCAACCTGCCGTATAATGCGGTATTGTTTTTGGGGTCGGGCGACGATACGAAAAGCCTGGCGTCCTTTATGCGCTATTACGGGCTGGGGGCGCGTGACGCACGTTTCTATGGAACGGCCGTGTGGGACGGCGCCGACATAATGTACGACCTTACCATGTCTGGTGCAAAATTTGCGACGCTGCCGCCGGTTGATCCGGAATTCTCGCTGCTGTACGAACAGGTGACGGGCACGCAACCGTCCAGACTTGCCACATTCGGTTTTGACGCCGCGCGCATGGCGATCGGAATGATAAATTCTGAAAAGTCCAATGCGGCATACCTGCTGGACCCCAGTGGATACATCGGAACGGACGGTCTGCTGCGTCTGCGGCCGAACGGTGAAAACGAACGTGCATTGCGCATTGTGCAATTAAACGGAACGGCCACACCGCGCGAAATAAAACCGGCGCAACAAAATTTCATGACCCCGATTTACAACATTGAACAACGCCATGTGTCACCGGCATCCGCAATGGAATTGGAAACACCGGGCATCAATCCCATGGACTACATCAAAATACCGGACCGTTTGCGCGACAGATATAACGAAAAAACATACGGAACGCATTTGACGGTCACGCCGATTGCACCCGGGCAGATTGACAATGTTGTTACCATATTACCCGAAGACGACAGCGACGTAATTGTCGCACCGGATTTTCAACCTGTAAATTTGGAATCGGTAAACCGAAAATACATAGAAGATGTGGAAATAACCGAATAAAAAAACCGGCAAATGCCGGTTTTTTATTACTCTTTATCCGTATTGTATTAACGAATTTTTCCGCCATAACATTTTTGCAAAAATGCCATATCGGCGCATTCTTGTCCCTTACAGAATTTATCAGTTATGCGATATAATTCGGCACGCTCCGACATCGCGTCAATAATTTTGTACCGTATATGTTCCAGCTTTGCATCTGTATTATAATCTATTTGTTCATTTTGTTCTTTTAACAGCATGCGCATTCTTATGCGGTCCCGTTCTTCCAATTCTTCGACAACAGAATCCAACCATTCCTGTTCGGGCAAAACCGACGGACAATTATATTTATATAGTTCCATGCGATAATTGCGGCGGTCCGTACAGCGCCATTCGCCCTGCCGATGCGGTTTTACATTTGATTCGACAAGTTTAACCGTACCTACACCTTTTTCAAAATCTTTTCTTTTCAAAAGCGGTTTCTCATTCGGCCGCGGCGTTGCATGCACCTGCGCCCCTGCGACCGCGGGGCGGGATATTGCGTTCGGCTTTTTTGAATTCAAAACCGGGCCGTGCACATTAAATAAAAAATGAGTTGGCTTAAAATCATATCTGTTTTTCATCATATTTTCTTTTCTCGAAATTTTCATAAAATCTCCTTATTAGATTTTTATAATATACAAAAGAGAAAAAACGTTCAACAAAAATATTTTTGGTCAAAAATTATTTCCCCAAACACAGCTGGGAAAAAGTGACATCCATAACCTCGGCTGCGGTGATTGTCCCCAAAATCTTGCCAATGGCGTCGGACGCGCGCCGCGTATGTTCGGCAAAAATATCATAATCGTCCACGGGCGACATCAATGCAGATTTTAATTCATCGGCCGCCACCTGCAACAGGCTGCGCGTACGTGCATTTATGGCCAGCGCACCGTCCGCCCCATCCAGCATTTCATGCATCCGCACCTCTATCGCGCGCAGCAAATTGTCAATCCCCGCGCCCGTTTTTGCAGAAACATATACGGCGTCCGGAATATTTTTTTGCGAAATCAAATCTGATTTGTTTACGACCAGTATTTCATTTGCGCCCGCGCGCACATCAACGTTTTCATCATAAACACGCAAAACCAAATCCGCATTTTCAATTTCGTCATGCGTTTTTTCAATGCCTATTTTTTCAATCGCATCAGACGCATCATCGCGCAGGCCGGCCGTATCAGAAATATTGACCATGTATCCGTCAATGTCGATTGTTGCGCCGACAACGTCGCGCGTGGTACCGGGCGTGTCCGACACAATCGCGCGGTTTGCGCCGACAATGCGATTAAATATCGATGACTTGCCAACATTTGGCCGCCCCGCAAGCGTTATGTTAAAACCGCCGCGCACCGCACGCACCGCCGCATAGCGCGACAGCGCCCCACTTATTTCATCATGCAGCGCACACACTGCGGCACGGATTTTTTCACCGATGTTTGCCGGCAATTCGTCCGCCGCATAATCCGTCATCGCGGCGGCGTAGGCCGAAACCTCAACCATGCGGCGGCGCCACGCGTCATAGACTTTCCCGTCGCCCCCCATCATTGAACGCAGTGCGGATTTTCTTTGCGCATCCGTTTTTGCATCCAGCAACGCGGCCAGACCGTCAACATCCGTCAAATCCATTTTGTTATTGTAAAATGCGCGGCGGGAAAATTCGCCGGGCGCCGCCATGCGGGCGCCGCGCGCATGCAAATCATCAAATATCTTTTCAATTACGGCCGGCGCACCGTGGCAATGAATTTCAATCACATCTTCGCCGGTGAATGAATTTGGCGCCGGGAAATACAGCAACAAAACCTGGTCTATCAAATCCCCGTGCACATCGCGCAGATTTGTAAAATATGCGTAGCGCGGCGTTATCGACGCGCGGCCGGACATTGATAAAAACGCGTCATGCAAATTATCGCCCGACACGCGGATAACCGCAACACCCGATTTGCCATGACCGCTGCTTAACGCAAAAATTGTGTCCGCATTCATTTTGATATTTCCTTTAGCGCGCGCGGCACCAGCGCCGCGACATCCATTCCCGGATTTTCCGCAACCAATTTTTGCGCCATATCGACAACATCCACGCGGCGATACCCTAATGCCTCCAATGCTGACAACAAATCCGGCAATGCGCCGCCGGGTGCGTCCGCGACATCAAATACGACGCCCCCGACCTTGGACTTTAATTCCAGAATTATTTTTTCCGCGACCTTTTTGCCGACGCCCGGCGCCGTTGCAATCGTCTTGGCATCGCCCGTCGCAATCGCAGACATCAATGTTTCGGCCTTTATCGTGGACAGGATTGCCATGGCAACCTTGGGCCCGACACCGGAAACGCCGGTCAACTGATTAAACAAATTCTGGGCGCCAAGTGTTGAAAAGCCGAACAAACGAATGGAATCTTCGCGAACAATGGTTTCAACCCACAGCGTCACGGTCGCCCCCGGCGTCAGATATTCCGGGGTAAAAACCTTGTACCCGACGGGACCCGCCATAATAATCGCATAATCCGAACCTAAAAAATCAACAATGCCTTGCAATTTGCCAATCATTTGCTATCCTTTTGGGGTAATTGTAAACTAATAAAATTAAAAGGTCAAATATGAGTGGACACAGCAAATGGCACAATATACAGCATAAAAAGGGTGCCGTGGACGCCGCGCGCAGCGGTCTGTTCACAAAACTGGCACGTGAAATAACGATGGCTGCAAAACTGGGCGACAAGAATCCGGACAATAACCCGAGATTGCGTCTTGCAATTTTGCAGGCACGAAAAAATTCCATGCCGAACGATAACATCAAGCGCGCAATTGACAAGGCATCGGGTTCAAACACCGAAAACTATGTGGCCGTGCGCTACGAAGGATACGGCCCGAACGCGGTCCCGGTAATTGTCGAGGCGCTGACCGACAACCCGCGCCGCACCGTACCGGAAATTCGCAATATATTCGCCAAAAACGGCGGCAACATGGGCGAAGAAGGCAGCGTCGTGTTCATGTTCACGCGCGCGGGACAGATTATGTATCCGGCCTCTGTCGGCAAGACCGAGGATGAAATGATGGAAATCGTCATGGATGCCGGCGCGGATAATCTGGAATCGTCCGAAGAAGGATTTATCATAACGACAAAACCTGATGATTTCATCACCGTGCAAAAGACATTGTCGGACGCGCTGGGCGAACCGGAAAACGCGGAACTGACCTGGTTGCCGAATATGCCGGTTGATTTGGACGACGAAGCATACGCCAAGATTGAAAAACTGGTTGACGCACTAGACGACAACGACGATGTTCAAAAAGTCTTTACCGCGGCGGCATAATATTTATTAAATGTGTAATAAAATTTATGCCTGCGATCAGGGTTGATTTTGATAAAGCATGCAAAAACGCCACACGCCGATTAAGCGCGGTGGCGTTACAAATTGAGGACAATTTTTGTTGTGATAACTTTTGCCTAGTCGGTGGTTCGGTACGCGATATTTTTATCGGCGAACTGCTTGGGCGCAAAATATCTGTCAAAGATTACGATATGATTATGCCAACGCCACCGCACCTTGACGGCAACAAAAATATTTTAAATAGTCAGAAAAATTCGTTTGGCGGAATAAAACTGACTATGCGTGATATTGGAATCGTTGATATATTTCATAAATACACAGATGATGTACCCGCCTTTATTGCGACCAAGTTTGATTTTACCTGCAACAGTTTGTACTATTCCCACCAAACCCGCAGCATAGAGTGCAGTGTATATTTTTATCATTTTTTAGAAACACTGGCCCTGCGCATGTGTGTAGGATACCAGGCAAGTCCGGAAAGTATCGCAATACGCGCAATAAAATTCAAAATGAAATTTGCGTCAGAATTCGGGTTAAAAGTTCGCCTGGGGGATGACATAATGGCCTTAATGCGCGCAATGGATAAATCCAACGATGCGGCGGCATTACGATACGCCCAGGAAAAAATCTATAATGCGGATTTATATCGACGCACAATTGGTTTTTATTACAGCCAAAGAGGACGCGTACTATAAACACATCGGCCACATAAATAAAAAATATACAGCCGGGGAATATAACCCCGTTTTTACGCCAATTCAAACAAATACATTATTATGTCACGACCGCCGTATGACGCGCCGTCTGCAATTCCGGTGATATTCGTCTGATTTGTGTTTGTGTTCCACTGGCCCGCCGGGGCGTACGATGTCGTCGCGGACACATATGTTTCATGGGCCGTATCAATAAAAAATTGAATTATATTGTTGCCCCAAATCGCCGCAAATCCGACCGGGCGATCAAACACCGCCATATAAGCATACGACACTGATGCGCTCCGCCCGTCCAATGCATCGATTATATCCGGTCTGTTTGAAATTCCCGGCCCCTTGTAACGCGCGACAAAAAGGTAGGTTCCCGGCCCTATGGTTCCGCCCATGCACATGTCATCAACCGAAAATTCGTCCATGTTTGAACTGGTTATATTCGCATTCATTTTTGCACAGGATTTTACCAGGCGCCAGGCACTCATGTCGGATTTCGGGATAAACTTTTCAACCGCGTCCAGTGTCATGAACTGGTTAACATGCGCCATGCCGGCCGCAGACGCAACGGCATTGGTTGAAAATGAATTGCCGGGGCACCCTATTGCGCCATATGTGCACACCGCGCGATGCAAACCGCCCGTGCAATAGTACCCCATGCCGCAATCCGTGCATTCACTGTTATTCTTTAAATACCGGCCCGGCACGCACCACTTGCCAACCCAATAATCCGTTGAATTTACCCGCATACGAAGTGCGCCCGCGGGCGCATCGGACGAATACATCGCCCCGTACCACACGTCACCGTCGATTCCGACCGCCAATGACGGCGTAGTATGCCGCACCGTGTCCAGCGTCACGGAA
The DNA here is from genome assembly GCA_947367055.1 of uncultured Alphaproteobacteria bacterium. GTDB lineage: Bacteria > Pseudomonadota > Alphaproteobacteria > Rs-D84 > Rs-D84 > Enterousia. The sequence continues at coordinate 157,723 of CANBCI010000001.1, forward strand.
GCGTTGCCAAAATGCAACACCCGCGCGTTCGCTGACGCGGAAAACATAATCACAAAAGCAAACACAAACCATTTCATTTTCCACACAAAAAACCGCCGGCATATTACAAGCGGTTGGAGGTTAGAAACTATAAAACGGTATAGTGGGCTTATTTTGTGTATTCGCCGCCCTCCAACCATCTGGCTGGAGGTATTTTTCGTCCCCACGGACGCCGTTTTTATGAGTTTCCACACCCAACAGCATTATTTTATGCCGCATCGTAATTATAACATAAAATATTCTTTATACGCCACAGATAATTTCCTATAATACCAACATATGACTAGAATACTTGGGATTGATCCCGGACTTTTGCATACGGGCTGGGCGGTGATAGAAAGCCGTGGCTCAACCCGCAACTATGTCGCCAGCGGCGTCATCCTGCCGCCGGCAAAGTTGTCGTTTGCAGAAAGACTCGCCATAATTTTTCGCGGGGTCGACGAATTGTGCGAACAATTTCAACCGGACTGTTGCAGCATAGAGGTCATATTCGTCAACGTCAACCCCAAGACGACACTGATTCTGGGCCAGGCACGCAGTGCGGCGATCGTCGCGGTTGCAAACCGTGATATTCCGGTTTATGAATACGAGCCGAACAAAATAAAAAAGGCGCTAACCGGGGCGGGACACGCGGACAAGTCACAGATTGATAAAATGGTGCGCATACTTATGCCGGCGGCACACCCCAAAACACCGGACGAGGCGGACGCAATCGCAATCGCACTGGCGCACAGCAATATGAATAAATTCGTTTTATAACAACGTACCTTTTTGTGTTATAATGGTAAAAACAACAAAGGGGAAAATCATGAAAAAAGAATTTATTGAAATCGAATCTGAAAAACTGCGCCTGCGGCAACGGATGCTGTTCCGCACGTTTTGGGTAAATGTAATTCTGGGCGTTATTGCGTGGGGCCTGACCCTGGTGCCGGGGATACTTTATTTCGGCGTATGGATGACAGGTTTCTCGGCAATGCTGATGTATTACTCCGCAATAAGCGCGATTGCCCTGTGGCAAATGCTGAATGTCGTATTTTTCTTTGCGCCGGCCGTCGCCGCATGGTGGGAAAGAAAGATGATGAAATAAAAAACGGCGGTATACCGCCGTTTTTTTATTTGATGCGCATTTCACCCTACTGCATTGAGTTCAGGTACGCGATTGCGTTCATGGCGGCCTCGCACCCGGTGCCGACCGCGGTTGCAATCTGCATCTTTATCCCAGAATGAACGTCACCCGCCACAAACAGACCCGCCGGCATTTCGCCCGGCATCAGGCGCCCCATGTTGTCGCGCATGACATCCTCGCTTAAATAATCGGTGTTCGCCTCGTGTCCGATTGCAACGAACAGACCGTCAACAATTATTTCCTTGTCGTCCGTTGTTGTTACAACAAGTTTGTCGTCGTCGCGCTTTGCGATTTTTTTCAAATCGGTATTAAACAGGCATTCAATATTTTCGCGTTCCGCGACGCGGTTGCGCAATACGGCCTCAGCCCGGGTAAAGGCCCCCTTGCGATAAACTATTTTTACAGATTTCGCCTGGTCCGCCAGATAGAGCGCGTCATTAAGCGCACTGTTTCCGCCGCCCATTACGATAACATCCTTGCCCATGTAAAAGAATCCGTCGCATGTGGCGCAATACGATACGCCCTTGCCCATTAGTTCGCGCGCGCCGTCTATTTCCAGGCGCCGGGGCGACGCGCCGGTTGCGATAATCACCGTGCGCCCGACATAGCGGTTACCATCGTCGCCCAGCACATTAAACCCGGACGCCGCATCGCCCGAAATGGATTTTGCACCGACAAATTTTATTTCCGCGCCAAATGATTCGGCCTGTTGTTTCATAAATTCAGCCAAATCCATGCCGGAACCCAAAAAACCCGGATAATTTTCCAATTTGGCGATGCCGGCCATCTGACCGCCCAGCCTGTCGCCGCCCAGCACCAGCGTCTTTTTCCCGGCGCGCCCCGCATACAGCGCCGCCGTCAGTCCCGCAGGCCCAGAGCCCAAAATGATAACATCATTCATAATAATGTCGTTCATGCCATTCTTCCTTTTATTATATTTCACGGCACACCATATCATAATGCGAAGCGACGCGCAAATTAAAATATAAGCCATATGAAAATATTGATTTTTCAATATATATGGACTATATTTCATGGGAAATCAAAGGATTACAAAGCCATGCTGGATATAAAATTTATTCGTGAAAACCCGGAAACGGTCAAAAACGCGTGTCGGGTCAAGGGATTTGACGACCATGTCGATGAAATACTGGCGCTGGATGCGCGGGTGCGCGAACTTAAAACCGCAACCCAGACAATGACCGCCGAAAAAAACCGCATAACGCGCGAAATTCCGACGGCATCGGACAAGGCGCCGCTGATTGCGCGTTCCAAGGAAATAGGCAGTGAAATTGCCGCCGACATGGCGGAATTGGCCGAAAAAGAGGATGCGTTTAATGATTTAATGCACCGCGTGCCGCAAATCCCCAGCGAAAGCGCGCCAATCGGTCCCGACGACGCATCGAATGTAGAGGTAAAACGCGTCGGTGAACCACGCAAATTCGATTTTACGCCGCGCGCCCAGTGGGACTTGCTGGACATGAACAATTGGTGGATGCCGGAAAAAATCGGGCAAATATGCGGCACGCGTACATACGCGCTAAAGGGCGAGGCCGCCGAATTGCAACTGGCGATTGAAACATATGTCATTCAGAAACTGATTCAAAAAGGCTTCACTTTTATTGAATGCCCCGCGATTACAAAACCGGAAACAATATTTAACGCCGGCCACTTTATGGGGGCGGATCCGTCGGTTATGGAAAACGACGTGTTCATGCTGACCGGAACTGACCGGTGCCTGGCCGGAACGGCGGAAATCATTCTGAATTCCCTGCACGGGGGCGAGGTTTTGAATGAATCCGACCTGCCGATAAAATATGCCGGGTTTTCGCCATGCTTTCGCAAAGAAGCGGGCGCGGCCGGCCGTGACACACGCGGACTGGCACGGTTTCATCAGTTTAACAAGGTTGAACAATACATCTATTGTACACCCGCGCAATCGGACGAGATGCACGAACATATTTTGAACAACCTGTGCGAGGTTATGGAAGACCTGGAACTGCCGTACCGCGTGATTGCAAACTCAACCGGCGACATGGGCTTTAACAAGGTGAAGATGAACGATGTGGAGGCATGGGTGCCGTCGGAAAACGGGTACAAGGAACTGGGCAGCTGTTCATCAATCGGCACGTTCCAGGCCCGCCGTACAAATACGCGCTATCGCGCGAATGACGGTTCAATGCAGTTTTGCGCGACGTTGAACAACACCGGAATCGCCGTGCCACGCGCACTGGTACCCGTATTGGAAAACCACCAAAACCCGGACGGCAGCGTGAATATCCCGAAAAAACTGCAGCCGCTTATGGGCGGACGCACCAAAATCGGGGGGAAACATTAACATGTACGCGACGGCAATTTATGATCCAAACAAAAAATATGACGAGGCGACGGTTTACCGCGCGATAAAATCGGCATTTTCAGATTTCCGGACAATCGCGCGGGCAAACGCCGCCACGCACTGGGCGCGCATGTCGCGCACAGAAAAATACAACACGGGACGCGGATTGGCCTTTATGGCCGATATTGCACGCGACCCGGCAAGGTACTTTGCGCGGGCGCACACGGTGAATCTTTGGGACTTCCCCATAAATTCCCTGACAGTAAGCCCGGCCACAATAGTGTTAAACAGAATTAACGGATACAATATTTTGCCGGAAAAATTCAAATATCATTTTTCCAAGATGTGCGAAATGGCCCAAAACTGGGAATACGACAGAAAATCATCATACGATATAGTAAGACGAAATACCAACCTGTACGCCCATTTTATAACGCAAAAGGCATACAACATAGGCCGCGCCGCGCAAATCGCATCACGCCCCAGAATCATCCAGCCGATTTTACGGTTCATGCAAAATCTGCGGCAATACTAGCAACAGGAAACCGGCATTGCCGGTTTTTTTATTTCCAAACAAATCATATAAATTGTTGAAAATTTGAATTTATTGTATAAACTTAAAAAAATTAAAATCTTAAAGGCACAAAAATGAAAATTCGTAATATTGCAATTATCGCGCACGTTGACCACGGTAAAACAACACTGGTGGACAACATGCTGAAACAGGCGGGGACATTCCGTGAAAACGAACGCGTCGAAGAACGCGTCATGGACAGCGGCGACATCGAACGCGAACGCGGTATCACCATTTCGGCAAAGCCGACATCAATCCAGTGGGGCGAATACAAAATCAATATCGTCGACACACCGGGCCACGCCGATTTCGGCGGCGAAGTAGAACGCATTTTATCCATGGTTGATGGCGTGGTTCTGCTGGTCGACAGTGCGGAGGGTCCCCTGCCCCAGACAAAGTTTGTATTGAGCAAGGCATTGAAACTGGGGCTGCGGCCGATTGTGTGTATTAACAAGGTGGACCGCGCGGATGCCCGCCCGGACGAAGTTCTGACCGAAACATTTGATTTGTTTGACAAACTGGGCGCGACGGATTCGCAACTTGATTTCCCGTATTTGTATTCAGTCGGGCGCGACGGCTGGGCTGTGCGCGACCTAAAGGACGAGCATAAAGACCTGACGCCGCTGTTCCAATTGATCGTTGACCATGTGCCGGCCCCCGACTGCAACGGCGACAGATGCCAGATAGACGCACCGTTCCGCATGCTGGCCACAACGTTGGAGGCGGACCCCTATGTGGGCCGAATCCTGACGGGAAAAATCGAATCCGGCACGGTAAAGGTCGGCCAATCGGTCAAAGCGATAAACATGAAGGGCGAATTTATCGAAAACGCCAAAATAACAAAAATTATCGAACACCGCGGTGTCGAAAAAATCTCGCGAGAGAGCGCATCCGCCGGCGACATTGTCGTGCTGGCCGGATTTTCCAAGGCGACCGTGGCGGACACACTGTGCGACCCGTCCGTGACGGAGCCGATTCCCGCCATGCCGATTGATCCGCCGACGCTGACCATGACATTCTTTGTTAACACGTCACCGTTGGCCGGAAAATCCGGAAAGAAGCTGACATCGCGCATGATTGGCGAAAGACTTTTCAAAGAGGCCGAAACCAATATCGCCCTGCGCGTCACCCAAAGCGCAAACAACGAGGCGTTTGAAGTGTCGGGCCGCGGCGAACTGCAGCTGGGCATTTTGATTGAAACAATGCGCCGCGAAGGATTTGAACTGTCCGTGTCGCGTCCGCGCGTTGTCATGATTGATGGGCCGAACGGCGAACAACTGGAACCGATTGAAGATGTCGTCATTGACGTTGACGATGAATTTTCTGGCGTCGTAATCGAAAAAATGACCAAGCGCAAGGCGACAATTACCGAAATGAAATCGTCCGGCGCCGGCAAAACGCGCATCGTGTTTTCTGCACCGTCGCGCGGCTTGATCGGATACCTGTCGGAATTTAGAACGGATACACGCGGCACGGGCATCATGAACCGCGTGTTTTCCGAATACGGCGAATACCGCGGCCCGATAATGCAATACCGTCCGGGCGTGCTGGTATCAATGGAAAACGGTTCGGCGGCGACATACGCGTTGTTTAACCTGCAGCCGCGCGGAACATTGTTCATCGGCCCGCAGACAGAGGTTTATTCCGGCATGATTATCGGCGAACACAGCAAGGAAAACGATTTGGAAGTGAACCCCATAAAGGGCAAGGAACTGACCAACATGCGTTCGGTGACGGCCGATGAAAAACTGTTCCTGGCGCCGCCGCGCCGCATATCGCTGGAAGAGGCGTTGTCCTATATCCAGGACGATGAACTGGTTGAAATAACACCCGCGACCATACGACTGCGAAAAAAGGAACTGGACAGCAACACGCGCAAAAAGACGCACAAAAACACGGGGGCATAAACCCCGTGTTTTTTATTCGCACGGATGTATCCACCCACTGTATTCATTTGTTGAAAATACGATTAAAAACATATATTATTTATATATAAACATATAAACAAACATGAATACAAAAAGACTTTTCCTATTTGCCGGATATGATCCAAAGGGTGTTGTTGACGAAGCGCTGGTGTATTATGTTCGCGCATTGTCCAAACTGGGCGATGTGGTTCTTTTTATGGACAGTGACTGCAGTGCGGCGCAATTAAAAAAACTGGCGCCATATGTGATATGGGCGGGCGCCCGGCGGCACGGGGAATACGACTTCGGCTCATACAAGCGCGCATACGAATACGCGGCAAAGAAAAAAATTCTGAACCAGTACGATTTCGTGTATTTGGTAAACGATTCCGTATACGGGCCGATGCGCCCATTAAAGCCGATTATAGAAAAATTGGAATCCCGTGGTCTGGATGCATTCGGCATGGTAAAAAATCCGAACCACCATGCGCCGCACATCGGATCCTGGTTCATCGGGATGCGGCCGGGGGTGTTTCTATCGCCAATGTTCGATAAATTTATGCGCAGCATCACGCGCCAACCGGACAAGGGCTCGGTCGCCATTTTATACGAGCACGGGTTTACCAAAATGATCATGTCGGCCGGATTTTCGTGGGGATGCCAAAAAACGGTATTCAACCGCGGTGTGTACAACCGGGTAAAGGCGCAGTTCAAATCAAACGTACCGTTCATAAAAAAATTATCGTTCACACGGCACAACGGATCGCTTGGCCGACAGATAAATTATGTTCTGCGGCATGCGGACGCGCCCGCGCGCAATGCGGCGCTTAAATCCGCGCGACGAACAATGGGCGCCGAATATATCGACTGGTTGCTGCGGGGCGGCAAAATGACAATGGCCGCGCGTTTCCTGAAATACATGTGGAAAAAATACAAGAACGGATAAAAAATGCAAAAACAAAAGCGCATCGCCGCAATAACTATGGCACGAAACGACGATTTCTTTCTGGGTCGCTGGATTAAATATTACGGAAATGAAATCGGTCGCGAGAACCTGTATGTTTACCTGGACGGGTTGGACCAATCCGCACCGCGTGATGCGCGCGATATAAACATAACAAAACTGCCCCACGTGGAAGAGGCCGTGCAACACGGTGACAAACGTCGAATACTGTTGCTGTCGGATTTGGCAAAAAAACTTTTCGATGCTGGATACGACATTGTTATCGGATGCGACTGCGATGAATTTCTGATTGTGGACCCTGCGGAAAATAAAAGCCTTGCCGAGTACCTGTCCGGGATTGACGGCGTCACATCCGTATCGGGCCTGGGGCTGGATGTTGGAATGGATTTGAACACTGAATCCGCGCTGGACATGCGCGCGCCGTTTCTAACGCAGCGCAAATACGCCCTGCTGTCGACGCGGTACACAAAACCCGTCATAATGTTCCGCCCGGCAACATGGGGCAGCGGGTTTCACAGTGTAAAGGGCAAAAACTTTCACATTGATAAAAATCTGTATCTGCTGCATTTCGGCGGTGTTGATTACAACATGATAAAAAACAAAATCGGTGATCGAAATCCGTCCTGGGAAAAACACTTGAAAAAACGCGCACGCACAATCGAAATAATAACAAAGGCGCACCGTCGCAATACGCCGCCAAAAATTGCACGTACGATGCAGACCTTGCTGCGCCCTGTATACGACTGGAACAAGCCGGCAATGTTTGGTTTGAAACTGGTTGCAACAATACCGGAAAGATTTATAAAAACAGGCATATAAAAAACGGGGCGCGCCCCGTTTTATTTACGTCCAATCAATTTCAATATGCGCCGCCGATATTTGCGCGCACGCATTGTACGCGCAACCCCCAGCGCACCGTCCCGGTACATTTTTTCAAAATATATTCGCGCGGCGTCCATGCCGCCCGAAAAGCCGCGCGCCGCGCGCATAACAATTATGAAAAACGGCCACAAAAATTCACGCGACCATGTTCCAAATTCCCCCGCCGTGGCGTGTTTTTTCGCATACGAATACGCCGCCGCAGTCGCGCGCGATATGTTTTCAAACACTTTGTGCGATGTTGCGGAATTTAATGCCGACGACATGTTGGGCACATAATAATACAGCGGCGCCCGCAAAATAACCGCGTGCGGTCGACGCAATAAAATTTCAGTCCACCAGGGAAAATCCTCCGCTATTTTTATGGACGTGTCAAATTTCATTCCGGAAATAAATTTGCGCCGCATCAAATGCAAAACGGGATAGCAGTGCCGGATGCGGAACAATCCAAGGGAATGGCTGCGCTCTGTCGAATACCACAGCAGGTTATCCGTAACTACGCACGGCACGCATTGCGGCTTATAAGCACGCGCCATGGATTTTGGAACAAAATCCGCAGTATCAGAACCCGCACGCAACAAACGGCGCATTTCCTTTTGCGCACGTGCGTCAAAACGGAAAGAAACAATGTCTGCATTATTTTTATCCGCCAAGTGCGCTGTTATCTCAAACAATTGCGGATGTATAAAATCATCGCTGTCGATAAATATAACAAATTCGCCGCGGGCATGCTTCATGCCGTCGTTTCGCGCCGCCGACACCCCCGCGTTCTCCTTGTGTATCACACGAAAGCGTTTGTCGCGCGCCGCGTATTCATCCAGTATCTTTCCGCTGTCGTCCATACTGCCGTCGTCGACGCATATCGCCTCCCAGTCCGTAAATGTCTGGGCAATAACACTATCCAGACAGCGTCGCAGGTATCTCTCTACTTTATATACCGGTATTATTACACTTATTTTGGGCATGGCCTATCCCCTAAAAAATTTTCCGACATACGGTAATTTTTGCAGTTTGCGCATACGCCACAACCACATCAGTCCGTGTTCGCGCGCAAAAGCACGTCGAAATTCTTTGCTGGCCTTGTAATCCAGTTTCATTTTTTTTCTTTTTTCCGCATCACGCGTATTCAGCAACGACAAATCATTAAACATATAGTGGTACAAAACATCCGGCACAACAACCAGCACGCGCATGCGCACCAGAATCTGCAACAGGAAATTCATATCCTCCATGGTCAGCATGCCAACCGGAAAAGAAATGCCGCAATCGGATAAAAACTTTTTTGAAAAAACATAGCGCCAAACATACCCGTCCGACAGTGCATTTGTCCGTTTAAAAATCTTGAACGTATTACGCACAACACGCGTACGGCGATAGCGCAACCCTTTGGTATATTTGACGTTTGTCACAAACCCGCTGACCGCGGCGTCGGCACCGGCACGCACCAGCGCATCAATCATTTTTTCATAATAGTCGGGATCGATAAAATCGTCACTATCCATAAAATGCACAAATTCGCCGCGGGCAAGTTTTATCCCATCGTTTCGCGCCGCCGACACTCCCGCGTTCTCCTTGTGTATCACACGAAAGCGTTTGTCGCGCGCCGCGTATTCATCCAGTATCTTTCCGCTGTCGTCCATACTGCCGTCGTCGACGCATATCGCCTCCCAGTCCGTAAATGTCTGGGCAATAACACTATCCAGGCATCTGCGCAGATACCTTTCCACTTCATATACCGGTATTATTACACTTATTTTGGGCTTTTTTAATGTCATGGCTATTTATTCCCGGGCCGGATAAAATCATATATGTTTGCGCGAACCTTGGCCGCCCACTTGAACGGCGGATTATCCAATGCGCCAATCTTGTTCATCTCTATAAAGCATTCGCGCGCCGCATTCAAATCAGATACGTTGTCAATGTATTTTGTCTTGCTGAACGCCTTTCTTATAAAGAACCATTTGAAATTGTCCGTCCAGCAGCGCATCTGATATTCATTTGCGTTTTTACGATACAGCGTGTACGCATCGTTAATTCCGACGCACAGCCCCTGCATTATGTGTAGCGCCTTGGCCGACAGCACAATCCCGCCAAAATTCGGACGATAAAAAACCAGCGGCATGCGCGTAATTGTGGTACGCGGCTGTTTCAGCAACAGCGCGGACCACCACGGAACATCCTCAAACAAAATCCCCTTGATAAAGGCGATATCCTGAATCATTTCGCGCCGGTACAGGTTTTTCCAAACCTGACAGTGCTTTACCAGCCATTTTCTGTTTAAATTAAACGGATTATGTGTGCGTTCGGTCGCGTACTTGAATATGTCGTCCGTTACGCGTGTTTTTATTTTTGCGGCATCATACATGCGCTTCATGTTTTTAGGCACAACATTGTCCGTATCCAAACCCAGTTTGTGTCGTATCATCATTTTCGGCCGATACGAACGATCATACGTAAACGCCACCATGTCCGAATTGTCGCGCCGCGCCAGGGTGTATGTAACCTCCATCGCCTGCGGATGCAGAAAGTCGTCACTGTCCAGGTACATGACATAATCGCCGCGGGCATGCTTCATGCCGACATTTCGCGCAACGGACAGACCCATGTTTTCCTGTGTAAAAACCTTGAACCGTTTATCACGTGCGGCGTATTCAGACAAAATCCCGCCACAGTTGTCCGGACTGCCGTCGTCGATGCATATCGCCTCCCAGTCTGTGAATGTCTGGGCCAAAACACTGTCCAGACACTGACGCAGATATTTTTCAACATTGAAAACAGGTATGATTATTGAAATCGCCGGCATGCGCGCCCCTTTTTATTTATTCATCTTGTTTATCATGACGTCGGCAACGCTGCCAGGAATCGGATTTTTGGCCCACGGGCTTTTGTATGCCGTTTTCTGGAAAAATGCGCCCGATGTGTATTTGTCGAACAATTCCTGACTAAACGGTTCGTTTGCGATTTTCCACCACAGGGCATGTGTCGGATCCTGGTCGATGTGCGGCATCTTTTCAAAATATTTGGCCGCCACAGGGTCATTTTCAACAAGCGCCTTGAACATCAGTTGATGCATGAAATAGTCGAATTCACGCGGTTCATGCGTCCAGAAATTATGAATTACGGCGCGCCATGCCTCCAGCAGATAAGCCCCTTTGCGGCCGCGGATGAAACAGTTCTGGATAAAGCTGTACGGACTGCCAACATTGTCACCAGCCATAAAGACAAAGAAATCCTGGTCCACAATATACTGCGGGATGGGCGACGTCACAAACCCCGTTGAATCCAGCCAGAACCCGCCATGATTATGCAACAGTTCAACCCGGCAAATATCCAGGAAATGCGCAACCGCAATTTTGCCCGCCCGAAACTTGTCCATGATTACGCCCGGCAAGTCTATATAGTCGAACAAAGTCTTTTCATCAAGCAGCAACACTTTCTGCGTCAGGTTCTTTTCCGCACTGCGCATGCACGCCTTGACCAAATCGGGCATCGGATTATATCCCCAGAACACAAACACATTTTCATTGGCGTCGTTCTTTACCGCCGCCTGTTCCGCGATTGTACCCGGCGCCGGCACATATCGCGCCAGATAGCGCGGTATCGCAACGGTCGCAACCGCGCACCGGTGCGCGCGCCGCTTATCACGCGGCCACCACAGCGGATTTAATACGTGCGCACGCAACACAATGTCCGTCAACGCCAATGTTCTGCTTAATTTCATAAGACACCCTTTTGGTTATAAATTACAATATATTTAGTGTTTTTTACCATTCGTCTATATCAGGTAACATTTTGCTTTCCTCCTTATTCTTCCGTAATCGGCATTTCATCCGCATCGTCTTCGGACGGGCCGGTTGTCATCTCTTCGGCAATGCCCGATGCACGCGCCATGATTTTTTCCAACAATTCTTTCTGCACATCTTCGTGGTCACGCAGCCACTGGCGCGCGTTCGCCTCGCCCTGGCCCATGCGTTCGCTGTTGTATGAATAGAAACTGCCCGCCTTTTCAATCAGGTCGTATTTCACGCCCATATCCAGGATTTCACTGACGCGGCTGATACCTTCGCCATACATGATCTTGAAATCAACCGTACGGAACGGCGGGGCGACTTTGTTTTTAACAACCTTGACGCGCGTTTCGTTGCCGACAACATTTTCCTTGTCCTTGATTTGGCCTGTGCGGCGGATATCAAGGCGTACAGACGCATAGAACTTTAACGCATTACCGCCAGATGTCGTTTCCGGATTTCCGAACATAACGCCGATTTTCATACGAATTTGATTGATAAAGATAAGAAGCGTGTTGCTGCGTGAAACGGAACCGGCCAGTTTTTTCAAACTCTGACTCATTAATCGGGCGGTGGTGCCGACAAAGGAATCGCCGATGTTTCCCTCTAATTCCGCACGCGGAACCAGCGCCGCGACACTGTCGATTACAACAACATCAACCGCGCCGGATTTTACCAAAGTATCGGTGATTTCCAATGCCTGTTCGCCGGAATCAGGCTGTGATATAATCAGGTTTGATACATCAACACCCAACTTTTTGGCATAACTTGGATCCAGCGCATTTTCCGCATCAATATACGCACATGTGCCGCCTTTCTTCTGGGCTTCGGCCACCGCATGCAGGGCAAGCGTTGTTTTACCCGAACTTTCCGGACCATAAATTTCAATGATGCGACCGCGCGGATAACCGCCGATGCCCAACGCAATGTCCAGCCCCAATGATCCGCTGGATATCGCCTCGATGTTCTGCTGGGTGCCGTCACCCATTTTCATAATGGCTTCCTTGCCGAATTGCTTTTGAATTTGCGCCAACGCCGATTCCAATGCCGGATTTTTTGCGGCCGCGCCCGTTTCTTTCACTGCTTCTTTTTTTGCCATAAATTTCCCCTTTTTTCTTTAGTTTTAATGATACAAGGAAATTTACCCGCGCGCAATGAAATAATATTTCAAGAATTGCCCCGTCCCATCAGTACCAGGGCCGCCATAACGCCGATTGCCGCCGTCACAATCCAAACGGCGGATGTGGCCCCAAATATTGCGATGCATGCCGCCCCCAGCATGGGCGCCACAACATTCGGCAGATTCACGCTGGTGCGGAACACACCATAGAAACGGTTCTGCTGGGCGCGGGTCACATTGTCAAAGAACATCAAATCATGCACCGATTCCATAAGCGCGCCCGACACCTGCCACAGGATGAATATGGACAGCAGCGTATACCCGCCCGCAAATGTCGCAACCGCGGAAAATGCCGCAAACGACAGGAAGCCCAGCATCAGCCACAATTTCTTGCCAAACCGCCGCACGGCGCGCCCCATAAATTCACTTAACAGCAAATATGGAACAATCCCCAGCGTCAAAACCAGCCCCAGCGTATCTTTGGAAAATCCGTTTTCAATGACAACAATCGGCACATAAAGGTAACGCATCGCCCGCAACGAATAATATCCAAAATTAACCAAATACGCCCGCAGCATGCCCGGCGCACGAAAAAACGCACGCGTATTTCGCATAAGCGCGCGCATCGTTTTGCGCGGGTCGGCGGGGCGCGTTTTTTTATCTTCCTGTACGATGCCAAAGTACTTAAAGAACATCCACCCGGCCAGGTATATTACGGCCGATGCGAAAAACGCGGCCCTGTTTCCGAAAACATTTGCAATCTGAACCGCAATCATCGGCGCAAAAAATGCCCCGATATTCAACCACAGATGATAGCGCGCATTTAATTTCGCCATTCCGATGTTTTTAGAGAAATCCGCCATAAACAACGGAATCAGCACGCCAACCAATGTAATCGCGATACCTGTGGTGTAATCCAGAATTATAAATGTGGACGGCCTGATTGAAAAACTCATCATCGCATAGCACAATGCCAGCGCCAACATCGAAAAATAAAACAGGCGCGCCTTGGAAAACATGCGCAGCAGTTCATTCGCAAACAACCCCACAATCATGCAGAACGCGGAATAAAACGCAACATAGACACCGACAACCGCCGACGACAGGAAAATCTCCAGAATGACCAGCGAATAAACCGCGTTGTAAATACCGTCGGCGAACCCGGTGAACAGCCCCAGATTCGAGAACGAAAACCCGCTTACATTTTCCCTTACCGAAATATACTTGTCCTTTGACATATGCGTACCCCAAATATCCTGTGGGCAAATATTACCATAATGCGGCGCGCAAAAACATCCGATTATTTTCTGAAACTAATTTTTTCAACGACGCTGCGGCCGAAATAGCGGTTTATTTTTTCCGCAATTTCATCCGCCATATATGACAACTGCAATGCGAACGCCGGATTTGCGGGCCGAATTGCAATGTTGTACCCCCCGTTGCGCGTTTTTTTTATGGCGGCCAGTTTTGCAATCCTTGCGATTTCCGCCCCCATGATTTCATCCCAGCGCGCGGACAAGTCCGCATCGGACGCGCGCGCGCCGAATATGCGCATAAGACCGCCCATCGCACCCGCGATCGTCATCGGGCGCGATGCGCGCGCCGTTATGTTTTTATTTTGCTGGTTTGACATACTCGTATTCTTTCGGCATCAGGATAAACATTTCGCCGCGCGCATTCTGGCCGTGCGCGAATTCAAACGCCTCGTCACCCACGCCAAAGTAAATGTCGCCGCGTATCCAGCCCTTTATGGCGCCGCCGGTATCCTGGGCAATCATAAGACGGCGGAATTTGCGCCCGTCGGACAGATTTGTGCTGATATAGACCGGCATCCCCAACGTGTAAATGCTATCGTCAACCGCCAGGGTGCGTATCTTGGACAATTTTACACCCATCTTGCCGACAACGTCAAAGTTTGTGGCCTCGCGGTAATAGACATAGCGCGGATTGTTGTCTATCAGTTCATTGGCCAAATCGCGGTGCTGCTTCAAATACGCGCGCACCGATTTCATGTTGTACCCGCCGTCCGGTTTAATGCCGCGCTTTAACAATTGCGACCCCACACCGTTGAACGGCAGATCATTTGTTGACGCAACATTCAGTTTTACTTTCTGGCCGTCTTCCAGTATCAACGTAGCGGAACCCATATCCTGCAAATCAATCGGATCTATCCAGTATATGACGCGCCCGATACGGTTTTTAACCAATGTTTTGCTGTCAACGCCCTTGTAATTGCGGCCGTCGGTCGGCGTATCCATAATCGGGGCGCTGCATTTCGCCGTCTGGGTTCGGCACGCCTGAACAACGGGCGAATAGTACCCGGTAAATTTTCCCTTGTCCGAATATGAATCATCGTAAATCTGATACGGCTGGAAATTGGATTCAAACCATGCCCGCACCGTCGCCACATCTGCGGACGCGCTGGGCAACGAATTGCACTTTTCCTCTACCAATGCGCGGTCGGGGATTACGCGGCCGGTATATTGAATCTTTGCCCGGCACGAATTGCGAAACGCCTGCAGGGCATACCTGACATCATCATCGCGCCAGCCCGGCAAATCGGAATACGACACGCGCCGCAGATTGCCCGGCACAACGGAATCATCGCCCGAATGACGCGACGGCGACAAATCACACCCGGCAATCGCCACCAGGCACAACGCCGCCAAAACCCCACGCAAAAACCGATTGTTTTCCCAAATCTTCATTTTTTATCGTCCCCCCACTTGTAAAACAACTTCTTTCATGCTATATTAACATAAAATATGGGGTTAAGTCCAGACCGGGTTTGCCCCGGAAAACAAGGAGCAAACAAAAAATGGCAAATTTTAACATTATTTCCCAGTTCTTAAAGGACATTTCATTTGAAAGCCCGAACGTTCCGGAATTGTTCTTTAAGCAGGACAACAGCCCGGCCAAAATGGAAATCAACATTGACATGCAGGTAAAGGGCGCGGAAAACAACCTGTTCATGGTTGATTTGATTATCAAGGCACATTCAAAACTAGAGGCGGACGAAAAATCAATATTCATGATTGACTGCACATATTCCAGCCTGGTTCAAATGGACGAAAACGTCAAGGACGAAGAAACGAAAAAACGTGCACTGTTGATTGATGTGCCGACACTGCTGTTCCCGGCGGTGCGCGCGCTGATTGTGCGTTTGACCGCGGAATCTGGATTCCCGCCGTTCGCGATGCAGCCGGTTGATTTCGAGGCACTATACAACCAGAAACAAAATGCTGCGGCCGGTAAATAATCGGTTTGTGATAAAAATTCACCCCGGAAATTCCGGGGTTTTGTTTTACAGGCCTCGCACCCGCGATTACTTTTCATTTGCCATTTTATTAAGATACCCCGTAATTGAACGCCCGATAAAATACGAACTTTTTTCAGTCGGGTTAATATGATATTGCGCAATATTTTCGGCAGCCTGTGCATAAATTAACCGACTGTCCCATATTTTTTGAGCTCCCAATGCGCCATAATTCGCCACCGTATAATCTATGAAATGAGCAAATTCATGAAAAAAATTACCACAAATCATATTAAATAATTCTGAATCAGTCTTGTCGGGATTACTCTTTATCATATTTGCACGATTTATAACGATAAAACGATAAACCTTTTCGGTTTTATCCCTATAACGTAAATACGCGCCATCTGTATTTTTATCATAAGTCACGACAACAGGTGTGTTTTCCTTTACGGAATCGGGCAAATTATTCCATGAATTGATTACAAAAACTTTCAAATCAATTTCCGCCAACCCTATGTTCGCCTTTAGCGTATCCGCCAATTTTTGAAAAAATTTTTGCAATACAATCCTGTCGCCATGAACGACATTGGCTCGTGCCTCTTTGTAACTATCCTGGTTTTCGGCAATAAACTTTTTAAATTCATGAATATAGTACAGCGCCACCTCCGGCAAATTATAAACCTTGTCCGCAATATGCTGACGCAGATCTTCTGCGGATGCACCGTTCTTTTTCATTTTTGCTATATCCGCATCAAATGTTGAAAACACGCCACCAACATCAAACAAATCAGGGCTGCGGACAAATTGGTAAATGGACATGTCGCGCGGGCGCGACGCATCCATTTCAATCGCGCGCCGCATGCGGTCAATTGTTCCAACAATTCCAAACTCGGCAATCAAAGACTTGATTGCCGGGGCAAATTTTTCATGCAACTCGGCTTTGCGTGATATGTCCGCATCAATATATTCCGTCAATCGCGACAACCAAATTTCCGCATCGCGCGCAGTCCAGCTGACCTCCTTCGCGTCGTTTTCCGCCGCAATCAATTTTTTGGACGCATTGGTAAAATTCGTTTCTTTTTTCATTGCATGTTCCATATCTTGAACGCATTATACCACAAATGTGTACACAAAAAACATAATGAATATTCCCGCGGCTATATGCCGATTTATAAAAACTAAACGCGGCCGGATTTATAATCCGTGCCCCATTTTTCCATAGCGCCCAATATCGGCCGCAGTGATTTTCCCAAATCTGACAATGCGTATTCCACGCGTGGCGGCACCTCTGGAAAAACGGTTCGCGTAATCAGGCCGGCCGCCTCCATTGTGCGCAGACTGTCCGTTAACATTCGCTGGCTGCAACCATCCAAATTTTTCAGCAGTTCGTTAAACCGCCACGGCCGCATCATCAGATTGCGTATAATCAGCAACTTCCATTTCCCGCCAATCAATTCAACTATCGCGGCAACGGGACACGCCGGTAATTCTTTTTTCTCGCGCATGCATTGTTTCCTTTATACATTCAATATGAATATTACATACAAAATTAAAAAATTCAAAATTTTTTTTATTGCCCATGGGCACAAAATCTCACAAAAGTTACAAAATTATACCTTGGTGATAAAAATGTGCGTACTTGTTTTGCGCAAAATTATTTATATATTTTGCATGTAATCAAAAGGAGTGAAACATGAAAAACTATTCAAAAACAGAATTGGGGACAATGGACACGATTGCAAAATCCGAAAACGGCAAAGTATTTTTGCATGACGCATTAAATCTTACCAGTTGTGAAATATCGATAAACAGTGTTCCCGCCGGATTCAAGGTTCCGTTTAATCATAAACACATTCAGAACGAAGAAATATACATAGTGTTGTCCGGAACGGGCCGCATGACAATTGACGGCGTTGATGAGGCGATGCGCCCCGGTACGGCATTGCGCATTGCGCCGCAGGCCGCACGAACAATTGAAAACACCGGTGCGGACAATATGCAGTTCATCTGCATCCAGGCCCGCGACGGCGGCCTAAACCAATTTGGCCTGGCTGATGCAGAAATTTGCTAACCAGGCCTAGCCGCCACAAACCTTGCACGGCCGTCCGCCACGGCGGATGGCCTCGCGGCTGTCTATGTGCACACAATTTTTCGTGCACTTTTTGGCCCATTCACAATTATGCTTGTGATAAATATGCGAATTTTTGTTATATGACACCGGGTACGCATTTGCCCCACCAACAAGGCCCACAACAAACAACGCAATAATAATTTTTCTCATTTGCTCACTCTAATTACACAGCCTTACATTTGCACACAAAACATATTTTGTCAATATAATTCGATTGATAAATGTACAAGCCACCGGAACATCTAGGCACAGAATTAAGGTGGTATTATTTTGTACACCTATTTATTATTCATATAAAATTCAATCCATGGTTGATTTTATAAAATATAACAATTTCTTTGTTGGAACGCCACCGACAAAGCATAAAACCACACCAAGCATAAATTACTTGTATTTCCTTTTTAAAAATCATCGTTATCCGCTGCATCAAGAATACGATCCATGATTGATTTTGGTGCCTGTTGATTGCTTTTTTTATTGTTATTGTCATGTTTTTTTCTGCCGCCAATAATTGTCCTTTCTCTATATTTATTATTCTCTAAGACTGATGGCAAACATAGCAAACAAGTATTTATAATAGATAGAGAAAATCCAAAAACTATTAAACCTTCTCCGCCATAAGATAAAATTAAAGCAATTAAATTTATGAAATAAAACCACCAGCCAGAAATTCCGATATCGTGCATCCTGCGTATTGTTAACGTAACACGAGGAATTATTGTGGCAATTATAAACATGGCATAAATTATCATACCAAAGTAAAACCATTTGATTGACATTGTAAAACCTAGTATAAAAAACATACCAGCACTAACCGCAATTAACACAAAAAACAACTGAATCCACCAATATTCTGCTCTTGTTGCGGTTCCTTTATAATCAGCATATTTTTCAAAAAAATTTCTTATCGCATCTATAAAACCCACAAAATTATTCGAATTTTGATTTTTCATATCTAACTCCATAAAAAATAATATAAACAAGTTGGTGCCAATAAACTAATTACCACCAACTTAAACAATATAAATTAAAATAAATTATTTCTCTGCACTGTTCCCCATGAATTTGTATGGTGTCCCGCCGGCGCACGACGCATTCCCATATTATTTACCCGACCTGTTGATTGATATCTGCCAGTAAAAGAGTTTTTTGTTCTATAATATCCTGCTTCGGCATTTGTTGCCCCTGCAAAAATACACAATACAACCATCAACATTAATTTTTTCATTCTTTGCCCCTTTTATTCAAAATCCATAAAGCCCATTACTGCACCCGGTATTGTTGTTATCGCACCAATAACACGAGTAGTCCTACAACCGCTTGTATTGCAATCCCAAATGCGTACTATATTATTTACATATCCGAAAAATCCGACTATGCATAACAAAAGGTACACAATCCCCCAAAAATTATCTTTCATATCTAACTCCTTTTTTTATATAAAAACAGACCGCCAACAAGAATTGACGGTCGGGGAGTTCAAAAATCATATATCCAATGACTCCGCCAGCCTTCGGAAAACCCTGTTTTATAAACTGACGGCTCCCCGACATAACTGGCGGGGCATACAATAAAAGACGCTTTCGCGCCCCTTATTCGAGCGGATTCAGCATGAACACTATTTCATACTGGGATATATGGGCTTTTGAAAACCCCGAACCAACATCCCTGTTGATTCATTTATAATTATATATTGCTTTTTTTATAAAATAAAGAAAAAACGAATATGACAATTATGTGAATTTACTTTTTCTCGAATACAACCACATGCGAATGCCCGGTGTATTTTTCTGGGCCTCGTAAAAGCCGGCAACATCCGGTTTTTCTAATTGATGATGCGGAGGCAAGTTCAAAACCCTGTCGCCGTACAATTCCGCCCAAGATACTTTCAAGTTGCGAAACAGATTAGATTTCCAAAGAAAAACGACCGTTTATTTCTGTTCACAACAAGCAAGCTATTTTCTGACTCCTGCTTTTAATGTTTTCCTCATTATTTTTGTTATTTTTTTGTTAAGCATGTAATTAAAAAGAGCCGCGTCAAATTCTTCCATGTTCTTTAATTCGCCCACCCAATTGTCATTTATATTAATTTTTGCAAACAATTTATCCTTTGATAAATTTATACAATAAACATTCTGTATAGGGAACTTCATCACTTTCTTTGATTGGTTAATGATAATCACACTAAAATCATTTGCTTTCCTGTACTTACAGATTTCTTTAATAAAAGCATTCACTTGATTAACACCTATTACTTCCCAGGTGGCAATGACAAAATATAAATAATCATCCGTCTGCTCTAATACTGAATATAAGTTTTTTATCCTATTATCATATCGTTTCTTGAATTCATGCATTGGCATATTATCATGATTAAATATCAATTTATACGTGTTATTTATCCAATATTTTTTTGCATGGTCATATTCCAAATCATCATAAAAATTGATAAATTTGCTGGATAAAAGGTTTGTATTACATTCAAAATTAGAGAAGCATAAATCAAAAGGGAATGTTTTTTCAGACTCTTTTTTTGAAGGTTTGACGTTGTTAATAGTGGTAATAACGCGTGGCAGACAATAACATCCAAACGGAATTATTTTATATTTTTTCCGGCCTTTTCTAAATCGCAAAGAATTTTGAAATCTAATAATCTTTAGCAATAACCTATAAAAAAACATAAAATAACCTTTGTATAAAAAATCAAACCGTCAAAGGAACTGACGGTCGGGTATTTTCAAGGTCATAAGTTGAATGACTCTGCGGCTTTCGGCGAACCTATTGTATAACCGTAGATACCCGACCATTAGTCAGGCAATAACAGTGCGAAAAGCACCATTGGTGGATAACGATGCCCTCGCACCGCAACTTATGGGCTTGAAAACCCAGAACCCAATTCCCGTTGGATTCAATGCAGATTATAACAATAAAAATCCTATTTAGGAATAAAATTTATTAACAATTCCAAAATTGGTAAAAAAACACCTGTTCCTTGCGCCCTACTTTCGAACTCTAAAAAAACTTAAATTCCAAAGAAAAACGACCGGATTTTGCCCGGTCGTTCATTCTGGTGGGAGTGGGTAAGCAATTTTCTAGCCACAGATTTCTCGGGGTTCCTTGACATTTGACGGAATATGAAGTGCTTCAAACGAAGCACATCCATGCTGAATTCCTTTTCAATATTATCATCGCACTAAAATACATTATTATAATTCATTCTTTACATCACACTTATAACCGGTATTCGTACGAACCTGCATTATTATATTTTTAGGCGACTCTCCTTCAAGTTCTTCTGGCAAAATTAAAAAAAACACACAATCATAAGGGGGAATAACCAACCCAACCCCGGATCTCATTATTGGTCTGGCATTTTCTAAACTTTGTACTTCCCCCAGCTTCCACCACAATATAAAATTATCTTCATGTGGTAAAGGAAGATTGCTCGCCCCCAATCTAACAGGATGATCTGTTTTATTTATTACTTTTAACATAATCTGATTGTCAAATCCGCGACGATATAATATCGCATTTAATTTATCCTTATGTTTATACGGAAATATACTTAAAATAGTAACTCCACATGTCCCCAAAGCAGCCAATGCAGAAACGATAAAAACAGGCCATCTTGATTCTGCATCTCTACACAATAAAATTGCAGAAGAAAGAATACCAATAACTAATAATTCCATAAACAGAAAAAACATTTTATTTTGTTTCATTTAACATTACCCCCTTTATTTTTTAACGTACTTTATATAAAAAACATTTAATTTTTCAAGTAATTAACACAAACCGACCATCCGGTCAGTTTGTGTTTTGATGATAATGGCTGATTTCCTCGGCGCGATGCACCTGCGGGGCGGTCGTATCGTTTGCTGACGCAAACTCCCAAGCGCTCTGCTCTTGGACTCCTTGTCAAACCAGCGCGGCTCCTCTTGCCCAAGCCACAAAATAAAAATCCTGCACAAAGCAGGATTTTTATTCTGGTGGGAGTGGCTGGATTCGAACCAGCTCAGGCTTAAGCCAACAGATTTACAGTCTGCCCCGGCTCTCCAACTCCGGCGCACGCCCAATCTGAACCAAGATTTTTAATCTTGGTGCGGGCAGCGGGAATCGAACCCGCATTTCAAGCTTGGAAGGCTTGCATACTAGCCTTTGTACTATGCCCGCACAAATTGTAAGCGTCGTTATTATATACCAATTTTCCCAGAACGCAAGCCATTATTTTTGCCCGGCAATTTCATAACTGGCCGCAAGCAGCCGGCAAATATCACGCGTTGCCATGCGCCCATCCAAAACAACCGTTACCCAATGCTGCTTGTTCATGTGATAGCCCGGAAATATTTTCTTCTTATCCACAATAAAATCAGTCACATCCGGCGCGCAGCGAATATCCAGAATTTCCACCGTATCGTTGCCGGCATCGGGCATCACCCTGTTCGCCGCAATTGTCATTAAAACACCGAACCATTTGGCATTGTCACCGCGCCGCCATATGGCGTTGCCCGGCGAACGCGCCCATAAAAATTCCAATTCGCGGCTATAATTTTTACGCACGTATTCGATAATTTCGCGCGCCTGATTTGTTTTGAACATACCAACACCGCTATTCAATCGGCGGGAAACATTCGCCGTCATCGCGACAGCATGCAAAGACTAAATTTCCCAAGTCCTTGAACTTTTCACCCGTGCAGCATCCAAATCTGTTCGGCTGCGTCCCGTCGGCGCATAGCCCCGCATTTATGTTTGCGGCAATTTCTTCGGCCGACAAAGGCTGTGGCGCCGCATCCTCAGACGGCGCCGAAGTCGCGTCATTGGCTGTATCCATCGTATCGTCCGCCACAACCGGCGCGGTATCCGCAACGGGCGCGGCAATTTCATCCGCGCGACCGGACGCACGACGCTTGACACTGCGCACAACGCAATCACGCCGATATATCGCCTGCAGTTCCGCAAGGCGCGCATTATCCTCATCAGTTGGGTTTGATAGTGCACTCAATTCGGCAATTTCGGCATTTGCGGCGACGCAGTCCGTTCGCTGTGCAACGGCCGACGCGTCATCGTCTGCGAACGCTGCCGGCATTGCCAATATGCCGGAAATCATGCATATACAAAGTTTTTTATAAATATTATTCATTGACTATCTTTTCCAATTCCAAAATAAAATCTATTGCCGGGTCTGTTATCTTTTGAACCTTGTTTATCACATCCTGGGCGGCGGTCTTCATTTGCAGTCGCTTGTATGTTTCAACAACCTCGACTGTTTCACTATTGCTCATCTTATCATCAGATATGCCACGCGCGATTTCCAATTCACGTGCCGCAAGTTCCGTATATTTTTTTGCATTTTCCGGACAACCACGTTCCGCCAACTGGGCATAAATTTTTGCACATTGTATATGATCACCATCGCAATTCTGAATGTGCCAATCCAGTGAATTTTCTACAACTTCACACGGACGTTTATCTTCAGCATCCTCAAGCGAGTTCATGATTTCTTTTTCGCGTTCAATCAAACCCTGATATTTTTCCTTGTTTTCGGGGCATCCGTTTTCAATTAAATTCTGATAAATCGCAATATTATAATTATGCGCAGCTGGGTTAAGATCCGTTTCATCCAACAAGCGCTTTATCTGCATCATTTCAATAACTTCGCAGGTACGCATATCCGCGGTATTTTCGGAACTTTGTGCGGGCGCAACATCACCGGAACGCGTCATATTGCCACGAACAGATATTCCAAGCATCAATCCGCACGCAAACAGTCCGCCCAGCGCAACTATGCCCAGCACCCGTTGTCTTACCGTCGCCCGAGTGCCCCGCCCCGCCGATGTGACGATTAAATTTTTATCCTGTTGTTTCATATTCTCCCTCCTATTAAATAATTATTTGACGATACCGTCTTTTATTGTAATCGTTCTGTCTGCGCGCGACGCCAGATTCATATCGTGCGTCACAAACAACATTGCCATTTTGTTTCTGCGCACCAAATCCAGCAACAATTCAAACACAGACACCGCATGCGCCGGATCCAAACTGCCGGTCGGTTCGTCCGCAAGCAATATGTCAGGGTTATTCGCCAATGCGCGTGCGACGGCGGTGCGCTGCTGTTCCCCGCCGGACATTTGTCCGGGCATGTGCGACGCGCGGTGCGCAACATTTGCCGCACGCAGCAATTTCATCGCACGCGCCGCGGCCACATCGCTATCCACGCCCGCCGCCATCATGGGCAACATGACATTTTCCAACGCCGTAAAATCAGACAGCAGATTGTGCCGCTGATAAACAAAGCCGATTTTGTCGCGCCGCAAGTCGGTGCGCATTTCCTCGCTCATTTTTTGCACGGGGTGGCCGGCGATTAAAATGCTGCCCGCGGTCGGCCGGTCAAGAAGCCCCACGCACTGCAGCAATGTTGACTTTCCCGAACCCGACGGCCCGACCAGCGCAACTATTTCACCACGATGCAAATCAAACCCGCCGCCACGCAGAATATGCAACGGCTGGCCACCTTCCATAAATGTCTTTTTTATATCACGCACAGACATTACCACATCGGGTGTCTGCGTTTTTGATAAAGATTTCAATATGTTCGCCATTTGCATCACCTATTCATTGCGCAGTACATCAACGGGATCTGTGGACGATGCCTTCCATGCGGGGTAAAGCGTCGCCAAAAACGACAGTGCAATCGCCAGCACCGCAATCCCCGCAACGGTTGTCCACACAAGTTTTGACGGCAATTCGGACAGATAATAAAGTTCCGCCGGGAACAAATCACGTCCGGTAATAAACTGCACCCCGCGCCGTATCGGTTCTATGTATATCGCCATCAGCACGCCAATAATTGTTCCGGCCATAGCGCCGATTGCGCCGATACTGGTCCCGGACAAAATGAAAATCTTCATCATTGAACGGCGCGACACACCGAATGTGCGCAGTACTGCGATGTCCTTTGACTTGTCCTTGACCAGCATGACCAGACTGGACACGATATTAAACGCGGCAACGATTACAATCAGCATCAGTATCAAAAACATGACATTTGATTCCACCTGAAGCGCGCCGACAAACCCGCGGTTAAGTTCCCGCCAATCGCGCACCACAAACCCGTCCGGCAACAACCGCCCGAGTGCATCCGCCACCGCGGTCGTATCCTCCGGATCTTTTAGAAAAAGGTCTATGTGCGTGACCGCATCGCCGATGTTTAGGTATTTTTGCGCCGTCGCCAGCGGCATGAATATATATCCTGAATCATATTCGTACATCCCCATAAAGAACGAAGACATAACCGGATAGGCCATTATTCGCGGCATGGTTCCAAACGGCGTCGGCGTTGCGCCGTTCGCGGAAACGAGCGATATGTTCTCGCCCATCGTCACCCCAAGCGTGCGCGCAAGCGCGCTGCCGGCGACCAATTGACCATCCGTAATCTTATCCAAGGGCGTGCCATAAATCTTTGTGCCGCCCGCAACCTTTGCCGCCAGGTCGGACATCCGTATCCCGCGAATCATGGCGCCCGTACTGTTTCCATTGGCGGTCGCCATCGCCTGGCCTTCGGCAACGGGGACTATTGCGGTCGCGCGTGATGACACAACCTTATTCGAACGCATTTTTTCAACCAGGTAATCATAATCGGAAATCGCGCCGTCCTGATGATAAACGACCACATGACCGTTCATGCCGACAATGCGCGACAACAGCGTGTCATGAAACCCGCCCATTACAGACATCACCACAATCAGGGTCGCGACCCCCAGCATTATTCCAATCAGCGACACCCACGAAATCACGGATCCAAATCCGCGCTTTTTCGCCCACATATACCGATAGGCAACCTTTCGTTCCAATTTTGAGAACAGCATTTTCGTCCCTTTCCTATTCACTTAAGAACGCCCGCAACGCGTCCCCGACCAGTGGCGTCATCGCATTATTCGGAACATCGGCCGGATCAACAATGGATATTATGCGCGGACTCATGAACACGACCAGTTCCGCGAACGGCGAAATCAAAGTTTCCGGCGTCGTCACAAATGCGTGCGTCGGTATCCCGATAATTACATAATTGTCGCCGACGTTCGACGGAATATTAAATGATGACAATTCACCGCCGCTGGTGCGCAGGACTATCTTTGCGTCTATCTTTTTGTACCCGCCGTAATCGCCGTATTTGCCGGTGGCCCCTATAATCAAATCGGTTTCCAGTCGTTCTTCCTTGCCACACTGGCCAATGTCAAAGCGCGACTGCCACCCGTTTGGAATTACAAAGGTGCCCTGGGAAATTAGAACGACATTCGCCTGCTGGTTCAAAAATTCCTGCAGAGTTTTGGTGTTTATTTCCGGGCTTACCACCAGTGCGCGGCCGACAACACCCGGGATTGACATCTTTACATTGTTTTCGCCGAATGCCGGCAACAGATTCATCCAGACAATCGGGTTGTCTGTACGCGGATAAACACGGTACACATCAATATCCCACGCCAGCATGTATTTTTTCGACGACACATCGGATATTATGCGCGCGACCTCGCGTTCGGTCTGATAATTGCCTTCAAATACGACGGTCTTGTCCTGCCAGTTGACAAGAAGATTGCGCATGTCGGCGCCGTGCATCGCGTCCAGCAGTGCCATTATAATGCTTTCGTCGCGCGGCATTTTTATCATCCACTTTGCGCGATGGTCCAAATGGATTTCGCCGGCCTCGGCATCATAGGAATAATAGACGCGCCCCATTTTTGACATCAGTTCAACCGCATCGGAAAGCGCGCCGCTTGATATCGTCCCGGAAATTTTTTCGTACATCTCCTCGTCTTCTATGACCGAGATGTCCGTCCCATCCAGCAGTTTGTCCAGCGCCTGCTTTACCGTTTGTTCGGAAAAATCATAGTCCGACACCTGCAGTTCGGGCATATCGTCACCCGTCCCCAGGCGGACGATTTCAATTCTTTCCTCCGGCACGACGGAAACAACACTTTGGTTGTTCCAGTCAACCTCGCACCGCTTTGGCAGGTCAATAGAAAAACGGCGCGCCGTGTCGGTTGTCAATGCCGCCTTTTTCGGAAAAATCGGAACAGAGTTTTCATCAATGACCA
Organism: uncultured Alphaproteobacteria bacterium; assembly: GCA_947367055.1. Lineage (GTDB taxonomy): Bacteria > Pseudomonadota > Alphaproteobacteria > Rs-D84 > Rs-D84 > Enterousia. The sequence goes on from CANBCI010000001.1 coordinate 184,940, forward strand.
AACTGTCCACCACCGTCACGGTGTCATAATCCTGCACCGGGGCATTGTTCTGCGTGCACGCAGCCAAAACCACCGCCAAAAGTATTCCAAAAATCTTTGTCATTTTCATGATTCAACCTGTGCTTAAATGTTCATTATTTTTTCAAACTCTTCCAATGTCATTTCATAAAACGGTTTCTGGGTTGGCGTCGCCAAATCGCGCACGCGTTCAAACTGTTCGGCGAACCGTTTAATCAACGCATCAATCTCCGGCGGGACCGGCGCACCGGACGCCACCAGACGGCGCCCGTATTCCGTAATATATTCCAGCGCATCCGCCGCAAAGAAACGGCCCACATAATTTTCCATGGCAATTCCGCCCTTTTGCACGCAAATTGCGGACATCACCATCATCGTCTGGTTATAATAATTCGCAAGTTTAATAAAATTTTGAACAGTTATGGCCATGCGCGGTGTCCCTTCCCTTTTTATGCATTATAAAAACTATTGCCCCGGTAAGGCAATTAAATTATAATAAAAAACATGAGAATAAAATTCTTGGCATTATTTTTGGTTCTTTCGGCATGCGCATCCCCCAACCGCGGCAGCATTGATAACGCGACCGTCCTGAACTGGGAAAATGAGGCCGTCACCACCGAACAATTTGTCCGCGACCACAAGGCTTGCCTGGGGATAACCAAGCCGTCATATATGCCGCGGTCGCGGATTGCGAAACTGCTTGCCCCGAACCAAAGCGGCATTATGCCGGACTGGGACGGCCTATGGGTGACATTCCAGTCGAACGAATACAAGGATGTCGGCCAGCGCAGCCTGATGAGCGTGCCGCGCAATACGACATCAAAATCGGTCGGTGCATACAGAAAGTGCATGTTCCGGCGCGGGTATTTGTTACGCGCGATGTAAAATTTATCGACCTGCCCCTTTTAACTTTCATGATTTTGTGATATAATTTGGAACATGAAACGTTCAATATTGTTTTGGCTGTATTTTGTCGTCGCCATATTGCTGGCGATTTATCTGTCCGTGCGATTGATTACACTAGGCGCCGCGCGGCACGGCCCCGTTTTTGTACGAAACATTTCAATTTCAGCCGACGCCCCGGGCAAGGATTTATCCGCCCTGGCGGCCAGCGCGGCCATTGCGCCGGGAACACGCACGTATGCGGTCGACTTAAATTCGCTGGCGGCGCGCATCGGGGCGGTGCCCGGTGTCCGTGCGGTGGCGGTGCGGCGGCTGGCAAACGGGAATCTTTCGGTGCATGTAAAACTGCATCATGTTGTCGCGCAATGGACGGACGGCGAAAAATTTTTCCCACTGTCCGTGGACGGAACAATTGTCAACACCCCGGAACAGACACGTGACAACGGCGGCATTTTGTTCCGCGGCGAGCTGCCCCGGGATGTTTCGCGCATAACAAACGCGGTTCAACGCATCGCCGGCGACATTGACTATATGGAATGGATTGAAAACCGGCGCTGGAATCTGGTGACGCGCGGCGGCATAACGGTGATGCTGCCGGAAAAGGGTGCGGCGGACGCAATCGGCACGTTGATTGTAATGAACGCTAACCACGGAATTTTGAACAAGCAAATCAGCGTCATTGACATGCGCGACGGCGCACGCATTCTGGTAAAATAAAAACAAAATGAACCTGTTTGATTCATCTTTTCTGTGTCTTGACATCGGGACGGGTGGCGTTCGCGGAATTGCGCACCGCATAAAATCAGGCCAGATTGACAAATCCGCGGTGTTCTCAATCCAAAGCCAGGATACGGCATTCGCCCTGATGTCGGTCGTGGACGAACTGGAACATCAGCTGGGCGTTCATTTTGATTCGGCATTCGTCACCGGAAACTTTGGGCCCGCCGCATTCGACATATCGCTAAAAAGCATGCGCTGGTCCGGGGAACATAAAATAAGCCCCACCGACATTAAAATACTGGCTTCACAGATAACGCCGCCGGACGGTTTTTTCCCGATGCACATAATACCGTTGCGCTATGACACGGCCACGGCGCGAAACATGGACACCCCGGTTGGGCACACGGACCGGCAACTGGCGTCAATATTTTCATCAATATCATACGCGCGCGCGCGACTGGACAAAATACAGGCGGCCTTGCGCCGCGCACATATCCAGGCCAACGGATTCTATGACCCGCAATTTTTAATGAACGCGACAATGCGTCAAAAAAAGCAAATCGCAATGTTCATTGATTTTGGAAACGAATTCGTATCGGCATCCATTTGGACGGACCGCGGTCCCGTATGGTTTGAAAAATTTCCAAACGGGGGCGGGGAAATCACGGCCGCAATTTCGGAAAAAATGCACATATCCCCGGCCGAGGCCGCCCGCATCAAGCACGCCAGCATCAGCATGATTCCACGCGAAATGGACCGGTTTACGCCGGCCGATACCGCGTACGAATTTTCACGCGCGGACATTTGCGAAATTGCGGTGCCATATATAACAAATGCAATCGCCGCCATACGCAACGCGGCCGGCGGTATGCTGGAAAAGTACAAACCGTCAATGATAACAATATGCGGCGGCGGCGCGGAAATTGACGGCATTTCGGACGCAATTGAAAGCGCCTTTGGCATACAGGTCAATGTCGCCCAAACGGACGCTGTTGTCCGTGCATTGTCAAATTACATATGGGACTGCGAAGACGCACACCGCAACGCCTATGCGGCAAGACGTGAAAGATTTGCGCGTTACAAAGAAAAAATGTCAAAATTATTTCACCGCCGTCGCACAAAAAAACGCGCGCGTTTTATCCCGATTATGCCCAGCACGCTGTGCTTTAACATGAAAAGCCCGGCAACATATTCCCTGTTCCAATCGGGCGGCATATCCATGATTCATGTGGACATAATGGACGGCCTGTACGTCAACCGCATTGCGGGCGGAATTGAAGAGCTGAAATACATCCGGTCGCACACGCGCGCATACCTGCATGTTCATCTGATGACCGAAAGCCCCGGCGTCTGGGCGGCGGACGCGGTTGCGGCGGGCGCCAACACGGTAATATTGTCGACAAACACATCAGGGCTGCGCGCGGCGTTGCGCGCCGTGCGGGCGGCGGGCCGACGGGCCGGTGTCGCACTGAATCCGGATTCACCGGTGTCATTGCTAAAACCGATTTTGCGCGATGTGGATGAAATAATGGTGATGACGGTCGCCCCCGGTGCGGCCGGCCAGGCGTTTCACCCGGAATGTCTGCATAAAATATCCGTACTGGCGGCGGCGCGCAAAAAATACGGATTAAAATTCACAATATCCGTCGACGGCGGAATAAACGACAAAACGGCCCCCCTGTGCTGGGACGCGGGGGCGGACCTGCTGGTCAGCGGATCATACCTGGCGCGCAGTGCCGATTTCCCGCTTGCGGTGCAAAGTTTGTTAAAGAAAGGCAATGATTAAAAATCCCGGGTAAACCCGGGATTTTTTTCGAACAATGCTCTTTTCTGAATTAAAATGAATCCATAGGGATGTGGGTTCGGGACTATAAAAAGCCCTCGACGGCAGTGCTCGCATGCGTTATTTATCCGCACGGTTGCTTTCGCAACAAAAGCACTATGCGCCATATTTAATAAAAATATAACAAGTACCTTTTCCCATGAAAAAATCCCCGCACTATGACACGATAATTTTGCGACCGTCATCATGCGTGGTGATATAAATGTGTATCGTGTCGGCCGGCAACATATCCGCCGCAATTTCCGGCCATTCAATCAGGGTTATGTCATTGCGCATCGCATGCGCCAGGCCGATTTCAACCAATTCCGACGGGTCTTCAACCCGGTACAAGTCAAAGTGCGAAATTCCGTCATACGATTGCACGATTGTAAATGTCGGGCTGGGGACAACCGTATCCTTACCGCGCAGCGTTTGAATTATCGTGCGCGCGATTTCAGATTTTCCCATTCCCAAATCCCCGTGCAGTGCAACAACCGCCGGCGCGGACAGACGCCCCGCAAAATCCGCCGCAAATCGCCGCGTTTGTTCCAGATTTTCGGTTATTATTTCCATTTCTCGCCCTTTATACTTGACTTTTTTTTTTTTTGTATGTATAATATATTATATATTTGTAAATGTAACAAAGGAGGAAATAAATGGCAAACAATAAATTAAAAAAAGCCGCCCTGATGGCGGGAATAAGCGCGGCATCAATGTTGCCGCTGAAATCATCGGCACAGGCACCAGTTAAAGATAAACAGGAAAATAAAATTGAAATATCGGTCAATCCCGACAAAATACGCGGCGATATTCAATTGCTGCAAACAGATTCAACAAATATTGCGCGATTTGAAAATCTTTCCGACAGATATATTGCGACCAGCATTAAATACCTCAAGAACAATTCACAAGCACTGGAGGCGGGCAAAAAATTACTTGAGACAATGCATCATGCGTACGCAAGCGGTAATTTAAGCAAGGAAATTTATGATGAATTTACACAATTCTTTATTAAATTTGCTGTTATGTCCGAATCAAACCAGGAATTAAACAAAAACGTCATTGAATTTTTGAATATGGGCGTCGCCACAAACACCGATGCCAAAGCCATGGAAGATATAAATAATAAATTGGCACAACAACGAATGCTGCTGAAACTTATCGAAGAAAACACCAAATAAACGCAATAAAAATAACCGGCACCATGTGTGCCGGTTATAGTTTCCCCTTATTCCAGCAGCAGCAAATCATCCTCTAACTTATGTATCGCGTCACGCAGTTCGGCGGCCGTTTCAAATTCCAAATCTTCGGCCGCACGGCGCATCTTTTTTTGCAGGTCCTTGATTTCCTTTCTGATTGACGCCGCATCCATAACGCCGCCCGATTTGTCGTAGACAAAGCGGCGCTTTTTATCGGTCTTTTCATCTTTGTCACCAACCTCGGCAAAGACTGCCTTGGAAACGGTTTTCGGCGTAATGCCGTGCGCCGCATTGTACGCCATTTGTTTTTCGCGGCGGCGCGCCGTTTCATCCAGCGCAGCGCGCATGGAATCGGTTATGTGATCGGCATACAGTATCACGCGCCCGTTCGCGTTTCGCGCCGCGCGCCCGATTGTCTGGATAAGCGACCGCGTCGAACGCAGGAAACCCTCCTTGTCCGCATCCATAATCGCAACCAGTTCGCATTCGGGAACATCCAACCCTTCGCGCAGCAAGTTGATTCCGACCAAAACGTCAAACTTGCCCAACCTTAAATCACGCAGCAGTTCTATACGTTCCAATGTTTCTATGTCACTGTGCAGGTATCTGGCGCGCACACCGTTTTCATTGAAATAATCGGTCAACTGCTCCGCCATTTTTTTGGTCAGCGTCGTCACCAGCACGCGCCCTTTTATCCCCTTTACCTCTGCCAGCAGGTCGTCCACCTGATGTTCGGTGGGCCTTATCTCGCACACGGGGTCCAGTAGGCCCGTCGGCCGTATAACCTGTTCGGAAACAATGCCGCCGGACTGTTCCAGTTCCCATGATGCGGGCGTTGCCGACACAAACACGGTCTGCGGACGCAATGCGTCCCATTCCTCAAATGTCAGCGGCCGGTTGTCAACACACGCCGGCAGGCGGAATCCGTATTGCGACAAGGTTTCCTTGCGCGCGCGGTCGCCACGGCTCATTGCGCCGATTTGCGGAACGGTCACATGGCTTTCGTCTATAAACAGAACCGCATTGCGCGGCAAGTATTCAAACAATGTCGGCGGCGGCTGTCCCGGGGCGCGGCCCGACAAATAACGCGAATAGTTTTCAATCCCGCGGCATGTGCCGGTTGATTCCATCATTTCAATATCAAAATTCACGCGTTCGCGCAGGCGCTGTTCCTCTATGTACTTCATGTTTTCATGAAAGTATTTCAACCGTTCATCCAAATCATCACGTATTTGACCGATTGCCTGCAAAATACTTGGCATCGGGGTCGCATAGTGCGTGTTCGGGTATATCGCAATGCGGTCAAGTTTATGCAGTTTTGCCCCGGTCAACGTGTCGAATTCCCAGATGTCCTCTATCTCGTCACCAAAGAACGATATTTTCCAGGCCCGGTCCTGGGAATGCGACGGGAACACATCAAGCGTGTCACCGCGCACACGAAAATCGCCGCGTTCAAACGCAGTATCGTTCCGCTTGTACTGAATATCGACCAATGCACGCATCACATCCTTCTGGCCGATTTTGTCCCCGGAATTCAAGACCAGTTTCATTCCCGAATACTGTTCCGGCGACCCCATACCATAAATGGATGATACGGATGACACGACGACTACATCCTTTTCCTCCAGCATGGCGCGCGTGGCACTGTGGCGCATGCGGTCCAACTGTTCGTTTATGGACGCGTCCTTGTCGATATATGTATCGGTGGTCGGCATGTATGCCTCCGGCTGATAATAATCGTAATACGACACAAAATATTCGACATGGTTGTTCGGAAAGAATGATTTCATTTCCGTATACAACTGCGCCGCCAGAATTTTGTTCGGCGCCATAATCAGCGCGGGCCGCCCCAGTTCTGCGATAACATTGGCCATGGTGAACGTCTTGCCCGAACCCGTCACCCCCAGCAACACCTGCGAACGGCGACCGTCGTTTATCCCCGCCACCAGTTCGGATATGGCCGTCGGCTGGTCGCCCATGGGTTTGTAATCACTCTGAAGATCAAAGATTTTTTTATTCACAAGGTTTAGTATAATTCATTATAATCAAAATACAAGAGGGAGAATACATGGCATTAAAACCTAGGTACAAGCGCAGAATATTATGGACGGTTATTTCGGCAATCGGATTGCTGGCCGTGGCGGTTGTACTGGTGCCGCCCCTTATCACATTAAATTATATGAAACCTAAAATAGAGGCCGCAATCACGGCGCAAACGGGTGTCGCGGCAAAAATCGACGGGAATGTGCATTTCAGCCTGCTGGGGCGGGCAACAATCGTCGCACACGATGTTGTGATTCCAATGGGTACAATAAATTCCGCCGTGTTTGCCGTGCCGTTTTCATCCATATTTGACGCGGGTAACGCGACGCTGTCGGGCAATATCGTTATATACGGCGCAAACCTGCACATTGCGCGGTTGGAACCGCGGTCGTTCAATTACAATATTGAAATAAAAAATTCGCAGATAATGTTCATGGGCAAACCGTATTATATATTAAGCGGAACCGTTTCGGACGGAAAGTTCACCGGCCTTGTCCGCACAGACGACCATAAATACGAAATCGAATTTCAGGGCGACGCATTTCATGTGCGCAACCGCGACAACGCGCTAAACCTGACCGGGTATTTGTTTTCGGACGGCGCGGCGCGCGGTAAAATCGCACTGGCGACCGATGACATAAACCGCTGGTTTGAATTTGACACGCCACGCGTCGATCGCCCGATACAAATGACGGCAAACTTTGAATGGGACGGCGGCAACGGCGTTAAATTCCAAGACATACATGCAAATTCCTTTACCGGGAACATAGACTTAAACGCCGACGGGTCGCGGCGCGTGCAATTGGCGTCAAAAAACATGGACTTTGATTTTTCATTTCTGTTGAAACCGAACGATGTCTTATACCGAACCGCATTTGATTTGGATTTTTACGGCGACATGAAATTGGGAACACGAAAAATTCATCATCTAAAAGTATTGGCAAACGGCGCCCGCGATAAAATAGAAATCGGTGAAATAGTGGCGGACGATACAACAATATCGGGCGGATACATTGACGCAAATGGCGCACACAGCATTATGATACGCGCGCCGTATGATGGGGCGACGGCGACATGCCTGTTTTCCGGGACGCCCGACAAATGGCACTGCGCTGAATTTTCATTTAATCGCATGACCGGCCGCATATCGGTTAACGGCGACAGGTTTGATATATATGTATCGTCCCCAGAAAACACGCCCGGGGATGATGAAATCCACCGCATGGCGATGCGCTTTGGCAAACGCGGCACGGTTGAATTCAAATTCAACGACGCGGCCGGCCGCATGGAAATAAACGACAAAAAGATGTCGCGCGAATACACCTTTGCAAAAAATAAAAACATTGAATGGTTTGGCGGTGACTTGAAATTCATGCCGGAATTTATGCGGCGTGAGGCGGGCGATTTTACCTGGGCGGCCGACCAAATGCGTTTCAAACCGCAATCCGGACAGTGGACGCTAGTTCTGCAGGGCGGCAAATTTATTATCCGCGGAAAAAACGCCAAAGACTGGCTGCCCGGCATTGATTTGCAGGCATTGAATGACCTGCCCTACGAAATATCGGGGACATATGCGGGCGGCGCGATTGACAATCTGAAAATAACAATCGCCGATCAGGAATTTTTTGGCACCGCAACGGCTGGCGCAATAACATTAAAAACAAACCTGCTGAATATGGACGCATTCGCAAGCCAGTCGTTCGTCGACAATTTCGAAGAATTGGAATTCACGGCGATGCATCCGCTGATGATACCTTTTGACATTGACACAAACATTTCTATTTCCGCGTCGCGCGTCATATACAACGGAAATGAATACAGCAACTTTGCGTATTCGCGTCGCGCGGACACCCAAACATTTTCAATCACAGACAATGCGCGCGGCGGAATTTTGATGACTGTGCGCCGCGACAAAAACAAATATGACATTTCGGCCACACTGTCGCGTTTCAAAATTGCCGGATTATTATTGAACAGCGCAATGCCGCTGAATGTGCGCGACACGCTGATTACGGGTGAAATTGAAATGACGACATCCGGCAAAATCGCGCACGACATAATTTACAACATGGCGGGCGATATTGACGCAACATTTGACGGCGGGATGATAACGGGACTTGGGGTCGACGGGTTTTATAAATCCGCCGAAAATGTGACAAAACTGAACGCTGAATATGCATTGGCCGCGGCATTAACGGACGGCGAAACCGCACTAAAGAGCATGCGCGTCATCGGCCGATATAAAAACGGGAACTTTGAAACGACGCGTCCATTGGAAATATCAATGCGCCATTCGACGGCAACGGGCCAAATGCAGATTATGGACGGGCGCATGTCGGCTAGTCTACAAATCGTGATGCGCGGCGTCGCGCCCGCGCCGTCGCCGATTGACCTGCAGATAAATCCAAACGGCACGCGCAATTATTCGCTGTCCCAGATAATGATGGATTTGGACACGGGATACATGCGCGAATTTGTAAAAACGCACGGAAAGTTTTAACGCGACGAATCCTTGATTGCGTTGCGGAACGCATCGCGCGATATGACGCGCCCGGTGGCGTCGGCATAATACTTGTTCCGCCCAACCGTAATGCAATGAAATCCGCCCGCACAAAATTTTAATCCGCGCACCGAACGCAGCATGGTTTTTTCCGGCCCAATCAGGTCGGCGGTTTTCCCAAACAACAGACGCGAAATTCCGCGTATAAAGCCGTTGGCTGCATGCGGCGCGTAAAGGACGCCGCCGCGTTTTACCAATCCATTCACGTCATATTTGCCCGCGGCCGATGTAATCGCCTCTGTCTGATACGGCGTTAAATTCATTGTGTCGCAAATTTTGTTTATGTCCGTTGTCATGCGAAATCCCCCCATACGCTTTTTATAAAAATTATATACGGAAAAAATTCTGTCGTAATAGGTATGATTTCCGAATAAAAAAGGGGGCCGCAAATTGCGGCCCCGAATAAACGCGCATGGGCGTTAATTTTTCTTGCGCACGGTAATGTGCACTTCGCGCAGTTGGGTTTCGGTAACCTCGCGCGGGGCACCCAGCATTAAATCCTGGCCGCGCTGGTTCGTCGGGAACAGCACGACTTCGCGCAGGTTTGGTTCCGCCCGCATGATTTGAACCAAACGGTCGATTCCGAACGCGCATCCGCCGTGGGGCGGCGCGCCGTATTGAAACGCCGCATACATGCCGCCGAATTTTTCACGGACAACATCTTCGCCGTATCCGGCGATTGCAAACGCCTTTACCATTGTTTCCGGATTATAGTTGCGCAGCCCCCCACTGCAGATTTCCGCGCCGTTTAACACCATGTCGAACTGGTTTGCCTTTATCTTTAACGGGTCGCCGTCCAATTCGCCCTTGGGGAGGCTAAACGGATTATGCCCGAAATCGATTGCGCCCGTTTCCTCGTTCAGTTCGTACATCGGAAAATCTTCTATCCAGCAAAGGCGGAATTCTGTCGGGTCAATCAGGTTCAAGTCTTCGCCCAGTTTGATGCGCAGTTTGCCCGCAGCCTTGGCCGCCGCATCAGGCGTATCGCATACAAAGAACAAAGACGAATTGTCGCCCGATATTTCACGCAGTTTTGCAATGCGCGCCGCGTCCAGTTTTTTTGCGACCGGACCCTTGGCCTCGTCCGCAAAGATGATGTAGCCAAGTCCCCCCAGCCCCAGTTCGCGCGTTGCATAATCGCCCAGTTTATCAAACCAGGAACGCGGCCGGTCGGCGGAATTGGGGGCCGGAATTGCGCGCACAACAGCGCCCTTTTCAATTGCCGACGCAAAGATTCCAAAGTCAGAACCGCGGAAAACATCCGTCACATCATGGATGATAATAGGATTGCGCAAATCCGGCTTGTCACAACCGTATTTCAGCATGGCCTCTTCAAACGGGATGTGCGGGATTTCCGGATGTATTTTTGCATTCGGCACAAATTCGCGAATCATCGCCGGCATCAGTTCGTCACCCACCGCCTGAATATCGCGCAGGTCGACAAACGACATTTCCAAATCCAATTGATAAAATTCCAGCAACCGGTCGGCGCGCAAATCTTCGTCGCGGAAACACGGCGCAATCTGGAAATAGCGGTCAAATCCGGAAATCTGAACCAACTGCTTGAACTGCTGCGGTGCCTGGGGCAACGCATAGAACATGCCGTGATGATTGCGACTGGGGACGATAAAGTCACGGGCGCCCTCTGGGCTGGATACCGTCAAAATCGGGGTTTGAAATTCTGAAAAGCCCATGTCCCACATTTTGTCGCGCATGAATTTTATAACGCGGTTGCGGAACAAAATGTTGTTGTGCAGACTTTCGCGCCGCAAATCGATATAGCGGTATTTCAGGCGCAAATCTTCGGATACGTTGCCGTCGTCGCCGAACACCTGAAAGGGCAGAACATCGGCGTTCGTCAAAACAGACCAAGAGGTGGCCTGAACCTCAATCGCGCCGGTGGGCAATTTGTCGTTCACGGCGGACGCGTCGCGTGCAACCACGGTTCCCGTCACGGTAATAACGGATTCCGGGCGTACTTTTTCCAATGCCTCATCCCCGCCGTCAAACACGCATTGCGTCATGCCATAATTGTCGCGCAGGTCAATGAACAATAGCGAGCCATGGTCGCGCTTTCTATGCACCCAGCCCGAAAGCGTTACGGTTTCGCCGACATTTTTCGCATTCAGTTCCCCGCAAGTGTGCGTTCTGTATTTTGATTTAAGTGATAACATTTCGGTCCCTTTTTTATTGCCGGGACGCATTAAATTGCGGCACCGGTATTGTTTTATGCACGGGGGCGCAAAATTATTCGCGCGGTGCCACCCCGAATTTATAACTTTTGGTTATGGGTTTTGAATATTCCGCGGTTGTCAGTCGCATCATCACATTCGCGCCCGAAAAATCTGTATCGGATTTTAACCCCGGCCAATCCAAAATGCAAGAAATTATTATTTTATGCGAAACAGCATTATATTATCATATTGCCACGACCGGTGGTCCCGACAAAATTAGAGCAATAAAAATCCCCCGGCCGGGGGATTTTTTACAACTTGGCGCGGACTTCCTCAACCTCATAACATTCGACGCGGTCGCCCTCTTTCAAGTCGTTATACTTGTCAAACGACATACCGAACTCAACGCCGCCAGATACTTCCTTGACCTCGTTCTTTTCACGACGCAGTTCGCCAATTTTGCCGTCGTATATAACAACATTGTTGCGCAACAGGCGTACAAACGCGTCTTTCTTTATCACACCTTCGGTCATGCGACAACCGGCAACACGCGTGCCCTTGCCCACCGTGAACAACTGGATAACATCCGCATATCCGATAAAGTTTTCGCGCCGTTCCGGTGCCAGTTTCCCGGACAGGATTTCCTTTACCTCGTCCGTGATGCGGTACACGACACTGTGGTATCTGATGTCGACATTCGCACCGCGCGCCATGTCGCGCACGGCCGCATCCGCACGAACATTAAACGCAATTATAACCGCGTTCGATGCCGCCGCCAGACGGATGTCGCCCTCTGTAATCTGTCCGACGCCGGATGACAATATTTCAACCCCGGCCTTGTCCGTGTTAATTTCGCGCAGCATGTCGGAAATCGCCTCTACACTGCCCTGGACATCGGCGCGCAGGATAATCGGCAAAATCAATTTCTTGTTTTCATCGCGCTTGGCAAACAGTTCTTCCAGCGATGAACGCTTTACCGCGTTTGCCTTGTCGCGCGCCTTTTGCGTGCGGTATGCGGCGACTTCGCGGGTTTGTGCCTCGGTTTCCATAACGCGCAGGTCATCGCCCGCCGCCGGCACGGAATCCAGCCCCAAAACAACCACAGGTTGACCAGGCTTTACCGATTTAACGCGTTCGCCCGCCGAATTTATAAGGCCGCGCACGCGTCCGAATGTTTCGCCGACAACAAACACATCGCCGATTTTAAGTGTCCCTTGGCGCATCAAGACGGTCGCAACTGCCCCCAGGCCCTTTTCCATTTTCGCCTCGACCACATAGGCGACGGCCGGCATTTCCGGGTCAGCTTTCAAATCCATCATTTCCGCCTGCAGCAAAATCGCCTCTTCCAATTTATCCAGATTGATTTTTTTCGTTGCGGAAATTTCAACACATTGAACATCGCCGCCCATTTCTTCAACCTGAACTTCCTGCTGCAAGAGATCCGTCTTTACGCGCTGGGCGTTCGCCTCTGGCAAATCAATTTTGTTAATTGCGACAATAAACGGAACATTTGCCGCGCGGATATGGTTTATCGCCTCAATCGTCTGGGGCATGATGGAATCATTGGCCGCAACAACCAGGACAACAATGTCCGCCAACTGGGCGCCACGGGCGCGCATCGCGGTAAATGTTTCGTGCCCCGGCGTATCCAGGAATGTTATCACGGCGCCGGATTTCGTCTTTACCTCGTAAGACGATACATGCTGGGTGATGCCGCCGGCCTCCGATGCAACAACATTCGCGTTGCGGAATGCGTCCAAGAGTGATGTCTTACCATGGTCGACATGCCCCACAACCGTCACGACCGGTGCGCGCGGCTGCAATTTTGCGGGATCGGGTTCGCGTTCCAAAATATCCGCGTATGGTTTCATATCAACGCGCTTTACCGTCGCGCCAAATTCCGTCGCAACCAGTTCAGCCGTGTCGGCATCAATCGACTGATTCACGGACGCCATCATGCCCATTTCCATCAGTTTCTTGATGACATTTCCAACCTTTTCCGCCATTGCCGCCGCCAGGTCTTTGACCGTTATCGTATCGCCCAGTTGCACAACATGTTCAACTTTTTGCGGGGCGGTGAACATTGCACGCGCCTTTTCCCGGAAACGTTTCAGTGACGCCTCACTACGCCGGCGGTTCGCCCCGCGCAGACCGATTTCATCATCGTCGTCGTCACCGCCGCCCATTACAATGTCATGCAGCGATATTTTCCCGGACTTTTTGAAATCACGGTTTTTCCCGCCATTAAATTTCGACGGGCGGGCGTCATCATCTTCGCCGCGCGGCGCGCGACGTGATGCGGACGGCTGCGCATTGTTTTGGAATTTCTTGGGTGCGGGCGCGGGCTCATCCACATCTTGGGCGGGTGCGCTTTCACGCGCAGCCAGTTGTTCCTTTACCTGCTCATACTCGCGCGTCTCTCTGGCGATTTCCGCCTCGCGTGCAAGGCGCTGCGCCTCTTCGGCGGCCTCGCGCGCTTTGCGTTCTTCCTCGCGGGCGCGGGCGGCCTCCAACACGGCGCGCAGTTTTTCATCGGCCGCATTTCGCGCCGGGGTGGGTGACGCGGGTTCGTCGCGCAATTCACGCGCGCCGGGTGCCACAACGCGACGACGGCGTTCAACGAAAACCGCGTCGCCCTTCTTGCTTGCGACCTGGTCTATGGTCACAGATTTTCCCAGTGTCAATGTTGCCATTTAATCTACTCCGTTCAGTTGTGTGTTCGGGTTTGTGTTTTTTATTCCTCGTCCTGGGTGATGTTGTACGCCACCTCGCGCGCCTTCATGATTATGCGCGCCGCCAAACGCGGGGACATTGCGTCTTCGCCCAGAATTTCAATCAATTCGTCCGACGCCAAATCCGCCAGGTCTTCCAGCGACTTTATACCCGCACGCCCCAGCGCCATGATTGTCGGACGCTTGATGAAATCAAATTCCAGCAGGTCGTCCTTCATCCCCAGCGCATGGCCCTCGTCTTTGTAATCCTGTTCGATTTTGGCCAGATAATCCTTGGCGCGCTTTTGCAGTTCGGATGCCAGTTCCGCATTGAACCCTTCGATTGCGGTAAGTTCAGCCGCGTCCACAAACGCGATTTCTTCGATTGTGCGGAACCCTTCCGTAATCAGCAGGTGCGCAATCATTTCATCAACATCCAGCCCCTTGATAAACAGTTCGGTCTTTTCCTTGAATTCCTTGGCACGGCGTTCCTGCTCCTCGGCCTCGTTCATGACATCGATGTTCCACCCCGTCAGTTGTGACGCCAGGCGGACATTTTGACCGCGCCGGCCAATGGCCAAAGACTGCTGGTCATCATTTACAACGACGGCCGCGGTGCGCGTGTCTTCATCAACGATGATTTTTGCGACTTTTGCCGGCTGCATCGCGTTGACGATGAACACCGCCGGGTCTTCGGAATACAAAATAACATCGATTTTTTCACCGTGGCATTCGTTTATGACCGGCTGAATACGGGTACCCTTGATACCAACCGTCATGCCGACCGCGTCGATTGACGGATCCTGGGTTTCAACGGCGATTTTCGCATGTGAACCCGGCGCGCGCGCAACGGATTTGATTTTGATTATACCTTCGTAAATTTCGGGCACTTCCTGAACAAACAGTTTTTCCATAAACATCGGATGTGTACGGGTCAGGAAAATCTGCGGGCCGGAATTGGAACGCGCGACATCCATAATCAGCGCACGCACACGGTCGCCCACCGCCAGGCGTTCGCCCGGAATCAGTTCGGAACCCTTTATATATCCCTCTGCCTTGCCGTTGATGTCAACAAATATGTTGCCGAATTCAACACGTTTTACAACGCCGGACACGATGTCGCCGATATTGTCCTTGAATTCTTCATACTGGCGACCCTTTTCCGCGTCACGGACGCGTGCGGTCATTATCTGGCGTGCGGTCTGGAACGCCATGCGGCCAAATTCCGGTTCCGGCAGCGGGTCTTCCACAAATTCGCCGACAACCGGGTTTTTGGAATATTTTTTAGCCTGCGCAACCGTCAGCATTGTGTTCGCATCATATTCTTCGACAGATTCCGGGGATTCAATAACCTCGAACAGGCGTTTAACATAAATCGCACCGTTTTTACGGTCGATGTGCGCCGTGATGTTGAATTCCTCGCCATACTTGTGCTTGGCGATTTTGGCGATTGCCGCCTCTAATGATTCTATGACTATTTCACGGTCAATCAGTTTTTCCTGGGCCAGGGAATCGATGGCCAGCAGCAAATCCTGACGGGGCATTGAAACAAAAGACATTTGTTTTTCTCCTTGCTTGTATTAAACGCCTTTATGATTAAGGGCGAGGTTTTTTAACCCCGCCCTTAAAAAATTATTTTTAAGAACATTCAAATTATACAGTCGTTTTGCGCAAATGCAAGGAAAAAGTCAAAAAAACATTAAATTATTTGACGGTCGGGCTTTTGGGCTTTATACTGCGGAATATGAAGATTATTAATCGATATTTTTTGCGCCAATTGGTGACCGTTTTTATAATGCTGCTGATGGTGCTGACGGGTCTGGCCTGGATGGTGCAGATTATGGCGCTGATGAAATTCCTGCTGAACTATGGCGTCAATGTGACCAGTTTCCTGGGGCTGACCATTTTAATGGTGCCGTTTATCGTATCAATTATCGTGCCGTTCGTCACCTTTATCGCCGTTATTTTTGTGTATAATAAAATGATTGCCGACAACGAAATAACGGTCATGGCGGCGTCAACCCTGTCGCCGGCACAGATTGCGCGGCCGGCGTTGAAAATGGCACTGGTGCTGACGGTGATTCATTTCATTTTGAACCTGTGGGTGGTTCCCGCGTCCCAGGCGCAGTTTTATAATACCCAGTGGAATTTGCGCTACGGCCTGGCGCACATGAAATTACAGGAATCGGCCTTTACGCAATTGTCGCGCGGGCTGGTTGTGTATGTGGACAAGGTGTCGGGACATGACCTGTCACAGGTAATGCTGTCCGACATGCGCGACGAACAATCAACAAAGACGATATTTGCAGAAAAGGGAAAACTGGTTTCAACCAGCCGGGGACTATCCATTGTGATGGACAACGGTTCAATTCAATCGACGGGCGATGTCGTTGTAATCGGAACATTTGAATCATTTGACATGGATCTAAATGTCGCCGAAAAGAATATTGACGACGCGTTCCGCGTGCGGCGCATACCCACCGGCAAACTGTTGGCATCGGTGCTGGATTCCCCGACCGCCAAGCGGCACAAGGTTGTTGTCGGCGAACTGGCGAACCGGTTTCTGATGCCGTTTATGAATCTGTTGCTGGCGGCGCTGTGCACTTTGATTCTGCTGCGCACGTCGTTGTTACGGCGTCGCGCCAGTTTTGCGCCCGTATTGGCCGTCGGCGCAATGGCCGGAACAATGGGGCTGTTCATGGCCGCGGCCAGCATGATTGAAAATTTGACGCAGTTGGGTGTTCTGGCGCTGGCGGTGGCGATAGCGATAACTGTGGTATTTGGTGCGTTGTATAAGAAATGAAGACCCATGTCGCCCTTTTTGCCGTATTGCCGATTTGCGCGAACGCCACAGCCGCGCCCATGGATTTTAACACGCCAAAAACAATAACCGCCGATAAAATCGAATACGACATAAAATCCGAATCAATCAAAACCAGCGGCGCAACGGAAATCGTAAACGCCGGCGGCGGCCGCGTAACCCTTACGGATTCATACCTGTCGCAGCGGGGCGAGGAACTGTCCGGCGACGATATAAAAATATGGCTGGGGCAGCATATTTACGTTGAATCCGACAACATAACGCGTGAAAACAATGAAACGATTGCGCGTGACGCACTGTTCACTGCATGCGACGGATGCGACCCGATTGGCAACGCGTGGGAAATCAGTGCGACAAAAATAGTATATGACGAAACCGATGAAATGATGCGGTTTCATAATCCGGTGTTCTGGATATACAACGCGCCGATTATATGGGTTCCATACTATGAAATGCCGGGGCCCGGCGTAAAATACAAAAGCGGTTTGTTAATGCCGGGCTTTGAATCAACCAACAACATGGGCAGCCAGATTAACCTGCCGATTTATGTGAACTTTTCGGACACGCATGACGCGACACTGACATTGTCGTACCTGACCAAGGAAAACCCACTGTTCCAGTTGCAGCATCGGTTAAACCTGCCGCATTCGGAATTTAGGACAAACGGGTCTTTTACGCACAACCGTTACGGCGAAAACCGCTGGCATATCTTTAACAACGACGTCATAGAAATGGGCCCGTATGCGCGCGCGTCGATATTCCTGGAACGCGCATCGGATAAAACCTACCTGCAGAAATACGGATTCTATGATGATCAGCCGTATTTGGATTCGGGCGCAAAACTGGAATTGTTCGGCGTATCCAGTTACATCGTTGCGGACGCGCATGTTTTCCAGGAACTGCGCAGCACGTCCGTAAACCATTCAACGCCGGCCGGAAACATCTTGCCCAATGTGCGCGCCGTATATCAGACAAAGCCGATATACCGGGAAACATACGCGACGTTTGGGGGCGACGTTCTGGGGATATACGCCGACGGCACGACCAGCCAGCGCATGATCGGCGAAGCGCGAATTGTGTCGCCGTGGACGCTGTGGGGCGGCAACCGCATCACGGCAAGCCTGGCCACGCGTTACGACGTATATAATTTCAGCAACACGGATATGGTTGACGGTGACAAGTTCACGGGACTGAAAACCAGATTCCTGCCCAGCGGGTATGTTGAATGGGGACTGCCGATGTTCCGGCCGACATCGACATGGACACAAATTCTGGAACCGCGGGCGCGACTGACGATAATGCGGCACACTGGCAAAGACCAGTTTGCGCTTAACAATGACTCGGCGGGCGCGTTTTTGTCGGACACGACATTGTTTTCCGACAACCGATTCGCGGGCCTTGATTTGTGGGAAAATGGGACCTTTGCCGATTATGGCGTGCGCTGGGCGGCGTTTAACGACACGGGGCACAACTTTGAACTGTTTTTCGGTCAAACATACGATTTCAACGACCGCGCCGCCACAGACCCCAGCAGCGGATTTTACAACGGCCAATCCGACTATGTCGGGCGCATCAAATATTCAAACTCAAAGTGGGTCGATTTGTCGACCAGATTCCGCCTGGGGCGCGACAATCTGGCACTGCGACACATGGAAACCAGCGCGGTCATCGGAACCCCACGCAATTACTTCAACATAGGGCACATTTGGTCACAGCGTTTCATAGACGAACAAACGCTGGGGGACGATATAAACGAAGCGATAACGGGGATTGGTATCCAATTGACCGGACGGTGGTCCGTGCGCTTTAATGCGGCATATAACTTCGAGGAAGGAATGTTCCAGCGTCACTCGGGCGAATTGCACTATGACCACCCGTGCTATTATCTGACATTCGGATACCGCAGGGACAACGCATCCAAGGAAGACTATGTCGGGAACACAACCTACCAGTTCCGCTTTGGCATGAGCATAGAGGGTCAGCGCTACTAATCATGCGCCACAAAAGGAAGAGACAAATGAAAAAAATACTGATACTGATTGCGGCATTGTGGATTGCGCCGTTGCACGCCGCCAGCATTATCGCAACGGTCGCGGGCAACCCGATAACCGATGCGGACGTAACCGCGCGAACAAAACTTATGGCCCGCCAGGGCAGCACGCCCACCGACAACCGCCGGGTTGCGTTGCAAAACATCATTGACGACTATATAAAAACATCATATGCGTCAAATTTCGACGCGGTTCCCGACGACAAGACAGTCGAACAGGAATTAAAGAAAATGAACATGGAAGACATGTCCGCGACGGAATTGGAAATGGCGCGCCGCGCGCTAAAGGCGGACATCGCATGGCAGATTGTGGTCGCACGAACCATTTTACCCACGGTTGAAACATCGTCGGACGATATAAATGCGGAAAAACGTGCATTGGCGGCGGAACATGGCCTGCCGCTGGAAATGACGATAATCCGCCTGATTGACATACCGGCCGACATGGCGGATAAACTAACCAAGCCAAAAAGTTGCGACGACGCATTGAAAATGGCGGAAAGTTTGGGCGGCGCGCCGCAAAAATTCACCGCGATGCAGTATGAACTGTCCAAAGACATTCGCGAACGTGTTGCGGGACTTGGCAACCTGGTGTGGTCGCCGCGGGTTGATAATTCTATTTTATTGGTATGCAGTTCCAAAAAGACGGCCGAATACGGAAAAATCGACGAGATAATAAAACAAAACACAATGTTCAAACGCGCCATGTTCATCGCGGACCAGCAATTAAAACAACTGCGCCGCAAAGCGGTCATAGTAATAAACGACGACAGATATAAATTATAAATAAGGCGCATAATATGAAAACAACAGATAAAAAAACAAATATTACGCGGGCAGATAAAGTCATACTTACCCTATCTCTGGTGCTATCTTGTTTGGTTGCAGCGGACTTGGTAACATCGGCTGAACGTACACGGGATATTATGAGAAAAATGAACTCTCTGCAGGGACACAGGGATTATCTGCGCACAATGATAAGTATTTCTGATACACTCGTAACACGATACAATTCAACCGCAGCGCGCAAGGCAGCAAGGGACGCATCCTATGAATTACAGAAAATTGACAGCGCATATAATCGGGCTGTAATGGAATATGATGCAAACAAAATGTATCTTCAGCGCATAATTGATAAAATCCAATCAAAAGAAAAATAATTATAATGTCAAACAAACCCATTTTGTTTAACATGACCCGCGGCGAACTGGAAAAGTTCGTCACCGACATGGGCCAACCGCGTTTTCGTGCGACGCAAATCCGCGAATGGTTAAATCGCGGCGCGCCGGATGTGGCGGCGATGAAAAACCTGCCGGAAACATTTCGGCGGGACTTGGACGCGGCGGCGCAAACTCTGCCCGTGCAGATTGTTAAAAAACTGCAGTCAGCGGACGGTGAAACGACAAAATTCCTGTTGCAGCTGCAGGACGGCGAACAAATCGAATGTGTTTTAATGCGGACAACATACGGCAACAGCGTCTGCGTCAGTTCACAGGCCGGGTGCGCCATGGGCTGCAAGTTCTGTGCAAGCACACTGCTGGGGCTGAAGCGTAACCTGACCATAAATGAAATGTTATCCCAGGTTTTAATCGCGCAATGGGAACTGCGCCGCACGCGCACAACAGAATACGCCGGGCGCCCCAACGGCGACCCTAACAACGGCGATGTGTCGCATATCGTAATAATGGGCACGGGCGAACCGTTGCAAAACACGGAAAACGTAATTGGATTTATTGAACGGGCGAACGCAGACCTGGGCATCGGGTGGCGGCGAATAACATTGTCCACATGCGGGGTCGTTCCCGGCATACGCGATTTGATAAACTGGGGCCGGCCGATAAATTTGGCGATATCGCTGCATGCGCCTACAGACGAATTACGCAGTCAAATTATGCCGATTAACAACCGGTATAAACTGACCGAAGTACTGGCGGCGGCCGATGATTTTGCCGCACTGCACAACCGGCAACTGATGATTGAATACATACTGCTGGGGCGGCGGGATGAAAATGGCGAAACGGTTTTGTACAATTCATCACCCGAGCATGCGGAACAATTGTCAAAATTGCTGGCGGGAAAAAACTGCATGGTGAACCTGATACCGTGGAACGCGGTTGATGAACGCGATTTTGCATCAATTTCAGGCAACGCGGTGCACCGGTTCCAAGACACGCTGATAAAAAACGGAATTCATACGCGCATTCGCCGGGAACGCGGTACCGACATCGGCAGTGCATGCGGACAACTGCGACTAAACAGCGCCCGCAAAAAATAATAATCCGCCGTACGGCGGATTATTATTTTCCTTTGGCTTTTCGTTGGAACTGTGCTTTTTTGTATATATAAAAGAACTGCTGTGCACACGGAACCGAGTCTTTGCATTTTTTATAACTTGTGCACATGCCGCCGTGATTTGTACAAATCAGACTGCACGGAACAACATACTTGCCGGGAGTAATTTCAACATTCGACAAAATTTCATCCGGACGCAATGTTAGCAATCTATCATTCTTTGGGCCGTATGTTATATGATATTTCGGCTGCGGCGAATTTACAAACGAAACCGTGTTAATTTTAATGTTTTTTGGCTGCTTATACGGTTTTGACTTATACTCATGACGAGCCATCGGCGCTTTTGATAAATAAAAGAACTGCTGTGCGCACGGAACCGGGGCTTTGCGTTTTTTATGACTTGTGCATATGCCGATGCGGTTTGTGCAAACCACGCCGCATGGAATAATGTACTTCCCCGGCACAATATCAGTATGCGACAGGATTTTGTCGGCAGCCACCGTCATAAACTTGTCATTTGATGCGCCATATGTTATACGGTATACGGGCTGCGGTGAATTTACGAATGAAATCGCGTTAATTTTAATGCTTTTTAGCGTTTTGTCTGGTTTGATAACAAAATCACATTTATAAACGGAATAAAACTGGCCCTGGCATTGGCATCCGCGGCCCCTTGGCTTTATACACATGCCGTCAGAGCCCTGACAACGATGCCTGCAAGACACCAACAGGCCGCCCGGATACGGCAAAGTTTTTCCTTTGATTTGTTCGCTTGAAATAGTCTCGCTGCCGCCGCTTACAAAATATACTTTATAGTCGCCGGATTTTGTTTTACCGACATCTTTGATTATTCGACGCAACGATTTTTTATCGGTATCGTGCATTTAAACTACCTCTGCCGTGAATCAAACATACCAAGCGGCGCATTATATCGCACGGTATCGGGATAAACAGACGGCAATATATATGATTGACGTTCGATTTTAGGGCCGGCAGATTTTGGTAACGCAACAACGGACGCAGATTGCGCGACACCATCCCTCAAAAGCGTATAATGATATTTCATCATTACAACGCACACCATTGAAAAACATCCCAAAAAAGCCATTACATACCATTCCGAATATTTATCCGGAGAGAAATTTTTCAACTTGTCAAAATTTATCATATTCTTATTCATTTTTTGCAAACGCTTTCCCGTCTATGTTTTTACACACTATAATATAGACAAAATATACAAAAAGTCAACTATTTTTATAAAAAATTATCAGGATTTTGATTTTTTACGATTTTCGCGCGCCATTTCCTTGGCATCACGGGCGGCGCGCGCTTCCTCTATCAGTTTTATTTTGTCACGCTTTATATTTTCAATATATGTCTGTTGGTATAATTCCTGGTATACATTACGAAAAAATCGGTCAAATACCGGCGCCAATTCATCCGGATAACATGTCAAAGGAATCTTTTTAGACCTGTTGGATTCCTGGTCAATATACAATTCCCTGCACTGCCTGCGTTTTGCGTATAATTCGGGGTAATTTTTCCGTGCCTCGCTGTTAAAACGGCGGCTGACGGACAAATCTGGGCGAATTCCCACAACATCCCCCAGTTTGTTGTCAATAATATCTGACAACAACGGGTCGATACGTTCAAATGCGACAAAATATCCGTCCGGAACGCGTGTCAAATCTATATTGCTGCGACGGGCAATGTCCGCGGCCATGCCGGGGTCATGCTGAATTTCGTTCAACATCTTTGGCGTTAAATTTATATCTATTTTACACGTCTTGCATGATTTTCCCTGAACATCAGGATGCGTTCTTGATGCAATTATGTATGCCAGCGCAACAAACCCCAGCACCATTACAACCAGTATCAATAATACAATTTTCCCGGATATTCCGCGGCTGTTGTTAATATTTGTTTCCGTTATGGAATTATTATTACCGCGTTGAATAACAGTCTTGCCGGATTTCGGTTTTATGAAACTGATAAGCCATGATAAAATCTTTGCCATGAAAACAATCCCTTCCGCATTTTTATGATATAGGATTTATTTCCTTTGGGCAAGCCACATTTCATTTTAACTCAATGCGGCGGTTATTTGATCCTGCATCTGGAAGGTTCCCAGAACAACCCACGCAATTATGGCGGACACCAACAAAATGCCCAGACTGTTCATCGTGCTGGAAATGGATTCCATTTTTCGTATGGATTCATCCAGATAATCGTTCGCCACCGCGGACAAGTTTTCATCAAACCCGTTCATGTCCGCATATATTGTCAAATCTCCGATTATTTCGCGGCTTGGGAAATCGCGATCGGCATGGCTAAGCGCCATTCCCAGATTGTCGCCGTTTGCAATGAAACCCAGCGTCCGTTCCAATATTGCACGCAAATATCTGTTTGCGTTATCGGCCAGCATGCGCATCGCCGCCGGTATCGTCACACCCGCCGACACCATTGCCGCCAAACTCATCAGCCATGTAACGGACACTTGAATTTTATATATGCTCCACGGGGGGATTTCGTCAAATTTGGAACGCAACCACCCGGACCAATTGGCCAAACTCATCCACACCACCAGCACGGCCAACAGAAACCCGATTACAATCGCGAACCAATAATTTATCGCAAAATCAGACATCCATATCAACCCGCGCGCGACGCCGCGCCAAACAACATCGTCACCCGCAACGGACGCCAACGGCGGCACCAGGTAAACACCGACCATGATGATTATGCCAAACGTCAGTGCCAATAAAAACAACGGATAGGCAATCGCACTGCGCATGGCGCGCTTTATACGCTGCGTGCCCTCGACAACGCGTCCGACATTTTCCAGCGCAACCACCAAATTGGACAGATTTCCCGACGTCACCAGCAATGTTTCATCCATCGGCACCCAGCCGCGCGTCGCATCGGAAAAACTCATCCCGCGTTCCAGGTTTTTTTGCCATTCGCGCATAACAATCGCAAACGGCTCATTGGGCTTTTTTCCGTTGTTGCTTTCTATCATTTCAAGACGGCCCAGCGCGTCCATTAATGTAAAGTCATTGCGCAACAGCGACGCCAATTTGCGCGCCGTCGCCATGCGCTTTTGCGTATTGAGCCGAAACACCATCTTGGCATAAAGTTTTTCCAGCCCATTCATATCAATACACCCCCGGTCGATCCAGCAGGCCAACCCATCTTTCCAATTCGTCGACACCAATTATACCACGCAGCATAAGTTCCATGGCCGATTCTTTCAAGGTGCGGCCATCCATTTCCTCCAGCCAATAACGCACGGCGCCGTCGGTATTGCCCGACAATGCCAGGCCCAAAAATTCACTGTTTGTGATGATGATTTCACCGGCCTTGATGCGCCCCAGCGTTCCGGTTCCATTGCATTCCGTGCATCCGGCGCCGCGAATATAAACCTGACGCAGGCCGATTTCCCCGAACGCATCCAGAACACGCTGATACGCCGGATTTTCGGGATGATCCGCCAAACGTTCCCTGCAATACGGACACAGCTTTTTAAACAGGCGCATTGAAACCAGGCCGCGCATCATCGTTTCTTCTTTAAGTTTGAAACCCTCTATGCCCAAGTCCAGCAATCGCGTCAGCGCAGCAATCGCCGAATTTGCATGCAGTGTTGTCCAAACATTGTGCCCGGACAACGCGCCACGTATCGTCAACTGCGCCGCGGCCAAAGTTCTGATTTCGCCAACCATCAGCGTGTCGGGGTCACTGCGCAACGCCGCGGCCAGTGCCTCGGTATACTTTTCGTCGCGCTGTTCTTCGGTGGTGGTGTTTACAACCGGCATCTGATGCGCACCGAAAATCTTTTGTTCGACCGGATTTTCCACCGTTATCATATTGATTTCATAGTGCCGCTCTTTCAGCATAAGCGACATGTTGCGCGCCAATGTGGTTGATTTTCCGGAACTGGTCGGACCGGCAACAATTACCAATCCGGTCGGGAACGCGCGCAGTCGCATCAAAAGCCTTTGTTCATATTCGCCAAATTCCTGTTCGGTTTTTATGCCTTCGGACGGGTTGTCATACAGCAGTCGCATAACGACATAGCGGCTGCCGAATGCGATGGGATTGAACTGCATACGAATACTTAATATCCCCGCCGGCAGATATAAATCCTTGGTTCCGCGCAGTGGTGTGCGCCCGTCTTTTTGCGCGGATTGATATTCGTTCTGGGCATAGTTTGCGTTCGACATGTCGGACGACGCAAACGCCGCGCGAACAAACGATTCACCCCACCCCGAATTATATTCCAAAACAGGCTGCATACTGCCGTCAATACGGAAATAAATCGTCGTCTGGTCCGCCACCTCTATGTGAATATCCGAAACCTTTTGCGCGGCGGCCTTGGCGATTATATCGACAAAATCCTTTTGCATTTGGTTGTCAAAATCACGTGTGGCGCGGCCACTGCCTAATTTTAATTCATAAGACTTGTATATCGCGGAAACTAGCCCCAAATCGGAATAAAACGGCCGGCGCATCGCGCGCCCGCGCTTTTTCAGCAAATCCAAAAACGCCAACACACGCCCGTCGTACCGGTGCGTGCGCGAAATAATAATCTCGCCCCCGGAAAAATATGCAATCAGACTCTGCGTATCCTTGGGCAGTTCCAGTTCCGCCCCCGTCGCCGTCAGCAGCCTGTTCCCATTTGCAAACAGATAGTCGACCACGTCCTTTATTTCGGCATTTTCCAGCCCCGCCGGCACGGAATCCGTTTGTGCGGCGGAAATATTTTCCAAAGAATCGTTGTTCTGCTTTTTCATTTGCTGCGCTTGTTATTTTGGTTTATCGGTTTGCACTGATGTTCAGGTTTTGGGTCATGCCGTCTTTGATAAATTCAACCCCGTCGTACAAGGAAATCGATTTGACCGTAAACCCGTCCAGTGTCTTGCCAACGGAAATCCGCTTGTTCTGGCCGGTTTCCAAATCCGTAACCGTTGCCTGCAACTGGGAACCCGCACCGAACACATTGACCAGGCGGTATTTTTCACCCAAATCAACATCCGTTTCAACCGGTTCCGGAACGGACGCTGATGCCGGCGCGTTTGTTGCGGCGGCTTCGGCCTGGGCCTGCAGACGTTCCTTTTCACGGGCCAGACGGGCGGCCTCGGCCTCCAGTTTGGCCTTTTCGGTTTCTATTTCCTGTTTCTGCGCCTCGGCACGGCCGGACAGTGTGTCTATTTCCATGTGCAGCTTTATTTTCTCTGCGGCCAGTCTGTCCAGTTCCAAATCCAGCTGGGCGCGTTCTTTTTCCAACTGCATCAAAACCTTTTCCTGTTCCAACGTGGTTATCTGCTGAAACAGTGAACCATCAGCGTTATACGCCGCAACCGCATCCGCCGTCAGCGAATCCAATTCTTCATCAGTGTACTGTGCGTCCGCCGCCTGCATGGCAACCGGTTCTGTTTCCAAATCAAATGCGTCAATTTCCGCAAATACCGGCGCGGCACATGTCGCGACAAAAACAGACATCATGAAAATACTTATCTTATTTGGCATATATTATCACCTCATAGTTCCATATGCGACGCGCCGCATTCCACGCACACCGCGTCATATAAACACCGCCGAATTCATCGAATATGCGCATAAACTGCGACGGCACAAGTTTTGATTCAACCGCAATTTCCACAATGTTTAGCGACATCGTGTCAACCCCGTTCGACAAAACGTCAACGACAATCTGGGATTCGATTGACGCACCAATTGACTGAAACGCAGATTGAACATCACGCAAAAGCGTTTCCGCATCGCGCTCGTCCTGGCTTGCCACCGACGAAACCGCCGGCACAGGCACACTGACCCGCAGCATGTCTTCATTTTGCTTGGCAACGACGGCACCCGGCATCAGTTCCGTTGCCATTGCGTAAAAATCATCAAGGGTTCCGAAATCCCGCTGAAATTCCGCAACCGCCTGTGTCTCTCCGCACTCGACAGATGTCTGGTTCCAACCGGTCACATTCTGCATCAGAAACGCCATTGCGCGAAAGCACATGTCCGCGCGCGCGGCTACATTTGGCAAATTCTCGTACGGGGGAACAATCGGTTCCGGTTCCGGCGCCTTCTCAATATTAAACTCGGCGTCCAGTTCGCGGTTTTTTTCCTCTATTTGACGCTTGTACTCGGCCGCCAGTTCCGGATTTATCTGCGAAACCTGGGGACGCGGCATCATCATTTGACGCAGCGGTTCGCGAAATATCGACCCGATAAGCGCCAGAAATAAAACGATTATCAAAACCGGCACCAGACCGGCGCGAACACGACTGATTGAATGCAGAACGGCACGTACGCCGCCGGGGACAATCTCTGTAATCAATCGTTCGACCGCACGCGGCATGCCCCATGCACCGGGCGCCACAAACGCCCCCCAATCGGGTATCTGCGACAATTTTGAATATTCGGCGCGGGCCTCGCTTTCCGTTGGGAACAATTTATCTTCTAAAATAACGCCGTTTCGCATCGCGACCAGGTAATATCCCCTGTCCACCTGAAACACGGCCAAAAACGATGAAAATTCCGGGAACGCGTCCACAATGGACGCCGCCGCGGACGGCATTCCGGCCCGGTGCCCGAATTTTCGCGCCCCCAGCCCCACCATTGAACGATATTCCGTGAACAGGTTGAGTTTTTTATCAACACCCCGTGCAAGATTGCGCGCATAATTGCGCGCAAAAAATCCGCTTGCAATCGGTTGCCAAAACAGACCGACCGCGTATTTTTTCCTGTTAACAGATATGACTTGGTTTGCCAATTTCTCCCTCTTATGACAAATTATAGCACAAAAAGATAAACCTTGGCAAATATAGAATGAAAAATACCCGACGAAAATATCGCCGGGCATGAAAAATCTTTTATATGCACATTACTGGCAACCGTACACCGGATCGCACACCGGCGCGACGCCGTACACCGCGGCCGAACCCGCGCCGTTTGACGCCGTGCGGACACGGTTTGGATACGGGCAATCATAAACATTCGCCGCCAACACAAACGCGCGTTCCGGGCCAAATATCACCCATTCGTTCGGACGCGTGCGTTGACTGGTTATCCAGTACGCGTTGCCGCCGCGGGCCTGGTCCGCAATGCGGTTTTCCAAATAACGGCGGGCGTCATCCGCGTCATAGACGGAAACTTCTGATTCTATTTTATACAAATATGTGCAACCCATAGGTTCCGCATCAAGTTGCGTCAAATATTCACTGCCGTTTTCATTCTTTATCATTCCGCCGCACGCCGCCAACATGGCCAGCATTGCAACCGTAAAAATCTTTTTCATTGTTTGTTCCTTTTTTACTTACTTTCAACTATATCATAATTTGCCGGGTCGCTAAACAATTTTTTCAGCACCAGATTGTTCATGGCGTGGCTGCCCTTGTATGATTCCAGACAACCGCACACAAATCCGCCGCTTGTCGCCATGTCGCCGATTGCGTCTATGATTTTATGCCGCACAAATTCGTCGGGCCAAATAACCGGGTTCAACGTGCCGTCACCGGCATCGTTTAACGCAATTACATTCGTCGCATCCGCGCCGCGCCCCATGCCGCGCGCCTTTAGATATTCCCATTCGGAATATTTTCCGAATGTGCGCGCGCGCGATATATTCCGAACAAAGTTCGCAACAGATTTTTTCGACCCGTCAAAAGAATATTCAAAAGTCTGCGTACCGATTATTTTTTCTGGATAAACCAATGTTGCACGCACATCCAGCGTTTTACCGCCATTTGGCGAAAGCTTTACAAAACCATTTGACCGACGCCCGGAAACAAGGTTAAAAAAATGAATTTTCATGCGCGTCAAAAACGGCAGTTCGCGCAAAATTTCACGCGCCCTTGCAATAACCGGTCGCCGTACTATCACGCGGCGCATGGGTGCGGATGCGGGTTGCGCGACCCCTGAAATCCTGGCATAAAATTCGGCCGCGCTGCCGTCCAGTATCGGCGTTTCGGGCCCGTCAATTTCAATAACAGCACTGTCAACGCCCGACAAAAACAGCGCCGCCATCAAATGTTCCACCGTTTGAACATGCGCGCCGTGTATGCCGCCAACCGTGGTGTTGCGCATTTTTGTTTCACCAACATTGTCATATCGCGCCGCGATTAACCCCGAACCCTTTATATCCGTGCGGCGGAAAAATATGCCGTAATTTTTTGACGGCTTTATAACCATGTTGACCGGCAACCCGGAATGTATGCCGACGCCGGAAATTTTAATTTGTTTGGCAACCGTTCTCATTTTATTTTGTCCCCCAGCCATTTGAAAAACTCATCATCTATTTTTGTAACAAGTTCTGCGTATTTTATTTTTTCGCGCGCCCCATTCGGCAGGCGGACCCAGTCCTTTTCAGTTGTGACCAGTTTTGCGCCTTTTTTCTGGGCCAGTGCGAACAATGATTCCAAATCCGCATCTGTGTACTGATAGTGATCCGCAAACGCGCGCGTCGCCACAACATTCGGCAGTGAGGCAAAAAACTTTTTCGGATACCCGATGCCCGCAAACGCAACCAGTTTTTCATCTGCCCCATACGGATTTTGCGTTTCATTTTCCGCATAAAACACCGGCACCGTGCGCGGCAGGACAAAGTCTTTTCTGGGGCGCGACGCGCGTATAACAATTATCGCATCTGCGCGGCGCGCGGCGCGCTTGGGCTCACGCAGGGGGCCGGCCGGCAACAAAAACCCGTTGCCATAGCCGATTCCTTCGTCAAAGACGGCAATTGTCACATCCTTTTTTATCAACGGATTTTGCATTCCGTCATCCATTATAATCGGACGCCGGTCGCCCTTTTGCCGGTTAAGCAATATGATATTGCTCTTTCTGTCGCCGGTGTGCACCTGCAATCCGTTGCGGGACATCATTGTCGCCTCGTCCCCGGCGTTTCCGGTCTGCGCGCTTTTTTTATATCCGCGCATAACAACCGGCGCATCAAAGTAATTTGCAATCGCGCGCACAACCGGCGTTTTGCCAACGCCGCCCGCCAATATGTTGCCAACGCACACAATCGGCCGACGCGACGACATGGCAAACATGCGCCGCCACAACCAAACTATGCGCCCAATGACATAATACAGCGCGGCCACCGGCAATAATAAAAATGATACCGGCGTTTTATGCATAAACCACCAAGGTGTTTTCATAACAGTTCCTTATTTTTTCAAACGCTTTTGCGTTTTCTTTTGTTTTTTTGCATCCCGCATACTTTGTTTAAATTCGCCCGCATTCAAATCCTGTTCCACTTTGAACAAGTTGAATTCGGCATCCATTTCGCGAACCTGTTTGACCATTTCGTCTTCTATGCCGCGGCGGATTGATTCAAATTCTTCGGGCGACGTCTTGGCGTCAATGAACACAGGTTTTGAAACCCTGCATGTTATTTTTGAAAACGGCAACGCAACCAAATATCTGTCCCAGCGCTTTTGAAACCATGCGTGCGACGCGGAAAAGCACACCGGAATAATCGGTGCGCCCGTCATTTTTGCAAAATATAGGGCGCCGTCCTGAACCCGCATGGACGGGCCGCCGGGACCGTCGGGTGAAATGCATATGCCGTAACCGCCGCCGCGCAGGATTCGTACCCCCTGGCGCAAAACGGATATGCCGCCGTCGGACGTGCTGCCATAAATCGGCTTTAATCCGAACAGCCTTTGCAGTTTTGCCATCATGCGCCCGTCACTGTGGCGCGACGCAACCGCGTACGCGTGCATCCCCCCCAGCGCAATAATCGGCGACAGCATCATGCTGCGCCCGTGCCAGAATACAAAGATAGCCGGTTTGCGGCGATACTCCTTGAATATTTCATAGCCCGTTATACGCTTGCGCGATGTGAAATACACAAACCAAATGCACAGTGCCATAAACCCGGCAATCGTCCATTGAATAATCGGGCAATGCAAAATCGGCTGCCAGAATTTTTTCCAAATTTTTCTAAAAGTTTTGTTATTCATAAATATTCCTTTAACACAAATCCGTAGGAATATTAGCAAGAATAAAATCCCATTTCAAGGCGGACGCTTAAAACCATTATATTTTTATTTTTTTATGATAAAATGCATATTATGACCAAGGCACTTACATTATGGCAGCCGTATGCGGCCGCAATTGCATGCGGATTAAAGCAGTATGAAACGCGCAGTTGGGCGACAAAGTACCGTGGGCCGTTGCTGATACACGCATCAATGCGGCAATTGGACCGGGCGGGGCGCGAACTGGTCGAAAAATACAATATATTGGCGCCTGCGCGCCAAACGGGTGAATTTGTTGCGATATGCGACCTTGCAGATTGCATTGAAATGACGTCAGAATTTATCGCCGAACAAAGCGAAACCGAACAAGATTTTGGAATCTGGACCGTTGGGCGATATGCCTGGAAACTGGAAAACATTCGGCCATTGACGGATGGCGTAAAATCCCGCGGATATCAGGGATTATGGAATGCGCCATATCCCATGCAATAATCATAACCTGTCGTTCATACCGTACAAACCAACAGTGCTATGCCATTCGTCAGATCCACAGGGCCTTTTTCATGACAATATGTAACAGATACCCGACTCAGCGGTATGATTTCGGTCAAAATGCTTTTGGTTAGTGAAACGGCGTTCCATGCTGCGACATATATTCCGTCGTTTATAATCGCATTTAATGCCGCCATTATCTGATTCAGAATGATGAGATTCTGCCATAGCCGTTGACACGTATGTTTGCATAACATTGTCGTATCTTTCATGGTTAGTATGACACGCCGCCAACGACGCACAAATGGCAATAAATAGTAGCTTTTTCATGATTATTTTTCCAACTTTTTTGCTTTATCCTTTACTGACGGCATAACACACATACCGGCAATGAACCAATCTATACATGCCATTAGCCATCCAATCGCATTCAAGTCTTCTTCATAATATCTGTTTTCCCAGTTTAACAAATCAATTCCTGTAATAAATATCCCCGCCACAATCGGAATCCATATCGGCATTTTCATATCATTAAAGCGACGAACGGTTAAAGAAATATTGGGGACAATTATAACCAAATCAAATAAAATACGCATTTCTGTTGGCGTTTTGGCTTCCATCATTCCGAGCAAAATCCATATTATCGCCAAAAATAATTGGGCATATCAAAATTCAGACCGTGACGCCCGCCCTTTAAATTGAAAGTAATTTTTCCAAAATGCACCGATTGAATCTAAAAAAGTCATTTTTCTCCTTTTTATTGGTATATTTGTTGATGAAATTCCTGTTCTGAATTTTTTCTAAAATCAGCCAAACCTCTATAAAATTTTATATTGTCAACAGAGTCTGTGGGCTCTATGATTTTTAACGTGGTAAGTTCATTAAATGCATTTTCGCTGATTTGTTTGGGTAGCATGCAGTTTTTCTGGTCTTTTTTTGTCCACGGCAATCCCTTGAGTTTATTACGTTCCTTTTCTCGTCTGCAACGTTCCGCATGATTATATTGTTTTTCTAATGATGCTTTATAATTTATACAAGATATGGTTTCGTCTTTAATGGCATGATATACGGTATACTCCGTTTCTCGACGAAAACAAATATGTTTGGTTTTATCTAGAATATTACGATTTATATAATAATCAATATACTCTTTCCAAGGATTAAACTTATAATCGATTTTTGTCATATATGCACATCCTTGCCCATTTATAAACGCATAGGGTTGATGCAATGCGTTAGGGTTTATTGGCGGACAATACTCTCTGGTTAACTCTGGACATTCATCATCAAGAGCAAAGTATTTAGGATCTTCATCTTTTGAACGAACAATAACCCGAGTAGATACGACCCGACAAGTATCCAATTTAATAGGTATCAAATTATATCGGAATAATTCAATGTCGTTTAAATGAGTATCAATCGCATAGAAAAAGTACCCGTCTTCATTGTCAAGAACATCATATAAAGTAAATATTGAAATATCTGCGGGCTTATCTTGTTGTATAATATGCAAGTTTTCGCTGTCATGTTCAATAGATTCATTCTCATTTAATGGGTCTATAACAACAAATGCTATAACAACAATTAGCGTCCCCATAAAAAGCAGCCCAGTCCATTTCAAATATTCAAAATATTGTTGTGTAAAACCTTTGAATGCTAACTTATCGCCTAGCAAATAGTCTAATAATCCTTGGAATAGACAGAAAATTAACCCTGAGATAAGAATAGTTATAATAATTGCACACACTATTATCATTATCATGATTATTTAGTCTCTTGTTTTTGTGGTAATAATAAGCATGTTATAAACACAATGCCGTCGGCTATAAAAGTGCACCATGCCAATTTATTCATAGGATTATCGGAGCATGTGTTCTCATAATTAAAAAAGTCCAGGGCCGTTGTTATAATGCATACCCAGAATCCAACAATTCCTGGCAGTCCAATATCATTAAACCGTCTTGAAACTAATGATGCATATGGAATAGCGGATATTGCAGAAATAAGAAGAATCAATTTGTTTAGATTGCCGTTAGGCGCTATAAACAGCATCGAAAAATATAATAACAATGTCACCACAAATAAAAATAATACAGAATAAAAATATTCTAATCGTGATGATGTTGTGCCTGCGTCTAGAGCCTTTGTCCACAAATCAACAGAACTACTGATAAATCCCATTTTTTCCCTTTTTGTTATTTATTCTTCATATAGCCACTTATGACCTGACTGTTCGACGGATATAGTTTCAATGTTTTCTATTGTTGGTTCATTTGCAAAAAGAGATTGTGCTGACTCAAAAGGCACACGATCCCATATTTGGGTAACTAGCTTTAATATAAGGAAAGTTGCTACCATATAAGAGGTAGAATATTTGTTTTCCATTAGATAATCTTTTTTATTATATTGTTTTTAATTACCATATGCCCGGTTGAGGCATATTTTGATCACCCGCAGACACATCTGTGTTTATAGAACTCCCTTGAGACGCTATATTACGAAGCAGCATGTGTGCAGCGTATTCCTCTGCTGCCTTTTGCCGATTCCGTTCTTGTATATGATTAACCAACAACCAACAGGCTAGTATTCCAATAGCAACAACTATCAATTTCCCATTTGAACTCAGCCCATTAAACCAGTTTTTTGCATCATCAATAACAGAATTTGTCGCCATAATATGCTCCTTTAGTCGGCTAAAATTTCTTTACGCAGTTTTTTGTATTCTTTGTCTGAAATAACTTTGTTTTTGTGTAATTCAGATAGTTGTTTTAATCTTTCCAAGTCTGTCGGCGCTTCGTCTTTTGAAATCCAATCATCGCTATGCCACAAAAGCGCCAAGCCCAAAGCTATAAACCATGTAATGCCATAAAATAATAATCCGCACCACGACAAAATAGCAATTGTTGTAAGTTCTGAACCTGTAATTCCGCGATTTTTAGCAATGTTTATTGGTATCTGAACAAGCCAAAAAACAAAGATTAAAATTATCACAAATATGAGTATCAATAATCCCATATAATCCCCCTTTTTGTAATAAAAAGACCGTCATTGGATTGACGGCCGGGGTGGTTCGAAAATCATCTTATCATTGATTCCATTGGTCTTTCGGATAAAGCCGTATTTTATAACCAACAGCCCCCCGACCTCTTTACAGTCAGGGACAAATAACGATGTCAAAACACAGAAAACATATCGGATTAACGATGTCCTACTGCGTTGCACCGGATAAGATAGGCTTTCGACAGCCCCGAACACGTTTCCCAACGGGTTCATTAAAAATCCTAATAAAAGCGCCGAAAAAAATCAAGCGATTTTATGCGCGCATCAAGGTCTGAAACGGCAAAATCTTTAATTGTAATTATTTTTAATTGACATACCGCATATTTGATATATAATGCACATACTTTATCGCGGAGTAGAGCAGTCCGGTAGCTCGTCAGGCTCATAACCTGAAGGTCTGTGGTTCAAATCCACACTCCGCAACCAGTTTTCCCCGGCACGCCGGGATTTTTTATTGCCTGCATCATACAAAATTTTTCCGTTTGCCATGATCGGCATTAATAATAGTTCATAAAAAACGTTGAATATTCAAAATATTAGGCCACGCTTCATTATACAAGTAAGCATATAATGACACACGAAAAGAAAATATCTGATTACCCGGATAATATATTTAAGTCAATCAGAACTTTTATCCGAAACATCAGGAAAGGATCAAACTATCCCAAGAAGAGGAAAGAAAAGCACATAAAAAGAGTGCAATCAAATAAATCCCACCTCAATCCCGGCACAACGTTATTTTAACACCAACTCCCACAATCTGCGCCATTTTACAAATGCAATTTTAATAATAAATATATGGATTTATTTCAAGGTATTATTCTATAATCAGCCTAAATGATAACTACTAGAGATTATATGTTCAATATAGAAAACAGACGTTATGTAGGCAATAAATTCAAGTTGATGAATTGGATACAGTCAACTATGGATCAAGAGTGCCCTAACTGCGACTCTATATTTGATGTATTTGCAGGGACTGGCGCCGTATCAAGATGCCTGTTAGATAGATATAATTCATTTATTATAAATGACTTTCTATATTCAAATGAGGCCATTTATCGTGGTTTTTTTGAAAATTCAAAATATTCTAAAAACAAAATAAACGAGCTAAAAACAAAATATAACTCCCTTGATCTGAACCAAAACACATATTCTAATTACGTATCAAACAACTATGGTAATAAGTTTTTCTCATTACACGACGCGCTAATAATTGGTTATATCAGGCAGGATATTGAGGATTTATATACATCAAATCAACTATCATCAAAAGAATACTATATTCTTTTAGCATCACTATTATATTCAGCGGACAGAATCGCCAATACTGTTGGACATTACGATGCATATATAAAAAACAAACTTATCCGTGGTGGATTTGTTTTTGATTTAATTTCTCCACTCAATGTCAAAAACAAGAAAATACAAATTTTTCGTAAAGATTCTAATGAACTAGCAAAACATATCAAATGCGATATTGCTTTTATTGACCCACCCTATAATAGTCGTCAATACAGCAGATTTTACCATGTGCTAGAAACAATAACAAAATGGGATAACCCAGAATTATATGGGACGGCCATGAAGCCAAAAGAAGAGAACATGTCTGAATATTGCAAATCTTCTGCCCCAAAAGCATTTGAAGATCTTATAAAAAGCATTTCAGCTAAATATATAGTAGTGACATATAATAACACTTACAGCTCAAAAAGTTCTTCCTCACAAAACAAAATTACTTTTGAACAAATAAAACAAATTTTAGATGAAAGGGGCCAGACAAAACTCTTTGAAAAACCTTATAGATTTTTCAACGCGGGAAAAACAGACTTTTCCGACCACAAAGAATTCTTATTCATAACAAAGGTGGGGCAGCAATGATAAACAGCAATATTATTCGATCCCCATTCTTCTATATCGGTGATAAATTCAAACTTATTTCGCAAATAAAGCAATCGTTTCCTAAAAAGATAAATCGGTTTATAGAACCTTTTTGTGGTGGCGGTAGCGTATTCCTTAATACAGATGCTAATGAATATCTTATAAATGATATAAATTCTTATATGATTCAACTTCACAATATGCTGATACAAAGTAGCCACGATGAGAAGTTTTTTTGGGATAACATAAAAAGACTAATAGAAGAATACGGGCTTTCTGCAACATTTTTAAATAAAGATATTCCAACAGAATATAGACAGCTTTATAAGAAAACATATTTTGCTAAATATAATAAAGACTCTTATACAAAGTTGAGAGCCGATTTCAATAAAGATAAATCAGATATGATACGTCTATATCTTCTATTGATATATGGATTTAACAGGATGTTAAGATTTAATGCAAAAGGCGATTTTAACCTTCCTGTTGGCAACGTAGATTTTAATAGTAATGTTGAAAAAGCGCTCCATGATTATTTTAATCTGGTAAAAAATAAAAATATACATACATACAACATGGATTTTTTAGATTTTCTCAATCTTGCCAATCCAACCACAGAAGATCTCGTATACTTAGATCCGCCATATTTAATTACATTTAGCGAATATAATAAATTATGGAATAATTTAGATGAAATACGAATGTTAAAAACACTGGACAAGTTAGACAAGATCGGCGTAAAATTTGCTATATCAAACGTCATTTGGCACAAAAACCGATATAATGCAATATTTAATGAATGGGCCAAAAATTATAATATTAAAAAAATAAAAAGTAATTACATAAGCTATCACGATAATACAGAAAAAGACTCATATGAAGTGTTAGTTACAAACTTTTAAAAAGGATCAAGATATGACAAGAGAGCACAATAGACAATTTAAGCCATTATCTTTTTCTACCACCATGCGAAACCCAGAAAGAATCGTCGATTTCTTAAAGTATCTATTACCATTTGAAGGCCAAAAACTAGATAATAACATAATAGACCAAGTCGTTATCTCTTTGATACAAAACAAAATATATAAACCCACAATCATAAACAAGGTAGCAAAGTATCGCACAGCATTTAACGCCTCAGAACCATTTAGTAGAAAAATGGCAGAAGAAATTATGCAAAAAAGCCCTCAAAAGCACAAAGAAGCGGGATTCGACAAAGGTTGGCCTTCCAGATTTGATACATGGTATAAACTTCCCATGGAATTTGGTTTTATTTTTTATGAAATGAATAAAACAATTAAATTTTCTACCACAGGACATATGCTTATAGAATCTCTAAGCGATGAAACGTTTGACGAACAGAAAATACAAAAAGTATTTCTTAATGCCCTTATGAAATACCAAACG
The DNA here is from genome assembly GCA_947367055.1 of uncultured Alphaproteobacteria bacterium. Lineage (GTDB taxonomy): Bacteria > Pseudomonadota > Alphaproteobacteria > Rs-D84 > Rs-D84 > Enterousia. The sequence continues at coordinate 223,082 of CANBCI010000001.1, forward strand.
CATAATCCTTTTAGGAAAAACGCCAATACAAATGCCCCATTACCTCTTTTATTAAACGTCATAAAATTGCTAAAAGAAGACCCAGAAGAAAATGGAGCAGGAATTTCTAGAGGAGAGCTATCTTTTATTATATGTTCTCCAAACAATGATGCACATGCTATTTATAACCAAATTAAATCATTACGCAAAAAATACGGTTTTACTTATAGCGATGAAGTTATTTACGATATTTGCTTAAAAATTCTTGGCGCAACAGAAGCCCAACACAACCGATTCAAAATATCTCATATAACCGGTGAAGCTGTCGATGATTTTATAAGAAAAATGAGAATTACAGGTATTGTTTCTTTGCGTGGCCAAGGAAGGTTTATCGATTTTAACTCTTTTGAAAAAGAAACTATAGATTACGTAATTAAAAAATATACTAATTACCATTCTTTTGAAACGAAAGAGGCATATTTTGACTATATGGGACAGATAGATAGCAATATCTTATCAGCAAAAAAAACCGATGCAACCGTAGCAAATGATGTACGCCAAAAAACTTTATCTTTTTGGGCGATCAATAAATCGCCTGAGTATATTGCATCAGAACTGAAAATAATTTCTAAAAAAGACGAAAGTAAAGACGATGTGTTAAAATACATATCAAAGCCAACACGTCTAGAATTTTTAACAAGTATTTTGCTGAAACAGAGATTTCCAGATATGGATATTAAACCGAATTACAGTGTTGATGACGAAGGTTTTCCAATATTCACTGCTGCCGGCGGTATGGCCGATATAGAGTGTTTTGACACTGATAATAATCCATTGATAGAGGTCACTCTTACAACTTCTAGAAATCAATCTAGCACAGAAATACCGGCAATTACACGTCATCTGCAAGAAGCAAGGGACAAGTATCCGAACAAATATGTATTTTCTATATTTGTTGCACCAACTATACACCCGGATAGCATCTATATGACAGAATTTTCTAAATCAAGATACAATGTTGATATTTTTCCCTGCTCTATAGATGAATTTATATTAAAAACATCTAACATAAAGCAATTAAAACAAATGGTTTCTTTATAAGTGAGGAATATTATGGCTAGCAAATTTGTAACAAATGTAGAATCTATATTATCAAAATATCCAGATAAGCAATTCACAGCAAAGGAATTGGCGAACCTTATACTTAATGAAGGGAAATCATATTTATCAAAAAGAAAAGATTTCGGGGTAAAAACCACAGAACAATTACAAGAACAACTTGTCAGGGAGATTTATGCAGCAAACTCGTCCGATAGCTTTTCTGAAAATATAAAAGCAACAAGTGATACCCCAAAGAAATTCTATTTTTATAATACAAAAGAACAAGATATTATAGAATCTGATGTAGAAGAAACATCATTACAAGAAAAAGAACTTTACCCTATATTATGTGAATATTTATCCAATGTATTGCGAATATACCCTAAGCGGATTGACGAGAAAAGATCTTCAAATACATACGGCAAAAATGGAAATAAATGGTTACATCCAGATATTGTCGGTCTTCAAATTGTATCTGAATCATGGAACGAAGAAGTAAAAAAGTGTATTAAATTGCATGGGGAACCCCAGATAAGCTTATGGTCTTTTGAAGTTAAACGGAAAATCACACGTTCAAATGTTCGCAAAACCTTCTTTCAAACTGTTTCTAATTCATCGTGGGCCAATAATTCCTATTTAGTTGCTGTAGATATTGAAGATAAGGCTTTAGCAGAATTACAAATATTGTGCAAGGGACATAAAATTGGCGTTATTCAACTTAATACAAAAGACCCAAATGATAGTCAGATACGCATTCCAGCAATAGAAGATTATGAACTTGATTGGGGTATAATAAACAGAATCTGCCAAACAAATACCGACTTTAAAGATTATGTAGAAAAAATCAGTGAATTTTACCAAACAGGTAAAATCAAGAAAGCTGAATGGGATATAAATAACAAATATGATTAGAAATACATATTTATCTTGGATGAGCTATATCATTTCTAATTTGTGGCAAACAATTTCCAAGATTATTGTATTCTTTAAGATTATAGTTCAATAATCTTTTAAGGTTATTATCAATCTCACTTTTGTACAGCCAATTCTAACTTTTGCATAGATTTACGGACGGCGTCGGCTGACAATCCGGGGTAAACAAAAGTGCGTTATTGGATTTATACCACAGAAACTTGCCGATCATGCTTGTGCTGGCACCCGTTATGGCTTAATAACTACCCCTTGTGCGATGCAGGTCATGCTGGCACAGATTTTCTATTCCGGCACGTGTCAACAAATCCCCCACGGTCTTTTCGGATATTCTAAATGGCTCTATTTGCTACCATTTTTGATTAATTTATATTAAACTCACATCCAGACACAATTCGCAGAAAATCAAAGAAAATTTAGAATTATTTATCACAATTTATCGTCTGACCCATTAACTGAAAGTCTGTGGTTCAAATCCACACTCCGCAACCAAGATTCATCTCTGTCCCCAAAAAACTTTGGGGATTTTATAAAACTATACCTCGCCCGTCTTCATATCTGCGCCGACATAATATTTGTACTTTTTCGGCACAAAACGCATCAATATAAAATTTTCACCATCGGGGCCGCCGTATCCGAACTTTTCATATTCATCGCGCCAGTATTTATTTCGTGTGGCCGCATCGGCCACAAATTCAATAACTCCAAACAACCGCAGCGCATGACGCGTCGCATCATCAAAATAATACAGGCTGCATCGGGCGTCTTGTGACAACTGTGCATATTTTGGTGTTGTGCGCCCCGTCATAAAATACAAAGGTGCAGCAAATGCGTCACGATTCATTGCATTTGTTATATGACGCGTTTCCGGGTACCCGTCCGCCCCGTTTGTAGACAAATGCACAGATGTGCACGCACGAATTATTTTCATTATATCGTCATTCATTATCGCCCCCGTTTATTCAAATAAATATAGCAAAACATATTTTTAATTTCATCCAGAATAAAACCTTGCACACGGCGGATAAATTCATACAATAATCGGCATGCGGGCGCACAATTTATCTTTGTCATTCGGCACAACCGTAATTTACGACGGCGCGGAATTTAACCTCGGGCCGCGTGACAAATGCGGCATAGTCGGCGTGAATGGTGCCGGAAAAACAACACTGTTTCGAATAATAACCGGCGAAATATCACCCGACGCAGGCTTTGTGGACACAGGCGGCCGGCGCATAGGCTATCTGCCACAGGTGATAAAAATCGAAGCCCAAAATCAAACCGTATGGGACTTTTTATTATCGGGCCGCCCCATTGAAAAGTTAGAGGCGCAGATGCGCAGCCTCTACAACCAACTGGCGGAAAATCCCGACGACGAAAACTTATCCACGCAAATCGCCGACACGCAGCATGAACTGGACTACTACCAAGTGTACACCGCCGAAGATGAATTATTGCAATTGATTGAAAATATGGAAATCGCCCCGGAATGGCTGGATATGAAACTATCGGAATTATCCGGGGGCCAAAAATCCAAGGTCGCGTTTGCACGAATGTTGTATTCCATGCCGGAAATATTACTGCTGGACGAGCCGACAAATCATCTGGACACCAAAACGCGCGAGTTTGTGGCCGGTTATCTTAACAAATACCGGGGCTGCATTTTGGTAATCAGCCACGACAGCGATTTCCTGAACACGGTTGCGGGCAAAATCATGCTGATTGACAAGCGGGACAAGAAAATATCCGTATTTGACGGTAATTATGACGCATATTTGAACAAGGCCGCCGAATTAAAGCGTGCCCGCGCCCAACAAATAGAATCAGAAAACAGAAAGATTGAACATCTGTCGGACTTTGTAAAGCGCGCCGACGCCGCCAGTCCCACGCGCCACGCCATGAAACGCGCGGGCAAGGTTCGCGCCGCAATTTTGGAAAAAATCATTGCAAACCGGACAGAGCGCGAGGCGGTATATAAAAAGGTTCGAATGAACCTGGCGCCAAAAAGTGACGGGGCAAAATTCCCGATTACAATTGACGACCTGTGGTTTCGGTATCCGGGCGCGCGATTGCTGTATCGGAAACTGTCCTTTTACATAACGGGCGGCGAACGGTTTTTAATTGTTGGTGAAAACGGCGCGGGGAAATCCACACTGCTGAAACTGATAATGGGGTTACTGTCACCGGAACGCGGCAAAATTGAAATCAACCCAAAGACCGACATCGCATACTATGCCCAGGAACTGGAACAACTGGATTTATCAAAAACGATTATGGAAAATGTCGCATCCGACGAATACACGGATGAACAATTGCGGGCGGCGCTGGGGAATTTTTTGTTTTCCGGAACAGACGTGTTCAAAAAACTGGACACATTGTCACCCGGCGAACGCGCGCGCGTGGCATTATGCAGGGTTTTATTACGGCGTGCAAACATGCTGATACTGGACGAACCAACCAATCATCTGGATCCGGAAACCCAGCGCATAATTGGCGACAACTTTCGCGATTTTAGTGGAACAATTATTGTTGTAAGCCATAATCCCGATTTTGTTGAACAAATCGGAATAACACGCATGCTGGTGCTGCCCGACGGTCGCATAGAGGATTATGACCACGACAAACTGCAATACTATTACGAATTAAACAGCGAAAAATAAAAAATACCGGCAAATGCCGGTATTTTTATACACATTTTAATGTGAATTTACCGCAAATTCAGCCAATGCTTTTTTCAAACTGTCGCGCCAATGCGGAACCAAAACACCAAAGTCGCGAACAATGTCTTCCTTGTCCAAAACACTGTAATGCGGACGCTTTGCCGGTGTCGGATACTGCGCCGTATTTATCGGGTTGACATTGCACTTTAGCCCGGATAATTCCATTATACTGTGCGCAAAATCATACCACGAACACGCGCCCGCATTTGAATAATGATATATCGCGCGCGTACCCGGCTTTAACGCACCTGCAACTTTCACAATCGCCGCCGCCAAATCCGCCGCCCATGTCGGGGTGCCGATCTGGTCTGCGACAACATTCAATTCCGCGCGTTCCGCGCCCAGACGCCGCATTGTCTTTACAAAGTTGTTTCCGAATGCCGAATACAACCATGCGGTGCGAATAATCACAAATGTTTTGGCCGAATTTGCAATTGCGTGCTCGCCGGCAAGTTTTGTACGACCGTACGCGGACACGGGCGATGTTTTATCCGTCGGCAAATACGGTCTGTGGCCCGTACCGTCAAAAACATAGTCCGTTGATACGTGAATTAACGGCACGCCTGTTTCCGCCAGGTTTCGCGGCCCATTTTCATTGACGGCCAACGCCAAATCGGGTTCTGATTCCGCGCGGTCAACCGCGGTGTACGCCGCACAATTGATTATTAAATCAATGTTGTTCGCGCGCACGAAATTCGCAACCGCCGCCGCATCAGTTATATCCAGCATTTTAGAATCTGTAAAAACAGAATTCGGAATCAATCGGCGCAATTCGCAACCCAATTGCCCATTAGCCCCGGTAACCAACCACATCATCAAATCCTTTTGCCATTTTGTCTTTTTCAGAAATAACCGCCTTATCCGCCGGAATACGCCAATCAACGCCGACCGTCGGGTCATCAAAACGCACACCGAATTCAGAGTCCTTGTTATACAGGTTATCGCATTTATAAGCAAAAATTGCCGTTTCACTTAACACCGAAAACCCGTGCAGGAATCCGCGCGGCATAAACAATTGACGGTTGTTTTCCGCGGACAATTCAACGGCGACATGTTTTCCAAATGTGGGCGAACCTTCACGAATATCAACCGCCACATCAAGAACAGTTCCCTGCAAAACGCGAACCAATTTTGCCTGGGCATGTTCACCCAGCTGGCAATGCAGGCCGCGAATGACGCCGTATGACGACTTTGACTGATTATCCTGAACGAACTTGTTCGTTATTCCGTTTTTAACAAATTCCGCCTCGTTATAACTTTCAAAAAAATATCCGCGGTCGTCGGCAAACACGCGCGGTTCAACAATTATGACGCCTTCTATTTCGGTTTTTATAAAGTTCATTTTTCACTCCTTATTCAAAACATTTCTTAAGAGCGGCACCGGTATCCACCTGATCTATGCGCTTGTTGCGTATTTCTTCGGCCGCCTTTATCTTTTGCTTGGCGATTATCAAATCCGGATGCGATTGCAGTTCTGTGTTCAATCTGTCAACCGCGTCGGTTATTTCGGATTCAGTTCTGACAAATATCGGCATAATCGAATCCGCCGCCCCATAAACAGCATTATATAGTTCGGTTTTGTTATCGTCAATAACAGATAAATATGCGCGGATATGTTCATCCTCGTGCGATAAAATCGCATTGTACGAACATGTATCCGGACTGTGCCGCAAATCAATTTTAACCAGAAAATCACTGTACCCTATGGTTGCCGCAACAGATTTTAACCCGACACAAAAACCGTCCTCAATCGGTGTTATATCCGCCGTTATATCATAATTGTCGACCATGGTTGCAATGACATTCCCATGCAGATAATCCATCGGTGTCAGGGGTTGTACAACCTCCTTGGTCCAATCGGGGGTTTCAATATCAATTCGCGGCTTTAATTTATAGTCCAGACAATCATCGGCATGCGCCGCCATCGCAAAAATCAAAAAAAATCCGATAATCAGCCGTTTCATAATCGGATTATATCGGATAAAAGTATAAATTTCTATTATTTTTAATCGGCACTTGCGGCATTAAAAATCGCCCGCGCCCTGCTTCTTTAGATATTCGGCGACAAACGCGCTGCCGTATTGGCGGTATAATTCCTCGGCCAGCAATACCGACGAACGCCCGGATTCAAACAGTCGCAGCAAACTGCCGAGCCCCCCAAGTTCCGTATTCAAAATAACGGATTCGCCCGTCACCGGCCGCGACAGCAATACCGCGCGCTTTAGATTCGGATATGCCTTGCCCTGGATAAACGCCATTTCAATCGGATTCAGATTCCAGTGCGCATAATCGTTTGCGTCCGCGCCGGGATTACGGAAAAACATCACCGTCTGCGCCTGGCCGCGGACAACGTCGCCGATGCCCAGTTTATCAAGAACGTTCGCACGCTGGAATGCGACCATATATGCCTGACGATTCTTGCGCCCTTCCTGCAGGCCGGTGATAAAATTATCACGGAACATCTTGTTTTCCAGCATGGGCGCCGTTTCGTCAATCATAATCAGCGACGGATTTCCCCCCGACACCGTGACATTATTGATTCTGTGCAGAATATAGGATATAACCGCGGGGGCAAGCGTTTCATCCTGCAATATATCGGTAAAGTCAAACGTGGTAAGCCGCGCCTGCAGGTCCAGCGTATCTGACGCGTCATTAAACATATCGCCGTACTGCAGCGGATCAACCCATTTCTTTAACGCCGGACGCATGTTGCCGGCGGATGAAAAACAACTTTCCCACAGGTTTTTAAGCAATCTGTCGCGTTCCGGCAGATAATCAAAATTAACCGAAACCGCGCGCGCGATTTCATCCATTGATGCCGCATCGCTTTGCCCGGTTATCATCGCAAACCACCGCCGCAGAAAGGCCCTGTTTGCCGCCGTGTCCGCCATTTTTAACGGATTTAATCTTGTTTCAAACTGTGCGGCCATGGGGTCGGTGTTTTTCTCGCGTCCCTGCATGGTGACGTATTTTCCGCCAACCGAAAGCGTAAATATCTCGGCACCCTTGTTTCTGTCAAAGAAAAACGCCTTTAACTTTTGATGACGCATCGCCTGTGCAATCAGGAAACTGAACAGTGTTGTTTTACCGCCGCCGGTCGGCCCGATGGTAAGCGTATGCCCCACCGCCGCCGGTGCGTCTGATACATGAAACTGGAATTGATACGGGGTTCCCTGCGCCGTTGGGAATACCACCAGCGGCCCCGGACCCCAGTCTGAATTTGCAACACCGCGCGGCTGGGTCGACATGGGAATACTGATTGCGGCCGTGCGTGACAACATCTTGAAACTGCGCGGGAAAACATCAAATCCCGGAATCTGGGCGAACCATGAAACCTTGGATGCAAAGGTTTCAACTATCGGCGACACACCAAAAGATGCGGAAATTTTTCTAAATTCATCAATATATTTATCCAACTCGCCGGGCGTTTTTCCAAACAAGACAAACAACGGGTAAAAATTCACCAGACTTTGATTCCCCGACAGATTTTCATCCATGGCGCGGTTTGCGGCATCAATCTGGGAATGTGTGGAATCATTTTCATCTTCTGCGGTGGTGCGACGCTGGCGCAGGGCGACCTCAACATCCGCAGCCCCCATTATACGGAAACCGTTCATGCAAATCATTTCCGTCTGAATTGTGGAAACGGTGGTGAAAAATTCCTCGTCCAGGTAATCGGGCGATACACGGAACGACAGCATTGCCGCATATGATTCTTCGTTTCCGCTTATGTACCGAACCAGGCCGTTTTGTAAAAATTCCACATTGTCAACGGCGACCAAATCAGAAATACTGTTATCGCAAACGGCGGGCGCGGGTTTTGAAATTGGGGACAAGATGCGCCCGAAAAACCGCGCCATATTGTCCGGCGATGTGTTTTTCAGCACACTTGGCCTGTACGCTGCCAAAATTGATTCGATATAATTTCCATATTGATTTAATTTGTCGCGCGCCGACGCCCCCGACACCGACAGAACAATATAATAACTGTTCAGGAAAATACGCAGTCCCTGTGATTTCCATTTATCGTATATTTTCTGCAATACGGGCTGATGAAATTCATAATCTGTATTTTCATCGGCCGCATCACGAACCATGTAAAAGCGCAAAGTTACATTCGGGTCATGAATCTGGTTGAACAGTTGCGTGCGCAAATCCAGAAATTTTTCACGGGTTGCGTCGTCCTGCATGCTGGTTTGAACACCCGTGACACGATATGCGCGAATAAGCGACCCATCCGTCAATTCAATTGAATCATCATTAAAAACAGTCTTGAACGGCAGGTATCTGGCGTACGACGCGTAGCCAAAGCGCGGGAACACACGGCGAACCAATGCCGGTACGTACATCATCATCACGACAAACACCAGCACCGTTATCATCGCCAGAACGATTGTCGTTATCGGGAATCCGCCGCCTGCAAAGTATTCAAAAAATCCGTTCATGTTTTACGCCACCAATTTATTCGGTATCTTCTTTTTCATCAGTTGTATTTTTGCCGCAACAATCTGGCCCAGTTGTGGGTCGCGCTTTGAAAAGGCCGCCAAAATCATGTGCACCGCAATCACAGACAATAAAAACCACAGCGGATTTATTACGCCCTGCCCCCGGGTTAATATCAGGCTAGCAACAAAAATCACCATGAATATCAAAAACTGAATTGTAAAGTTTATCACAGCAAGCATGTACGGCACATAAAATATGCGCGCCGGGTTTGCCAAGGCTTTCAATACCTGCTGTTTCATAATCTCTCCTCTGATGTTAAAAATTATAACAATTTCAACAATTTTCAACAAGCATAAAAAGCATATGAAATCTTTTGTTAAAAGTGTTGAAAACATGCGCACTTTTCAACTGTTAATTACGGGCGCAAATTTTCAACAAATTTTTAAAAAACCGCAGAAAATCAATAAAAAATTGTTGAAAACCTGTTAAAAAAATATAAAAAAGCGTTTTCAACCGTTTCAACAGGCACTATAAAAACAACAAATAATATAATAATTATTTGATTTTTTCCAAAAAGCGTTTATAATCGGCAGGCAAAAAGGATTTGATATGAAATTTTTGAGTTCATTAAAGGCTTGGAAAAAACGCGGCAATGTAAAACAGATTCGCCGTGGCAAGCAGGTTATCTTGATTGATCCGGATAATCCGAAGTTCAAGGCCAAGCAGGGCTTTAAGAAAAAATAAGGCCTGGTGTCGTAATTGCGACATGTGAAATTTATGCCCTTTATCGGGCATATTTTTATTTAGAACAACGGCAAATCATTTATAAATGCATCACGCATGGCGATGTTGGCCTCTGCCCCGGAAAGACCGGAGGCACGTAAAAATTGTATTTGCGGGGCGCTGGGGTGAAATATGGCCGCACCGTGTTCGGCCGATTTTGGAACGGAATTTATTCTTTGCATGGGTATAAATGTTATTTTTGCCGTTTTGTGTGCCAACGCCGCGAATGAAATATCCGAAACCGCGCCCGTCGCATTTTTTTCAATTTCGGCCGCGCCGGACAATTTTGTCACAGAATTTTTGTCCGCAACTAGTTTTGTGTTAATTAAAATCGTTGTATCCGTGGCAATATGTTTCGCATTTATATTCAAATTAAACATGTCGCCGTTTTCAATAATTACATGTCCGCGAATTTCAGAATTTTTCCCGGCGTTTTTTATTAAAAAATTCAAAAAGGCCGGCTTTTTATTTTTTAAATTTACGCTTACAAACACTTTTTGATTCGCCGCCCGCAGGTCCAGGTTCAATTTGTTTTCACCCGACAATTCACCAACATATATTATATGAATTGGCAGATCATAATTCTTATCAATTACCCCGTTTTTTATTGTCGACAGTTCTGATGCAAACACGCCGTCGCGGTAAACTATTGTTTCCGCAGGAAATGTTTTTATATTGAATTGATTCCACATGTATGACATATTATTTGCATTATAAAGGATTTTGACATGGGATTCAATTGTGGAATTGTAGGTCTGCCGAATGTCGGCAAATCGACATTGTTTAACGCCTTGACGCAAAGCGCCGCCGCAGACGCGCAAAATTATCCGTTTTGCACGATAGAACCGAATACCGGACGCGTGGTTGTGCCGGACGCGACACTGATGCGGTTGGCGGATGCGGCCAAATCGCAAAAAATTATTCCGACGCAGCTGGAAATAGTCGACATTGCGGGCCTGGTCAAGGGTGCAAGTGCGGGCGAGGGACTGGGAAATAAATTTCTGGGCAATATTTTGGCGACTGACGCGATAATTCATGTTGTTCGTTGCTTTGAAAACGACGACATAGTTCATGTTAATGGCCGCATAGACCCACTGTCCGACATTGAAACGATTGAAACGGAACTGATGCTGGCGGATATGGAAAGCTTGGAAAAGCAGATAAAAAATCTGGAGAAAAAGGCCCGTGGCCTGGACAAGGAGGCCGCAAAATTATTGTCTGATGCGTGTGCAATTCGTGATGCGCTGGCGCGCGGGGTGCCGGCACGTGCGGGTGATACGGATGCGGCGCCGTTTAATTTGCTGACGGCAAAGCCGGTTATTTATGTCTGTAATGTAGAAGAAGCCGCCGCCGCCAGTGGCAACAAATATTCGGACATGGTTCGCGAAAAATTTGGAAACACGGCCCCGGTATTGGTAATATCATCAAAAATTGAAATGGAAATTTCACAAATTGTTGATGTGGACGAACGCAAAATGTTTCTGGATGATTTGGGTCTGAACGAATCAGGTTTGGACCAGGTTATAAAAACAGGTTATGCGACACTGGGCCTGCAGACATTTTACACCGTTGGCCCCAAGGAGGCGCATGCCTGGACAATTACGCGCGGCATGACCGCCCCCCAGGCGGCGGGAAAAATCCACACCGATTTTGAAAAGGGATTTATTCGTGCGGAAATTATAACGCCGACCGACTTTTTAGAATTAGGTGGCGAGGTTGCCGTCAAAGAGGCGGGACGCATGAAATTGGTCGGTCGTGATTATGTAATGCAGGACGGTGATATTTGCCATTTCCTGTTCAATAATTAAAATATTATAAAAATACCGGCATTTGCCGGTGTTTTTATATCGAAATCAGTGTTTCCAGTTTGTCGTTGGTGCGGGCAATCTCGTTGTCTATGCGTATAATTTCTTCGCGCGCAAATTCATCGCCATTAAGCATTTTTGACATCAGTTCACGTTTTTGAAAATTTAATTTTTCAATATATTTTTGCGCCTTTAACGACACCAAATATTTTTCAGCCCCGTCGCGCGACAGGTTCATATCCGTTGCATCGCGGTCAAAGTCTATGTTTAATGACGCCAGAAAGTCACCATATCTTTCCGCTAAATCCGGGTATGCGCCGATAATATAGACCAGCGTATTTATCGTTACCGCGTCGATTTCGGGCACCGGGGCGGCCGACTTTGCATTACCGCCCTTTTTCCATTTGTGCCATTCGTTGAATTTTCGTGAATTGTATTCGTTGACGTATTCACGCCGCAGCGCGGGGTCTTGTATTTTTTCCAGTTCTTTGTCCAGGAATTTTTCCGCGGATGCGCGGCCGCCCGGGGTCGAAACCAGAAAATTATTGTTTGTTGTATTCCACAAGAAATCCACCAGCGGTGTTGCGTCGTCTATGATTTTTCGCATCTGTGCGTCGCCGCCGTTTTTTAGCACCTCGTCCGGATCCTTGCCGCCGGTGACGAATGCAAACCGAATGTCGGATGTGTCGCGCAAAAACGGCATCACAATTGCGCATGCGCGGGCGGCGGCCTTTTGTCCGGCCTTGTCCCCGTCAAAGCAAAACGTAATGTTTCGGTTTGATTTGCACAGGATTGCGATATGGTCTTCGGTCAGTGCGGTCCCAAGTGGCGCAACCGTTTCGCCAAAGCCGTGCGACTGCATCTGAATTGCGTCAATCTGGCCCTCGACGACTATGCTGCGGCCGGCGCGATATATTGCGTCGCGCGCAAAGTTTAACCCGAATATCGTCTTGCGCTTGTGAAACATTTCGGTGTCGGTCGTGTTCATGTATTTCGGTTCCGATCCGTCCATACTGCGGCCGGAAAACGCAACGATTTGTCCGCGTGTGTTAAATATCGGAAACATCAACCGGTCGCGGAAAAAATCATACATGCCGTATTCGCCGCGCCGGCAAAGACCCGTTGAAACAAGTGCATCCTGTTTCACATTCGCCATTGTGTTTGCGACGATATTGTTTTTCGGCGCGTATCCGATACGGTATTTTTTTATCATGTCATCCGTAAAGCCGCGCCCGCGGATATACGAAAGCGCATGTGCGCCCGCGTCTTCGAATAATTTTTGCTGATATAATTTTGCGGCGCGTTCCGTAATGGACAAGTATGTGTCTTCGCGCGCAACCTGTGCCGGGTCGCGTGGTTTATATTCGGGTAGTTTTAATCCTGCTTGATTTGCCAGTTCCGCAATTGCCGCACGAAAATCCATATTGTTCGTTTTCATGGTGAACGAAATTATGTCGCCGTGTTCCCCGCATCCGAAACAGTGGTAAAATCCCTTTTCCTCGTTTACGGAAAAACTGGCGGTTTTTTCATTATGGAACGGACAGCAACCCCAGTAATTCTGCCCCTTTTTGACGAGTGGTACGCGCCGACCGACAACGTCCACGATTGATAATCGTGCACGCAGTTCATCGGTAAAATTGCGGTCATATCCGGCCATTATTTGCTTGTCTTTTTCTTGAACCTGGTCGACGGCTTTTTATTGTTTATCAAATCAATCGCCGTTTCCAAATCAGGCTGTGATTTCACGGATACATTAACCTTGTTTGACGATATATATGCGCCATAGCGCCCCGTCGGATAGAAATAAATCGGTTTTCCGGTCGCCGGGTTTTCGCCGATTTCAATCGGGTCCGCCTTTTTCGTGCCGCCGGCCAATAATTCGCGCGCAATTTCAAGTGTTATTGTTTCCGCCGTGTATTGCTTTGCCGCAACATTTTTTTCGCCGTTTGTCACATACGGGCCAAAGCGTCCAACGCGGAACGATATTCCATCCCCCAGTTCAATATTTGTTGGGGACACCTTTGCGGGGGCCGCGTCCGCGTCGCCGGATTTTTGTGCTTCATCCGCCGCGTCGTCCATGCGGCGTGTGTAATTGCATTCCGGATATTTTTCGCATCCGATAAACGCGCCGTATTTGGATAATTTTATCCCCAGTTTCCCGCCGCAATTCGGGCATATGCCGCCCGTGTCGCCGAACATGTGCGAATGCATGAATTCGTTTATTTCGTTTATTATTTCGGTTGTCTTTATATCGCGCGCGCCGTCAATCATTGTCTTGGTCGGCCCCCAGAAATTGGATAGCGCCACAATCTTGTCCTGTTTCCCGTTTGAAACATCGTCAAGCGTATCTTCGGTTTTTGCGGTAAAGTTCACATCCACCAATTCATTGAAATATTTGTTCAGGTACGATGCAATCACCCATCCGCCCGATGTCGGGTGAAAGCGACGCTGTTTGTCTTGTTCGACATACTTGCGGTCGACGATTGTGGACATGATTGTTGCGTATGTGGACGGGCGGCCGATACCCAGTTCTTCCAGTTTTTTAACAAGTGACGCCTCGGTATAGCGGGCGGGCGGCTGGGTAAAATGCTGCTCTGGGTCAAGTTTTGTTATCGTTATTGCATCGCCGACATTTAACGGCGGCAGTTTGGATTCCGCCGCATCATTTGCGTCATCGCGTGCCTCGGTATAGACGCGCATAAACCCGTCAAATGTCCGTGTGGTGCCGACCGCATGAAATAGCGCGGTATGGTTTTTGGTTTCTATGTCCGCGGATACGACATCAAATTCAGCATTGGTCATTTGGCACGCGATTGTGCGCTTCCATATCAGGTCGTAAAGTTTTCCCTCGTCCCCGGAAAGTGCCGGCGCGTTTCCGTCAAAATGCGTGGGACGAATGGCTTCGTGCGCTTCCTGGGCGTTTTTGGATTTTGTAACGTAAATGTTCGGTGTTTTCGGAACAAACTTATCGCCGTATTGCGCCGCAATGTAGGCGCGAATTTCCGAAACCGCGTCCGCCGCCAGGTTTGTCGCGTCGGTTCGCATGTATGTGATAAGCCCCTGTTCATAGAGTTTTTGCGCGGCGCTCATCGTGCGTTTGGACGAAAAATACAGTTTTCGTGCGGCCTCCTGCTGCAGGGTGCTGGTGGTGAACGGCGCGGCGGCGCGGCGTGTTGTTTTCTTTTTATCGATTGCCGCAACCGATGCGTTTATTTCCGGCGTGCCGATTTTGGCCAGTATTTCATCCATGCGCGCCCGGTTTGCAATGGACATTTTTTCAATTTTTTCGCCGGAAATTTCGGACAGATTTGCACCAAATGTTCCAGATTTTGCCGCACATTCCGCCCCCAGCGACCAATATTCCACCGGGCGGAATGCCTCTATCTCGCGTTCGCGGTCAACAACCAGTTTTACCGCGACCGACTGCACACGACCGGCGGATTTACCTAGATTGCGCCGCCATAATAACGGTGAAATCCCAAAGCCGATTAAATAATCCAATGCGCGGCGCACCAAGTACGCGTCAACCAAATCCGTGTCTATTTCGCGCGGGTTTTCAATTCCGGCCAGAACCGCCTTTTTTGTAATTTCGTGAAACGCAACACGATAGACTTTTTTCCCGTCCAGCAATTTTTTTGATTTCAAGATATCCAGTATGTGCCAGGCAATGGCCTCCCCTTCGCGGTCCGGATCGGACGCCAGATAAATTGCGTCGGCCTTTTTAACCTCGTCCGTGATAAGTTTGATTTGCTTTTCCTTGCCCGGCATAATCTGCCAGCGCATTGCAAAATTGTTTTCCGTATCAACACTGCCGTTTTCAGGCACCAGATCGCGCACATGTCCCACCGATGCGATGACGCGCCATCCGCGCCCGAGATATTTTTCAATTGTTTTCGCTTTTGACGGTGATTCAACGATAAGCAGGTTCATGTCTTAACTTCCTTTGGCCGATAATTGCTGGTCTTTGTGAATGTGCGCGTTTTGGCAAAGTCCGAACCCGAACATCAGCGAGAGCAGACTGCTGCCGCCGAAGGACATCAATGGCAGCGGCACCCCAACCGTCGGCATCAGACCCAAAACCATGGAAATATTTATAAAATAATAAATGAAAAAGTTCAACATAAAACCAAAACAGATAAGTTGCCCGAATCTGTTCCGGCATGTCTTGGCGCACCAAAACAGCATCAATATTATAATGCTGTACAGCGCGATAAGCGCAAACGCACCGATAAATCCCAATTCTTCGCCCAGCATGGTAAAGATGAAATCCGTCTGCTTTTCCGGCAGGAATGATTGCTGGGACTGTGACCCGTTCATGTATCCCTTGCCCAGCATGCCGCCGCTGCCGAATGCGATTTTTGCCTGGTTTATCTGGTATCCGGCGCCGCGCGCGTCGTGGTCGGGGTTTATAAATGTTATGATTCGCGCCCGCTGGTAATCGTGCAGGCCGCCAAACCACACAACCGGCGCCGCCAATGCGCCCAAAATTGCGGCGATGATAAACCATTTCTTTTGCGCGCCGACAATATAGAATATGCCGACCGTAATCATCCCCAGCGACAATGCCGTGCCCAAATCAGGCTGCGCCACAATCAGCAAAAATGGAACCAGCAGCATAATCGTCGGCACCAGGTAATTTTTTATCTGCGACAATTCAACGGAATTCATCCAGGCAAAATACCGCCCCAGCGCCAACACCAACGCGATTTTTATCATTTCTGATGGTTGAATATGAATAAAGCCCAGGTTCAGCCACCTTTGCGCCCCCATGCCCGTGTGGCCGACAAATGTCACCAATATAATCAGCAACAATGCCGCCGCATAAATCCAATATGCGGATTTTATCCATGTTTTTATGTTTGTGAACGCCGCGATGAAAAACACGATAAATCCCATTATGATTTTTATTGTCTGGGATAATGCAAACGGCCGCCATGCGCCGCCGCCCGCGGAATACAATACAACGATTGACGTGGCCAGCACCAGGCACATCGGCACAAACAGGCCCCATGAAAAGCGGTTCAGCTTTTCTGATATAGTCATCATTGACGCATTTGAAACGCGTGTTTGTCGTGCCATGGCGTCATTTCCCCGTCTTTAATAATTCACGCATTGTCGCGGCGGCGACGCGGGCGGCCGTTGAACTGGTGCCGCTGTGTTCCGTCACGACGCAAATTGCATAACGCGGCCTGTCCGTTGGCGCGTATCCCACAAACAGGCCGTGGTCGCGCATGTTCCATTGAATCTGGTCCTTTGGAATCTTGCCGCTTTCGCGTTCGGCCTTGGAAATGCTGCGCACCTGTGACGTTCCGGTCTTGCCGCCCATGCGCGCGCCGTTAACGTTTATCGCGCTGCCCGATGCGGTGCCGCCCTTTTTTGTCACCTGTTCCAGACCGTTCAAAACGGCGTTTACATTCTTGCGCTGCAGGCCCAGACTTTGAAATCTGGGAACCTTTTCCGTAATTAACAAACGCGGCAATATGTTCCGGTTTGTTGCCGCGCGGCCCATCATAACCGCCAGTTGTAGGCAATTTGTAAGAATATAACCCTGTCCGATGCCGGAAATAATCGTATCACCGTGAACCCAATGTGCACCGATTTGTTTTTCCTTCCATTTTCTGTCTGGAATTATTCCCGGCATTTCACGTGATATTACATCATCCATATATTTTTCCGACAGCCCCAGTTTTAATGCCATTTCCTTAATCGCATCAATTCCGATGCGAAGCGCCATCTGATAAAAGTATATGTCGCATGAATGTTTCAGGGCACCGGCCAGGTCCACATATCCATGTCCCTTGTGTTCCCAGCAGTGATAGCGCCGGTCGCCGTAATCCCAGTGTCCCGGGCAGAATATTTTTTCATTCGGCGTTGTCGCGCCCGATTCCAGCGCGGCCAGCGCAACCACAATCTTAAAGGTGGAACCGGGCGGATAAAGACCCTCAACCGTCTTGTTCATAAAGGGTTTTGCAAAATCGGATCGCAGGGATGCGATGTACTCGTCCGCATCGTCGGCGTCAAACTTGTTTGCGTCAAAACTGGGTACCGACACCATCGCCAGAATGTCGCCGTTTTCCAAATCCAGCGCCACGCCCGCGCCGGAACGGTTCTGGCTTAATGCGTCATACATCGCCTTTTGCGCGGCGGGGTTTATTGTCGTATGCAAATCGGTGCCGCGCACGGCGGGTGCGAATTGCGACTTGTCCTCGCCCGTAACGCGCCCCAGGGCATTGGTTATCATAACGGTTTGGCCGGGCGTTCCGAACAATTGGTCATTAAAACGTTTTTCCAGGCCGGTGATTCCGGTTGTGTAAAACGGCGTATTTGCAACCGCGCGTTCCGGGGCCCCCACATAGCCAAATATATGCGCGCCGGCCGGCCCCATTTCATAGTGACGCGAAAATCCGCTGGAAACACGCAGCCCAGGCAGATTTTTTGCCTGTAATTTAGCAAGTTGCGCCCAATCCGAATTTTCACTTAACAAAATCGGCTGAAATTTCGGCTGTTTTTTCATCTGTTTGCGGATTCTTTTTAGCGCCTTGTCCGACAGCCCCAAATCCACCGCCGCGATTTTTATCAGTTCTTCGGGGTCGGGCGCCTCTTCCGGAACAATATATATTCTATATATGTGTCGGTCGCCGGATATTGTCGTCCCGTCCGCCGCCAGGATTGATCCGCGTTCCGGCATATCATGCTGAATCCGGAAGGAATTGCTCTGGCTTTTTTTAGTGTATGTGCGGTAATTAAACAATTGCATCTGCAGCATGCGCAGCACCAACACGGACGTCAAAATCGTCCCGCCCGTTAAAAACAAGGCCGATCTGCGATCGAATTGGCGCGCGACTTCGGTATCAATCACGGGACAGCCTCCTTATTATTTCGGTGACGGGGACGTACAATATTGTCGTCCATATAAACATCCAGCCCGCCCGCAGCAGGTTTGCCGCACTGATATGCGTCAGAAACAAAATCGCGGTGCATATGCCAAAGTATGCCATAAAGGCGTGCACGCCATGCCGGTTCATTCGCGATATTTCGACAATTGTTTGGAATCCGTATGCGGCGTACACCATGCAGTATGTTGCCGTCCAGAATAAAACCGTGTCGAAATTATAGTCAATCAAAAAGCAAAACAGAACGCCAAACGGCGCGAACCAAGGCACCGGACGCACGAATGTGCAGTAAAATATCGGTATTATCGCCAATATCCCGGCCGGATTCCACACCGGCGCCGACAGACGCCACAAAAACACCGTCGCGAAAAACGGGAACAACGCGCGTAAAAAATCAATAATGCTTTTTTTCATTTATTTGTATTTGTTTGCGTCGTCAAATCGCAGAACCATGACGCGCGATATTTGCGAAGGTGCGTGAACCCTTACGTCGGTTTCGTTAATCATGTCGCCGACAATTACGCCGGCCGGCAGAACACCGGAAATATTGCTGGTGACGATGCGCTGGTTTGGCGCGGGTGTGAATTCCGGATCGCTAAACAGGCCGATTGTCGGGCGGTTTGTGCCGTTCCCGATCATAAATCCGTATATTTCGGTGCCCGCAACACGCACGGCAATATTGCTCTTGGAATCCGTCAGCGCGCGTACGCGTGAAAACCGATCGCCGGCGTCCGTTATTATTCCAGCCAGGAATCCATCCGTTGTAATGACGATCATTCCGTTTTCAATTCCATGGTCCGTCCCGCGGTTTATCATAAATGTTTCGTGGTTCAGTGCCGAATTATCGTGCACAACATCCGCGATTATGGATGCGGTCGGCTGCGCATTGACCAAATCAAGTTCGCGCGTCAGTTTCTGGTTTTCATCAATTGCAATGCGGCATTCGTTCTGGTTTAGCAGCGCCGCGTCCAGCCTGGCGCGCAGTTCTTCGTTTTCCGCGCGTATCGACGCCAGTTCACGCATGTTTGCCGCCGCCCGCCCGATTGCGCGAACGGGCCATGTGATGACATCGCCGACCACGTTTGCCGCCGGAACCACAACATGCGCCAGCGCATTCATTATGCGATAGTCCGGTTTGGCAATCATTATGTACGTGAACAATATCGGCAAAACCGCCGCGGATGCCGCAGACTTTATCAGCGTGTGCGCCTTGGAAGATAATTTATTGGCTTTCATTGAATGATACTTTAATAATTAAAATGAAAACATTCAATAAAAACTTGATTTTTCCATTGTTTATGTCACAATACCCGATGCATAAGTCAATCCAAAGTGGCAAATTGGCTGCCACCAGGATAAGAAAAGAGGTAGAAAAATGCCAAAATTGAAAACAAAGTCGTACTTGAAAAAGCGCGCATCCATGACTGCGACCGGCAAAATCCGTGTTGCCAGAAATGCCCACAAAAAATTACTGCGTAAAAAATCGGCCCGTGCGAACAACGCCGGATCAAAGCCGCAGTATCTGAACGAAAACATGGTCGGTCAGGCAAGAATCTTGGCCCCATATGGTCTGAAAAAATAATAAGGGGGTAGATTCATGGCAAGAGTTAAACGCGGAACAACCGTAAAACAGAAACATAACAAGATATTGGCGCGTGCAAAGGGCTACCTGGGTCGTCACAGCACGACATACCGCGCCGCACGTGAAAAAACAGAAAAGGCGGGGCAGTACGCATATCGCGATCGTCGTGTTAAAAAACGCGAATTCCGCGGCCTGTGGATTGTCCGCATCAATGCGGCGTGCCGCATGAATGGCCTGACATACAGCCAGTTCATGAACGGCCTGAAAAAGGCAGACGTTGCCCTGGACCGCAAGGTTCTGGCCGAAATGGCGTATGCAGGGGATGAAAATTTCGCTAAATTGGTGGAAACCGCAAAACGATTTAACAGCACCGAATCCAAATAATCGCTTGGCGGTGGTGTTTCGTTTTGTAATAATAAAGCCGTCAAATGACGGCTTTTTAATTATCATTCGGGGTATAAAATGCAGGAACAGATTAAAAATATACAAACTTTGGAAGAATTGCAGGCGCTTTATTCGTCGGTGTTCGGCAAAAACGGTTCAATGACCGCAAAATTGCGCGAAATGAAAAATCTGGACAATGATGCGCGTGCGGCGCTTAATGCCGAAAATGTAATGCTGCGCGAATTGTTCAAAACGCGCCAGGCGGAAATTGAAAACGCGGTGATATTGGCGGGGCTGGAAAAGCAGAAACTGGACCCGACACTAAATCCGATGCCGGAAAATCGCGGGACGCTGCACCCGTTGACCAAGTCGTTGTGTGAAATTTCCGCGATTTTGGAATCTTTTGGCTACGAAATGCGCACCGGCCCCGAGATTGAGGATGACTGGCATAACTTTACGGCGCTTAACACACCGGCGCACCACCCCGCGCGCGATATGCAGGATACATTCTTTTTGGAAAACGGGAATGTTTTGCGCACCCAGACATCCGCCATTCAAATCCGCGCGATGGAGGCGGACGGTGTCCCAATCAAAATGTTCGGTATCGGCGTCACATACCGCAAGGAAATGGATGCGACGCATACCCCGATGTTTCATCAGGTAGAGGGACTTTATATTGACAAGAAAATAACAATGTCCGACCTGATTGGCGATATTCGTGCGTTTTTAAAGCGCTTTTTCGAATTGGATGATGTGGAACTGCGCATACGGCCGTCTTATTTCCCGTTCACCGACCCCAGCATAGAGGTTGATATCAAATGGCACGGCGGCAAACTGGACGGAAAATGGCTGGAAATCATGGGGGCCGGAATGGTTCACCCGAATGTATTGAGAAATTGCGGCATAAACCCGGATGAATATCAAGGGTTTGCATTCGGCTTCGGTTTGGACAGACTGGCCATGCTGAAATACGGTTTGGATGACTTGCGCGAATTTTATAACGGCGATGTGCGCTGGTTGCGCAACAGCGGGTTTTAAAACAAAAGGATTTTGGTATGAAATGGACTTTGGATTGGTTGCTGGAATATCTGAAAACAGATTTAAGCGCGGATGAAATTGCCGATGTTTTGACCAAAACCGGGCTGGAGGTAGATGATGTTTTCGCGCCCGTGGCGCCCGTTGCGGCAAAAATTGTGGAATGCGCCCCGGTTGAGGGCAGTGACCACCTGCATGTATTAAAGGTTGACGATGGCGGCACAGAATTACGTCAGGTTGTATGCGGCGCGCCGAATGCGCGCGTGGGGCTGGTTTCTGCGTTGGCGCGTCCCGGGTGCGTTATTGCGGGCCACAAAATAGAATCGGGCAAACTGCGCGGTGTCGTGTCAAACGGCATGATGTGCAGTGAACGTGAACTGGGTCTGTCGGATAATAACGACGGAATTATGGAATTGCCGGCCGATATGGCGCCGGGGACGCCCGTTTTGGATGTGGACACCGTCTTTGAGGCCGGAATTACGCCAAACCGCCCGGATTATCTGGCGGTGCGCGGAATCGCGCGGGATTTAATGGCGGTTGGCGTGGGCGAATACGTTGTGCCGTTGGCATCAGAAATTTCCGATGTGCCGTCTGCGCGGCGCGTTGTGGTTGAAACAGACAAATGCCCGATTTACAGGTTTTGTGAAATTCACGGCATCAAAATGGCGCCAAGCGACAAGAAAATCGCCCGGCGCTTGGCGGCAATCGGGATAAATCCGAAAAACGCGCCGGTTGATGCAACGAATTACATCTGCTATGACATGGGGCAGCCTATGCATTGCTTTGACGCGGATGAAATTCAGGGTGATATAATCGTTCGCATGGCAAAAAATGGCGAAGAATTTACCGATTTGTTCGGGGCAACGCACGCGCTGCGTGATACGGATATTGTAATTGCGGATAACGCCGGGATTTTGGCCCTGGCGGGGGTTATCGGCGGGGCGCGCGGCGCGACCACGGATAAAACCGAAAATATTATTCTTGAAAGTGCCTATTTCGACCCGGTGTGTGTCCGCAAGACCTCAAAACGCATAGGGGTGTCGACCGATGCGTCATACCGGTATGAACGCGGAATCGACCCAAGCATATCCGGTGTTGCGATTGCGGCGGCGGCGCGCATTATAATGGGTGCGTGCGGCGGAAAAATTGTCGGAACGGGTACGGGCGGCGACGGCGTTCAAAATGCGTCACAAATTGAATATTCGCCCGATTTGTTCAAGAAAAAAACCGGAATTGATATGCCCGCCATGCATCAGCGCCAGATTTTGGAAAAACTGGGCTTTATCGTTCGGGAATCCGGCAAAAAATGGGTTGTAACGCCGCGGGCGGCGCGCGTGGATGTTCAAATTCCGGAAACCATTGTTGCGGAATTGATGCGAATTTACGGATACGATAAAATTCCCGGTGCAAAACCAACCAATTGCACTGAACCGCGCCCCCATGATATGCATGAAATATCAATAAAGACGCAATTGGCTGCGCGTGGAATAAATGAATCCAAATCGTTCGGTTTTGGCAATTCCATGATAGAGGCCGCATTGTTTGACCGGGCGCCGTTAAAAATTGCAAACCCGATTACGGCGGATTTGGATACGATGCGCGGTGATTTGCTGGGGAATTTGCTGATTGCGGTTGCAAATAATGAAAAGCGCGGCTATCCGGATTTGTCTTTGTTTGAATTGGGAACCGTCTTTACCGGATTTAACCCGGGCGACCAAAAAACGGCACTTACCATTGTTCGAGCGGGTGCGACGGGGCCAAAACATTGGTCAGGTCGCGCGCGTGAATATGACATATACGATGTCAAGGCGGATTTAATCGCGCTGATGCATGGGGGGCGCTTTACGGTTGATGCATCTAATCCCCCGCGCTGGGCGCATCCGTTCAGATACGGCGCGATTTACCAGGGTAAAAAGAAAATTGCGGAATTTGGCGAATTATCGCCGGTTGTGGCAAAAAAACTGCGGATAAAGACAAATGTTGTTGTTGCAATTGTTGACGACATTGCCAATTTGCCCGGCGCCAGACGGCCAAAGAACAAGGTTCTGTCTGATTTTCAGCCGATTACGCGTGATTTTGCGTTTATAACGGATGTCGCTGCCCCGGCCGAGAATATGGTTGCGGCCGCCCTATCGGCAGATGCGCGAATCACCGATGTCGTGGTGTTCGACGCGTTTGATATGGGGGACGGCAAGAAATCAATCGCCTTTACCATAACGGTTCAGCCGACCGCCAACATGTCGGACGATGATTTGGCTGCCCTGCAAAATGCGGTTATATCGCGCGTGGAATCAAAATGCGGTGCAAAAATCCGTGATAAGTAAGGCGGACAAACGCATAAAAAACACCGGCATTTGCCGGTGTTTTTTATATGTTTAATTTTTCGCGCATCTGTTGCAAAACAGGTGTCGGCACATTATATTTTTCGGCACATGACAACAGCCCCGACAGTGCGGTAATCCCTTCGACCGTGCCGGCGGGCGCAATTCCGCGTGCAATATCCGCGCCGCCGGAAAAATTACGGCTGGTGTGTGATGTCGCCGACAGGAACAGGTCCCCTATTCCGCATAATTCAAAAAATGTTTCAAGTTTTGCACCCGCGGCGGTTCCGATTTTTACAACCTCGCCCCAGGCGCGCGTGAATATCAATGCGCGTTCGTTTTCGCCGGCCGCCGCCACGGAATTATACCCGCAAATCAATGCGACGGCGTTTTTGCCGATTCCGCAGATTTCGGTGCCGATAACATCATCGCTATCGGTCAGGTACAGTTCGCGCAGCGCATTATGTGCACCGCTGCGTGCGGTGGGTGTGCCCGCTATGGTCGATCCCGTTGGGACGCCGCGCGCCACCTCTGCTGCAAATTGTGGGCCGGATAAAATTCCAAAGTCCGAACATTCCGGTATTTCCGCCCGCAAAATTTCGGACATAAAGCAACCGGTTTCCGGTTCCGCCCCCTTGGTGCAGATTATAATCGGTACATTTTTGTAATGTTTTCTGGCTGTCTGCGCGGTTTTGCGAAAAAATGCCGCCGGTGTCACCATAATCCACGCCTCGCATCCGGTCAAATCGCCCATTTCGCGGGTTATGCGTATGTTTTTTGGGGTCTCAACACCATCAAAATCGGCGATTTTGCCGTCATATGACCATATTAAAACATCCACGCCACCACGTGCCGCGCATATCCCCAACGCCGTGCCCCACGCGCCTGCGCCAATGATTCCAAGGTTCATTTTAATTTCCTTATTTTCTTTTTTAACTGCGGCGCCACGGTCAGACCGTCACCGGACAATTCCAGCGCGCGCATATACGCCTCGCGCGCGGCGGTGGCGTTGCCCATGGCCACATGTTGATCGCCGATATTTTCAAACAACGCGGAATTTGAATTTGATACTTCGCCGACGCGTTCCAATAATTTTAAAGCTTCGTTCGCGCCTTCGCGGGCGGCAACAACGCGCCCCAATGTATCCCACGCCATTACATCGGACGGGTCGCGCTTAATCAGTGCCATTGCATAATCGTATGCGTTTTCAATTTCGCGGTTCTGCATCGCCCATATTTTTGCCTGCAACGCCAATATTTCATCGTCCATTGACAGAACGGCCGCCGCGTCATGCAAATCCGCCTGGGCACGATCCAGGTCGCCAAACACGAAATAAACGTGCGCCCTGCTCTTTTTAAAGAATGCGCGGCCGTCTTCGCCCAGGTTTTTACTTTTCAGCGCCCGATTGACAACGCGCAGGGCCCGCTTTTGCTCGCCGCGTTCTATGTATTTTGCAACAAGAACGTTTGACGCCGGCACGAACAGCGGATTGTCGTCCAGCATTTTTTGTAGTGCGTTTATGTCATCGCGCTTTTCCGCCATGCGCAGAACGGCGAACGGATAAAACGGGCTTTGGGGCTTTATCGCTTCAAAATATGCGGCCCAGTCGCCGGTGTTATTAAAGAAAAACTGGCCCAGATAGTAATTTACGGCGTCGCCGTTTTTACTGAAATCTGGGCCAACTATTTGGGCGAAACGCAACAATAAAATCGCCAGATCGGAATACATCATAATCTGGGTGTGGGATACATTCTGAACCAAACTGAACGCCAGGGCGTTTCGAAAACCGGAAAACGTATTCCAATCCGGAAAGTCACGAAATTCGGCCATAAACATTCCGCCCGGCATTGCCGTAAAGCGTGTGCGCAGATTTTCGGCCGCCGCGTCCATGTCATGTGCGCGGAAAAACGCCATTAAATACAGATAATCATTGATGTTCATAAATTCCGGGCGAACCTTTTCAAATTCGGCCGCGGCCTGATCCGCCTTGCCGGTTTCGGCATAAATCTGGCCGGAAACGAACGATTTCCATGACGCGTTCGTCGGCAGTTTTTTAATGAATTTCAATGCATCCTGGGCGCGTCCGGTTGCAACCGAAGACCAAACACGCAACGGCGCCGCCAGGGCCGATTCATCGTTCTTGTGGCGCTTGTATAATTCGTCCCAATTGTTTTCTGTGACCAGGTGGGCGTCGTATATCAATCGCGCGGCCAATCCGCCCTCTTCCGCCAATTGGTCGGCACCGTCGGGCATGCGTCCGCTTAAAAATTCCGACATCAGTCGCGTATTTTCAACAATCGGATAGTCTATGTCCGAAATTTTTTTTATTTCATCCGCGGCGCGGTTGAAATCATTTGTATAAATCGCGTGCTGGGCGGCCAAAAAGGCCCCGTATTTTGTCGTTTGTTGATTTTCGGCAACGGCTTGCACGTTGCGGTTACAGTGTCGCCACATCGTGATTCCGGTTGTGGCAACGGCAGCCAATAATATTGCGCTGATAAATAAGTTTTCTCTTTTTCTCATGATTATGTTAGAATACCCAATATGAATAACAATGTCAAATTTGAACAATACGAAAAAATGTTGCGCGATTGGTCGTCGCGCATGAACCTGGTTGCGCCCAGTACGCTGTCCGACATAAAAACGCGACATTTTGCCGATTCGGCGCAGTTGGCGGATTTGCTGCCGCGTGATGCGCAGATTGTGGATTTGGGCAGTGGTGCCGGATTCCCCGGCGTGGTGTTGGCCATTTTGGGGTGGCGTGTTACATGTATTGAATCCATCGGTAAAAAGGCCGCGTTTTTATCCGCACTAAAAGATGAATTGAATTTGCCGAATTTGACCGTCTTTCATGGCCGCGTTGAAGACTATATGAAAAATTTGCGCCCGGCCCCGAAAAATTTAATTTTTACCGCCCGCGCGTTTGCGTCACTGGCAAAGATTCTGGATTATGTCGCGCCGGCAAATAGGCCATTATTTTTATTAAAAGGCCGGGAAGTTGAATCCGAGATTGATGCGGCAAAGAAAAAATATGTTTTTGATTATGAACTTGTGCCGTCAAAAACTGGTGACGGTTTTGTAATTATTATTAGAAATTGCCGGTTGTTTCATGTGAAATAAAACGTAATCTGTTGATTTTAGCGCGTTTTTGTATTTTTGTTAAAAAGTGGGTTTTGGCCGGCAAATTTTTTTACCACGGAATCAGCTTTTGAAATCAATATGTTTCTTGTGCTGTCTGATGCGTATATCCATGGATTGACTGTGCCGCGACGACTTTCAAATTGCCATAATGGCGCCCATACGTTTAAGTCGGGATTAAACAGTTGATACTGTGTCATTTCACACCGGTCACTGGGGGTGTATGGTAATTGTATCCCGGTCAGTTTTTCCGAAATTGCCTTGCGATAAAGAGAACTGTATTTAAGAAAATATTCGCCCGCATGCCGAACGGTTATGTCTGCTATTTTTGGGTTGTTAAAATCAATTGGCCATTCCAGGTTTTGTGCCCGTATTTCTGCAAGGATGTCGTTGCGCGCCGCCCGTGTCAGCTTGTCCAGTCCAGGATAAATCTGTCCCGTATCAAATTCATAGTCCATTGCGGCGATTATTTCCGCGGTGCATGAAACCATTTCATTAAAAACCTCTACGCGGGCGCGGGTGATTCCGGAATAAACAGGTTTGTTAACCAGTGCAGCCTTGCGCGCATGCTCCATTTCGTGACGCATTACGGTTACAAGGCGTGTATGAATATGCGTACAAAAATTTTTTATTTCGGTCGTGCTGTCTTGCGCCAGGTAGTGGTTGATTTTGATTCGGTTTTTATATCTGTCAAAACTTCCCAGAATATATCGTTTCTTTATTGTATCAAAATTTTGTCGGCTGACATAAATTGTGTCGTGTGTAAAATTCAGCTTTTGTGGCCATGCGGGCATGCCGGTGTTTGCCGGTATTTTTACGGTTATTTTTTGCGTCGACACGGAGTTGGTTGCCATAACGATAAGCATCATGAACACGATTGCTGAAATTGATAAAAGGACATTTTCTGAATATTTCATACAAAAAACATAATTCAAAAATATGGTTTTGTCAATAAAAATATTTGTTATTTCATGTGAAATAAAGTTTATATGATTGTTTTTTCTATGTTTTTGTATTTTTGAATGGAAATATCTTGACATGGGGAAGGTGGTTTTAATAATCTTTAACATGAAAAAGAAACGGACTAAAATGACAAAAGTAATTGCATTTGCAAATCAAAAGGGCGGGGTGGGTAAAACCACCACCGCCATTAACATCGGCGCATCATTGGCGGCGATAAAAAAACGCGTATTGTTAATCGATTTGGACCCCCAGGGTAATGCAGGAACGGGGCTGGGCTTTGTTCGCGCATCACATAAACAAAGCGTGTATGGTGTTATTATGGGAATGGCGTCGGCGGCGGATAATATTTTATCAACGGCGGTGCCGGGGCTGCACATTATGCCGTCATCGCAGGCACTGTCCGGGGCAGAGGTTGACTTGCTGGATATGGATAACCGTGAATATCGTTTGCGCGACGCATTGGCGTCCGTACGCGATCATTATGATTACATATTGCTGGACTGCCCGCCGGCATTGGGTTATTTGACCTTGAATGCATTGACGACCGCCGATGCGGTGATAATTCCGTTGCAGTGTGAATTCTTTGCACTGGAAGGAATTCAGCACCTGGTCAACACAATTTCAGAGGTTCAGACAAAATGGAATCCGAAACTGGAAATTCTGGGGGTTTTGTTGACCATGTATGACAAACGGTATGGTCTGACGCGGGCGGTGGACGAAGACGTAAGAAACACCTTTGGGGACCGCGTGTTCAAAACCGTTGTTCCGCGCAATGTACGCGTGTCCGAGGCCCCCAGTCACGGCAAGCCGGCATTGTTCTATGATTTTAATTCAAGTGGCGCCCAGGCATATCTGCGTGTTGCGACCGAGGTTGTTCAAAAAACAGAAGGGGATTTAACAAATGGCTAAATTTGGATTGGGGCGCGGCTTGGCCGATTTAAAGAATGAAATGGGGACGATTCCCGATATTTCGATTTTAACCGGCACGGAACGCGTTGTTGTAAAGCAGATTCCAATTGTTCAAATCGGGGCGAATCCTGATCAGCCGCGCAAGACTTTTTCCGACGATGAATTGGCAGATTTGGCCGCATCGATAAAAGAAAAGGGTGTTTTGCAGCCGATATTGCTGCGTGCGGTGTCGGGGCGGCCTTATTTATATGAAATTGTCGCGGGTGAACGCCGTTATCGGGCCAGCAAAATGGCGGGACTGGCCGAAATACCGGCGCTGGTAAAGACGTTGAATGATGAAAATGCAATGGAAATTGCATTGATTGAAAATGTGCAGCGTGAAAATCTAAACCCGATAGAAGAGGGGGCCGCATATAAAAATCTAATGGAAAAGTGCGGTTATGAATTGGCGGATGTGTCGCGCCTGATTGGGAAATCGGAAAGTTATATAAAGAACATAATGCGTCTGGACACGTTGCCGGCCGATGTCAAGGCCATGGTGGAGGAGGGCGCACTTTCCGCGTCGCATGCACGAACGATTTCGGTTGCGGAAAACCCGGCGGAAATTGCGCGTGAAATTGTCACGGAAAAATTGTCTGTTTCCGAAACGCAGCGACGCGTCAAAAACGGCGCGCGGTCCGGAACATGCCGCGCAAGCACGAATAACGGCATGTCGGCCGATGAAATCCGCGACATAGAAAAGAAATTGGAATCCGCAATTGGTGCCACCGTTAAATTGCATGAACGGCGCGGCGGTGCGGGACAGTTTGTGATACATTTTTCGACCCGGACACAGATGCGTGAACTGATTGAAAAATTAACAAAATAATATATAAAAAACACCGGCATTTGCCGGTGTTTTTTAATCGGAATAATTGCAGTTGCTTGTGTATTGGAAATCGCCGCTTGAATCCGATTTCTTTGTACCGGACGGCAGATAGCATGCGGTCTTGCCGGTATTGTTTCGATCTGCGGATGTGCCGCCGTCTGGACATGGCATACAATCGCCGTTTTCAAGATAATACCCCGCCTTGCAGGCACTATAAGATATTGGGTTTGCGGTACAGGCGGCATATGCCATGCCAGGTCCCAGGGCAAACAAAACAAAAAACAATGATTTTTTTAGCATGTTGATTCCTTTTGTGTGCTTTTAAATTTTGCCGCCGCTATATATGGCGCATTGGAAACATTTGTATGTTTCAGGCGGAGCTTGTACAAAATTATAGCAGGATGTTGATTGCGCGGTTGCATTGCATGTGCCGTATGTTTGCTGGTAATATCCCTTGGCGTCGCTGGTTTCCAGGTCTTTTACGCGTGTGCATGTGTTTCCGGACAATGATAATATCCACCCAGTTGGACAGGAGTATGTGGTGTCGGTCTTGCCATTGGGACAACAATATCCGGCATTATATCCGGCGCAACAGTCGGCTGCATTTTGGCATATGGCGGCGGCTTCACCGGTAACCATAAGTATGCATCCAATAATAAAAAACGGAATAGATCTCGTCATTTTTAGCCTCCGTATGGGTTAAAACAAAAACCACCGGTTTTTTAGGTGGTCAGGAGGCTGAGAACAATTACACGAATTGCGTGATTTATTGGTTATTTAATCGCCCTCCTGACCGTGGCCAGGAGTTTTATTTATCGTCGTAAATAAAAACGGCGTATTGCGCCAAATATATTCCGACGCGTGCAATAGGGGTTCTCAGGCCCCGCCGCGGTAACCCACCGCGACACATTCATTATATGATTTTATAGGAATGGTGTAAAGGCAAAAAGACCATATTTTGAAAAAACACGCCACAAACAAAAACTTTGTCAATTTTATTTAGGAAAAATATATAAAAATATCCGGTTTTCTGCGGATTTTTAAATCTTATCAAATTATAACGGAGGATTTTTACTGGTACATATTGCCGTGTTTGTCAACGTAAAAATGGGTGTATTTGGTACGTTTTTTATTGTGTTGCGGTGTGTTGTTGCGTGGATAAATGGCGGCTTCTGATGCGCGGATATTTTAAAAATATGATTGGTGGCGCCACATGTTTGTGGTTTGATTTTTTTTATGTAAATCGGTTATGGGGGCGGGGCTTTTTATTGGTAAAATTTTTATTAAACGGGTACTTAAAAGTGGAAAAAGTGGTGTTTCGGCATCTGTTTTTTGTTATTGTTTTATTATAAAATGGTCGGCAAATGCCGGTATTTTTGTTGTCCTAATATCCATATCAGGCAATATCGGCAAAACAGGCCCATATTTTACCCAGATGCGGACTAGGCGGGGTCTGGCCAAAGTATTTTTGGGGCTTTGTCACATGGGGTGGGTGTTAAAAATTGCAAAATTTTGTTTGAAAAGGTGCACTTTTTGAATACAAAATTTCAATAAATATCATCATTTTTTTGAAAGGCTTAACTTAAAAATGGTACCAATAATCGTGTTGTCAATAAAAAATGTTGTTTTTTGTATTTGCTGGTATTTTTATTGTGTAATAAATGCGGTGGTTTTATGATTTTTTTCAGGTTTTCTGCGGCTTTCGGCGTATTGGCGCAAAAACAGGTTAATGTTGTGCAAAATAAATACTGGTACATATTGCCGTGTTTGTCAACGTATTTTGGGCGGTTTTTATGGAAAAAACGGTGCTATTTATATGTGTTTTTTAATTTGTTGTCAATAATGCTTCATTGTGATTCACGTAGGTTGCGAATTTTGTATATTTTTTGTTTTTTTAGTCCGGGGCGGTCATTTATTTATCACAAATGTGTCCCGGGGTGGGGATGAATTATAAAATGTCGGCGCGCGTTCGTTATACGGCGTGGGCGCAAAAATGTATGTGTTCTTGGTGCCATGGCCCCAAAAATATTTGCCAGGGGGGATATAATACAGGTCGTGACTTTATATATCAGATACGGGCCTTTTCGCCGTGCCGGCGGATTTTTTATCTATTATCCCACTAGCCTAGGGGACTGGTGGCCGATTTATTGATTTATAGGTGTTTTTCCCGGCATTTGCCGGGTATGGCACCGGAATTTTTTATTGTATGGTGCCAATATTGTCCATATTGCCCGATTTTAGTGGCGGTTATATGTTCATAATAAAAAAGCGCGGACAATTGCCCGCGCTTAAACAACGCAACCGTTATTATTTAACAGTTGTTGTGGCGTTACGATTCCATTTCCATACTTCTTCGCCGGTACCTTTGACCAACGGGCGTTCTTTGCCATAAGAAATTGTGGAAATACGGTTTGCCTGAACACCGTCGTTTACCAAAACAGCCTTTGCGGCGTTCGCACGACGCGCACCCAGCGCCAGGTTGTATTCGGTTGAACCGCGTTCGTCGCAGTTACCCGCAATCTGAATCTTGGTGTCTGCATGGTTTTTCATATACAGAGCCTGACCCAACAGGTTGTCGCGCGCTTCGTCGGAAATTTCAGACGAATTGAACGCAAAGAATACACGCTGGTCATTCAGGTTCGCCGGTTCAACGATATTCGAGCCACCGCAAGCAGCCAAAATGCCCGCCGCGCCAGCCAACAAAGCAAAGTTTTTAATTTTCATGAAAATACTCCCTTGAGTTTCTGTTGCTCGTGTTCTAGTGTATAATAAAATAATGGCGAAATCAAGGGGAAAACAAAATGTCATTGGATGCGTTGCGTGATTTGGAACTGGCCGGTGTAAAGTGGGAAATAAATGAAATCCCGGCGGCCTTGGCGGCCGATGTCGCCGCGGCAACCGTTCATGAGGAGGGCGGGACAAAAAATGCCGCCCCGATGCAGGCCACGCAATCTTTGGCAACGCATCCCACATCACGCACGCGTGCGTCTGTGGTGCCGCCCGTGGCGCCGGTGCGCCCGATTTCGGTTGAAACCGCGCGTGCAATGGCGGCCCGGCCCGGCGATATGCGTGCGCTGTGCCGCATGATTGGCGAATTTAACCATCCGTTGCGCGCCGGGGCGACAAATGTCGTTTTGCCGCATGTTGCAGATTGCGCCGGCCCGATGATGATAATTACCGATATTCCCGGAACCGAAGACGATGCAACAGGTCGTATTTTGTCGGGACCGTCGGGTGAATTGATGGACAAAATGCTGGCCGCAATTGGATTGAGACGCGATATGGTGTCGATTGTGCCGTTACTGTTTTGGCGTACACCCGGGGGCCGCACACCGACGGCGGATGAATTGGCCCTGTCGCGGCCGTTTGTGGATCGAGCGATTGAACTGCTGCGGCCGCGCGTGATTTTGACGCTTGGTACCCTGGCGGCGGATGTGATTGCGAATGTCGCCCTGGGGCGCGGGCATGGACAAATGACATGTTTGCCGTCGGGTATCCACTGCATGCCGATTTATCATCCGAATTACCTATTGCTGAAACCTGTGGCAAAGCGGGATGTGTGGACGGCGTTGCAGGCCGTGCAAAATTTGTTGAAAAGTGCCGAATTATAGTTAATAATTTCACCGTATATTATAAAAGGAGCATACAATTAAGACGCCAAATAACCGTGATAACCGCCGGGACATGGGCCCGCGCATGAATAATCGGATTTTTGCCAAAATGGTCCAGGTCATAAGCGCCGATGGCCAGAATCTGGGCACCATGGCAACACCGGCCGCATTGCAAATGGCAATGGACGAAGGAATGGATTTGGTTGAAATCAACGCCAATTCCACGCCGCCCATTGTAAAAATAATGGATTACGGCAAATTCAAATACGAACAGAAAAAACGTGCGAACGAGGCACGCAAAAACCAAAAAACGGTCGAAATGAAGGAAGTTTGGGTAAAACCCTTTATCGAGGAAAACGACCTGAATATAAAAATGAAAAAGGTTTTTGAATTTCTGGACGGCGGCAATAAAGTGAAAATCGCCGTCATGACGCGCGGTTCTAAAAAGGTATTGGCCCGCGGCAAGGATGCGGTTCCCGAACTTTTTGCGCGCATTTTGGAAATCATAGGGCCGCGCGGAACGCTGGAGGCAAAGTCAAAGCCCGATGAACGGACAAAATCCATCATCGTTGCGCCGGCAAAATAAAAAATTATTATAAGTAAGATATCTGCGGACGAAAAATTTGCATGGTGTATATGACATACATTGGCAAATCTTTCGCCCGCATTCATATTATTCTGATTTTTTTATAGAAATTCCGATTTTTATTTTGTATCTTAAATTTTGAATAAAAGGATAGGAAGTGGACGAAAAAAAATTGTCTTTTGAAGAGGCTTACAAGCAGTTGACCGAACTTGTAAAAAAAATGGAAAGCGGGGAAATGCCGCTGTCTGACGCAGTTGCGGCGTACGAGCAGGGCATTAAACTAAAAGCCTATTGCGAGCAGTTGCTGAAAGAGGCCGAACTGAAAATCGAAACGCTGAAGGTCGGCGCGTAATCAATTTAATATTTCTAAACAAATGGATTTATTGTGGCGGAGAAAAAAATAAGTCCGGTAATGCAGCAATACCTTGATATGAAATCGGAAAACCCCGATGCGCTGCTGATGTTCCGGTTGGGTGATTTTTACGAGGCGTTTTTTGACGATGCGCGCGTAATAAGTGAAACATTGGGGCTGGTCCTGACCCAGCGCGGGACGGCAACCATGCCGGACGGTGAAAACATCCCGATGTGCGGCATCCCATGGCATGCGGCGGACAATTATTTTGGTCGCCTGGTTCGTGCGGGGTACAAGGTTGCGCTGGTTGAACAAATGGAAACCCCGGCCGAGGCAAAAGAACGCGGCCACAAGTACATAGAGCGCAAGGTTATCCGCGTGTTGACGCCGGGAACATTGACGGATGAAAATTTACTAACGCCGAAAAATTCAAATTTCTTGGTTGCGGTGTTGCCCATGTCGGACGGTCGGTTTGATATTGCCGGTTGTGACATTTCAACGGGTGAATTTTTTGTCGGCAAAACGGCCAATTTGATTGATGATTTGGTGCGCGTCAGCCCGGCAGAGGTTATTTATCCCGCGGCGGCGGCCGAATCGGAACCTGTTATGAAACTGCGCGGATTGTTCAAAACAACGCCTGTTTATGAAAAGTTATACACCCGCCAAGACATTGGCAAAATTGTTTCGCGTATATTCGGCGGCGCAATCAGTGGTGATAGCGTCGTGTGCGAAAGCGCGGTTGCAATGCTGGCCGGATATTTGTTTAATACGCAGCGCGGTGCAAATATAATATTTCGCGCACCGCATGCGTTTTGCGGCGGTAATCAATTGTTGGTTGATGCCGCAACTTGGAAAAGCCTGGAAATAGATGCGCCAATAAACGACGGGGGCGCGTGCCTGATTGATGTGCTGGATTTGACGCGAACCGCGGCGGGGGCGCGAAAACTGCGTTCTTATTTGCGGATGCTGTCGTCGGATGCGAATGAAATTCGCCACCGTCAGGAACATATCGGTCACCTGTTGCTGAACCGTGATATTGCGGGCATGGCGTCGGTGACATTATCGCGTCTGCCGGATGTGGGACGCAGTTTGACCAGGTTGCTAACGGGACGCGGCGCACCGCGCGACCTGCGCCAGGTGGCGCGCTTTGTCACCGAATTGCCGAATGCAAAAATAATGGGAATGCGTTTGGACGACGGTTTTGCCGCGCGCTTTGCCGAGATGAATACGCATGATGCATTTGGGGCGGAATTAAATTCTGCACTGTCTGATGAAATGCCGACATTTTTCCGCGACGGCGGGGTGATTCGCGACGGGTTTGACGCGTCGCTGGACCATATGCGGCGCCTGGCGCATGGGGCCAAGGAAACAATTGCCACAATGCAGGCGGAATACGCCGCGACAACCGGTGTTTCAACCCTTAAAATCAAGTACAACAATATCTTGGGGTATTTTATAGAGGTGCCCAGCGCCCGCGCGGATGCCCTGATGGCGCCGGACGCGGGATTTATCCATCGCCAGACAATGGCGAACAACATGCGCTTTACAACGCCGCGCCTGATTGATTTGGACAATGATGTGCGCAGCGCCGCGGAAAGGGCCGCGGGCATAGAATCGGAAATCATCGCCACGTTTATTGACAGAATACGCGAAATGGCGGACGATTTGCTGGGGACGGCGGATTTGCTGGCCGATGTTGATGTGTGGTGTGCGTTGGCCGAATGTGCCGCGCAGTATGAATGGGTGCGCCCGACAATAACCGACGACCACGCATTTGATGTCACCGGTGGCCGTCATCCGGTTATCGAATGGGTGTTGCGTCCGCGGGGCGACAACTTTGTCAAAAACGACTGCAATTTGAACGAGATGCCGATTGCGTTGCTGACCGGGCCGAACATGGCCGGTAAATCCACATATCTGCGCCAGAATGCATTGATTGTTGTTTTGACGCATTTGGGGTCGTTCGTGCCGGCCGCGCGCGCCACAATCGGGATTTGTGACCAGTTGTTCAGCCGTGTTGGTGCGTCGGACAATCTGGCGGCGGGCCAGTCCACCTTTATGGTTGAAATGAGCGAGACCGCCAACATCCTGCGGCGTGCGACGGATAAATCGTTTATTATATTTGATGAAATCGGCCGTGGGACCGCCACATACGACGGTATGGCGATTGCGCAGGCGGTGCTGGAATTCTTGAACGAAATGCGGCCGCGCACACTGTTTGCGACGCACTATCATGAATTGACGGCATTGGCCGGCATGGGGGCGGGCAGGCTGAATAATGTCGCATGCCTGACGATTGATGTGCGCGAACACAACAATGAAATTATTTTCATGCATAAGATAATACCCGGCGTCGCCAGCCGTTCATACGGAATCCAGGTTGCAAAAATGGCCGGCATGCCTGATGCGGTTGTGGCGCGCGCCCAGCATGTTCTGGATTGCCTGGAGGCCGATAGCATATGCGCACCGGCGCCTGATTTTGGTACGAAAAAGCCGGCAAATGCCGGGGGCCGCGCCACAAAAAATCCGCATGTTGCGGACAATAAGCCCACCGCACAATTGAACCTGTTCGGATAAAGGCGGATAAAGTGGCGGCAACAGGCGCGTTTGTTTTATTGGATAAGCCCGCAGGCATGTTTAGTCGCACGGCGGGCGGCCGTGTGGCGCGCATGATTGGTATTAAAAAATTCGGGCATATCGGAACGCTGGATCCAATGGCGTCGGGGGTTTTGCCAATCGCGATTGGGGACGCCACAAAAATGATTCCCTTTGTAGAAGATGCGGCGCCCGACGCCAAAGAATACCTTTTCGGCGTCCAGTTTGGATTTGAAACGGACACGCTGGATATTACGGGCAGTGTAGTGCGCCGTAATGATGTTATCCCGGATGAAAACGCCGTTCGGGCAGTGTTGGCGGATTTTATCGGTGAAACGGATCAAGTCCCGCCCATGTACAGCGCGGTTCATGTTGCGGGGCGGCGGGCCTATGAATTGGCGCGGCGTGGCGCGGCGGCCGATATGCCGGTGCGGCGCGTGCGGATTGATGCGCTGGAACTGCTGGGGGTGGACGGCAATTCATTTCAGTTTCGCATGCGGTGCGCGCGCGGGACCTATGTGCGTGCGGTCGCACGTGATATTGCCGCAAAACTCGGCGCCATGGCGACTGTTGACATGATACGTCGGACGATGACAAACGGTTTTTTGATAAAAAATGCCGTAAAACTTGATTTTCTGGAAAATCTGGTTAATAATGGGGGCGACATCGGGCCATACCTGATGAAAATGGATTTCGGACTGGGGGACATTCCGGTCTTGAATCTGGACGGCACGGCGGCTGAATTTTATAAAAACGGCGGCTTTGTCGATGTGGCGGCGGCGGCCGGTCGGTATCGCGTGTATTCGGGTAATCAATTTATCGGAATTGGTGCGGTCGATGGCGGTGTGCTGCGGCCAAAGCGAACAATTTAATAAAAAAAGGAAAAACAAATGTCCGTTACAAAAGAAAAAAAGTCGGAATTGATTAAAGAATACAAAACGACCGAGGCTGACAACGGCGGTTCCGCCGCGTCCCAGGTTGCGGTTTTGACCGAACGTATTCGCAATTTGACCGAACATATGAAGGCCAATCACAAGGATCAGCATTCAAAACGCGGGCTGTTGCTGATGGTTAACCGTCGCAAAAAACTGCTGGCGTATATCAAGAGAAAGAATGCGGCCGACTACGAAGAACTGATTAAAAAATTGGGTCTGCGTAAATAATAAAAAACCCGGGATTGCCCGGGTTTTTTATTTTATTTCCATACCGGTTTCGGCGTTGAATTTTTGTTTGCCGACCGTGATGATTTTATTTGCATATTTGACCGCATCCTGTTTCTTTAGCGGGCTTTTCCAATATGCCGCGCCGTCCGTCGTGCGCAATGCGTAAAGATTGCCGTCCGTCGCCGCGACAAATGCCGCGTCACCTGCGATTTCGAACGCGTGCGCCGTTCCGATGTCCGCGCACCATTTTTTCGCACCAGTTTTTGGATTGATGCGGCAGAACGCATCGCCCAAGCCCCCCGCATACACCGCGCCGTCAAATACGCGTATCGGGGCAACAATATCCAGTACGGATGCGCCGCCGGTCATATTGCTGGGGCGGTAAATGTCGGCAACCCATGCGACGTCGCGCGTTTGGCCGTTGACCTTTACCAATTCGCCGGTGGTAAGCCCCGCATAAACAAAGGCATTGTCACAGACCGGGGTTTGCACGCTTTTGACAGAATTGCTGGTGGGAAATCCGCTGAAAATCTTTTTGTCCCCGCGCCAGATGACGTTTGACGCGTCCTGCCGGTATGGGCAGTCGGTGTTTTTTGGGGCGGTTGCATCATTTGGCAGGTTTGCAATTTCCTGGTTCAGGATTTTTACACGCCCCGCGTCAAAGATATCGGTGCGGACGCCCGGCAAAATCGGGTCGTGTTTGGCGCATCCGGTCGCCGCCAATGCACATAATGCAAACAATATTGATTTGCGCATGTTTTATTCCGTTTGTTTTTTGTTGTTAACGCAATGCCTCGGCCGTGCCCTTGATCGATGTTGGGGCGTCGGCATCTGTGATTATTTTATCCAGCCATTTGTTGGCGTTCGCCCGGTCGCCCGCGGCCAGGTATTTTTGCGCCAGCATCAGGCGTCCCGTGAAATAAAATGGTGATTTTTTTGTGTTCAAATCCGACAGGTATTCTTCCATTTCGGCCGCGGTCATGTCGTCGCCGCGCATCGCCGCAATATGCAGCCGTGCCAGGTCGCGAAAATCGCGCGTGTTTCCCGAATTTGCCAATTTTTCCAGTTTTTCCGCATCCCCGTCCAGCAGGTATGACTGAAACAGCGCCAAATCCGCCGTCGCGCCCGACGTGTTTTCACCGATTGCCGCCAGGGCCGGCGCATCCACGGACAGCAATGCCGCCTCGTAATTCTGGGCGGTGGCGATTTTGTGCGCGCGATGCGTGCGTACGCCGATTTGAATTGCCACGGCCACAATTAGTATGGCGATTGCCGCGCCCGCCAGATATCGGCTGTATTTCTTGATAAACGCCATTGTCTTTTCATTGTTCACATCTTCCCATACTTCGCGGTACAGGGCGTCTTCGGCGTATTCTTCGCGTGTTTTCTTGTGCGGTTTTTGTGCTTTTGCGTTTTTGTTTCGTTCCAGAATCGTTGCCATGGAAAATTCTCCTGTGCTTGATAATTGATATTTTATTGCTATACTATAAAAGTTATGAAAAAGCAAATCAAGAACGCTTTGCCGGTCGCACAAAATAGTCTGCCTGTGGCGGGGGCGGCGGGCGGCGATGCGTCCTTGGCGCGGTATATCCAGACAATTCAAAAATTCCCGATTTTAACCGCCGAAGAGGAATATGAATACGCGACCCAATGGGTAAAAAATCAGGATAAAATTGCGGCCGAAAAACTGGTGGCGAGTCACCTGCGGCTGGTTGTGTCCGTGGCATATGATTTCAAGAATTATGGAATACCCGTCACTGATTTGATTGCCAGCGGGAATATGGGCCTGATGCAGGCGTTGCAGAAATTCGACCCGGAAAAGGGGTTCCGTTTTTCCACATACGCCATGTTCTGGATTCGGGCCGAGATTTATGAAACCATATTAAATAATTGGTCGATTGTTAAAATCGGCACATCCGCAAATCAAAAGCGTGTGTTCTTTAACCTGTCGCGGGCAAAGCGTGCGCTGGGGATTATGGATGCAAACCTGTCCGAGGACCAGACGCGACAAATCGCCGAATACCTGGATGTGCCGGAAAATGATGTCCGACGCATGGCGACGCGCGTTGGTGCGCGGGATGTATCGCTGAACGCGCCAATGCACAGTGACGACGGCGCGGCGCGTGACATATTGTCCAATCTGCCCGATTCACACACGAATATAGAAGAAATGGCAGAGAGCATGGAATTTCGCCGTCGCGGATATGATTTGCTGCGTCGGCATTTGGCGGATTTGCCGGAACGCGACCGTGAAATTTTAACCGCGCGGCGATTGAACGAACCGGTGGCGACACTGGAATCACTGGCCCAGAAATACGGAATTTCACGCGAACGGGTGCGCCAGATAGAAGAACGTGCGTACACCAAACTGCGCGATGCGATATTACAAGAAACCCAAGGTTGACCTATGAAAGCCAATATATGCCTTATGGCGGCACTTTTTGCGGCGTATGCAGTGCCCGCGAACGCAATTGAGTTTAATGCGGGGCGTTCAAGTCTGCGCATTTCCGGATACGGGACGGCGGGGATGATTGAACCCGATTTTGACAAGCCGGATTTTATCGGCGATTTTCGCGCACGCGCACAATTTGGCTATCGCGCGACAGATGCGTATTCCTTTGGCGCCGTATATTCAATTGATGCGGCGGCCCTGGATGAAGGCCGCCCCCTGCGCGAGGCATTTGGTTTCTTTGACGCGCGCGGCGTGGCGCGAATTGAAATGGGGGTTATGGATTCAATTGCGCGAAAGCTGGGCCTGGGGTTGCCGGATGTTGGCGGGCTGCGCGTTAATGACAAACCGCTTTTTTATAAAAAGATTCATGCCGACGGTCCGGTTATTGCGGATACTATCCTGACCACCGGGCGGCGGGCGTTGCGCCTGAATGTGGCCAGTGCGCAAATGGGCGCCGTTCAGGGCGGCGTATCGGTCGCGGGGGGGACGGATGATTTTGATTATGCGGTGGACGCCGGGCTCAAAATAAAAAGTTCGGCCGGCAAGACCAAGACGGCGTTTTCGTTGGGCGCATCGTTTATGGACCGGCCCGACAATTACCGTACGGACACATATACGCCGCGCGTCACCGCCGATTGGCGCGCCCAGGCGTCCATGGGTATGAATCTGCAGTACAACAGTTGGGTTTTTGGACTGAACGGGCGCGTGATATATGACCAGAATCCCGTTGGCCGCGCCGCCGACGGATTGGCGTTGGGAACCGGGGTCAGTTATGATATTTTGAATTACAGCGTATCATTGTCCTATATCTTTTCAGATACGGGCATTTGGCACAAAGACGCGCCGGATTATGCAGACCATACCGTTGTTGCATCTTTCAGATATAAATACAGCGAAAATGTGGACGGTTGGATGTCAATCGGTATGACGACCGAAACGCCGTTTGTCGCGGCCGGAATGCGGATAACGTTTTGATATGTATCGCAATTAAAAATCCCCGTTTCCGGGGATTTTGTTTTTTAATTTAATTCGGAAATCAAACCTTCCAATCTTTCAACAGTTTCCGCATCGTTCAACGCGGCCGCGATTGTTCGCGCAGATTCCAAATCATTGCGGGCGGCGGCGATATTGCCTAATTGCAGGTTCAGTGCCGCGGACTTTTCAAAGTAGCCCATGGCGCGTGCGGATTGCGCCTCGCGTGCCTCCATTGTCGCGGTGCCTTGGATTTGTTCGGAAATAACGCGCACGGCTGATTCATAATCGCTGATTGCGGCCGCATAGTTGCCAAGCGCCGTATATGCCTCGGCCCGTTCGGCATAAACCGACGGATTTACAACACCGTCCGGCCGCGCCAGCGAATTGGTGTAATCGGCAACCGCGCCGTCCCAGTTCTTTAGCCACAGGTTCAGTTGCCCGCGCTTTGCATACAGATCGCGCATTTGCAATATGCTGTCCGAACTTGATGCAACCGACGCCAAGGCGTTG
This sequence comes from uncultured Alphaproteobacteria bacterium, assembly GCA_947367055.1. GTDB lineage: Bacteria > Pseudomonadota > Alphaproteobacteria > Rs-D84 > Rs-D84 > Enterousia. The sequence continues at coordinate 265,183 of CANBCI010000001.1, forward strand.
TTTATGTCGTTTAATGCGGCATTGTAATCTTCCAATCTGGTGTTCAGCAACGCCCGGTCATAATATGCGACGCCGTTTGTGGCATCGTTTTCAATCGCCGTGTTAAAGTCGGCCAATGCCGCACGGTAATTGCCCGCCTGCATATATATTTCACCGCGCAGGATGTATGCGTCGTTGGTGGCATTGTTTGCCTCAATCGCGGTGGTAAGTTCCGCAATCGCGCCGTCCAAATCACCGGCCAACATTTTTGATTTGCCCGCATTGTAATAATCGTTTCCCTGCATCAGGGTTTCTTCGGCAACAGGGGCGGCGGTTGTTTTTGTTAAAACGCCATGGCTGCGTCCCAGAATATAGAACGTTGCCGCGATAAAGAACAAGATTATAAACCAATATATGTAAATCGACAGCGACCACGGGTTAAAGCATGGTTTGGCGGACTTGCACGGTGCGACGACCGGTTTTGCCGCGCGTGCCGGTGCGGCGGCCCGTTTGGCCTTTGAATTCTTGGCTGCGGTATTTTTTTTCATGATAAAAACTCCCTTCCTTATTGTTTAATATTAGTGGGTTTTTAACATTGCGTCAATATCTTTCTGTGAAACGCGTCGAATTTGCCCCGGGGCCAAATCGCCGATTTCAATATTGCCGAACGATATGCGGTGCAATTTCTTTACCGGGGCACCCGCCGCCCGCAGGGCGATGCGGATTTCATTCTTTTTCCCCTCGCGCACTGTTATGCGCAAATCGCCGTTTTCCATAACGGATATTTTCATTGGTTTGTATTTTATTCCGTCAACCGTTATGCCGCGGCGCACCAAATCAAGGTTGGACGTGTTGCTCGAAACGCGCGCAATATATGTCCGCGGTATTTCGGATGCGGGCAGCGTCAATCGCCGCGCCACGTCCCCGCTGTTGGTTAGCAGCAGCAACCCCGTTGTCTTGAAATCCAGCCGCCCGACATATTTCAAATGCCGGTATTTTTTTGGCATGACGTCGTATATGGTCGGCCGACCCATTGGGTCGCGCGTTGTCGTCATTGTGTTTATCGGTTTGTTGAATGCAAAGATTTCAATATCTTTCGCGCGTTGTATTTCGCGCCCGTCAACACAGACGCTGGACGCGTCATCAACAAAAAACGCCGGCGTCGTGACGGTGGCGCCATTAACCGAAACGCGGCCGTCCGCAATCATTTGTTCGGCGCCGCGCCGGGATGCAACGCCGGCGTCCGCAATAAATTTTGCAATTCGTGTGTTCATTTGTTTATTTTCATCACCGCCACGGCCGCCGCCAGTTCCGCCCGCAGTATCGTGCGCCCCAGGGATATGCCGCGTGCGCCGCCCGCGTCCAGTGCGGCAAATTCCGCGTCGGAAAACCCACCCTCGGGCCCGACAAGAATTGAATTTGCATCCGCCGTCGTCATCAAATCGTGCCCGTGCGCGGCCCGTTCATCCGCAAAGGCAAGTTTTGATAAATCCAAATCGGCAAATTTTACCGGTTGTGCAATTTCAGGTACACTGTTTCGGTTTGATTGTTCGGCGGCCTCAATCGCGATTTTTTGCATGCGGGCCCAGTTTATGTGATGCGCCGTTGTTCGGTCCGTTATTACCGGGACAAATCGCGCCACGCCCATTTGGGTCGCCATATTTATCAAGTCATCGGTCTTTTTTATCGGTGCAAAATAAAGCGTCACCTGTCCCGACGGGTCGGTGTGTGCGGTCTGCGTCCCGATAACAAGGCGGCGCCCGTCGGGGGACAGCGTTGCATTAAACTCGCGCCCGCCGCCAAATGCCAGAAAGTTGTCGGTACGCATGACGCGCCGCAGGTAATGCGTCGTGTCATTTTGGGCCGCCAATTCCATGTTTTCGTGAACATTGTCACCGACAAAGATGCGTGGAATATTTTTCATAATATTTTGCAATTCCCGATTTATAATTGGCTTTTTTTCTGATATAATCATAACACAATGCCAGACAAGTTCAAGATTTTATCCGCCGGCGGCAAGGGAAAGGGCCTGAATATATTCAAGTCCAGCGCGTACAAGGACCATGAAAAAGTCCCAATGGCGCGCGAATTCTGGATGCTGCGCTGGGCGATTGGGATATGGATTGCATGCGCGCTGGCGTTCGGCTTTTCATTCGTGGCGGAGCATATCTGGCGTTACGGCTGGTCGCCCGCGACGGCGCATTGGACCAAAATTTATCTGACAAACATGCTGATGACGGGGGGATTGTCGGTCGTGGCGGAAATTCCCGCGTGGATTATGCGTTCCATTATGCGCACCGACATAATGTGCATGGCGCCGCTGATACCAATTGTTGCGTACTATTTCATGTCGGACAGTGAACTGACCAAGGAATTTAACCCCAATGCCAAGGACAAGTTCGAGGAAAAATCATCGCGCAAGGCGACCAAGGAAGACATTGAAAAAATGGGCCTGTTGAACGGCTTTATGATGGTTCTGGGGTATTTCAAGAAAAAGCCGCTGATGTTCAATGAATGCTTGTCGACGTTGTGCGTGGCGCCCCCCGGGACCGGTAAGACCCAGGGCGTCGTTTTGCCGACTATTTTTGATACGACCGATGTTTCAATGATTATCAATGATCCGAAACCCGAATTGAAACAGAAATCATCGGCGTACCGCGCGTCAATCGGGCCGACGTTTATCATGAACTGGGCGGGCCAGGATGATCCGGCGCGCGGAATATACTATCCGTCGTGGAATCCGTTGTCGCCCGAACACGTACCGTTTAATACCGAACAGCGCGATTTGTACATTGATTCCATGTGCAAGGTTTTGATTCCGGACAATACGTCGTCATCGGCCGACCCGCACTGGACAATATCGGGGCGCGCGGCGCTGTCCGGTATGGTGCAGTTTATTGTATCCAAGGTGGAACGCGCCAAGGCGGACGATTATTTTTACGCGCGCCTTCAATCCGGCGAATTTAATGCCGAGGATGCCGCGGTGCTTACCGATTATTATTTATCAATGATGAACGATCCGAACGCGTATGCGGCCAGTGCGCTGCTCGCGCGCGGGGAATTGAACGCGTCAAACTATGTTCATGTCGGCACGTGGGAAAACATCCCCGACGCATGGGTCGGGCGCGAGGCGTCGCTTTCCATGATTCTGGACTGGTTGAACGCGTCACAGATTTCAATTGCCCAAAGCCTGGAGGAACGCCGCCGCCAGGGTGACCAAATGGTGATGATGGCCGATCCGATGAAGGATTTGCTGCAAGGGGCCGTGGAAGAGGCGCGCCGCTATGCCTATGCGCATCGTGCGATTTTGGAATTGACCCAGTTGGCAAACACCCCGGACAAGGAACGCGGATCTATTTTGTCCACTGCAATGGCCGGGTTGTCGATATTCCGTAATGCGGCGGTTAAAAATCGCACCAGTCATTCCGATTTCCATTTTTCGGATTTGCGTGGAATGATTGACCCGCGTGACGGCAAGATGAAACCGGTGACAGTGTACCTGTCCATAAACATGGTTGACGCCCAGGCATTAAATCCGATTACGGGCATATTTATTGAACTGATGTCAAATTTCCTGTTGGCGAATATTCCAAACCAGGTTGGGTCAAACGGCGAAAAAATGGGGCCGTATCCGGTGCTATTCGTGTTGGATGAAATGCCGAAAATGCAAAAACTTGAGGCCGTGATTCAAGGTCCGGACCTTGGCCGCGGGCAATCTATTTCATATCTGATAATCGGCCAGGATTTGCACCAGATTGCCGAAAAATACGGCAATGATGCGGCGGCGACCATTATTTCAACAACTGCGGCAAAAATTGTCCTGCGGCAAAATGATCCGGACACCGCCACAAGATTTTCGAACATGATGGGCGAAAAAATGGAAAAAAAGAAGGAAAAGGGCCCCGACGGCAAGGAAGTTGAGGTGACAAAGAAAGAATTGCTGTTCACGCCGATGGATATTATGCGCCTGGACAAGAAGAAACAGTTGGTTATATATCAGGGATGGTATCATCGCCCGATTGAGGCCGATCATCAACCGGCATGGCAGGATTCGCGTTTATCCGGATACATGGCCATGGGCGAGGCACCCCCACTGCCGGAATTTTTGATACCGTCGCATCATGCGATATTGGGGTATCCGGGCACGCCGCGTGTATATAATCCCATGACAGAGGAAATACGCGAACTTGCACCATTAAAATAATTAAAAACAAGCCGCCAATGGCGGCTTTGATTTTGATAGCGAAGGAGGAAATTCGTCGGTGGCGATGATGTTGTCACATCGCCCAACGACGGAACATCGCAAATTCGCGCATCCGCACGACCGGCATGCTGCGTCTGCCTATTTGCTTGTTTGAACCCCCTTGCGCGGGGGTTCAAGTCTATCATTACCAAAATAAAATCGCCACAAGGGCGATTTAATTTTGGTAGCGAAGGAGGGACTTGAACCCCCGACACGCGGATTATGATTCCGCTGCTCTAACCGGCTGAGCTACTTCGCCAATGCACCGCATTATAACAGACATTTTTTCAAATGCAAGAAACAATTCGTTTGATTTTGCGGTGCGCCCCGGTTATCATTGATTTGGCGTCGGGTGTTCCGGCGCTGGGATTCAACACCCATTGTATGCGCGTCCGAGCGGACGTTAAATGCTCCTGCAGATGGCAGGAGTGCGATGCCATATATTGAAAACATCGCGCTATTACGCATACGATAGTGTTGAAACTCCTGCCGTTTTATTAAAACGGCTTTTATTTATTTCAACACAAGAGGTATGCAAATGTACAAACACTGGAAATTTCGCGAACGGGTCGCGAAAACGGCGTCAATATTTTTTAGATCAAAAATAAAACGCAGATATGTGCGCGACAAAATAAGATTTCATGATTTTATTCAATCTGTGGGCGTGCGGGATGTGCCGCTGAAAAAGTATCCCGCGCCGATTGATGTGGCTTTTTGTTTTGACGGGCGGGGCGCAAATCTGGCGGCGGTTGCGGTGCGGTCGCTGGTTGAGGCGGCGGCGGGACTTTGCGACTATTGCGTGTACTGCGTTGTGGACGACAGTGTGACCGCCGCGCAAAAGCGCACGCTTGAAAAAATGGTGGGGCACACTGGGTCAACGGTGACTTTTTTGCCGGCAAACCACGATTTTGATGCGGCCCGTCGTGCCGGGTGGCCGGTTTCAATATGGTATCGGATGATGCTGCCGAAACTATTGTTAGACGTTGATAAAATAATATATGCCGATATTGATACGATATTTTTCCGTGACTTGGTGGAACTGGCGCGGATTGATATGGGGAAAAACCTGGTTGCGGGCGTTCCCGCGCATGGCAATAAATACATGAATTCGGGGTTCCTGGTTTTGAATCTGCGGCAAATTCGCGCGGAAAAACTCTATGAAAAATGGATCGCGGCCGCGCAAATTAAAAACTATCGCCACCCGGACCAGGATTTGTTGAATTTTACCACCCGCGGGCGTGCGATTTACTTGCCGCTGCGTTACAATTTTCAGACATATATGGGGCGACGCGTCTTCAAACTGTATTCAACCCGTGAATTGGAGGATTTGCGTCACCACCTGGTTGTCATGCACTTTTCCAATTGGATAAAGCCGTGGGGGGGCCGTGGCCAGCGCCCCGTGTTTTCCGAATATTGGTGGGATGTGGCGAAAAAGACAGGGCTGTATAAATAATATACAGCCCCGGACTTTATTCATATAGTAAATTATTATTTTATTTAATGAATATTGTTGCATTATTTTGCCTGATGTTATATATTTTTTCGTATGAAAAAAATCGTGACATCTTTGGTGGTGGTGGCATGCGCAGGGTGCGCGGTGCCGGCGTATGCGTTTAACCCGTTTATGGGCGACAATGAAAATCAAATTGCCGTCAATATAGGCCAGGGTGTCAACAGCGGTTTTATTATTCCGCCGCCCGAACAATTCGTGCCGTTTTACATGCTGCCGAATATTCAGTATTCCCAGCCTACCACATTTTTCAAATTGCCGGCGCGTCAGTCGCTGAATTTCGGTGAAACGGTGGGCATGGCGAAAAAATACGGCTGGGATTGGCCGGATTATTCAATTCCCATGATTTTTGCATCGGGTGATGTGGCGCTGCTGTACGGGTGCAATTGGTATTTGTCGGCGGGTGCGGGCGTTGGCCTGCAGGCAAAGCAGAACGAACGCCTGGGGGCGAAATTGCTGTTCCAGTTTAAGTTGATTGCCGGATACAGGTTTACCGAACACTGGGGTGGTGAATTTTTTATTCAGCACTTTTCCAATGCCAACACGGCCGAAGAAAATAATTCATACGCCTTTTATGGGCTTGGCGTGACTTATAGTTTTTAGGATTATGCCGTTTTATCCGCCGCGGTGCAGATTCCGACCACGGGGCATGACGCGCATTGCGGACGCAATGCCTTGCATGTGTAGCGCCCATGCAGAACCATTACATGATTTACCATTCCGTGATATTTTTTCGGTATGATTTGCAGTAATTTTTCCTCGACCTTTTCAGGGGTGTTGGCGTCCGCTCCGACCCAGCCGTACCGGTGGGCGTTGCGGAATACATGCGTGTCAACGCCGATATTCGGCATCCCCCACAGGACATTCATGACAACATTTGCGGTCTTTTGCCCGATGCCGGGCAGTTTCATCAGCGTATCGCGGTCATGATATTTTTTCGGAAATTTATAGTTTGCATCGTCCGCGCCGCCCTCGTTCATTAACTGTGCCGCGAGATTCAGAATACTTTTCGCCTTGTTGTTAAAGAATGATATGACGCGTATGTGTTCTTTTAGCCCGTCTTCGCCAAGCGCCAGCATTTTTGCGGGTGTCGGCGCAACACGGAACAGGGCGGGCGTCACCTCATTCACCTTTTTATCCGTTGCCTGGGCCGACAAAATCACCGCCACCGCGAATGTAAATTCGTTCGTGGAATAAAGTTCGGACCGAATATTCATATCAATTGTTTTCGGCACCGCCTTGAAATACTGTTCGGGCGTCATCATAATCACCACCGTGTCGGAATTTTAAAATTCGGATTTTCACGCAATGCAGTCCCCACCTTTTCCCGGCACAGGTCCTGGCATCCGGATTCGCATAATGTTTTTGCGTCCGCAGCGTGCGCCGCCTGGAATTCCAGGTGGTTTACTGATTCAAGGTCCCAGAATGTCGCCTCGTGCGTGTCATCGGAAATAAAACATAGACACTGTGCAAAGTATCCGATGATTTTATCATTCTTGTTGTGAACTGGTTCCGCATCACGGCACCCATAGGATATTTCATATTTGGGTGCCGCACCTTGCGGATTCGACATGCGTTTTATATCGCTGCCAAGTCCCATATAGAACCCGAGCATTGCCGCCGTGCAGAGTATCAAAATCCAAATTATTTTTTCGCGCATTTTATGCCCTCCTTTATGCTTTTTGCAGACTGATTGCGAACTTGTGGCCTTCGATTACGGTGTCAAAATCTGTTGCGTCGCCCGCATTCATTTCAACAATCAATGCGTCGCGCATTATGCGTTCGCGATGATTTTCCACCGCCGCCGCAAAATCCGCATCCGCCGCGTATGTCAGTTTTATGCGGTCGGAAACATCAAGGCCGGCCGATTTCCGCGTGTCCTGGATAAAGCGCAATGCGTCGTTCGCCAACCCTTCGGCCACGAGTTCCGGTGTGACGGCCGTATCAATCACAATCGCCGCCGTATTGTCCGGCAGGGCCGCGCCCGTAATCCCCGCCTTTACCGTCAGGCGGTTTTCAAATTCGTCCGAATTTAATTCGTATCCAGCCGCCGTCAGTTTGTCGCCATGGATTTCATATTTGCCCCCCTTTACCGCGGGTATGATTTCTTTTAACGCACCCCCCAACCGCGCGCCGATTTTTGGCGTAATCAGATACACGAATGCATCCGCAACCGATGCGGCGTCCGGGGCGAATTCAACCGCCTTGACATTCAGTTCGTCGCGGATAATGTCCGCATACGCCGACAAATCGGCGCCCGCAACGGTAAGGCGCGCCAACGGCAACCGGTTGCGCAGTTTGTAGTTTTCACGCAACTGTTTTCCGACCGACACAACGGATTGTACGCGGCGCATGTCGGTGACGATTTGCGCGTCCGCCGAACTGCGCTGGGTCGGAAAGTCTGTTAAATGAACACTGTCGCCGCCCGTCAGATTACGATATATGTATTCCGAAATAAACGGTGCAAACGGCGCCATCAGGCGGCACAATGTGACCAGCACATGATGCAGTACATTGAACGCGGTCTGTTCTTCGTCCCAGAAACGCGCCCGCCCGCGGCGGATGTACCAGTTGTTCAAGATGTCCAGAAAGCGGACAAACGCGCTAACGGCGGTGTCGGGCTTGTATTCATCCAGCGCGGCGCCAACCGTCGCCGTCAGTTCATCCAATTCCGCCATGATGTATTTATCCAGCGGATTAGATGACGAAATGTCGTCCGTTGCAGCAATCCCGCCCGCATTCGCATAGAGTGTAAAGAAATGATACGCGTTCCACAGCGGCGTTAGAATCGTTTTTGCAGTTTCGCTAAACACCTTGCCTTCCTTGTCCACGGGGACGGGTTCGGCCTTCATGAAATTCGACCCCAGGATAAACAGTCGTATCGCATCCGCGCCAAACTGTTCAATCTGGGTTTCAGGATTTACAAAGTTTTTCAGCGATTTTGAAAACTTCTTTTTGTTTTCATCAACCACCATGCCGTTTGCGGATACGGTTTTGAACGCGGGCTTATCCCACATCGCGGTGGCCAACACCATTAGCGCATAAAACCATCCGCGGGTTTGATCCTGGCCTTCGATAATATAGTCGGCGGGGAAAGTCGCGGCAAAGCGGTCGGCGTTTTCAAACGGATAGTGCAGGGACGCCCACGGCATAGAACCCGATTCCACCCAGCAATCCAGCACATCCGGTATGCGTGTCCAGCCGTCCTTGGTCAATGCGTCCAGTGTCGGCCGGTGCAGGTCGCTGATTTCCACACCGAAAAAGTCCTCTAGTTCTTTGATTGAGCCGAACACCTTGTATTCGCCGTCGCGCGTCCAAATCGGCAGCGGGGTTCCCCAAAAACGGTTGCGCGAAATAGACCACGGGCGCGCATTTTCAATCCATGTGCGGAACCGTTCGCCGGCCGATGTCCAGTTGACCTTTGCATTATTGGCCAGCAGTTTGTCCTTGATTTTTGGCACATCGATATACCATGAATCCGTCGCGCGGTAAATCAGTTTTTCCTTTGACCGGTCGCCGTACGGGTAAGAGTGCTTGTACTGTTCCTTTTTAACCAAATGCCCCGTGTTTTTCAGGTGTTCGATGATTTTTGGCCCGGCCACAAATATGTTTTGGCCCGCAAAATCGCGCACCGTTTCGTCAAAGTTACCATAGTTGTCGACATTTAATAACACCGGGAATTTCGGGTCCAGTGCCTTGGCCGCCCAGAAGTCGTCCGCACCATAGGCCGGCGCAATATGCACGATGCCGGTTCCGTCACTGTCGGAGACATAGTCGGCCGGAATTATCTGATACAGCAATCCCGTTTCGTTTTCATAATAATCAAACAGTGGCTTGTACCGCATCCCGACCAAATCCGCGCCGGTGATATTGCCCACTTTTTCGGCGTTTGCAAACTGCTTTTCGTATGCCCCAAGGCGCGATTCGGCCACGATATAAACCGCGCCGTCACTGTCGCGCATGCGCACATAGTTCATGTTTGGATTTACGGCCAACGCGGAATTCGCCGGCAGTGTCCATGGCGTCGTCGTCCATGCGATTATGCGTTCGCCGCTGTCCAGTTCGAACCAAACCGTCACCGCATCGTCAACGACATCACGGTAATCCTGGGACGCCTCGGAATTGGAAACGACGGTGCCGTTGACCCAGTCGAACGGGTTCACCGAATAATCCTTGTACAGCAATCCCTTTTCATATAGCGATTTAAGTGTCCAGAGCATGGATTCCATATAGTTTTTATCCATGGTTTTGTATCCATACCCGTCGCCGATGTCGACCCAGCGGCCCATGCGGCGAATAAATTTTTCCCATTCGGTCGTGTATGTCATAACATCACGCCGGCACGCGTCACAGAATGCGGCAATGCCGTCGGCCGCGACAATATCCTTGGCCGATTTGCCCAATTTTTTTTCAACCGAATTTTCGGCCGGCAACCCGTGGCAATCCCAGCCCAATTCGCGCCGCACATGACGGCCGCGCATTGTCTGATAACGGCAAACCATATCCTTGACCGCGGAAACGCCCAAATGCCCCCAGTGCGGCAACCCGTTTCCAAACGGCGGCCCGTCATAGAAAGAAAACGGTTCGCCCATTTTGGTTTTGTTCAAACTTTTGTGGAATGTGTCGTCATTTTTCCAAAATTCCAATATTTCGCGTTCGATTGCCGGAAAGTCCGCGCGCGGGTCAGTCTTTGGGTATGCCATTTTCGTTTCCTTTGTGTATTATTATAAAAAACGGGCGCCATATGCGCCCCGGACCACCGCCAAAGCGCAGTGCCGAATTATTTTATAATAATTATCGTTGCCTGATTCATTATTAAAACCTGGTGCCGGTGATAGGACTTGAACCTACGACCCCCTCATTACGAATGAGATGCTCTACCAACTGAGCTACACCGGCATTGCCGCAATCATAATATATGTTTTTGAAAAATTCCAGAATAAAATAAATTTTTTTGGGATTTGTTTCGCCTGTCGGTGCGGCGTCAATTTTGATATATTCACGGTATGCATGATTTTTTGATAAATTACGGACTGATTACGATAAAACTGATTATGGCAATCGCGGTGGCGGTGATATACCTGCGGTTTTTCAATGCGGCGTCGCAATTGAAACAGATGACACCGCTGGATGTGATTATAAACTTTCTGTTAAGTGCGATTTTGTCGGACTTTATTTTGGACCGGCACATAGGATTGACGGACTTTGTTGTGATTGTGGTGATTTACGGCGCGTTGCTGTATGTATTAAACCGGTTGACATTTAATACGGATTTTGGCCGGCGCATATTTATCGGCAATCCGCGCGTGATAATTAAAAACGGCGAAATTGACGCCGCCATGATGCAGCGGTTAAAAATCAGTGCGCATGATTTGTCATTGGCCATGCGCCGCCAACAGATAAAGTCGATAAAAGACATCGAAATGGCGCAGATTGAACCGAGCGGCGATTTAACAATTGTGCGCAAGGGCGCCAAAAAATATTCGGTTGTGATAATTGACAACGGGGATGTGGATACGGACGCATTGGCGGAAATCGGGCGGGGTGAAAAATGGCTGATGCGGGAACTAAAGAAAAAGAAAATAAAGAAAATGGACGAAGTATTGTTGGCACAGTGGCATAACAACCGCCTGCAGATTATAAAGAAGAAAGACGAGGCGGAATAAACACGGAATAAAGGAGGGGCCGGCAACCTCGTGTTTGGGTTTTAGTGAGAAACAAATTGCCGGCCACAAAGTATGTTGGCGGCACTAAACTTATTTGAATATTATCCTTTACCACCAACATAAAATAGATAAGACCACTAGAAAGTGGCCGGGGTGTTAACAAATCATTACAGCGTAGTGATCCCGCTGGCCTTCGAAATTCGAGAATTCCTATTTTATAACCAGCGCACCCCGGCATTAAGGCAGAGGTTTAATAGCGGTGCAAATGCACACATTTTAGATATTGCGATGCAATTCGCACCGCCGCTGTATAAGGCTTGTTAAGGGCCCCAAATCCAATATCCCTATTGAATTCAAATATATTATACAATATTTGAATAAAAGCACAAGTAAAAAACACCGGTATTGCCGGTGTTTTATTGTCTTTTATGGCCGGTTATTACATTGGCATCGGCATGCCGGCCGTGGCGTCGCCCATTACGCGGTCGATAACCGCGTCGGCCTTGGATTTCGCATCGCGGAATGCGTCGGCCACAATTTCAGATACCGCCGCCGCACCGCCGGACAATGCGTCTTCGCGCAGTGTGATTTTCACCAGGTCGTATTTACCCGTCATTTCAACAATGCACGCGCCGGCGTTCGCAATACCCTTTACCGTGGTTTTTGCCAATTCTTCCTGGGCGTTTGCGACCTTGTTTTGTAATTCGGCCGCCTGGGCCATTAGTGTTTCCATATCCATTTTATAATCCCCCGTTATAATTGGCGCCCCGTCTGGGGCGCCATGATTATTATTTGGCGATTTCTGCGCCTGTTTTCTGATCGATGCCAACCATGGACATGCGGGTCTTGCCACGCTTGTCCGCGCCCAGGTATTTTACAAACACCTTGTCGCCTTCTTTTATCTTGGTGTCCTCGATCTTGGCGATTCTTTCACCCGTGATTTCCGAAATGTGAACCATGGATTCAAAACCGTTCATGATTTTCACAAACAGACCGAAATCCTTGACCCCGGAAACAACGCCCGGATAGATGACGCCCACCTCGGGTTCGGCAACGATTTCCTTGATGCGGCGAATGGCTTCGTCTGCGTCTTCCTTGGCAACCGCCATGATTTTAACCGTGCCGTCATCTTCCAAATCAATGTTGGTGTTGGTTTCACGCGTCAGGGTTTGAATCACGCTGCCGCCCTTGCCAATGACTTCACGAACCTTGTCCGGGTGGATTTTGATTGTGTATGTCTGGGGCGCGAATTCGGACACCTTGTCACGCGGGGCCTTGATTGCCTTTTCAATCTTGCCCAAGATGTGCATGCGGCCGTCCTTGGCCTGGGCCAGTGCCTTTTCCATGATTTCAAATGTTATGGATGTGATTTTAATATCCATTTGCAGGGCGGTGATACCCTTGTCGGTACCCGTCACCTTGAAATCCATGTCGCCCAGGTGGTCTTCGTCACCCAAGATGTCCGTCAAAATGGCGTAATCGTCGCCCTCTTTAATCAATCCCATGGCGATGCCGGCCACCGGACGCTTTAACGGGACGCCGCCGTCCATCATGGCCAGCGTTGCGCCGCATGTTGTCGCCATGGACGATGAACCGTTGGATTCCAAAATATCGGACACAATGCGAATCACATAATCAAATTCCGCGCGGGTCGGAATCATCGGGTGCAACGCGCGCCACGCCAGGTTTCCATGCCCCAGTTCCCGACGCGACGGGGATTTCAGGCCCTTGCATTCGCCAACGGAATAACCCGGGAAATTATAGTTCAGGATAAAGTCGCGTTCTTCGGCGCCGTCCAGTGATTCCAGCGGCAGCGCATCCTTGCCCCCGCCCAGTGTCAGGGACACCAATGCCTGGGTTTCGCCGCGTGTAAAGAGGGCCGAACCATGTGCGCGCGGCAAAACGCCCAGTTCGATTTCAATCGGGCGAACCGTTTTGTTGTCGCGACCGTCAATACGGGGCTTGCCCGCCAGGATGTTTCCACGCATAATGCGCGCCGTGATGTTTTCAACGATTTCATCCGCCCATGATTCCAGTGTGGACGCCGCAAAAGTTGTTTCCGGGAACATTTCCGGAATTTGGGCCTTGGCCTTGGCGTGAATTTCGGCCAGTGTGTCCAGACGAAGCAATTTTTCCTTTATCTGCAGGGCGCCTTCAATCTCGCCAGAGAGGGATTCAAACTTCGCCTGCATTTCAATATATTCCGGCGCCAGTTCCGGTGTTGCCCAGCGTTCTTTGCCGGCGTTCGCGACCAGTTCGTTGATTGCCGTGATAACAGCCTGCTGTGCGTCAAAGCCGAACTTGACCGCGCCCAGTGTCGTTTTTTCATCCAATTCGCCGATTTCGGATTCAACCATTAAAACGCCGTCTTTGGTCGCGGCGACAACCAAGTCCATTTCGGAATCGTCTGCAACCTTTTTCGACGGGTTAAGGATGTATTGCCCGTCGGCATAACTGACGCGCGCGGCGCCAATCGGGCCCTGGAACGGAACGCCGGACAATGCCAATGCCGCACTGGACGCAATCATGGCCAAAATATCGGGCTGATTCTTTTTATCATAAGAAAACACCTGGGCGATAATCTGCACCTTGTTCTTGAATGTTTCCGGGAACAGTGGCCGTATCGGGCGGTCAATCAGGCGCGCCGTCAATGTTTCGGCGGTTGAAGCCTTGCCTTCGCGGCGGTCGCGCGAACCCGGGATGCGGCCGGCGGACGCAAATTTTTCCTGATAATCAACGGTCAAGGGAAAGAAATCCTGGCCCTCGACCGCGGTCTTTTCCGCGCACACGGTCGCCAGAACCATTGTGCCGCCCATTGTCGCCAAAACGGCGCCGTTTGCCTGCTTTGCCATGCGGCCCGTTTCCAGGCGCAGTGTTTCGTCACCATACGGGATTTCAACCGCAATCGGGTTGTTCAGGTGTGTTTTGTCGTCTTTGTTGAATAAACCAAACAACATATTTTTCTCCATTTTTATAAAGTTTACATCAATGCGAAGAAAAATTATTCGTTTTTGCATTCCGGGCGCATCCAAAAAATGCAAGAATGAACAATTTCCCCTTCGCACGCGTCATTATAAATCATATTTGCCCGTTTGCAAATAATTTAATAGAAATAGGCGACTTAATTGTATATAATTGCCTTGACGCCGGGTGTTTCGGCGTCGGGGTGTGGAAACCCGTATCAAAGCATCGATACGATGTAAAAAAGACTCCTATCAAATGGTAGGAGGGTCGTTGAATATTAAAAATAGACGGCACAATTCTTTGATATTGTTTCCAACCTCCTGCCGCTTTGATTTTTCATGGCGGTTTGATTTTATAAGGTCATAACGGGGGATAAATATGAAATTTTGTATTCAAAACATTATCGTAATTGCGGCGGGTCTGGTTGCAATTGCCGATGCAACGCGGGCTTTTGGTGCCGTAACAACATGCATGTCATACGAGAACTGCACGAAAAGCATGCTTTGTTCCGGTGATGCGATGTGTTGTCCGACGGGGAATATGGGAACGACAAAATCATGCCCGACCGGCTGGGGGTTAAGCGGTTCAACATGCACGCGCAGCGCAACCAACGGTTCGGATTCAAGCGGGTACTACACGCAAACATACGGGACATGCAACCCCAAGGAAACAAGTTTCGCATGTTATGAAATATCGACGACATATACGGATTCAAAGCAGTGCGCGGCATGCCTTAATGGCGGGATGATTATCAGTCCGGGCCTGGATTCGGGCATAAAATTATAAACTAAAACAAAAAGGGGTATAAAACATGAAAAAAGTATTTTTTGCATTGGTCGCAATACTTTTATCGGGCGGCGCATATGCGGAATGCACGGCGGACACCAAGACATACACATCGTGCAAGCCGGGATATTACCTGTCAAACGGCTGGTGCCGGGCATGCCCCAATGGCGGCACATCTGCGGACAAAAACACGGGCGGGATATCCGACTGCTATCTGGCGGCGGGGACAACGGTGACGGACATATCGGGAACATACAGTGTCACGGCCGACTGCCCGTATTGATAGGCGGGCGGCGAATAAAAAACCGGCATTGCCGGTTTTTGTTTTTTCCTTGCAGTTAAATTACATCAGACACGCCAACGCCGCGCCCGTGTTCTTTAGATAAAACCAGCCCATGCGATAATCGCTGGCATAGACTGTTATCATAAACAGTGCCAGAATGCCGATTACAATAATGACATTGGACTTTTTCCCGCGCATGCAGTACAGCGATATGTTGTAGAACAAAAACAGGATGTACGCGTCGACCAGAATGCTGATTATCCACATGCTGGTGCAGTTAAAGGCCAGGGAATTTAATATCAAAATCACCGGATAGACAAAGAACACGGACGCCAGACCCTTGATCGCGATTTCCCAGTCGCGTTCGCCGCCGGTTATTTCCGACACCAGCATCAGCAGCCCGCCCATCAGGAACAGCAGCGCCACCGCCAAAACCGGCACGATTATAATCGCCGTGAACACTGCGCCGATTGTGACCGTCGCCCCACCAATCAGCCGTATCGCCAACACCGAAAGCCCCCCCAGCAATCCGTATATAAACGCCTTCATCATGGATTCTTCCAGATTGCCGTCGGCGACGATTTTTGTGAAATAGCGTTTCGGCTTTATAATAACATCGCGCAGGTGGGAAAACATGCCAATAATTTTTTTCTTCATGGTGGTGCCTTTTGCTTTGATTTGATTATTTATATTTTTGCTTTATAATTAAAAAAAATCAATGGAAAAATCATGATAAACATAACAATTGCGGGCCGGCCCAACACCGGTAAATCAACATTGTTCAACGCACTGACCGGGACGCGCGATGCGCTGGTTCATGACCGGCCCGGCGTCACGCGCGACACAAACGCGGGCATGTTTCGCGACCGGCCGTACCGCGTGTTTGACACGGCGGGCCTGGAAAACGCCAAGAGTGGGATTGCCCACGATTCAACCAACATGGCGATTGCGGCAATCGAACGGGCGGACGCGGTTTTGTTCGTGGTGGACGGGCGCGTGGGTCTGACCAACGAGGATTTGGACTGGGCGCGCATGGTTCGGCGTAAAACGCGGGCGCCGGTACTGCTGCTGGTGAACAAGTCCGAATCGGCGCGGCGTATGGCGGATGTGCATGATTTTTACAAACTGGGCTTCGGCGCGCCGAACATGCTGTCGGCGGAACACAAGACCGGGTTTGACGCGATTTATGATTTTGTGGATAAAATTGCAGGCGCGGCTGCAAATGAAGCGGCCGATGCGGCGCCGCGTGACGCGCGGCTGAAAATCGCGGTGTTGGGGCAACCGAATGTCGGAAAATCAACATTTGTGAACCGCGTTCTGGGCGAAAAAAGACAGATTGTCATGGACGCGCCCGGCATCACGCGCGATACGGTAAAAATACCGACCAAGTTTTACGGCCGCGATATTGTTTTAATGGATACGGCGGGCCTGCGGCGCAAGGCGGGGGTGACCGACGATGTTGAAACATTGTCCGCGTTAAAGTCGCTGGACGCGATAGAGAAGGCGGATGTCGTCATTTTAATGGTGGACGCGACGCGGAATATTGAAAATCAGGCACTGGGGATTGCGGCGCGCGTGTATGACGCGGGAAAGATTTTGTGCGTTGCGCTGAATAAATGGGACCTGGTCCCGGCAGAGGAGCGCGATGAAAAACTGCTGAAACTAAAGCATCAGTTTGCCAATTCATTTCATCAGATTATAAAGCCGATGATTTTGGCGATTTCGGCGGAAACGGGAACTGGCGTTCAAAACATGTTCCGCCGCATTTACGAACAGTGGGATATTTCCGTGTCCACGGTTCCGACCAGCCTGATTAACCGCATTGTTCAAAAGTTGATAGAGGCACGCCAACCCCCGATGTCGCGGCTAAAGCGGCCGATGAAGATAAAATTTGCGCGCCAGACGGGCCACCACCCGATGCGCATAACGATAAATGTGGGCGGCGCGTCGGACATTCCGGAATCATACACGCGGTATTTGCGGCGCGGGATTGCGACGGCGTTAAAATGGGAACACCTGCCTATTGTAATTGATTATGAAAAGTCGGATAATCCATTTGATTGATACGCAATCCTTGTGTTTAGAAAAAACGCCCCGAACGGGGTGTTTTTAATAAATTTATTATAAAATCTGTTTCTGTTGCATTAACTTTGATGATGCGCAGGCACATTTGTATTTACAATTGCGTATGAGCAACCCCGGTTCGGTTTTTAATCACGGGTTTTCTTGGCGGCGGCAATGATATTCTGTGGGGGCTGGTGAAATGGTTCCCAAACCAATGATGCGGGTTGGTCAAGGGGCAGATCTTTTATCTGCTGAACCATTGCTGTAAAATATTTTATGCCGCAATACGCATTGATTTCTGTTGGGTTATTGTTATAACACTCTTCAGAATATTGTTGCGACAGGTAGTACTTAAAAGCGATATGGACAACCTGCGCCCCAAGTGGGGACATATTTGGTGAAAACATATCAACCAGATGTACAAATTCGTGGGATAAACTTACACACAGACGCACAACGTCATTTCTGTATATCACAGGGTTAATTTTAATACATGTGTTAACTGGGTTTGGTATTTCGTTTTCGTAATAAATCGACATTTCCGATATATCTTTATCAAATTCAACCGGGATTTTTGGCATATTTGCGCCCAGTTTATTTATTTCTTGCGTCATATGATCAATAATATCCTGGGCGAATTTCAGACGTTTATCATCCGTCATGGAATCAAATTCGATCATCCGCCGGCGCGTTTCGTCACGACAGATAAAACTTAAAAACATATCGGCGATATTTTCAGTGAATTTGAATAATTTTTTATTTTTAATGCGTTTCGCCGCTTCTTCCAGGATGCGGGTATTTTTCTTTACATTTACCCTTTTGTACCCCCTAAGAGCCGCCGCCTTTCTTAAAACGGCCTCCCATTTGCTTATTGGCTGATTATCAAGGCGTGACAAATTTTGGTCAAATGTTGAATACGGACCCACTATAAATTTCCGGTCTGGATTTGTATTTATATTATCATTAAACGGTGCGAATGTTTTATCGGGACTTTCCATTAAAAAACCATAGTTTTAACTTTATTTATTTTACATTAAAATACCCCAAGATTGCAAATAAAAATGGCCGGCAACCTCGTGTTTGGGTTTTAGTGAGAAACAAATTGCCGGCCACAAAGTATGTTGGCGGCACTAAACTTATTTGAATATTATCCTTTACCACCAACATAAATAGATAAGACCTTCAAAATGAAGGTCGGGGTGTTTAGAAAATCGCACATAGTTCGACCCGCTGGGTTTCAGATATATCACCAGCGCACCCCGACCATAAAACGGCGTTTGGGGTTATGCGGTGCAAACGCACCATCATGGATATTCCGATGCGATTCGCACCGACTATGTGAGAGGCTTTCTAACGGCCCCGAACCCAATATCCCTATTGAATTCAAATGCATTATACATCATTAAAATAAAAAAGATAGGAAAAAATTATGTGCGCATCAACGCTTTACCGCGCGCAGAACGACCATTATTCCCGCCGGCGTCATCCCCGGTATGCGCGACAGGGCCGCAATGTTTTCCGGACGCACCCGGTTTAATTTTTCAACCAGTTCGCCCGTCAATCCCGGTAAATTATTGTAATCCATATTGATTGGAATCTTTAATTCCATGTCGCGCCGGTATGCCGCGATTTCGCGCTCATTGCGTTCAATGTATCCCGCGTAAAATTTATCGTTTTCGGCAATTTCCGCCGCGCGGCGGGCATATATTTCATCACGCACCGATGCCGTCAGCATCCCCAGTTCCACCGCCATATCCCCCAGGCGCGCAATCGCGTTATCCGCCCGCAGATGCAGCCGGTATTCCGCGCGCGATGAAAACATCCGGTATGGCTCGTCCACGCCCATTGTCGTTATGTCGTCAATCATAACGCCAATCATGGCGCGTGTCCGGTCCAGTTCCACGGCCCCCAATCCGATTGCCGTGGCGCTCGCATTCGCGCCGGCAATGATGCCTTGGGCGGCGGCCTCCTCGTACCCGGATGTGCCGTTTATCTGGCCCGCAAAGAATATGCCCGGCATGGTCTTGGATTCCAATGTCGCACGCAGTGCGCGCGCGTCAATCGCGTCATATTCAATCGCGTATCCGTACCGCGCCACAACCGCGTTTTCCAGCCCCGGGATTGTGCGAATCCATGCGTCCTGAATATCCGCGCCAAAACTGGTTGATATGCCGTTCGGGTATATCAGGTCGATGTTTAGACCCTCTGGCTCTAAAAACACATGGTGGGACGTGTGGTCCGGGAAACGCATGACCTTGTCCTCTAAACTTGGGCAATATCTGGGGCCGGTGCCGCGAATGTCGCCGTTATACATGGGCGCGTTCTTAATATTGTTGCGAATGATGTCGTGCGTTTCGGCCGTCGTATGCGTGATATAACACATCGCGTCAAAGTTGTTGTCTATGTTGCGGCCGTGGAACCAATCGTGCGGATTGTCCGCGGGCTGGGGCTCACATACGGAAAAATCAATGCTGCGTCGGTATATGCGCGCGGGCGTCCCGGTTTTAAGGCGCATGATGTCAAACCCCGCGTCACGCAATGTGCGCGATATGTTTTTGTCCGGCGCCTGATATTCGCCATTGTCCATCAGGCGACCCGACGGAATCTTTTCCGCACCGCGTGTGACAAGGCCGGACAAAAATGTCCCGGTCGTAATAACAATCGCGCGTGCAGAGTACTTGTTGTTGACGGTTTTGCGGGTCAAATCCAAAGATTCCACCGTTTCAAAGGCAATGGTTAAATTTTCATATTCTTTTAATATCCGAACCACCGCGTCATGATATAATCCGCGGTCAATCTGTGCCCGCAATGCGCGCGTTGCCGCGCCATGCGTCGCGTTCAGCATGCGGAAATGAATCCCGCTTGCGTCCGCCGCGCGCCCCATAACGCCCCCCAGGGCATCAATTTCTGCAACCATTTGGGATTTGCCGGGGCCGCCGATGCTGGGGTTGCACGACATCGCCCCCAAATCGGATTCCATTTGCGTCAGCAGCAGCGTCCGCGCCCCGCGGCGCGCGGATGCGGCGGCCGCCTCTACCCCGGCGTGACCGCCGCCAATAATGATTACATCAAATTCCGTCATTTCATCCGCCGATTAAAAGCGTCCCATGCCGCCGTTGACATTCAGTGTCTGGCCGTTGATGTATGATGCCTCGCTTGACGCCAGGAACACGCACGCGTTCGCAATGTCGTCGGGTTCGCCAAAGCGGCCCGCCGGAATTTGCGCCAGGTATGCCGCCTTTAAATCATCCGGTAAAACATCCGTCATGGGCGTCTTGATAAAGCCCGGCGCGATGCAGTTCGCGGTGATGCCGCGGGATGCAACCTCGGCCGCGATGGATTTTGTCATGGCAATCATTCCGCCTTTGCTTGCTGCATAGTTCGCCTGGCCCGGGCCGCCGATAACGCCGATAATCGACGCCATGTTGATAATACGGCCAAAGCGGTTTTTCATCATCGGCATAATGCACGCGCGGCAAATCTTAAACGTGCTGCGCAGGTTTGTGTTGATAACATCATCAAACTGTTCGTCCGTCATGCGCATGACCAGGCCGTCCTTGGTAATACCCGCGTTGTTGACGACGATGTCAATTTTGCCGGCCGCCTCAATCGTGTTCATGACCAGTTCCACCGCCGCGCCGTCCGCCGCCAAATCCGCCGGAATCTTGATAAATTCGTCGCCGAATTCGGATTCCAGTTTCGCCGTATTGCGGCCCGATACGACGACGGTCGCGCCGGCCTCCTTCATCTTTCGGGCAATCGCGCCGCCAATGCCGCCGGTCGCGCCCGTAATCAAAACAACCCTGTCTTTTAAGTCAAACATTATTTCTTCCTTTTTTTCATTTGTTTTTTAAACCAGAAATTATACAACCCGATTATATATGAGATTGTATAAATAAAACTGACGGCAAAAATTCCCCATGATTTGGATAACCAAGCAGACATAAACCAAAATGGTTCACTTAACAGTCCTAGAATCGCACCCCATTTTGACCATTTATTGTTTAGATTTAGAAAAAATACAGCTGATGAGCCTAGAACAAAAATCATCACTTCAGCAATTGCTGATAAGGTGGGCGACATGACTATATCTCCAATTTTTTAGATGTCATGTCCGGACAAATGCGACCGGTCAATCCTGTTAAAACCGCACCCGGCCCGACTTCGACCGTTTCTGTTATTCCCAAACCCTGCATTGCCATAACACTTTCGCGCCAACGCACCCCGTGTGTCATTTGATAGACCAGGGCATCTTTAATCTCGGCCGGATCCTCCATCGGGGCGGCCGTCTTGTTCGAAATCAGTTTGGCATTTGGCCGGCGGATTTCCGTGTTTTCCAATGCGGCGCGCATCTCGTCCGCGGCGGGCGACTGCATGCGGCAATGAACTGGCACCGACAGCGCCAACGGCAGTGCGCGTTTCGCGCCCGCATCCTTGGCCGCTTGCATTGCGCGTTCAACCGCATCGCGCGGGCCGGATATCACAACCTGGCCCGGGGAATTGTCGTTCGCAACGTCGCACCCGGCGGCATCACAAATTTCGCGCACCGCGTCGATTTCCAGCCCCAGCACAACCGCGGTCAGCCCTGCGCCGACCGGTGCCGCGCGCTGCATCGCGTCCCCGCGCAACCGCAGCAGTTTCGCCGTATCGCGCAGGGACAATGCGCCCGCCGCACACAGCGCCGTATATTCCCCCAGCGAATGGCCCGCGACATATTGGGTTAGTTCAACATTGCCCGCGCGCATCATTGCAATTGATACCGCCATGATTGCCGGCTGAACATTGCGGGTCAGGGTCAAATCCTCCATCGGGCCGTTGAATATGATGTCCGACAGTTTCTGGTTCAACGCGTCGTCAACTTCGTCGAAAACGGCGCGCGCCGCAGGATTTGTTTCATATAATTCACGCGCCATGCCGACTGATTGCGAACCCTGGCCCGGGAAAACTAAAATTGATGACATAAAAACTCCTTTAACCATGCAATTATAGACGCGAATTTACCATATCGCAAATATTTTGATATTGTGTTGACAAAATATAATTGTTTGTGTAATATGGGCCTTAAACAAAAAAGGAAATTTTATAATGAATCAAAAATCTATGGATATAATGTTGACCTGTGCCTTGGGGCTGGAGGGCGGATTGCAAAAATACGCGCATCTGGTGCCGGAATTGCCCACCAGCACAATAGATTTTGTTTACACAATGGACTTTATTCATGAATGGAATGGCGCGCTGATGTCGGTGCTGAATACGCCACGGTATAAGCAACATCTGGGGCGTGCGGGGCGCGCGTTGTTGGCGCTTAAAAGTCCGAAACTTACCGCATGGACCGTTGATAAAATCGCCGTCCCATACCGCAGTTTTTATTATGCGTACCGTTTTGCGAGCGCGTATAAGCATATTTCAAACGGCGCGACGGAAAATTCACTGGTGTTGGATTATGGAAATGGGTTTTCGCCCCTGCTGCCGATGATGATGTTAAATGAAGGGGTTGCCGGATGCGGCATGGATGCACCTATGACCCAGGAAATAGTCGACAAGACTTGCGGCATAATGGAAATAAAGGCGCCGAAACTTTTGGATAACGATTGTTTTGAATATGTGTACAAGGATTTTTCCGCTTATTGCCGGCATGGATTTGTGTCGCTGGGGACATTCGCCTATATGCCCGGCAGTGTGCAATACCGCACAATGCAAAACGGTTTGTGTTATCCGCATGTTTATATCGAGGTTGACGGTGCGCCGAATGCGGATGCGCGACTGGTTGAAAAGGTCGGGGCGAAATATGAAGGCGCATGGAATCGCGATACGTTGAATGCCATGCTGTTCGGCGAAGGTGTTAGCATAAAAACATTGTCCGAACGCGCGATATTCGCAAAACACGACAAACTGCGCCGTGCGATAAACAAGGCGAACGAACTGTTCATAGTGCGATAATAACACCGCCGTTAATCGGCGGTCTTTTTTTCCTAAATTTTACGAATTGAAAATTCGCATCCGCAGTAATTCTGGCGGTAAAAATCAGACGCACGGCCAATTTGTTGGCGCAAATTTTCGTCCCATTTTATCGGCATGTATTCAATGTCCGCACCACATGCGTCGCGGGCGGCGGCGTCAACCTGTGACTGATCCTTGTGTCGCGATACGCCCAGAACGCTGGCGATTGCGTTGTACCCGTTCCGTTTTGCAAATTCGCGCGCATAGCAAAAGCGGAACTTAAAGCATTGCGTGCACCGCGCCCCGCGTTCGGGGGCATCCTCAAGGCCGTGCACCGCCGCGCGCCATGCGTCGTGATTATATTCGCCGACCGCGTATTTTACACCCAGTGCCTCGCAATACTTTATCTGTTCGGCCAGGCGTTTTTGATATTCGGCCGCCGGATAAATATTCGGGTTGAAAAACAAAACGATAAAGTCCGACACATCCGCAACCATGCCGTCGTGCAGTTGACGTATGGCGCCCGCACTGCACGGCGCACAACATGACACTAAAACCAGGCGCACAGCGCCGTTGTTATCTGGCATTATATTTTTGTTTCACTTTTTAAATTGTATTGCGCGCCGACATCCGTATCCCCGGGCAGTTCCAAGATTTCGTCCGGTTTCCCGTCCAGCCCCAGTTCCGTCGCCCCGCACAGCATTCCGTATGATTCAACGCCCGCAACCGTGCGTTGCGCAATCGGTTTTTTTGCGCCCGGTATGCGCGCACCGACCGGCGCCAAAACGCAACGCATATCCGCCCGGACATTCGGCGCGGCGCACACGATTTGAATATCGTCATGCGTGCCGTCGTCAACGCGCAGCACATGCAGGTCGCTGCGCGTCGGGTGGTTTTCAACCGCAATAATTTTTGCGACACGCAGTTTGGGCGCATCGTCTTTCTTGGGCGCAAACCTTTCGGTCAGTTCCAGAACCCGCGCGTCGTCAATTCGTTGAAACAGGTTTTCCGGCACCGTAAATTCTTCGCCGTCCGTGATGCGGCGTTCGTACGCCCCGGGCCAGGTCAGTTCGTGGCGGCCCGCAAATATATCGCGCATTTTGTCGGCGGCCGTCGGAATAAACGGTGCGGACACGCGCGCAAAAAGGTCGATTAACTGCAGGCATTCGTTAAGCACCGCGCCGGCCGCGGCCATGTCGCCCGATTTAACCAGCGCCCACGGTTCCGTTTTGGTCATGTATTCATTGCCGATTGCAAAAAGTGAACGCAGTGCCACAATTGCGCTACGGAATTCGCACGCGTCCAGTGCCGCCGTCAATTCCACGAGTTTTTCATTGATTTGTGCGGTCAAATCCGCGTCTGGCGCCGCGTGCGCGGGAACGGTGCGTCCGAAATTCTTGTCGGTCAGTTTGCATACACGTGACACAAAGTTCCCCAGCATGCCGTTTAAATCTTTGTTCACGACATCGGCAAAGCGGGCAATTGTAAAATCCGTATCGTCGGTTTCTGGTGCCGACGCCAGCAACGCGTAACGCCACGCGTCGCTTGGCGCGACATCAATCGCCGCATCCAGGAATATGCCGCGCTTTTCGGATTTTGAGAATTTTCCGCCCTCAAAATTCAAGAAATTCATGGATTTTAGCATGTCGACCGTCTTCCACCCGTCGTGCATGGCCAATTGCTGCTGCGGAAAAAACACCGCGTGGAATTTCACATTGTCCTTGCCCATAAACTGTGCGTAATGCGTGTCCGGATTTTTCCACCACGATGCCCAATCGGGGGTTGCGGCCTGGGAAATGGAAACATATCCCCACGGCGCGTCAAACCAGACATAGAAAACCTTGTTCTCGTAGCCGGGTTTGTTGACCGGTATGCCCCACGGCAAATCACGTGTGATTGACGTGTCGCGCAACCCTTCGTTCGCCCAGCCGGCCGCAATCGCGCTTGCGGTCTTTGACCACTTTGGTGCATGCGTTTTTAACCATTCGCGCCAGTCGTCTTCCACCTTGGACGCCAGAAAGAACAGATTTTTTGTCGGGCGCATTTCAATTTTATCGGAACCGGATATGGCGCTGCGCGGGGACAGCAGTTCATCCACCTCGTATGTGGCGCCGCATCTGTCGCACTGGTCGCCACGCGCGTTTTCATAGCCGCACTTTGGGCATGTCCCCAACACCTGGCGGTCGGCCAAGAACATGTTGTCGTCAACGGAAAATGGCTGAATTGTTTCGCGTTCTTCAATCAATCCCTGGGCATCCAGTTGCGAAAAAAGTTCATGAATCAGTTTTTCTTGGAAATCCGTATGGGTGCGGCCGTACAAATCGAACGACAGGTTAAAGTCGCGCACCGCCCGCAGGTGTTTTTCATAATACTTGTTGGCGTATTCAATGACGGGGATTCCTTCTTTTGCGGCGCCGACAACGATTGGCGTTCCGTGTTCATCAGAACCGCAGATATACAGTACATCGCGCCCGCACGCCCGGCAAAAACGGGCATACACATCACTGGGCAGCCAGCAGCCCACCAAATGCCCCAAATGCAGTTCGCCGTTCACGTACGGCAGTGCGGATGTAATCAAATATTTTTTAGAATTTTCGTTCGCCATGATTTGTGTGCCCTTTGGTAAAAATAAATGGACGCCAACGGGGCGTCCAAAGAATCCCGTTGAAATTTTATTAAAATTAGTTGTGCATTCGCATTTTTATTTCCGGTTAAAATCGTGGTGGGTGGTATTGGACTCGAACCAACGACCTTTACGATGTCAACGTAACGCTCTAACCAACTGAGCTAACCACCCAAAACTTTTTGGCATTTGCCATGCCAAAGCCACATGATTATATCAAAGAATTTTAGGAATGCAATAGTAAAAATGCCCCTTTCGGGGCATTGGTTGAATTTTAATACATGGTTTGCAGTATCTGTTTGCTCTTGTCCAGGTTGGATAGCATTTGACCCGAACCGTTTGCAACGCATGCCAATGGGTTGTCCACCAAGAACACCGGCAGACCCGTCGCCGCGCGTATCGCCGCATCCAGCCCGCGCAATAGCGATCCGCCGCCCGTCATCGCGATACCCAAATCCGCAATGTCGGCCGACAATTCCGGCGGTGTCAGTTCCAACGCCTGACGCACGGTGTCAACAATTTTGCCGACCGTCTGGGACAACGCCGCCGCAATCTGTGATTCGGTGATAACCGTTTCCCGCGGGGTGCCGGACAGCAAATCACGCCCCTTTATCTTCATGGTCAGTTCGTTTGCCTTGTCCTTGGGGGAAATGGCGCACCCGATTGTTTTCTTGATTTCTTCGGCCGTGTTTTCACCAATCAGCAGGTTTTTATTCTTGCGTACAAAGTCGATAATATCCAAATCCATCTGGTCGCCGGCGGTGCGGACGGCGTTTGAATACACGATGCCGCCCAGTGACATGACCGCAACCTCGGTCGTGCCGCCACCAATGTCCAAGACCATTGAACCCACCGGTTTTTCCACGGGCAGGCCCGCGCCAATCGCGGCGGCGGTTGATTCTTCGACAATGTATACCTTGCGCGCGCCGGCGGCGTCGGCGGCCTCTTGAATAGCGCGACGCTCCACCTGGGTTGCACATGACGGCACGCAGATAATAATCAGCGGCGCCGCCAGCGGATTTTTACGATGTACTTTGCGGATGAAGTATTTAATCATCTCTTCGGCCACTTCAAAGTCGGCGATAACGCCGTCACGCAGTGGTCGCACCGCGGAAATTGAACCCGGCGTGCGGCCGAACATCTGTTTCGCCTCGGTTCCGACGGCCAAAATCTCCTTGCGCCCCAGCAGGCGGTTTTCCGCGACCGCCACAACCGACGGTTCGTTTAGGACGATTCCGCGTCCCTTGACATAAATCAATGTGTTCGCCGTTCCCAAATCAATGGCCATGTCGGCGGAAAAATATTTCATCAGCCAGTTGTACATCTCGCACCCCGTTTAATTGTTGTGAATTGCTTTTTTTGCACTATAAATCTTCGCGCAAAAAAAATCAAGGCGACAAAGTAAAAAAATACTCTTTTTTATTTGATTTGTCCCATATTGTGATATTATATGCGCATTATGCGAGATACGATAAAGAATCATAAGGATTTTGCCGCGTCGGAAAACGACCCGACCGCGCGCAGCCAATTTTTCCTGATACGGGCAAAGCCGGCCAAGTTTGCGGATGACGCGCGATATGGCCTGATTGTGACAAAGCGGACATTTAAACTGGCGGTGGACAGAAATCGTGCCAAGCGTATGTTGCGCGACTGGCTGCGTTTTAATGAAAAACAAATGCGTCCGGAACTGGATTATATAATCATCGCACGTCGTGCGATTTTGGATGCCACGCGAACCGACGGTCGCGTCGCCATGAAAAAGGCGCTGCATTATATCTATAAAACATATGACGCCCCAAAACCGGATGTGCAGAATCAATAATTTTTCCCGGCGCGTTGCAATGGGCGCGATAAAATTTTACCAGACGGCGATTTCACCCGTAATTGGTGGGCGCGCCGCGTGCCGTTTTACCCCCAGCTGCAGCGAATATGCGCGCCAGGCCATTGAACGGTACGGCGCGGTGCGCGGCATGCTAATGGGGTTGCGGCGTATAATGCGCTGCCGACCCGGCGGCGGGTTCGGATATGACCCTGTCCCTTGACAATGGGTGCGAATGTGGTAAAATCCGGACAGAAAATAAAGTGTACCAATATAACAGAAGGAATAAAAATTATGTCATTTCGTGCAAATGTAGAATCCATGTCCAAAATAATGGACGAAATGGGGATTACGGAACTGGAACTGGAACGTCAGTTTTTGTTCGGCGTATACCGCAAACACATCCACCTGTCAAAGCAGGCGGCCGCCGCGGTTGCAATGCCGAGTTTTCCGATTTCCGACACGGCGAAAAAAACCAACAGTGAACCGGCCGCACAAAGCATCAGCGGACATGTCCTAAAATCGCCGATGGTCGGGGTCGCATACCTGTCGCCGGAACCGGGCGCCAAGGCGTTTACGACGGTCGGTGCATCTATCAAGGCCGGCGATACGGTCGCCCTGGTCGAAGCCATGAAAACGTTCAACCCGATTAAGTCTGACAAAGACGGCGTGGTCAAGGAAATCTTGGTCACCGACGGCCAGGCGGTTGAATTTGATCAACCATTGATTGTAATTGAATAAAAATGTCACAGATTAAAAAAGTTTTGATTGCGAACCGCGGGGAAATTGCCCTGCGCATTATTCGTGCGTGCCGCGACATGGGGATTCGCACGGTGGCCGTGTATTCGACGGTCGACAAAAACGCAATGCACGTGCAATTGGCGGACGAATCGGTCTGCATTGGCCCCGGCCCGTCCAAGGATTCATATCTAAATGAATCGGCGATATTGACGGCGGCCCTGCTGACAAATGCGGACGCGATACATCCCGGGTACGGATTTTTGTCCGAACGCGCGGACTTTGCCCGCAAGGTGGAACAGCACGGCATGATTTGGATTGGCCCCAGCGCCGACATGATTGTCAAAATGGGGGACAAGGTCAACGCCAAGCGCACCGCGATTGAATGCGGTTTGCCGGTGGTGCCGGGTTCAGACGGTGCGGTCGCCACACTGGAAGATGCGTACGCATGCGCCGAAAAAATCGGATATCCCGTTATGTTAAAGGCGGCGGCCGGCGGCGGCGGACGCGGAATTCGTCCGGTAATGTGCGCCGATGAAATGGCGGCCGCGTTCCAAATTACAAAGAACGAGGCAAAGTCCGGTTTCGGTGACGACACATTGTATATGGAAAAACTGTTGCTGCACCCGCGCCATATTGAATTTCAGGTGCTGGGCGATCAGCATGGGCATGTGGTGATATTCGGGGAACGCGACTGCTCGTTGCAGCGTAAAAATCAAAAGGTGATGGAGGAATGCCCGGCGGCAATCCTGACCCAGAAGCAGCGCGACGACATGATTGAAATTTGTAAAAAGGCGGCGAAAAAAATGGGATACACCAACGCCGGCACATTTGAATTCATGTTCGAAGACGGCAAGTTCTATTTCCTGGAAATGAACACGCGCCTGCAGGTGGAACACCCGGTGACCGAAATGGTGTACGGTGTGGACTTGGTTCGCGAACAGATACGCATTGCGGCGGGTGAACAATTGGGATACACCCAGTCGAATGTTGTTCCGCACGGCCACGCGATTGAATTCCGCATCAATGCCGAAGACCCGGAAACATTTATCCCAAATCCCGGCACAATAACGCAGTATGCGCCGTCGGGCGGCATGGGCGTTCGCGTGGACAGTGCGGTTTACACCGGATACACGATTCCGCCGACATATGATTCAATGATTGCGAAACTGGTCGTGCATGCGCAAAATCGTCCGGCGTGCATTATGCGTGCGACGCGTGCGCTGGATGAATTCGTGATAGAAGGGGTAAAGACAACCATTCCCCTGCAACAGAAATTGTTGCAGAACAAGGATGTAAAAACCCTGAAGTTCGACAATCACTGGTTGGAATCATATCTGTCGGGGGCATCTAAAAAAACGTCTGACGCATCGGCAGATGAAAAAAAATAGTAAAAAACGCCGGCGGTGCCGGTGTTTTTTTCTTGTGCTTTTATGTCCCGATAATGTATCATGATGAACGAAGTCAGCAGGGATGCTGGGTTCGGGGCCGTTAGAAAGCCTCTCAAGTAGTCGGTGCGAATCGCATCGGACATATCCAATATGCGTGCATTTGCACCGCTATTAAACCTCTGTCATTAGGCCGGGGTGCCGTTGGAATATGAAATAGTGGGATAACCCTCAAAATCCAACGGGGTCGACTACTTGCGATTTTCTAAACGCCCCGGCCACTTTTTTGTGGTCTTATCTTTACATATGGCCGGCACAGTTTCTCTTCTCCCAAAAAAATGAAAATATGTTGCCGGCCATTTTTTATCCATAATAAAAACACCCGAAACAGGGTGTTTTTTATTCCTGGTGCCCTAAGCAAGAATCGGACTTGCGACTCGTCCTTACCAAGGACGTGTTTTACCACTAGACTATTAGGGCGATTTCAATACCGCCAATTATACCGGCGCCCCGCAAAAAAGCAAGAACAAAATCGCATTCTTTTCATATTGAATTACCCGAAGGGTTAGGGTATAATAATCCTATCCGGGGTGTTCCCGGATTGGGTTTAGCAACCCATTGTTTTAGGTTGATTGCTTTGCAATCGTAAAAATCCGTCGCTATGGGCGACTGGATGGTGGTGAATATATTGAATAAACCACACTGTTTCCTAAAGCACAGTTGCTAACTCCAGTCGCCACCCGATATTTATCCGGTGGTATGTTTTTTATACATAATACGGAGTTAATATTATGCGATACAATTTTATATTTTTGATATTGGTTGGCTTTATTTGTACTGGATGCTGTTCCTTGTTTTGCGAATACGAATCCGGTGACGAGGTAGAGGATTGTAGTATAAATTATGACGGCACAGAATCTATATGCGTGCGCATGATATTGCCATAAAAGCATACGCGACGATTTATATAAATGAGTATAGTTCAATAAAAACGCCCCGTGGGGCGTTTTTATTTACCATTCAATTGGTGTTTTGCCGTGCTGGGTCAAATATTCGTTCGCGCGCGAAAAATGATGATTGCCGAAAAAACCCCTGTGCGCGGATAGCGGCGACGGATGCACCGATTTCAAAATCAGATTTTTATTCGCGTCTACAAATTCCGCCTTGCGCTGGGCGTATGATCCCCACAGCATATATACGATGTTTTCGCGTTCTGCGACGGTACGGATTACGGCGTCTGTAAATTGTTCCCAGCCGCGCCCAACATGTGATGCCGCCGCATGCGCCCGCACCGTCAATGTCGCGTTCAGCAGCAATACACCCTGGCGCGCCCAATGGGTTAATTCACCGTTTGTCACCGACGGCCGCCCCAGGTCATCCTGAATTTCCTTGTAAATATTTACAAGGCTTGGCGGCACCGGCGTCGGCGGCAAAACGGAAAAACACAGCCCGTGCGCCTGGCCCGGTTCGTGGTATGGGTCTTGGCCGATTATGACGACCTTTACATCATCCAGCGGACATAAATCAAACGCCGCGAATATATTTTTGGGCGCCGGATACACCGCCCGCCCCGACATATATTCACCGCGTACAAAATCCGTCAGTTTTATAAAATAATCCTTGTCAAATTCTGCGGCCAGCGCATTTTTCCAGGATTCTTCGATTTTTACATTCATGAGCTTTTCCTTGTCAAACTTTAATCAGGCCGATTTGGCATGCCTTCCACAGCACGACATCAATATATCCGCGCGGCAGGCCCGTTGCGTCGCGCAGTGTCGCGAACATATCGTCGCATGCACGTTTTACCGCCGCATCCAGTTTTCCGTTGTCGATTTTGTCGCGCAATGCATCGTCATCGGCAAAGCATACCCCGAGCCGCTGAATCCAGATGTCGTATTTCACAACATCTTCGCCCAGATTTCGCGCCAGGTGGTTCGCGGTAATTTTTCCAATATGCGGCAGTTTTGACAGATATTCAACGCGCGCGTCCGTATCCGCCAATTCGTAATATGCGCGGCACAAATCCGCGCGGTTCGCCCAGATTTTGCAAATTGCGTTGATTTTGTTCTTATTGTTGAACAAGGCAATCAGTTCATCAAAATCCGCGCCGTGCGCATAAACGCAGTCCATTATTTTGGCGTGAATTTTCTTGGCCGTTTTCTGGGAAAATCCCCCGGCCAAGATAACATACGCGCAGGCGGTCGCAAATTCGTCGGGCGTGCATACATGGCGCGCCGACAGGTTTTGCTTTATTTCGTCAAAACTTTGCGCATCGGAATCCATTCCCATTTCGCGAATGCGCGTATCCAGCCCGTTAAACCAATCCGCCGTGAACATGTGCAATCCCTATGCGTCGATTGTCGCATTCAGTGCGTTTTCCACGATAAAGTCGCGGCGCGGTTCGACAACATCGCCCATTAACATGGATACGACCTCGTCCGCCTGGGATGCGTCGTTGATTTTAACCTGGAACAGGGAACGGTTGTTCGGATCCATGGTTGTTTCCCACAACTGTTCGGCGTTCATTTCACCCAAACCCTTGTATCGCTGAATCTTTAGGCCGGTCTTGGCATATTCAAACGCCGTATCCAGCAGGTGCAACGCCCCCCAGATTTTCTGGGACTTGTTTTTAACGCGCAGTGTCGCCGGGTGCGTAAAGATTTGCGCCAATTCGTCGCGCCCGTCCATGCGCATCCATGTGCGGATTTCCGGGCCGTTTATTCTGTCGCGCGACAGGAAATGTGATTCGGTCACGCTGCGCAGGGTGCGTGTGATTTCAATGCCGGCATCGCTGCTGGTGACTTTCCAGCCGCGTTCGAATTCCAATTCTTCCGCGTCCAGCATTTTTGCCGCCGCCGCCAGGTTTTCCGGTGTTTCATTTTCAAACACACCGTTCAGGGCCAATGCCTCTATAAAGCGCAACGGCATCAGGTGGTTCAACGCCTGCAGTGTGTTTTTCATATTCAGTATCAGCCCCAGCAGACGTTTCAAATCCGCGCCTGCAACCTGGGTGCCGTCAAATGTTTCGATAACACCGTCGGTCACCAGTTGATCCATCAGGTAATCGTCCATTTCGCGTTCGTTTTGCAGGTAAATCTGTTGCTTGCCGCGTGTGACGCCGTAAAGCGGCGGCTTGGCCACATAGATGTATCCGCGTTCAATCGCCTCTGGCATATGACGATAGAAGAAGGTCATCAGCAGGGTTTGAATATGCTGCCCGTCGACGTCCGCATCGGTCATGATGATAACTTTGTGATAGCGCATTTTTTCAATATCAAATTCGTCCTTGCCGATGCCGGTTCCCATTGTGGTAATAAGCGCGCCGATTGTGTCGGACCCCAGCATCTTGTCAAAGCGCACGCGTTCAACATTCAAAATTTTTCCGCGCAATGGCAAAATCGCCTGGGTCTTGCGGTCGCGACCCTGTTTCGCCGTACCACCAGCCGAGTCCCCTTCAACAATAAACAATTCGCATTTTGCCGGGTCGCGTTCGCTGCATCCCGCCAATTTTCCCGGCAGTCCGCCCAGTTCCGGCCCCGTCTTTTTGCGCGACAGTTCGCGCGCCTTGCGCGCGGCCTCGCGGGCCGTCGCGGCCTCTATAATCTTGTCGATAATGGACTTTGCAATCGCCGGGTTTTCGTCCAGGTATTCGTACAGCATTTCGGACACGGTGCTTTCCACGATTGGGCGCACCTCGCTCGATACCAGTTTATCCTTGGTTTGTGAGCCGAATTTAGGATCGGGAATCTTTACACTGACGATGCTGGTCAGCCCCTCGCGGAAATCTTCGCCCGACAGGTTGACGTCTTTCTTGGTCACCTTTTCGCCGATGTACTTGTTGATTGCGCGCGTCAGTCCCGCACGGAATCCGGCCAGGTGCGTTCCGCCGTCACGGTTCGGAATATTGTTTGTAAAGCACAATGATGTTTCCGTGTATGCCGTCGTCCATTGCAGAACGATTTCAATGTATGTGTCGCCCGTCTGCTTTATCATCTGTATCGGGTCGCGGTTCAGCAGTTCCTTTGACCGGTCCAGATATGTCGCAAAGCCCTTTAGTCCGTCAACCGAGTGGAATTCGCGAACCTTCTTTTCCGGGCCGCGGAAATCCTCCAATATTATTTTAACATTTGCGTTCAGGTATGATTGTTCACGCAGCCAAGTTTCCATGGTGTCAAAACTAAATTCCGTGCCGGTAAATGTTTCCGCCGACGGCATAAATGTAACCTCGGTTCCATGTTCGTGGTGCGTTTTGTTTTCCGTGATTTTCAAATCACTTGTCGGCACGCCGTCGGCAAAGGACATTGTAGCCTCTTTGTCGCCGCGCCATACGCGCACCTCTAGCCACTTGGACAGGGCGTTAACAACGGACACGCCGACCCCGTGCAGGCCGCCCGACACCTTGTACGCGCCGCCGCCTTCGTTGTCGAATTTTCCGCCCGCGTGC
The DNA here is from genome assembly GCA_947367055.1 of uncultured Alphaproteobacteria bacterium. Taxonomy (GTDB): domain Bacteria; phylum Pseudomonadota; class Alphaproteobacteria; order Rs-D84; family Rs-D84; genus Enterousia. Next base: position 299,630 of record CANBCI010000001.1, read on the forward strand.
AGTTCGCACATGATAAGTTCCAGCGCGCTGCGTCCGGTTTCATGGTTTATGTCAAACGGCATGCCGCGCCCGTTGTCGCGTATTGTTGCCGAACCGTCCGCGTTCAAAGATACGTATACCGTGTCGGCGTATCCGGCCATGGCCTCGTCAATGGAGTTGTTGACCACTTCGTATATCATGTGGTGCAAACCCTGGCCACCTTCGCCAACGTCGCCAATGTACATTCCCGGACGTTTTTTTACCGCCTCCAGCCCTTTTAGAACTTTAATTGAGTCACCGGTGTATTCATTATTAACTGCCATATACTTTTCCTTTCTTTTTGCTAGGTAAAACATAGCAATTTATGGTATAATTATCAAGAAAAAAGGACAAAAAACATGGCGGCTTTATCGAGTAAAAAATTTACCAAAGATGATTTCCTGAATTACGAAAAATTGGCCGAAAAACTGGGTGCCGATCCCGAAGAAGTATACGAGGTGATGCGTCATCATTATAAAGTCAAAACACCTGTGCGCAATCAATCCGGTTCACCGCGAATCAACAGTCAACTGATTGTGCGTACAGGCGACAGAAAAAGTGCCTCGCACCGCATTAAGAAAACGGATTTGCAGTTGCATCCCATGGGATTTGATGCATTTGTGGAGATGCTGCAATCAACAAAAAGGAAATAACATGCCGTATCCAGAGAGCAAAAAATATACCAAGGCAGATTTTCTAAATTATAAAAAATTGGCGGAAAAATTGGGCGCCGATCCAGAAGAAGTATATAAAGTGATGCGTCACCACTGGAAGGCGAGTACACCAGTAAAATATACCGTCGACGGCCGTAATGTTGTTAATCAAATGATTATTATGAATACCGGTCGCAGATCGGTTGGGCGCACATCTCGAACATCGACAACAAATAAAAGCGCGCTGTTTTTACACCCGTTGGGATTGGCCAAGTTTGTGGAATCATTTAACAAAGGACAGACAAAATGAAATTTAAACTGCTGTATTTCGGGGATATTTTAATCAACCCCAAAAAGCGTGCGCAGCACATATCGGATATTCGTATGCAGTTTCATCCGCAACTGAAAAAACTGCTGGAACACAGACCCTGGGACAACATGACGCAATACATGCTGCCGAACGCAACCAAGAGTCCGATTACAACCCGGCATGTTGGCGGAATTGACTGGAACCCGATTATAACGCCGAACTTGAAATTGCTGGCGGAACTGGATATACAAATGATGCACCCGGAAATCATCGGCGTGCCGCATTCCGACATAGACAATCGTCTGAAAACACTGTTTGACGGGTTGCGCGCACCGCAAAACGAACATGAAATCGGTGAAAACACACCGCGCGACATCGGGCCGATTTACACATTGCTGGACGACGACCACCTGGTGACAAAAACAACTATAAACACCAGCCACCTGTTGTCGGCGGACATATTTGCGCAATGCCGTCCGCATTCACCGGATTCCGTGTTTGTTCTGATTGACGTAAATGTCCGCGTCGCCGAAGGGACATTGGAAAATCTGCCGTTTATGATATAAATGAAAAGCAAAAATAAAAAACGCCCGTTTGGGCGTTTTTTATTTCTTTGGTTTGTTTTATTTATTCATACCGCAGACTGTCAATCGGGTTTAGTTTTGCCGCCTTTAGCGCGGGGAATACGCCGGATGCAAGTCCCACAACAACCGCGACCGTCACCGACACCATTACTGGCCAGATACTGAACGGAACGTTGTATCCCAGTACAAGTCGCCCGATTCCCTGGGACAGGCCGACACCAAGCAGCAGCCCCGCCATAGACCCGATAAATGAAATCAATATGGATTCGGACAGGAATTGAATTATAATCTGACGCTCGCGCGCGCCGATTGCCTTGCGTATGCCGATTTCGCGTGTGCGTTCCGCAACCGACACCAGCATCATGTTCATAATACCAATCGCCCCAACCAGCAGGGACACCGCCGCAATCGCAATCAGCAGCAGTTTCAAATACCCTGTCACGGTGTTCATTGTTTCCATGACCTGTTTCATGTCCATAATTTGAAAATCGTCGACCGCGTCGTCCTTTAATTTGTGCCGGTCGCGCAGCAGGGCGGTAATCTGTTCAATCGCAAGGGTATTGTCCGCATCGGGATAAAGTTTTAATGCAATCATACTGACCGCGTTGGGAAAACGGCTGCCCTGCAGGCGCTTTTTTAATGTGGTTATGGGGATTATGACCATGTCGTCCTGGCTGCCCATGGCGGAATCGCCCTTGGCCTTGGTGACGCCTATGATTACAAACGGTGTGTTTTGCACACGGATAACTTCACCAACCGGATTTGCGGACATCCCCAGTTCTTCGGCCGTTGTCGGGCCGATTACGGCGTATGTGGACGCGTTTCTGACGGCGGACTGGTCAAAGAATGTTCCGTATTCTATTTCTATGTTTTGAACGGTTGTATAGTCCGGATATACGCCGACCATTGAAGACGCCCAGTTCTTGTTTCCGTAAATGATTTGCGCGGCGCTGTTCTGAACGGGGGTCACCGCCATTACATCGGGCAGTTTGGCGATAAATTCCGCGTCCTGTATGGTCAGTGTCTGGCGGTTGCCGGTGCGCACGCCGGCGCTTTGCGCGGCGCCCGCGCGTATCATAATTGTATTTGTGCCCAGTGATGAAAACTGGTCTGTAATTTGCTTTTGCACAGTTTCGCCGACCGCCACCATTATAACCACGGCCATAACACCGATAACGATGCCCAGCACCGTTAAAAACGACCGCATTTTATTCCCGCTGACCGACAACCAGGATTCTTTTAATATATCGCCAAAAGTCATTTCTGCCCCCGTTCCAAAACACGTTCATCGCGCGGGACCGGCCCGTCATAGTTTATGCGCCCGTCACGGATGTGTATCAGGCGGCTTGCATATTTTGCAATGTCAAATTCATGGGTTATCATGACAATCGTGATTCCCATGTCGTGATTTAACTGCTTTAGAAAGGTCAGGATTTCATGCCCCATTTTACTGTCCAGGGCGCCCGTCGGTTCGTCCGCTAAAATCAGTTTCGGGTCGCCCGCCAATGCGCGCGCAATCGCAACGCGCTGCTTCATACCGCCCGACAATTGATTGGGCAGATATGATTCAAACTTTTCCAACCCAACGCGTTTTAACATTTCACGCGCGCGCCGCACGCGTTCACTCATGGGCAGCCCGCGATACATCAACGGCAACATAACATTGTCCAGAACGCTGCGCTTTGACAGCAGGTTGAACTGCTGGAACACGAAACCGATATACTCGTTTCTAATCACGGCCAGTTCATCGGGCGTCATGTTTGCAATATTGCGGCCGTATAGTTCATAAGTGCCGCTGGTTGGTGTGTCCAGTGCGCCGATAATATTCATACATGTCGACTTGCCCGAACCCGACGGTCCCATGATTGCGACAAATTCGCCGGCATGCACCTTGAATGTTATGTCAAACAAAACCTGCTGCTGGCCGCCGATTTCCAGCGGAAAACTTTTGCAGATTTTATCCATTGAAATAACTATGTCCTGTGATTTTGGCATAATTTTTCCGTGTGTTTTATCGTGGTCCACCGCCCATCGGGCCACCCATGCGTGATTTGTTGCCACTGGTTGTGCTGGTCGCGCCAACGCGGCCGGTTATGATTTTGTCGCCGTCTTGAATACCGTCGGAAATTATTTCCGTCTCCGTCGCGGTCACCAGACCCTTTTGATACGGGACAAAAACAATGTCCTTTTGCCCGGCGCGTTCAATCGCCAGGTGCGTTTTCGGCGTTGCCGCCCCCGGGTTTTCGGTTATATTTGTAAATGTCCGCACCAGAAAGGCGGAATTTGGCGCCTTGTATACATCTTCTTTTTCCGATACGACAATCGTCACGAACGCGGTCATTCCCGGCATCAGCGAGAGGTCAGAATTATCCACATCAATTACAACCGTGTAGACAACGACATTTGATGTTGTGGTTGGCGACAATCTTATCTGGCGGACAACGCCGTCAAATGTTTGCGACGGATATGCGTCAACCGTGAATGTGACAGGCTGGCCGTCCTTGATGACGCCGATGTCCGCCTCTGATACGGCGGTTTCAATCTGCATCTTGGACAGGTCTTCGGCAATTTCGAACAAGTCCGGCGTCTGGAAAGACGCGGCGACGGTTTGGCCGTTGTCAACCTTGCGCGAAATAACGGTGCCGTCAACGGGCGATGTGATTGTCGCATACCCCAGGTTGGTCATCGCGCGTTCGTATTGCGATTGCATCCGCAGGACGGATTGTTCCGCCTGTTCATATGTGGTTTGCGATTGTTCCATTTCCGCGCGCGAAATAAATCCTTCGGCGTACAGGGCCTTGTTGCGTTCATATTCGCTTTTGGCATAGTTGCGCTGGGATTCGGCGCTGACCAGGGATGCCTTGGCCTCGTCCACCGACGCCTGCAGAACGGACGGCTCAATGGTCAGCAGGATGTCGCCCTTTTTCACCTTGGAATTATAATCCACAAACAGGCCGTTTATGGTGCCGGACACCTGGGAACCGACGCTAACGGTGTTAACGGGCATTATTTCGCCCGTGGCGCTTACCACCTGGCGCATGTCGCCGCGGGTGATTTTTACGGTCGAAAATTCCGATTTTTTCTTGTCTTCGCCGCCGGTAAATATCATTATAAGCGCGACAATTACGGCGATTATCAGAATCCACCATTTTTTGCGCCATATCCATTTGAACATGCGCCGAATAAACGACGGACGGACCGCAGCAGTTGCATCGGTGGTTTTATTCTTCTTCATTCTCTATCTCCCGTGGTTCTTCAAGTCCTATGCGTATATCACCTATGGCCAGGGCGACCGCCGCGCGTTTTGTGAACAAATCATATTTCGCGGCGTTGTTTTGCTTCTGTGCGTCGACCAGTTCGGATTGCGCCGTTTGCCAATCAAGCATGGTTGCGCGCCCGACCTTGTACATGCCGGCGGTGACGCGTTCGCTTTCCGTTGCGGATTTCAGCAGTGTTTCGGTTTGCTTTAACACCGTTTGCGCCGTCTTATAGTTTTGATACGCGGTGAATATGTCCAGGCTTGCATTGTCCTGGGCGTATTTTTCCTGCTCGATTGCGCGTTCATAGTTCGCCTGGGCGGCACGCACATTGTACATGTTTGCAAAGCCCGCAAATATCGGCATTGATGCGCGGATGCCGATGCTGCCGCTTATCTTGTCGTTGCCGGCGTTAAAACTTTCGGACGGGGTGTCGTTCCAGGACACGCTGCCCGATGCGGAAATGCTGGGCAAATTCGACAGGAATGATGAATTGCGCCGGTGCCATGCGGCATCCTTGTTCGCCGTCGCGCGCAGCAAGTCTGGCCGCGATGATTGCGCCATTTGAATCAGTTCGTCGACACTTTGCACCTCGGCCGCGCCGCCGAATTCGGACGGCATGTCGGCGATTTCAATTTCCTGGTTTGCGGGGAACGACAGTTTGGACAGCAATGTCCCCTTTGCGATTTCACGATTGTTTTTTGCTCGTTCCAATTCCAGTTCGCGGCTGGCCAGTGTGGTGTCGGCCTTTAACACATCGGCCTTGGCAACAGAACCTGCGCGGAATTTTTTATCGGCCGTATCCTTGGCCGTTTTTGCGACTGTGCGCAGCGCGGTGGCAGACTTAACATCCGCGTCCGCATTCAGCAAATTGTAATACGCCCCGATAATGCCGTAGACATAATTTTGAACGGTTTCATCATAATCAAAACCCGTCGCGCGCCAAACGGCCGCCAACTGGTTCAAATCCGATAAACGTTTTCCAAAATCAAATATCAGATAAGATGCGGACAGTGACGCGCCCGTCGCCCATTCGCCCCATTTTTCATTACGGTATGGCAATGATGCAGACGCCGACGCATCAACCCGCGGCAGATAATTTGCGTATCCCGCATTTTTGGAAAAGCGCGCCGCCTCGTACGATAAATATGCGGATGCGGTCTGCGGATTGCGGCACAGCCCCAGATTTACAATTTCGGGCAATGTTAGTTTGCCAGTCGGCACGGTCATGCGCGTTGCGCAATCATCTGTCCCGGCAAATGCAAACCCCGGCATTGCGCACAGCAACAGCAATAACTTTTTCATAAATCCCTCTCTACCGGTAAAAATCAATTTACGGACCCATTATACAATTTTTATGTTGAATTACAATTTTTTTTTGCCTAATATGCGTGTGCAATAGCACGGCCTGGTGGCAGAGTGGTTATGCAGAGGACTGCAAATCCTTGTATGCCGGTTCGATTCCGACCCAGGCCTCCAAAAATTAAATCACCCGCAGGGTGATTTTATTTTTGGAAATTGAGTTATCGAACCGGCCCGGTTCGCATACAAGCCGTATTTCACGGCGCGGCATATGCCGCCTGCCGCGTTGTGAAATCGTGCGCGTGGTGAACAAGTTGCGTTTAGCAACGGTCGCGCAGAATGCGCGATGTGAACATTCCGACCCAGGCCTCCAAAAATAAAATCACCCGTAGGGTGATTTTATTTTTGGAAATTATGCGCGATGCGCCAAAAAATTAACCGTCCAAATGGGCGGTCTGATTATTTGTTTCTGTTTTTTCTGAATTCGTCCAGCGATACAATGCGCCCAGTGTCTGCGGTTGTTTGTTCATCCAGCGGCAATTCCATGTCATTGTCGGCCGCGGGCGTCGATGCGTTGCGTGGATGAAACGACAGCATGAAATCCACAGACGGATCCTTGAATTCAACCAATGCGGAAAAGGGCACGCGAATGAAAAACGGCCGGCCGTCAAATGTCAATTGAACACCAAATTCCTTGTCCGACACATTCAGATTGTTATATGAATACTGTAACACGATTGTCATTATATCCGGATAGCGCATCCGCAAAAAATCCGGCAACACCACGCCCGGCGCACGCGTTTTGAATGTTATAAAGAAATGCGTCCCGTCCCCCAGGCCGTTAAATTGGGCGTGCGTCAATGCATCCTTTACCACCGATTTCAGTGCGTTGTCCAATAATGCCTGGTAATCAATCTTGCTCATCTTCATCCGTTTTATTTTGAATAACTATATTACTTATTTCCCCATCGTTGCAAGCAACAAATGCCGCGTCATTCACATCTGAAAACGCGTTTGCGTCCAATCCCGTGGCCCAGACCTGGGCGTGGGCGGCGGCAAATGCGCGGAACATGCGGCGCCGTGCATCCGTGTCTAGGTGGGCCGCCGCCTCGTCCAGCAGGATTATCGGACGACGCCCCGTCTTTTCATAAACCAATCGCGCGTGCGCCATTATCAAGTCTATCAAAACGCTTTTCTGTTGGCCCGTGCTGGTAAGCGCCGCCGGCAGGTTAAGTATTTCGTTAAAAACACCGAAGTCGGATTTATGCGGGCCGTCCAAAATCATTTTGTCGCCCACCAGTTCCCGCGCCCCGTGCAGGTATTCCAGATATGCGCGTTCCGCGTCCCCCGGTGTCATTCCCGAAATCAGGTTTGATTCAATCATCCCCGCAACAGATACCGCGGCGCCGGACAAAAAATAGTTGATTTCGCCCGCGTACTGGATGCGTGCGGCGGCGATTGCAACCGCCACTGATGCGATTTGTGTGTCCAATGCATCGGTCCATCGCGCGTCGCGCCCCGATTTTAATGCGAACGCCCGTTCCGACAACAGTTTCCCCAGACGCGCCACCCGCCCGGCGTGCGTTGCGTCAAAGCCCGACACCAGGCGATCAAAAAACGCGCGCCGGTCACCCGCGCCGTCGATGAAAATTCTGTCTTCGCGCGGGGTAATCCAAACCATTGGCAATTGCGCCACCAATTGCGACAATGGCGCCGCGTCCCCGTCAATTCGTGCGCGGCGGTTTGCGTCGCCCGCGGTGTATGTTATTGAAATTTCCGTGTCATCGGATAGTTCCGCAAAAATTGAAAAATCGCCGCGTCCGTTAAATCGCGCAATATCCGTCATGGCGGCCCCGCGCATTCCGCGGTCGCCCGATAGCATTGATACCGCCTCCAGTACGGCGGTCTTGCCGGCGCCGTTTGGTCCTGTGATTATAATATTGCGCCGGCCGGTCGTTTTTATGCGGCACATTTCATGGTTTCTAAAATCGGTCAGCGTCAAAGTTTCAATCATGCCCTGATAATACAATTATATCGGAAAAAACTCAAGTCCCCCATGGTGTGATTTTTTTATTCTTTGCAAACAATTGCGGCCATGCTATAATATCCAATGTCGGCGGGTGTTTCGCCGACGGGGTGTGAGAACCTCGCTTAAGCGTCGTGATAATAATTGGCGCATTGCGCCTTTATTTATTTCGATGAAAAACTCCTGGCCTCTGGGTCAGGAGGGTCGCTTAATATAAAAATACGCGGCACAATACTTAAGATTGTTCTCAACCTCCTGACCACTGAATTTCGGTGGTTTTTTATTTGATTCAAAGAAGGGGGAATAGAACTTATGAAATTTTTATGCTTTTTAGTGCTTGCCGGGACGGCCGCATTTTGTTTGCAAGATGCGCATGCCGCAACAATACATACCTGCATGCAGAGTTACACATGCAGCAGTGAATGCACTGTTCTAACCAGGGTTTCCAATTGTTTCTCGTACCGAACGATTTACTATGAACCGTACGGCGGTGTCCAGACGTGCGACACGTGCGAATCCGGGTATGAGCGGACGGAACATACTTTGCAGCTTGCGACGGCATGCACCGCGACATATTATACATGTGAAGAAATCTGCAACGGTTGCACAAATTGCGTCAGTGACACGTCGTGGGGTGCCGGCGCCGCCGGATATGAAGTCATGGCAAAACGGCAATGTTATTGTAATACGTGCAGTGAGACATATTCTTTTCGCTGTGCCGCCGGATATTGGGGTAGCAGTAACAACGGCACATCCGGATGCACAAAATGTCCGGCGCCCGGTACATCGCCCGCGGGTGCGACAAGCGCCACGCAATGCTATGTCGCGGCCGGCGTAAAAACAACCGATACGACCGGTAACTACGAATTTACATCCCCGTGCTACAATTCAAATTAAATGAAAGAACGCCGCCCAATCGGGCGGCGTTCGGTGTGATTACTTGTTCGGAATAATTTTTATTTCAACACGTCGGTTCTGGGCGCGGCCTGCGGCTGTGCTGTTTGATGCAATCGGGTTTGATATGCCCATGCCGATTACTTCAAATCGCGATGCCTTGACGCCCTGGCCCTGCAGGTATGCGGCAACCGCCTGCGCGCGGCTCTGCGACAGCGTTTGATTGTATTCAACCGAACCTGTGTTGTCTGTAAATCCCGACACCATTACGGTTGAATTGCTGTATTTGTTCAAAACTTTGGCCACGGAATTCAGCGTTGCATAGAATGACGCGTTTATATCCGCGGAATCGGTCTTGAATGTTATGTTGCCCGGCATAATCAGGCGAATGCTGTCGCTGTCGCGGACAACGCCGACCCCGGTTGACGCCAGTTCTTGGCGCAGTTCCGCCTCCTGCGTGTCCAGATAGTATCCGGTGCCGCCGCCGACCGCCGCCCCGGCCAAGCCGCCAATAATTGCGCCGGTGCCGCTTTTCTTGGCCACCAATGCACCCGTCGCCGCGCCCGTCGCTGCACCGATTGCGGTGCCCCAGACGGCCTTGGACGTTTGGGTTTCGCCGGTATATGGATTAACCGTCGTGCATGCCGCCAGCATACCCGTCATCGCCAATGCCAATGCAATTTTCTTCATGAAATTTCTCCTTTCTTAAAACGGAATAATTTTAACGTATTTTTTATGAAAACACAAAAAATATTTAGATTTCCAAATACATATATCGTTCGCCGTCCGCGTCACAGTATTTTGCACCCAATTTTTCATAAAACGCCACGGCCGGTGTGTTTGGCGACCACACCGACCACATTATCTGCCGTATGTTTTCGTGGTGCGCAATATCAATCAGGGCGTCAAACATGCGGCGCGTTGCGCCCATGTGGCGGTACGGCGCGCGCACGTAAACACCCGCCAAGCGAAATATCCACAGTGGCGGAACATCGGCGGGGCGTGCAAAGCGAACAGAAATATTGTTCATTTTAATCGTGGCTCTGTCCACCAATCCCCAGAATCAATGACAGCATTTCCTGTGAATATCTGCCGTCAAGATTTGCGCGTCCCTTGGCCAGCGTTTGTTCATATTTTTGTTCGGCTAATTCGCGTCGTTTTGCCTCTGACAGGTCGGGGCGCATGCGCGCCAGAAGTTGCATGCCCATGTCAACCAATCTTTCTTTGTTCTTATCAACAACCAATTCTTGGGCGGATTTGAATTTTTGGGATTTGGGCGCGTCGAAAACATGCGGTGCAAATTCGCGCGCATCGGCCAGAACCTGGGGATTCATTTTTGGGTTGATTAGTTTCAGGTTATCCTGGGTGAAATAGTCCGGGTCATAATTCGTATTGCCGAAATCAACATTTTCCATTATTAATGTATCATATTGACCCAACCATGTTTTGGATTCCTTGAATTTAAATGTTCCGCCATTCATTTTTCCGGTAATATGACATTTATATAAGTTCAAATCATCCATTTCGGTATTTTGCAAATCCAATCCAATATCGGTTTCGTTTGTATGTAAACTTATTATCTTGTTTTTTGCACCGGTTAATTTTAAGTAACCAAATTCCATATATGCATTGTTTATTGCACTGTCTTGCAGATTCAAAGATAATTCCACATCAAGAACTTTTAGATTATTAAATGCACATTTAATAAATTGACCGGTAAGAGTATGAACGGATTCTTTATAGCCGTTTGGTGTGTTTTCTTCTGCGTCTTCGTCATCATCATGTGCCGATATTTTTAAATCATTAAATGTTGCGCCAATAACGGTCGGATTTTTTATTTTACCGCTTAACCATTTATCAATAAATTCTTCGTATTTTAATGTTATTGTTTGGTTGTTTTCAGTATATGTGATGTTTTGTGATGACATTTTGTATCCTTTCCATGATAGTGGAATTATATCATAGCCGCCCATGCCGTGCAAGTGGGCTCGCCGTTTTATACCCACCCAACGGCATTACAGGTAAGAAAAAAACCGCCGTGCGGCGGTTGAATTTTTGGTGGGTGTTGAGGGACTCAAACCCCCGACCCTCTCGGTGTAAACGAGATGCTCTAATCAACTGAGCTAAACACCCAAGACCGGCAAATAATAAATTATATTTTTGACCGTGTCCAGTATTTTTTATCCCTTTACGCGTCACGCGGCTGCATGATTGCGGAAAATGTTGCCTCGGCCACCTTGCGGCCGCCGACCATTGCAATGCCCTGGAATTTATACAGGCGCATTTTGCTCATCAGCAGTTCCACATGCAGTTCCAATACATCGCCCGGTTTTACCATGTGGGAAAACTTTACCTTGTCTATTGTTGTAAAGTACCCCAGGGTTTTGCCGTCCGTCGCCCCCATCGCGTTCAGTGCGATAAAGCACGCGGTCTGGGCCAGTGCCTCGACCTGCAGTACGCCCGGCATAATCGGGCAATCTGGGAAATGCCCCGCGCACCAGAATTCGTTGTCACGCACATAATGAATGCCGATACCGCTGGTTTCATTAAATTCCCGGATTTCATCAATCAGGCGCATGTCACCGCGATGCGGTATTATTTTTTCAATGCCATTTGCGTCTACCATTTGCAAATCTCCTTTTATCCCTTTACCTGTTTTCTTAACCACGCGTAGTGGCGCATAAATTCCGTTCCCGGGCCGGCCGGATATCCCATGTGCGTTTCGCCATCGGGCACGTTGCGGAAAACACCGCTGTTCGCGCCGACGGACGCGTCGTTGCCAATTTTTACACCGTTCGCGAGTCCCACATGCCCGCCCAGCAATACGCGGTCGCCAATGACGCAACCGCCCGCAATTCCAACGCCCGCCGCCAGGAAGCATTCACGCCCGACAACGACGCCGTGCGCAATCTGGCACAGGTTGTCTATTTTTGTGCCGTCGCCGACGGTTGTGTCCGTCATTGCACCGCGGTCAATGCAGGTGTTTGCCCCCACCGACACACGGTCACCCAATACGACGCGGCCCACATGCGGAATAAACACATTGTGCCCGTCCTGGCGCGTGTAGCCGAACCCATCCTTGCCGATTACCGCGTTCGGGTTGATAACGCAATCCGCACCGATTGTCGCGTTTTCAATATGCGCGCCGGTCTGTACGATTGTCCCGCGGCCAATTGTCACATTTTTCCCGATATATGCACCGGGGTAAATCTTTACATCGGGTTCAATCACGGCGCCGCGTTCGATTGTCGCATACTGACCGACATAGACCGTCTTTTTATCGCGAAAGAACACACCGCGCGCGACCGTTGCATTTCGGCTGATGCCAAAGCGCGGCGGTTCGCGGTATATTTCCCCCAGTATTTTTACGATATTTCCGCGCGGGCTGTCCGTTATTAGCAGCGTTGCGCCACGCGGCGCATTTTCCGCCTGTTCCGGTTGAACCAGAATTACGGTTGCGCGCGTGTTTTTTAATACCTCTATCGGCAGTATTTTGAACGCCGCACTGTTTCGTTCGGTTGAATAGAACGCCAATTGGCCCGGCTTTGCATCCGCAATCGGTGCAACCCCCTTGACAGGGGTGTTTGCATCGCCCCGCAGTTCCAGTCCAAATTTTTCCGCCAAAGCGCCCGCCGTTGTGGCATTCGCGCGCGGCGTCATCAAAGATTGTATTATTTTTAACATAGCCCGATTATACCTGAAAAACTTCAAAGTTCAACGATAAAAAAAATCCCCCATTCGGGGGATTGGTTTAGAAGCCTTTCGGTTTTTCCATTTTTACAGTGGAAACTTTTTTGTTAAGCGCGCTTACCACTTCGTTCGTTATGTCCAGATTTTGAACATTTTTGCCCGTGCGTGCAAAGCGGCCGTCAATTACCAGCGACAGGTTTTTCTTTGCAATAACGCCCTCGATAATCGGATCCAGGTGCTTTTCCTGAATTTCGTTCAGCGCCTTTTGGAAAGAAACCTCAATGCTCTGTGCGCGTTCGGTCAATTCGCGTTGCAACTGGGTCACGCGGTTTTGATAGTCAACCACGCGGCGCTGTAATGCCTCGCGGGAAAGGACATCCTGGGATTTTTCAATTTCCGCCTTTTCCTTTTCCAGTGCCTTTTGTTCCTTGGTCAGTTCATCGCGCAGTTTTGTTTCGTATGCTTCTTTTTGTTTGCGCAGATCCTGTAATGCTTTTGCATCGGTCTGGATTGCGTCCATGCGTATCACCGCCAAGCGCAGGTCGGCCCCGCTGGCCGCGTCGGCATTAACCTCGTTCAGGGATGATGCCACTGATGCCCCGCCGCGTGAAGACTGGGATACCGCCCAAACGCCCAATGCCGCGATAATAACCACCACGGCCGCGATTATTCCACTACGTGCGTATTTTTTTGCCGCCGGATTTACATTTTTTGTGTTTGCCATTATTTCCATCCTTTCTTTGTTGTGTTATGATAAAACTATACCAATAAATTGGTCCCCGTCAAATGGAAAGTTCGCCAATTTTTATCGTGCGGGCGCGATGCGCAATTCAACGCGCCGGTTTGTCAGGCGCCCTATGTCGTCCTGGGCGGCGATTGGGCGCGCGGCGCCGCGCGCGGCGATGAACATTCGCGCGGGCGTTATGCCGTGCGTGGCAAAGAATACCGCAACGCGCTGCGCCATATCCAGCGATAATGCACCCGCCGCCTTTTGATCGCGCATGGCGTCCGTATATCCTGCGATTTCAATAAATGTCGCATCATACTTTTTCAGTATTTTTGCAATGATGTCCAAGGTGTTTGCACCGGTGGCGGAAACCTCGGCCACGTCCAGTTCCATTATTGCGTCGCGAACCAGAATGACGACAACATCCGTTCCGGCGCGCTGAACCGAAATGCCCGGTTTGCGCAACCCGTCATACAGCGCGTATTCCAAATTCGCCATATAGTTTAATGTGGCCGCGTTGTCGTTTGCGGTCTTGTCCCCATATTCGGCGGCGGTGTTTGTTGGCGCAATATTGGTGACAAGTCTGCCGCCCGCCCCAAGGTACACCGGTCGCTTGGCCACGCGCGCCATTTCGGTCATGTCTGTGAAACTGGCGCCCGCCAGATGTTGCGGCCACGTGTTTCGCGCCGGCGTGCGGTATTGCGTGCACGCCGAAACCGCCGCAATTAAAAAGAACAGGCAAGATAAATTAAACCAACGCATTTATTTTACGATAAATGAAATCTCGTTTGTTTTTGATTCAAAGCAATGTGACGCGGCGTCACTTTCAAAACCGTTCACACGCAGTGACGCCGCCCATTTCGGCACGGCCGTCGTGAAATATGCGCAGTCACTCTCGCTTAAGCCGACAAGCGTTATTTCAAACGATTTTCCGTCAAACCCAGATGTTATTGCCCATGCGTTTCCGCCCAGGGGCGCCGCGCCGTTTTGCACCGCGTTTGAACCAGACTTTATCAGATAGTCAATTGACACGCCGTCGTACGAACCACTCATTTCCATTAGCATTTTTACATCGCCCGCAATTTCCTCTAGGCGCGATGACGCAATTTGTCGGCGTGTGTTGTTTTTTACCGTTTCATACATCTTGTACGCGCCCAGTATCATCATGCCTGATATTGCAAGGACACCGACCACTTCTATCAAAGAACGTCCGCATTCTGATTTCATTTTTGTTTTCCCCGTGTTTATTTCCCGACGCCTATGATTTGCGCATCTTCAAACAGGCTCATTGCGCTGGATACCATTGGATCCGCCTCTAACTCGGCCCGGCTTTGTTCGGTAATTGTCTGGGTATGTTCGGATTTTTCCGCCCGCGTCAGATGCCACGCATGGCCTGTTTTTTCCAATAGCCATTTGGCCAGTTTTGACGGAAAATCTGCGTCGTTTGCACGGTCGAAATATTTTATTTCACCGTCGGAAAATTCCAAAATCTCTATATTGCTGCTGTAATAGGAGTAGAGCAGAATTTCCTTTGCCGCCTGCAGTTTTGTGGCAAGTTCCGCGCCCGATGAAATTGTGATGACCCCGCTCGCGGTCGTTGTTGCCGTTGCCAGATTTTTTGTGGCGGTGTTTGCGTCGGACGTTTCGCGCGGCGCGGTGGTTCTGGGCGCGGCGGTGGCTCCTTCGCGGCGTAAAATTTCAGGCACGGATGGTAAATCCGCAATGTGCATCAATCGCACAACCAGCATGTCAAAGCATTGCTTTTGATTTCCTGCCGCCTGCATTTCCGGGACGGCCGCGACCATAACCTGCCATATCCGCGACAGTGTGTTAAGCGTCACGTGCGAGTTTATTTCGCGAATTTGTTCGCGTTGGTCCGCGGTGTACGGCGACGCGTCGGCGTCCCCGGCCCGCAATGCCGGGTGCATGCGTGTCGCCCAGTGCGTCCATTCCATCATGTCGGTCAACAGCATTGCCAAATCCGCGCCGTTGTTGTAAATTTGATCGACTTTGTTCAGTGCCGCCGCCGCGTCGCCGGACAGTAATGTTTTCATCAGGTCGACGACCACGCCGCGATCCGCGCGTTTTAGCATGTCGAGCACGGCGGCTTCATCAACCTTGCCGCCGGTTTGCGCGATTGCCTGGTCCAATAATGACAATCCGTCACGAACCGAACCGTCCGCCGCCCGCGCCAGCAATTCGTTCGCCGCGTCCGACAGTTCTATCTTTTCCTGTTCTGCAATCCACTTGAAATGTTTTTTTAATGTTTCAACCGGAACGCGGACCAGGTCAAAACGCTGGCATCGGGACAGAATGGTTACCGGAACCTTTCTTATTTCGGTTGTCGCCAGAATGAATATTACGTGGGCTGGCGGTTCCTCTAATGTCTTTAGCAGGGCGTTGAACGCACTGGTGGACAGCATGTGGACTTCGTCGATTATATAAACCTTGTACCGGCCGTTTGTCGGGCGGTATTGCGCCGCGTCAAGAATATCGCGCATGTTGTCGACGCCCGTGTGGGATGCGGCGTCGATTTCCATTACATCAATATGCTGACCGCTGGCAATTGCGCGGCAGTTTTCGCATACCCCACATGGTGTGGCCGTTGCCCGGTCACTGGATAGGCAGTTTAACGCCTTGGCCAGGATTCGCGCAGTACTGGTTTTTCCGGTTCCGCGAATGCCGGTAAATATATATGCGTGTGCAATGCGCGACGTGTTTATCGCGGTCGTCAGTGTTTTGACCAAAACATCTTGGCCGATAAGAGATTGAAAATCTTGGCTGCGGTATTTGCGGGCCAAAACAGTGTAATTGCTATCCATGCTTAAAACTTCCTTTGTCCACAGGATAGCAAACCCCTGTCAAATTTCAACAATTAAAAAGATTAAATTGGGCGGTATTTTATTTCAGGTTTTCAACGAATTCCGGGAACGGTTCTTCTTCGTCTGCGGCGTCAACCGGCGGTTCTGCAATCGGTGTTTTGTCGGCCGGCGTGCGTGTCGAATCAATTTTTCCCTGTTCGCTGCTGACCATGCGGCCATAATGTTCGGCCGCCTGCAGCAGGCGTTCGCGGTCAATTTCGTCCGCGGTTTGACGTGCCTGGTCAATAAGTTGTTTGCGTTTTTGGCGCCATTTGTGACACCGCTGAATCATCATCCCGACAGAGGATTGGTTTTTTTTGTTTTGCATGTTTTTTCTTTGTTAACAGGAAATATGTTAATGCCGGATTATACCGTCATCGCTTCTTTAACAGTCGCAATAATAGTTCATCGGAAAACCGATTGCAATATTTTTTTTCAATTGCTATTCTACAAAATGTAGGAGGGACGCCATATTGCATTCTTCGCGCGGGAATTTTTTATTGCAGGCACTGCTGGCGCTGTCGGTGGTGTTTGCGATTGTGCCGTTTTTGACGATGCGAATGACCGACGGGGCGTCCGACGCAAAAATGTTTTCCGCCACGCAGCAGGCAAATGTGGCCGCAACCGCCGCACGAATTTTTATCCGTGAAAACGCAAAAAATATCCCGTATGACACCGTGGTTGTTTCAGGGGATGAGTTTGGCGATTTGCTGGAACCGTATGGGTTGCCGCTGGGGTTTGTGCCGCGGACCAGCCTGGGGCAGAACATTGCCCTTGTCATTGAAAACGACAACGGTGAAATTTCCGCGCATTTGGAATTGACGGGCGGAAATTTAAGTCGCCTTGCGCGGGCCGAACTGGCGCGACGAATTGGTTTTTATGCGGTTCCGACGGCCGATGGCGTTAATGTCGGCATCGCGCTTGAAAACATGTATTCCGATGTTGTGCGCCGAAATGAACCGGATGTCGACAATAACGAATTTTTGACCAATCTTGACATGGGCGGCTTTGTTTTCGAAGACGCCGGCCGTGTTTTTGCCACGCGCGGTGATTTTGAAACGGGAATGTTTGACACACTGGCGGTGACGGGCACGGAAAACGGCCGTAAAATAAGAAACACGATCGGCCGCATGGCCGCAACAAAAACCGTTTTCCAGAGCAAGACCGGCGAGGCCGCATTGTCTTTGACGCGTGGAACATTAAACGCGGCGACGGTCGGGGCGCGGACGGTGTCAAAATTTGGCGATACGGGGAATTTTACGGGGCGGGCGGCATCTGTTTATGATTTTTCCATGACGGCCGGCCGCACCAGTTTTACTGGGCCAAAAGATTGGAATGTGCGCGGTAATCTGATTGCGGACAAGATAAATTTTTCCGTCGACAGGATAGACATATCGTCATCCATAAATGCCGCCCGCGGCCAGGATGTCTACATATACACCGACGAATTGGAATACAGCGCCCGCAGCGGCATAGAAACATCTTATCTGGCGGTGTCAAACATCACATTGCGCGACCAGACATCAGATGCGTTGCTGCGCGGGGAAGACGGGGCGGTTGTGATTGACATACGACCGGCCGATGTGTCGGTTTTGCCGGATGTTTTGCTGGATTCCATAGACAACGGGGCTTTCAAAATAATTTCGCGCCCGTCGGCCGACGATGGAAAAACAGTTGATTGCAAGAGTGTTCTTTCCGCAATTGGCGGTGTCGTGTACAATCAAAAATCATTGGCGCAAAATATAATATGCCAGTATGTGTTTTGGCAGCGCCTGGAACAAAGAATAGATATTAAACAATGCCTAATGGCCGGCGGGACAAATTGTGACTAGGACGACGATATTTTTTGATGAAACGCGTGGCGCCAGCATGCTGGAGGTGATACTTGCGCTGGCGATTGTGGCGGTGGCGTCGCCTTTTGTGTACAACAAAATCGTACAGACGAACCATGACATTGAAAATATGGCGCGCGCCCGTGATATTGCGGCGTTGCGCAATCCGGTACTAAATTTTGTCCGCATGAACCAGGACAAATGGCCGGACACCGCCCAGATTAAACTGTCGGATGCGGAATTGAATGAAATATCGGATGCGGCCACGGCGGCATTTGTTGACAAGTATTCCGTCCGCGGTGCCGCTATGGCGGATGTTTATATTTCGTTTGATGCGGAAAATGCGGTTCGGGCAAACCGTATCGCGCGGTACATCGGTGCGGATGCAGCGGTTGTCGGGGACGACGGTGTGGCGTATTCGGACACATGGGCGGTTGCGGCCCCGGACTTTAAGACAGGAAACATTATATATCGAATATCGCGTGCGACCGCGGCCGATGACAAGACGAAATATCTGCATCGCGCATCGTCCGGGGACGACGGCCTTAACATCATGATGCGCGATTTGCGGATGGGCGGATATAACGTGTTAAATGTTGGGCGGGTTGTGGCGTCGTCCGCAAAGGTTGGCGATGCGTCGACGTATTTTGTGGCGTCCGACGATGTTATGGCGAACAGTGTCTATTTTTCAAACGGTGCGAATATGGACGGTTCAAATGTGTCGGTCGGCGAAATGCAGGTGTCCGGCGACATAACCGGGTTCAGAAATATTTATGCGGACAATTTGAACGGTGGCGCGTTCACAACCCGCGGGCGCATTATCGCAGACCGTGCAACCGTGACGAATTCGGTTAATGTCGGCGGAAATTTTTCCTTGAAATCAAGTACCACGCGCACAATCAGCGGCTTTACCGCCATAGAGGCGCATTCAGTCGCGACGCCATACATTTCCGCAGAAGAAATGACTTTTATTGAAAAGGTGGGGCTCACCGTGTCGGGGGAACTGATGGTGTCGACAACGCCGCCGCTAAAGATAGGCAGCTGGGTCTTTCCGTCGACAAGCGCGCCGCGTTTCACAGATTTTTCATTGTCGCGCGCGCAAATTCCGGATACGCCCGCGGCGGATGAATTTGATGTCCTGTTTCATGCCGGCTGGCGCGAATATAATCCAGAGGGCTCGCAATTATGAAAATCATGCTTACTGTGTTTTCTATAAATGGTGGCCGCGCCGCGCAACGCGGCAGCATGTTGGTTGAAATGCTGCTGTCAGTGGCGTTGGCGGCGTTAATAATTCCGTTTGTTTTCCGGTACCAGCATAATGTGATTGCGCGCGAAAAAAATATTGCGGTCGCACGGCAAATGGAAACGGTTCAGACCGCGCTGGAACGATATATTGTCGACAACCGCGCCGCGCTGCTAAATACTGTTGGGCGGAATATAACGCGCGTTCAACTGGCCGATTTGGCGCCGTACGGTCTGCCTGATGACATATTGGATTCATCGGCCGATTATCAGTTGCGTATTTTGAAATCAAATGATGTCGGCAATGGGGCAACGCTGCAGGGGGTGGTCGTCATGTCCGATGCGGATATAACGCCACTGCGCACGCGTGAAATTGTAATGATGGGCGGGAACAATCTGGGGTTTATCGAGGGCCGGCATGCCTACGGCGCATTTGGCGCATGGCATTCCGATACGGTGGACTTGGGGGTGGGCGCCGCCCAGGGAATTGTCGGTTCAACCGCTGTTAATCGTGACAATGCACTGTATTTATGGCGGGCGCCGTCAAATAACGCGGATGATGCGACAATGATGTCGGCATTGAATCTGGGGGGGCACGACATAGAAAACGCAAGTTTCTTTGATGTATCCAATGCCAATTTCAGCGAAACAATGCATTCGGGCACACTTGTCGCGTCCAATATTGTTTTTCAAAATCGCACGACAATAGACACCGCGTTCGAAACCAGTTCCGCGCGCGTGGCGGGCGCGTTGTCGGCGGATTCGCGCACAATGGAAATTTCGGGTGCGCTAAAACTGGATGATTTGGGAAAGTTTTCCAGTTTTTCGGTCGAAGATTTGTGGGTCGGGGATCTGTCGCTGTCGGGGCTGTCGGTGAACAGTGACGATGATGTTGCGTACCTAAAGGTAAACCAGACCCTGGACATGACGGGTGGGCGCATAAGCACACTGTATGCAACCGTCGGCTTTTCGGGGTCAATAACGCCGCGTCTTGTGGTTACTAATCTTATCGAAGATTCAATTAACCCGGAATATTTTTGGGATGCGGACTGGCGTGCGGCGCACTTTTTTGACGTGTCATTTCCAAACCTGAACGACATGGCGGCCCGCGCCGTCGCCCGTGAAGGGGATAAGTCCACCACCGCATCACAACTGTTTGGCGCAGTCGCCGCAAATAAAAACGCAACGGCGGCGGATTTTATGAATGCGTTGCTGGAAATTGAGGCGCGCGTGCGTGCGAAATATCGCCTGTTGAATTTGGAATAATTTGTGGTATAAGTAAAGATATGAAAATAAAATGTGACTTTTGCAAGACTGAATATGCGCTGGATAAAGTTCAGGGTGGTGCCGTAAAATGCGCGGTTTGCGGCCATGTGTGGAATGTGGCGGTGCCCGCGCGGCGAAATGCGTTTTTGACATTTGTTGCGGCGTTGTGCGCGTTGTTATCGGCGATTATTTTTGCGGTCGCGGTTGTCGCGTCGCATCATTCGGATGCGCAGGATGCGCGGCCGCTTGTGGCGCGTGTTTCGCAAATTCGCACGACAACGGATGCCGCGGGGGTCGTGCATCTGACGGTTGATGGCGCGATTTTTAACCAGTCTGATGATATTTATGGCGTGCCGGATTTGATAATTGTTTCGCGCGACAAGAACGGCAATGAAATCGCGCGTCAAAAATTTATGCCGTCGGCGACATTGTTGTCGCCGGGGGGCGCGGCGCCGTTTTCCCATACGCTTGCCGCGCCCGCCGCGGGCGTTCACCGGGTGACGATTGAAATGCCGGACATGGGGGATTGATATGAAGAAATTTGGACTGCTGTTGTTTTCTTTGTTTGTGTCCGCCGCATGGGCCGCGGACGAGGCACCCGTTATCCGCCGCGTCAGCATTTTTTCCACCAGCACCGATTGGGAGGGTGTGACCGGCCTGCAACTGTCGGAATACAAGGGCAAGTTTATATCCGACCCGAAACTGGTCGGGAACAAGGGGCTGGTTTTGTATTACTTGGACGGGTTCCCGTGCTATGGCCTGGGCGAAGGGGTGCGTGTCTGGATTGACCCCAAGGGACGCGCCGATAATGATTTAAGGATAGTGTGTTTGCGCCCGCCGCAGGAAATAAATTTTGCATGGCGCAACATGACAAACGATGGTGTGCAACGGGCGACAACCGGGCTTTTGCGGTGTCCGGTTTCCGACGACGGTCGTGATTTGACGATTGATTTGAAAAAATGCGCCAAGGGGCCCGATTGGCCGGAATATAAGTAGGCGGGGTTTTTGAAATGCGGCGTGAATTTATTGTGACGGATGGTGATGCGGGCATGCGCCTGGACAAGTTTTTGGCGGCGCAAATGCCGGAATTTTCACGCAGTGAAATTCAAAAGTTTAGTGTTTTGCAAAACGGCGCGCCGGTTAAAATGTCGGCACGTATTCGTGCGGGCGATGCATTTGTTGTTGAAGTTGTGACACCGCAATCCGATACGGCGTCGGATAATATTTCATCTGATTTTGATTTGGATATTTTGTTTGAAGACGACGACATAATTGTCGTGAACAAACCTCGCGGCGTTGTAATGTACCCGTCGGCCGGGAACAAAACGGGGACGCTGGTTCAAAATATTTTGGCGCACACCAATTTGTCCGCACTTGGCGGGGAAACGCGTCCGGGCGTCGTGCACCGATTGGACAAGGATACCAGCGGTGTCATGGTTTTTGCAAAATCGGACGCGGCGTACCGCAACCTGGTAAAAACATTTTCCGCGCATGATTTGACGCGCAAATATGTTGCCTTTGCCTGGCATGTCCCAAATTGGACAGAGGCGGACATAACCGGCAACATCGCGCGTTCATCACGCAATCGCCAGAAAATGAGCATGGTAAAATCCGGGGGCAAGCCCGCCCAGACATCCGTCGCCGTAATGAATGCGTGGCCGCGGGCCGGCGTCACCGAATTTAGATGCACACTTTTTACCGGACGCACGCATCAGATACGCGTTCACTTGTCGGCGCACGGTTTTCCGGTGCTGTGTGACCCGCTCTATGGGCGTGGTGCGGGGAATTTGGGCAGTGTTCGCGACCCGGATTTGCTGGAATTTCTAAAAACGCACAATGGCCAGATGCTGCATGCCGAGGTGTTAGAGTTTACGCACCCCACGACCGGCGCGCAAATGCGGTTCAAATCACATTTGCCGGATGACATGGCGGAACTGAAATGTATATTGGACGATATTGGTTAATTTGAATCAAATTCTGTTATTATTTGTTTGTCTGAATTTATTTTTATGATATAATAAAGTAATAATAATGGAGTGAGTCTAATGCATTTGTTTACAAAATCGGTTGGATTTTTGGCTGTTTTAGGGCTGTTTCCTGCGGCGTTTGCGGTGACGGCACGCCCCAGCATGGTGACGACCGCCGGCGCGCGTTTGCCGACAATGGCGGCGCGTTTGTCTACGACGACAACCACCACAACCACATCAAGTTTGTTAAGCGATATTGAATGCATTGATGCATATACCCAATGTATCAAGGGTGTAGATGCCTGTGACAGTGATTTTAGCGAATGCACGAACAAGGTGTTGTTCCACGCCAAAATGCCGCAGTGTATCAGTACACTGGCCCAGTGCAGCGCGGCGGGCATTTCTTCGTTGTTTGGAACGAATTCTGTGCCGTCCCTGTCGGCGGTTGCGTCCACTAACACACATGGCGATGTTACAAATTACACATACCCCACCGACGGCAGTGTTTTGGGGCAAATGATAACCGCGGCGGCGATTGAAAACAGTTATAATACATCCGGCTGTGTGCGCGCATATACCAATTGCTTGAAAAAAGATACGGTTTGCGGTTCGGATTTTGAACTTTGCACGACAACCGCCGAGTATAAGAAACAGCGTCTGTTCTGTGAATCAACCCTGGCCCGTTGCCAGGGCGAGGGCAAGGTTGCCCTGTTTGGCAGCGCGGCGAATGCCGACCTGCCGGCCGCCGGCAGCCGCATCGCCGAAATGATAGAAGAGGGCGCGGCCCTGGCGGCGGTGAATGCGGTATCAACATGCTATAAGGTGGCCGATACTTGTATCCTAAACGCATGCGGCCCGAACCCGTATAAATGTTACAAGGATGCAACCGAGGGACAGATTACAACCGCCGGTGACATCGCCAAGCAGGAGGCGGGCGACACCGCATTATCAACAACCAACGCATCGTCCGTTGCCGCCTTTATCCGCAATGAATGCTATGAAACGATTTCCAGCAATAAATACTGCTATGCAACGGCGCATGGCGGTAAAATGCCCAGTGCATCAAAGTTAAAGGACGAAGACGAGCGTGATGTGACATATGACAGCATCGTTAATGGTGACGGCACCAGCAACGGTCGCATGAATTCGTCAATGATGGCAAAAATCGAAGATTTGATGACCAAGTTTGATGAACGGGCAAAGCAAAAATGCACCGAAACATTAAGCGCGTGCGTAATGCGTAATTGTGGCGGTGGCAGTGGCGCGGCATGTTTCCAGCGTGTATTCGGTAGTGGTGGTGAGCAGAGCATAAATAAAAGTTCACTTTATGACGGCTTAAAGGGCGCGTGCGCATCGATTGTAAATACCGACACATACTGCAAATATGCGGCGGCGAATTTGAACTCTTACGGGACATATTCATATACATATAATGATGCAGGCGCGTTTGAGGCAATATTCCCCGAATACGAAGACGGCGCAGCAAATTCCGACCCGATTGGTGTGGTTGCGTCGTTAAATGCAAAATTGGCCAGCACATATAACGCCGCGGGTATCGCGCAGTTGAAAAAGAACTGTGAAACCGTTGCAAAAAGTTGTGTAAAGAACCTGTGCGGGAACGAATACACGAACTGCTATCGTAATCGTACGGATATTTATTCGACATTGACCAATACCGGTACTGCGAAATTTGATAACAGCATGAACAAGGTTGGCGGTGTTTTGGATTACACAATCGTGTTGGGGCTGTGCCTGGATACGGTAAAGAATTCGACACAGTGTGAAGAACACCTGAAGATCGCAATGTCCGATATGGATGACAGTTTGAAAAATAATGCGGCGGCTTCATGGGGAACAAGCAGCAGCGTTCGCGACGGTTGGATTGACGCGGGTGGCGCGACAACATTGTCAACGCCGACCGGTACAGTTCAGGCGGTTGATGACAACGGTGAAAAACTCTGCACTGTTGGTGCGACCGGGATAGAAACGGGTATATGCAACACATTGGATTCCAATGGCAAGATATTTGATACACCGTATTACATCGAATATTCCGCGTATGCACAAACTGCGGCGGCAAATACATTGTTCCGTGAACTGATTTCTGATTTGGAGAAGGAGGCCCAGGCCATATACAACTCCAAACTGACCCAGGAACAGAACAAGTGCATGGCCAGCAATACCGGTGGCGGCGGCATAATCGGCGCATCGGAAATCGGCAGCACATATATGTGGGCGAAACTGCGCAGCAACAAGGTTCCGGCAAATTATTCCGTTGCGGGATTAAGCAGCAAGGATTTCATCGCCAGTAATGATTTGTACGGATCATTCTGCCGCGTGCGTATCACAATCCAATCCGACGACAAACGGATTCAGGATATGATAAAGGACGGCGCGTCATGGGGTACCGCGTACTTTGCGGCGGGTGATGCGATTACATGCGGTTCATGGATACCGTCGGCCGATTTGGAAAAGATTGCAAACGCCGTGGCCGATGACGCCACCGAAGACATGGAGGCGCGCCAAAAACGCACCCGCACATGGACGACGGTTGCAAGTGGCTTGGCAACCACGGTTGGTGGGGCATATTTAGGCAGCGCAATTCAAAATGGCGATATTATGGGTGGCCTGACTGGATTGGGTAGCAATAGTACAAAAAATTCCGCGGATAATTTTAAAAAGGCTGAAAGTTATGCGGATAATGCCCTTGATATAGTTAACAAAATCTCCTCAACACAAAGCGAAGATAGCAAAAAAGCTAGTATAAATAATGCAAAGGATTGGGCTAATAAAGCGGCAGAAATGGCAAAAACAATTGGGGTTTTGGAATCTTCAATTACAGCATATGAAACAGCGATAAAAGAACTTTCTGAAACAGCGACAACTAACTTTGAAACAGCGACAACTAACTTTAAAAAAGCGATAACAAGTGCAAAGGAGGATACGTCGAACGGTAAGACATCTGGCTCAAATAAATCTTGGATTGGATCTACAGTTGGTGCGGTTGTAACTGGTACTGCGGGTACGCTTATTGCAAACAAACTGACCAAGGACATTCAGCAGTCCAATCTGGACAAGGCGCAAAAGGCGGCCTATGACGAATGGATGAATGATGTTGGAAACCACATCACATGCTACATAGGTCAAGATGAGGTTGGTCCATACGGCACGATATTCGTTCCGGTATTGGAATAAAAACGTTTTGAGTTTTATCACAGCCCAAAAATCCCCCGTTCGGGGGATTTTGGTTTTGTATCCGGTATTTCGGCCGCACCATAAACGGCGGCATGGTGGCGGATTGTTTGTCATTACGGCGTATGCCGTCAGGCATGACTCGCTAATCCGGTATATCCCAGTGTGCATGCGCGTATCCTTGTGCATTCTTGAATTATATTTGCGTAGCCCTGGATTCATCACATAAAAGCGCGTCATAATTCAGCGGCGCCGGTGCAATATGCGGCGGTCCCGCATAAAAAATCGCGCGATCGCGGACGCGCCACTTGCTCACTGAATAAAGGGCTGTTATATCTCTTGTGTTGTGCCGTAATAAAAATGCCGGGGAAACCCCGGCATCTCTCTCCTCTCCCAAACCCTCCCTTGAGGGAACTTTTTACGGACATAATGCCAATTGATTCAAGACATTTTGAACGTCGGCGTTGACTGATACCGTTATTTCGCGCTGCAGTCCGTCCGTGTATTTATAATAAAACTTTTGCGATGCAAATTCCGGCGCCGCTTCATATACCGTCTTAAACGGGGCCAGCATTGCTTCAAACCATTGCCGTCCGCGGCACAGACAACCATTGCGGACATCCGCCGCGACAGCGGCCGTTGCGGTGTTCGGATATTTTTCATCCAATTCCGCATCCGTCATCATCAGACAGCGCGCGCCCAATCCATAAAAGTTTGCATCATCGGCCAAGAACTTATAAACCAGCCCGTCCGATGCACCCGCCGCGCGCAGGGAATATGCCATGCCGTCCGTGCAGCACGCGCTTGCGGAACGCATCAGCATTTTATATCTTTGCAACAATGGCGCCGCAATCTTGTCGTTCGCACTTATTTCGTTGTCGCATTTCGCCGCATTTATGAATTCCAGCATGTTTGCGTCACGAATGCGCGGACTGCGCGGGGAAACCGTTTCACGCATTACGGGTTTTTTGCGCCAGATTTCACATTCTTTTTCCGTTTCGAATGGGCATCCGTCCGTGTCCGCGAATGCAACTGCTACGATTTCGGTCATGTCCTGGGCCGCGTATTTCGGCGCAGAATCAGCATTCCCGTCACCGGCGGCCCACATATTGGCCGTCGGCTTTTGCGGGGCCAGCAATTCTTCAATTCGCGCGCGGGTATCGGCCGCATCCTTCATGTTTTGGGCATAAATTTCGGCTATCTGAACATCTGTTGCGTTCGCGGGCGCGGAAATCGGGGTTATTGTGTCCACTTCTTCCATGTAAACGATGGGCATTGGTTCCAAGAACCAATCGGAAAAGTCCTTGTCACGATAATTTACAATCGAATCGTCCCAAATTGGCACACCGTCGCGCCAATCGACGGTTTTATCGCCGCCGCGTGGCCGGTATTGTCCGCGTGTTCCGTCCCATACTGGCGCGCGCGTGTCGGCGGCGACCGGTTTTACCGACAATGCCTTGACCGAACGCATCGGAATTGGTGTTTCATATATGTATTGTGCAGGCGCGCCGTAACCAATGGATACGCCCGCGGGCATTTCATCGAGCGGCGTTCCGTACATTTGAGCCGCGCCACATGTTGCGCCGCTCAAGCATAATATTGATGAAAAAGTTAAAATTCTGATTTTCATAATACGAATCATATCATAAAAACGTGCTCTTTGAAAATATAAAAATTGTAAAAGGCGTCTTATTTGGTGGAATTTTAATCCTTATATAGTGAAAGAAACGAATCGAATGGCGCGTTTTTGTACAAAAAACCGAATCGCATGGCAAAAAAGAATCGGTTTTTTGGTAAAATCCGAATCGGATTTGGACCCCAAAACAAAAAAATAAAAAATAATTTTGAAAAAGTTTATAGGATAAAATTGGCGAAAATCCGGCGTTTTTCCTATGTTTTGGGGTGCGGGGGTAAATTTTCTTAAAATTATTTTTGAAAAAGCGCTTGACTTTTTCATAATTTCCACGCATACTGTGCGGGCTTTCAAGTTGGGAACAAATCAAAAATGACTCTCAACCCCTGAAATTCTGCGGTTAACGGGATGGACCAATGAAATAGGGTTCCTGTTAAATACGCAAACATTGTGAATAAAAGCAGCTCATCAAAAGATTTTTGATGCAAATCAAGAATCTGTTCAAGAAGGGATATGCAGACAGTTGAATTTGGAAATATCCAAACTTTGACTAAGTCAAATGTGCATAT
>CANBCI010000002.1 GCA_947367055.1 uncultured Alphaproteobacteria bacterium
TCTACAATCCGATGATCGTTGCGGCAAAGATTATAATAATTGTATCGGATTGGATACGGATACAATTATAAAAATGTGTCCGTATGACAAGCTGGTCGGTTGCCAGAAAGTTTATGGCGATACGGATATTCGCGGCGATGCGGTTTATGATGAGTTAAGCACCATGGTTCAGGGAATTATGTTGAATATTGACAACAATTTCCTGGTGACATGTCAAAATGCTGCGAACGAGGCGATGATAAAAGTCTGTGGCGATACGGAAAACTGCAACGGACTTGCGGTTGATGAAAATATCGGCGCGCGTTCATTGGAATATAAAATATGCGAATATAAGCAGGATAAAAACAGCATGAATATTTCATATAATTCATGTCGCACGGATGTTTCGCAAATCCAAGATACCGAACTGGGGCGCGTAGTCGGTGCGACCAGCGAAGGGTTGGGGCCGGTGACGCCGTTTGCGGGCGTGCTGGATGGTACGATTTATTGGGAAAATGTCGACTTTGATGAGGACGGGCGGTTGTCCACCGTGGAAGACTATTTGAAAAAAGTAAACGATTCCAATATGGGTGAAACGCAGAAGGAAAAAGTTCGCAGTGAATTGGCGGTTTTACAAAAAAATATTGATACCGCAATCAACGCAATAGAGGCGGACCCGACCGTTCAATACTGCATGACCGGCCGCGAGGTTCAGGGTATGAAAGCAAGGGGTTCAAACACGCGTACGCGTCTTGGTGAAAAAAGCGCCGATGCCGCGCGGTTCCCAGGACTGACCAAACAAATGCGCCTGGTCATTGCAACGCATGCATTAAAGGTTGCGAAAGATAACTATTATAAAAAATATGATGAATTAAATTCAAAAATGCTGAAAGACTATGCAACAATCGGTGAAAGAATTGCAGAGATTCAGGGTGAAAATGCACTTGATGCGCGTCGTGAAATTGCGCGCCAGGCATGTGTAAGTTTTGCGGAAATGTCCGTGTTGCCGAAATCGCCAAATCCGCCCGCACCGGCATTTGGTAAAGTAATGTCTATGTTGGCGATAACTGGTGCGGTTGCTGCCATACCGTTTACTGGCGGTCTGTCCGCGACTACTATTGCTATTGGAGGTATTACATCCACTTCGGTTTCCGCGGGTGTTGCGGTTGCCGCGGGCGCGGCGGCGGTTAGCGGAATCGGCCTGCTGGGCAATACCGGTGGTGGTGGCGGGAATGGCAAAGATAGTGCTATTAATCGTCAGTTGGTCGGATCCAAGCAGCTGAATCAGTGGAATTACAAAGAAACAATTACATCCACATTTGAATGGGAAACTTTAAATTGTCATAAATGTGTCAGATCGCAAAATTGTTCAAATACACGCCGACCGATTTTCGGCAGTCCTTGGTGCAAGGATTGGGGCGAGGAAAAAGAGACATGTACTGACACCCAATTCTAATAAAAAATGCGGTATTTCGCCGCATTTTTATTTATCATGTTTAACCTAATTCCGACGGATCGGTTATAACCAGAATTCCGTCCGCACGCCACGCGTCGCGTCGTGTATCCAAATCCATTATATTGCTTTGTGCCAAATATAATACCGGGTGCAAACCGTGGGCGGCGGCCGCGTTTTTTACCGCCGCAACGGGTGACGGTCGCGCGACACCGGTGGCAAACCAGGTCTCGTCGTCCGCAATCCAGAAATCTTTGTCATCGTGCGTTGCGATTGCATGTTTGTCGGTTATTACAATATCGTTTTCAATGGTGTATGCTATTGATTTTGAATCCAGGTATTGGGTTATCTTTTCGTTGTTTGCCCCTTGGGTTACGTCGGGTTTTGGTGCGGTCGTTTCAGGCGCAACCTTTTCATCGTTACCAAAGTTTATTTCTGAAAATACCGGTGCGGATGCGAATGGCGACGCATTTTGGGGTGACGCGCTATCATCAAAGTCGAAATTATCCGGTAGTGGAAATGCCTCGTTTGTGTCCGTGGTGGCCGGTGTCGCCGTAACCGTGGCCGCGGGTTCGTTTTTCGGTGCCTTGGGTGCGGTTTGCATCGGCGTGTCAATAGCCGTCGGTGCAGGTGCGGGCGCCATTGTATTATTGATCGCCGTGTCGCTGATTGCGGATGTGCTGGGGCGTCCGATTTTGTTTCGTGCGCGTATGAATGATTCTTTTAATTCCGGCGGCATGCTTTGGGGCAGGGCCGGTGGGTTTTCAGTTGGCGCGTTCGCCGCCGTATCGTTTGATTTTTTTTCTGCGTCGTCGTCCTTTGGTTTGTCGGCGCTTTTTTTTATTGTTAAAAAGGACGGCAGCTTAATCGCAAAAATCGGCTTTTTGGTTCGCACGATTATTGTGGTTGTTGCGATATATAACGGCACCGCCGCCAGCAGTAAAATCCCGAACACTAATCCGGCAAAGCCATGCAAATGCGCATGTGCCAATCGTGTCCAATCCGTAATTGAAAACATGCGAAAGTTGAACAGCCCGCGCAATACTGCCCACATTACAATAACATAGGCAATCGACCATTTTATGGCCATCTGGTTTGTTTTTATAAATTCGCGTATTTTGTTCATATTAATAATTATAGATACTTTTATTTTGTTTGTCAATATTATTGTGTGCTTGTAAATGTTGTTTGGCATTCCTAAAAAAAGTTTTTTTTTATATGTTATTTGTGATATAATTACAAAGATAACATAAGTAGACGGGGGATCGTTTTATGCAAATAATGCTAAAACAAGTTTTTTCTTTGATTGTTGGAATTGCGGCATGTTGTGGTGCGGCGGAGGCTGCGGATTCTGCGGGACGTGGCGCAAATTCGCGTACAAATCGCGCCGCGCTGTTTGATGCCACATCAAGTCCCCGTATGCCGACTATGCCGTCATTGCCGGTAAATTCTGTTGGAAACATATCAACGGATGTTCCGTCGGCTGGAAACGGTGGCAATGGTGGAAACGGCGGCGGTGTAAATCCAGGACCCGGAACACAAACCAAGTGTCCGGACGGTGGTGTAAAAAATTCCGCGTATACGGTTGAAAACTGTATGAATGACATTCAAATGTGCATAAACAACGGCGCATTAAGCGGCGGCATGAACGAAATGTTTGATGAAAACGTACGCAATGCCATAATTTCCGGAATGGGGCTGTGCCGGACACAGGTTGACAAGTGCGTGCGCGATGTTCGTGTTGACTGCAATAATGTCTATAACGCCGCCGCCGATGTATGGATTGATTTTAATTCGCGCCGGGTTCAGCCTGAATATTATAACTTTGTATTGCGTAAAACGGGCCTGACCCCGAACCAGGCGGAAACCACGTGCCTGTTGTTGGACCGGAATGTGTACGGGTCATCATTTAATGCCGTGTCGGCGGACGGAAATGTCACCGCGGAATATAATAAATCCGTTGGGGCATATAACGGCCAAAAGGGCAATATTTTGATTAAGTCCATGCCCCAAGGTGCGACTGTCAACAGTAATGCTGACGGTGTTGACGCCAATCGCGGTCACTATGCCCGTTGGGATGCAAAGACGGCGGAGTGTTATGTACGCGTCGCGGCGTATAACAAGGACACACATATTAAGAACAGTTGGCTGTTTGGTGCGGCGGGTGACGACGAACCGGCCGAGGTATGGCGCGCCACCGGCGATACGTTCAGTTGCAACAAGGATTTGTTCGGATTTTCGCTGATGAATAAAACCAGTACGGCCGCGGTTGTCGGTATCGGTGGCGGCACGGTTTTGGGCGCGGGTGTCGGTGCATTGGCGGCGCATGGAAAGCGCGCATTTGATTGCGATAATGAAAATCATCGCGAAATGCTGACCGAAGAACTGCGTAACGACGGCTCGTTTGGCATTATCAGCGAATACATGACCAGAAAAATTTCGGCCACCACTAAAATCATGGACACGGCGCAATGTGAAGAGGTTGTAACCTTATACGATAAGTATAATCAGATTGCGACTGCCTTGTTGGATTGTCGTGACGGTCAAATTGTCACAGGCAGCACCAGATATAGGGTGAATTTTAACTTTAATTGCACATTTGCCGATCAAAATGATTTGAATGCCTGTTTCACCAAAGAGGCGGTAGTGTGCGCATCAAAGAATTTTACAACAATGCAGCAATGTGAAAACTATTTGCTGACGCAGGTTTGTGCGCCGACGGACACCGCGCCACAGTGCAAGACGAAACTGATGAACAACGGGGTTTCGGCCTCGTCTATAAGCATTGAGACAAGTGATGAAACAGAGGTCAAAGAGGTCTGCAGTTTCTATTCAATAAACTTGGCGCATGCCAGCGGTAATAGCATATATTGCCCGATTGGTTCCGGTTGCCAGGATATCAAGGATACCCGCGCGGATATTGAACGCTTGGGCGACGTTTTCACCAGTGATATATCCAGCCTGATACGCAACGGTGAAAAATCAACCATAGGCAAGGGCGTTGGCATCGGTGCCGCGGTGGGCGCCGGTACGGGTGGCGTTGCAACGGCGATTACAGCATTTGTTGAACGCAGCAACATCAATTGCCGCGTTGGCGATAACTTGGCCCAGGTCGGATTTGGAAAATCGTATTCAATCGGTTCATTGCGTGATTTCTATGTAAAATGGAACCTGCGTCTGCCGGATACGGCCGCGCCGGTGACAACCGTGACCGATTGTGACGGGTGGCGGCGCGCATGCGCTGGATTGACCGATTTGAATCAATGCAAAACGGCCCAGGTTCGTTATGCGCCTGCCGGCGGGGCATCATCATTGGTTTATTCTGCCTGCAGCATAACATCTGACGGATTGTGCACGATAAATGAAACGGTTGCGATAACATCGGGCGCATGCGAGGTTGCCGCGCAATAACTATAAAAGTGTAAGAAGTTATGTTTCTCTAAAACAAACGCCGCCTAACCGGGCGGTGTTTGTTTATGACGGTATTCTTTGCCGATTAATAGATTCCCGTATGCCAATTCATCTCGTTAATTGCGTGTTCTGATTATAACGTTCTGTTTCATGTGCCCCGTTTGCGCTGGGCCGAAAAAATCTGCAGGGCTTTGGCAGGGTGGTTTTTGTATCACATCAATTGTCATATTGGGGCAATTAAATATATCGTTAATTCGATATTTTGTGCCGCCGGGCTTTTGTCGCCGATGCGGCATACGGCCGAATAAAATTCGGCGTACCTAATTTGGCCGCCGATTTTGTTTTTTGCTGATGCGTGGAATCTGCTAGTTTTTTGGTGTCTGGCAAGTTCCGGTATCGATAATAAGAGTGACCTTTCTGCAAGATTTATCGTACAGTTTGTCGCATTCAATTGAACCGACACCGTAAGACCGTACATTCGCGCTATTTAGCGGTACTCCGTTTTGCGACAGCAGGCTTTTTATAGTTTCCGCACGCGACTTTGACAGTTTTATGTTCACAGCGTCTCCGCCGCTTTTATCGGTGTGTCCTTCTACCGTTGCACAGTATTCTATCTTGTTTATATCTTCTATCCCGTCCGCTTTTAACGCCTCGGTTAGTTTGTTGTTAAAGTTCTCTATGAACTTTTCCGCTTCCGCAGAGTTCAAACTCGATTGCCCAAACGCAAACAATTTGTCAGAATCGTAATTAAAATTAAATACTGTCTCTTTTTCCGCGGGCTTTTCTTCCTTGGTGTCATTCTGTATTGAATCTTTTATCGTATCAATTATATTCGGTTTTGTTTCCGCCACAGCAGGTGTCGCGGCCGGTGGCATTTCTACCTTTTCACACGCTGTTCCCGCCGCGTTCAATACGTATCCGGCTGCCCTGTTGCACTTACATTCCCCATTTTCCTCAACTGCATTTGCGGCGCATTCGCACGTGCCACTTGCCAGCAGTCCCGTCTTGTTACAACTCGGCTTCTGTGCAATACATTTACCATTATCAATCACCGGTTTCTCAGACGGGCAATGGCATCCATTCTGTGCATCATGGATTTGACCCGACACCGGGCATGATACGCATCCTTGTCCCGTGCTGAAATGTTTCGAACTATCCGTACATTTGCAATCCGGATAGGTTCCAGTCGCACCTGGCGCATCCGAACATTTGGCGGCATCCGGCAATTTGCTTTGCTCAACCTCTTGCTCCTCGGCAAACTTTTTCATCCGTTCATATTTCAGGTTTATCTCGGCCGAACGCTCCTTGCGCTTGTCCAAGGTTTCAATCAATACATTCCCGGCAAGTCCCACCGCCGCGCCGACGCCAAGGGCGGTTTTACCCGTCTTTAAGGTTTGTGCCGTTTCCGCCTTTTGTGCGGCCCATGCCTTTGCGTCATCGCTCTCCGGATCCATTAACGCACGTGAGACTGACGCGTATGCGCCACTGATCTTGCCCAGTGATACGTCATCATACAATCCCGTATCCGCCGCGTTTAATATCAATTCAGATTCTATGCCCGGTGTCATTTCCAGGGATGCTTTCATGTCTTTTAAACTTTGTGCCAGGTTAACATATTCCGATTTAATTGACGGCAATGTTTTGCTGGTTGGCAATTCTTGGTTCTTTTCGCCGCCCTTGATGTTTCGGCCCTGGCCAAAATCACACCGGAATGTTTCCAGATATGCTTTCATGCTTTGTTCGGCCTGTTTGTCGGCATCTTGTTCTGCGGTTGCCTGCATTGTTTTTTCCAATCCGGTGCCCATGCCGCCAATTGCCGTCGCCGCGGTTGTGCGCGCCGCAATTGATTGCTCTTTGGCCTTCATATTATTATAATTTTCCCGCAGGTCGTTTAATTTATCCGCCTTTTGCTGGTCGGTTAATTCCGGCTCGGACTTTTTGGCATTGGCATCTTTACTTGGTTCAGATGAATTTTTCTCGTCTGATTTGGTGCTGTTTTTTTTATTTGTGTCATTTTCTTTGGATGTTGTGTTTTTGTCGTCGGTAGCAGGTTTGCTATTTTCGGCTTTTTTCTCACATGTGTTTTTTTCTTTGTTATGATTATATCCATCTTTACATTTTTGGATGACACATTTTCCGTCTTGGGTGGTCGCTTTTTCAGCGCCTTCTTGTAGTTTGCATGTTTGTCCGTCTTCCGGCTTTACAACAACATCATCTGCAGTGACGCTATCTTCTTTTAGTTTTATTGTACCCATATTCGCACTTGGCGATAATTCTTGTCCTGTATACCCCAGAAAAGAAATGTTAACCTTTGCGTTGTCTGGAAAGTTTTTAATGGTAAAGTTTCCGTCGGTATCGGTTGTACCACCCTTGGTGCCGTCTGTGGAAGCAACAATTGTCGCACCAGTAAGCGGGTCACCATTTTCATCGACAATTTTGCCAGATATGTCCATATTGCCCAGCGCGGGCAGGGCTAGAAAGATTACCGGTAAAAATGCAATAATAATTTTTTTCATTTATAGATTTCCTGTTGGACAGATTATTTACCAATTGAAGGTAAATTTATCGCACTGGGGCCAGATACTCCGCTTAAACTATATTTGGTATTGCTGGTACCACTTGCAGCCACACTTTTAGAATCCGAAACAAGTGGTGTGGCCTTTTCGGCATCGCGCTCATTTTTTACTTGTTCCAATACTCCGCCTTTGGGGGCATTGTCTAATATTTGCTTTTCAAATGTTTTGTTGTTTTCAAGCTTGATACCGGCTTTTTCATCTAATTTTTCGGTTCCTTTTGATATGGTGTTTTCCATAGTTTCTTTTGTTGTTTGTGTTGCATCGTCTTTTGTGTCAAGTGTACGACCTTTTTCAGTGCGTTTTGTAACTTTTTCCTTAACTTCCGTACCTTCTGTGTCACCCCCCCCCCTCCGGAGACTTCTTGCTATTTCTGTCTAATTCTGACTGGGTTTCTTTTTTCGCCTGGGCTTTTTCTTCTTTCTTAAGAGCCTTTTTAGCCTTTTGCGTGTCCATTGCGCGGTTGATCGCGCCCGATGTAATTGCGCCCGCGGCAACACCTACGCCCGAACCCATAAAGGCGGATGTCGCGGATTCCTGTTCCCGTGTCAGGCGGTATGCATTTTCCTTGAATGTCGTAATATCAACGCCGAACCAGTTTGGTGTGCAGTCAAATGTTGTGCCCGGGTACGCTTTTTTGGACGCATAAAGGGTCGAACCTTCGCCTGCATAAAATTCAACCGTGAACACGCAGTCCATTGTGCGTTCGTCCAGCATTGCACCCAAGTGTTGGCATTGTGAGCGCATTTGATCGCGCAGTTCGTATAGTTTTTTTTCGTCCGCTTGAACCTGTTTTTCGGCATTCTGGCGCAATGTCGCGAATACGTTCATACTACGCGATGCCAGGCCGCTGTCCTGCTGCACGCAATTTTTTGCGATTTTTTCGCATGCCGCAATTGCCGCATCGCCGTTTTTCTTGCCCAGGCATTTTTCAAATGTCGTACCGCATTGCGTCAGAATGCAGTTGTTATAATCATTGCCACAGTTTATTATCGTATTATATGACGCCAGTTGTGCGTTTGTATCACGGTCAGATCTGATCTCGCGGGCGAACAATGTGTATTCTTCCCCACTGCAGGGCAGGTCGCGTTTGCAACCCTCCATCTTGTTTCCCCAGATTGTTTCGTCGTCCAATTTGCATTTTGAGAAATCATCGCCGCATTTTGATTGCATACATTTACGCAATCCCTGGTCGCAGGCATTCTGGCCATTTGCGGCGGCCGTTTGTGCTTGGCGCTTGGCGGTGTCGGTTGCGGCGGCCGAATCCAGCGCGGCGCGCTGTCGGCGGATGTTTTCGGCCAGTTGGTTGTCCGCCGCCGCCTGTGCGGAGGCGTTCATGTCACTTAAAACCTCGTCAAATTGGGACGATTTGTTTTCAATGATTTCGTTTGTATCGGTTGCCGGTGCGGCCGTGGCGGTATCCGGGGTTACGGTGACAACAGTTTCGGTCGCGGTTTGCGATGCCGCCGCCACGACGGGAACAATTGCCGCGGCATTGTTTGCACGCGCAACCGGTGCACGATTTGTCGTTGCGGTGCCACCGCGTTGAACAACCGCGGCGTATAAATCCCCGGATATTAACGCCAAAAATATTCCCGCGAAAATCGCGATTTTTCTATCGCAATAAAAATATTTCGTCGACAGCATCATTATATTTCATCTAGTCTTTTCTTTGCCAGTTCTTCGGAAGCCGCAATTGAAGATTTTATTGTGTTGCACGCCGTGTCATAGAATGTGCAGAACTGTACCGCCGCCGATTTTTCAGATTCAAATCCAATGGCGCATTTGTTCCTCATATTGTTTTGACATATTGTTTCAACGCACAAATCGCGGGCCTCATTGTTTTCACAGCCTTTTTGTGCAGCGTTTAATTTTGCTGTGCGTTTGTCTTGGTATGATTTAACGATACTGGCCAGCAATACATCCGCATTCTTTACCGCGTCGTCGCGTGCCGTAATCAATCCTTCGCGTATTGAAGACAGGTATTGGTCGCAACCGGTGGCTTCCACACTACATGCGGAAAAGTAATTGTTGAACACCGTGTCATCTTCGCATGCACTGTAATCCGCACCGCACTTTTTGTCTGCGATTAGGCATGCGGTAATGTCTGTTTTGCACGATGCGCTTGTTACGGTCTTTTTCAATGATGCGCGCGCCGAATCGCGTTGCGCGGTAACACCGGCGGCTTTGCATGATTGTTCGATCAATGTGTCATATGTGTCCGCGACATCGTCCGTGGTGCATGTCCCGCCCAGTTTCGCAATACATTGCGCCGTGGCCCAGGCATAACGTTCGCCGGGGTCGGTTGGGGCGGATTTTAATTCTTTTTCAGTCAAAGTGTTTTTGGATGATGCACCGACCGACAGGCTTTGCATTCCTTTTTTGGTCGGCGGGGTGCCGGCGCTGGATGTGCCGCAATACTGGCATCGCGCGGCGGCATTGGATGAAATGTTTATTGCGCACGCCGAATCCAGGCATCGCGTCAGGTTCGCCTTGGAACATGCCGCCGCCGCATGGCCCGTCACCGGGAACAATGCCGCAACAAATACAAAGAACAATATGTTTGTTTTCATCTCTCTCTTTTCAACAAACTATATCAAAAAAAGGCGCAGTCTGCAAAAGAAAAAGACGCATCAATTGCAAAAAAGGAAGAATTTATATTTAATGCTTGACAAACTATA
Organism: uncultured Alphaproteobacteria bacterium; assembly: GCA_947367055.1. Classification (GTDB taxonomy): domain Bacteria; phylum Pseudomonadota; class Alphaproteobacteria; order Rs-D84; family Rs-D84; genus Enterousia. The sequence continues at coordinate 10,098 of CANBCI010000002.1, forward strand.
TTATTTTGTCTATATTTTTGTTTGTAAGATAATAAAGTAGGAAGATATGACAAAAGATAACAATAGTCAAAAACAAGATTTGTCAGCCAGCGTAGGGCCGGAATTGCTGACGGATGCAAAGATGGCGGAATTGTTTGGCGATAATTTTTCGCATCTGGCGTATATCAATTTTGACGATAATTCCTGCAATTGTACCACATATAACGGGCGCGAACTTTTAAATATTAAAAATACTATGAAAAAGGCGCTGGAGTTCAAAAATCAACTGGAAAGACATTCTGATATGTTGCAGGCAGCTAATCCGGCGACGATGGTTGCTATGGCTGCGATGACGGTAAAGAGTTCTGAACATCAGCACAGACAGTGGGGCAAATTGATTTCCCGGCCGGAATATGATCCAAACGGCAGCGCAATTGTTTGCATGGTTGTCACCCGGGACGAGGATACGGGTAAAATAAATCCCGTGTCGGAATATTGGCTGGGCGGAATGGATTTCGGCGGAGTAGAAAGTGATGTCCATGCCAACCTGGCGGCGCGTAATATTTTAGCAAGCTTTGCAGCCGATGGGGCGAACAACGCCAAGTTTTTGGAAAGGGTTGTAAAATTGGTGAAATTCCAAAATGGAACATTTTCTAATACAACAAAACAAAAGGGGGCGATAATGCCATTAAATAATGTAAAAAACAAATTAAAAGAATTTTTTGCCGCAAAAGAAAAATTGGCAAAACTTGGCGCGTCCGCGGCATTGAGTACTTTTGTAATTTGGGCGTCTTGCAATTGCAGCGGTTCAAATAACAAAGCCCAGGAAAAAGAAGATATTCGTCGCAAATATGCCGACAGTTTGCGCCGCGAACGCATGGACCGGGAACTCTTGCGCGAAAATATCAACGCGGTAATCAAATCATCCGAAAACAAGGATTCGCTGATAATGAATTTGCAGGATTCACTGGTTAATGCGGCGGTTTTGCTGAACGAAACCAAGGATTCTTTGGCCGATTGCCGCCAGAAACAGGCAAATATCAGATGCAAAAATGAAAAGAAAAAGACGGTGTCTAAACCGGTGGCAAAGCCGAAGAAGGTGCCTGCAAAAAATACAAAGCCCGCGCAAAAAGTTACGCCCGTAAAGGTTGCGCCCGCGCCGCAGGTTAAACCGGCCGTGGTGCCGACCGTGAAACCGCGCCAGGATGAGTGGACTATTGACACATCCAAGGTGTACCAGGCGCAGGAAAATAAACCGATTGTTATTGACCAGCCGCCGGTTTACTATAACCCAAAAGATGCGACGCCCGCGTGTGAAATTCCGGTTGAGGTTCAACCGCGTACCGCCCCGACAATCAATATAAACGTTAATCAGGGTGCGGTAAATACAACCGTGAATGTCAACAACGGCCCGGTGAACAATTATTACAATTGTGTGCCGGCGGCGACAAATGACGGCAATAATGACGTACCGCAACAGGTGGCCCAACCCGCGCAACAGCAGGCGGAAAACCCCGTGCAACAGTATCAGGAATGTCGCGGCGTTATTGAAACCGTGGTTGTCAAAAGCCGGGTTCGCATACGCAGATAATTTTTTAATATGAATTGAGAATGGTCCGCCATTTATGGCGGACTTTTTGTTATTTTTTCTCTAGACATATAATTATGTTATTGCTAATATATTTATCACAGAGAGAATTTATACATGAAGTACATCAGACTTTTAGTTTTTGCCATTTTTATGATGCCATGTGCACTGCGTGCGGCGACAAATGACTTTATGATTGCCGCGCAATTGTTGTCGGCCGCGAAAAATGCCGATATTCAGCAGGTGCAGATTCTTGTAAATAATGGTGCGGATGTAAATTATACCGACAGTACGGGTTTGTCGATTGTGTGTACGGCGCTGATGAATAATGATATTCGGGCCGCCCAAATTTTGCAGATGTACGGTGCGGACGCGTCAAATTGTGACCGCCAGATAAAGCAATATAATACCCGTACGAAGCCAAAATCCAGCGGGGGATTGTTCGGCGGGCTCTCTTCTGCCCAAAGCATAGCATTGGCGGCGGCGGGGGCCGCCGTTGTTGTAGGGGGGCTGTTTTTATTAACTGATGTTTTCGACCCCAGCAATGACAATGATAACCCCGGGACATCCGGCGGGAACCGACCCGGCGGTGATGGTGGCGGCGGTACGCCGACAAATCCTGCGACGGCCGCATTCACAATTCCGTATGGGCCGGCCATGGTCAATGCCACCGCAGAAACGGAAAAATATACTGAAAACCTGAACTTGTATAGCGCATCGCCATATCTGGATTCGTTTAATGTAATGAATGCGCTGGGGCAAAATTCGGATAATGTGGGCGGTCAAAATTATATGTTGCTGATGCATGGATACTCGCCGTGGGCGCGCGGTTATCAGGGAATGCGGACACTGCGTTATGCCAATGGCTCGCCCGTGCCGAACACCGTGCTGGGGGGAATAAACATAAAGGGAATAGAGGTTGGCGGCGGTCGCCCGACGGGCGTTGCGCTGGTCACAGAAAACGGTGTTAATTCTGCGCCAAAGCCAAAGGGTGACGGAACCGTTACCGCCCAGACCGGGTCACTGGATGACAGATTGCTGGCATGGACCACCATAACCGGTGGTGTCCCGGAAACGCATCCGGAAATCACCAATTTTTCCAGCAAGTATTACAACAATCTTATTGTCTTGGGCAATACGGATGAAACAAAATTGGTTGATGCCTATACCACCGAAGACGGCAGTATTTTAGATGAAATGGATTTGTCCGGTTTTGGCACGGCCGTGAATAATTTATATGCCGGCAGTCGCGACAATTTATTGGCAAAAATTGTCGGTGGTGCCCAGTCTGGTTTTGCCGGCGGCGATTTCCTGGGATTTATGCCGAACGGCCAAATGTCAATTTATCGCACCGGTGGTGGCGTCGGCATGGTTGAGGCAACTGAAAAAACACAAATCGGCACATATGAAACAACCGACGGGGTGTTAAGCAAAATTACCCTAACCGACGGTACAGTATTAACCGTAACCCAGACTGGAACCAAGATTGTCGCGAAAAACGATAATGTTGAGTATAACGGATATATTGGTGCGGACGGCCTGTTGTATGTCGACAATAATGGCGATAACAAAATTGATATTGCCTATAAATTGGAAAACGGCGATATGACCATTGCCAAGGAAACGGGCGTAATCGATTACAAAAATTACGCGGCGATGATAAACGCGTCCGAACATGCCAAGGCGAATTCAGATTTGGCCGGCGGCCGGTCGCGTGTTGATATAATTGCAAATACAAATGTTATCGCGCCGCTGCATTTGAACACGGCGCGCACGATTGATGATATATTGGCGGCCGGAACGGCCACCGCCGCCCGCAGCGAGGCTTTTTACCAATACATAAACGATATTTATGATTTGAACAAAAATGATGATTCCACCCCCGGGGCGGATGCACTTTCTTTCTTTAACGGTTTGGGGGCCTCATACTCACCCTTGGTGTTATTTTCAACCGGGGCGTTTGAAACGGGGGCGAATTATTCCGGAAAAACTTTGACGGCGACATTTGAAAATGCGGCGCCGCTAATATTTGGAACCAATATGTCGCACCTGTTTATGTCCGTTGTTGCGGTTGGTGCCAATGGCGCCGGGACGTCCGGCGCATCCAGTGTTGCCGGTTATTCCCCGTCCGGGAAAATCGGGTTGTCACAATGGGCGCTCGGCGATACGGAATACAGGGCCCGTGCATGCGGCGTTGCAGGCAAGGGCGCAAATGGTGTTGACCCGTGGTGTTTTGCGGCGGCGGGTCTGACGGATGAATTGGCGACCGCGGCCGCCGCCGGTGCGGCGGGTGTATTAAAATCCGCGTTTTCCGGCATGGACGGCATGATGACAAATCAGCAGTTGTTCACTTTGATGGCACTGACTGCGGACGGGGCATACCTGGGGACATCGACCAGTGGGACGCCATTAACCAAGGAAACATTGACCGCGCATTTGCAATCTATGTATGAATTGCCAAATGATTATCAATTTCGGGTTGATAATGGCGAAGATTATCTGGAGGTTTTCAAGGAAGTCTTCGGTTACGGCTTGATAAACCTGGAACGCGCGACCAAACCGACATCAAAAATATATTTTTATGACGCGGCGGCCAATAAAATCGTAAGTGGAAACGGAAATGCGTATTGGCGGTCGGCATCAAATACCGTGTTCCGCGCATCAAACGCATTTCGTCCGCGCGCCGCGTCAATTAGTGCCCCGTTCTATGATATACTGGAAAGCATTGACGGCGAATTAAGATTGCCGCGTGTATGGCAAAATGAATTTGCAATCGGCGCCATGGACAAGCATGGCCTCTACATGGGCGATGTTTTGGGTGAATTTAAAACACGCCGCGTGGACGCCCCGCGGGTTCAGATTGGAAACATTGGCTTTTCAATGTCCGCATCTGAAAAGCCGTATTCCGATAATCTGGGGGGGCTTGATAATATAAAATTGGATTATGCAACGGAAAATTGGGACATGGCCGCATCGTATCAGCGGTATTTGACAGACGGCGCTTCGCGCTTTGACGGAATGCACAATCCGATTTGGGCAATGGCATCAAATGCGATGACGATTGACACCGATTTTAAATCGGGCGCATGGCGTTTTGGTGGCCGTGCGTTTTCGGGTGCAATAACGGATGACGGGTTGCTGGAAAACGATCCGACAATTTCATCGCAATATACGCCGGCGCGTCTGGGCGGGATATATGGCGCCGAAACACATGTCGGGTGGCATGGCAAAAAATTTGGATTTAACGCGTCAATTGGTGCGGTGCGCGAAACGGACACCCTGTTGGGGGCGCAGACGGGCGGCCTGTTGGATATGGGGGCGGGCGACACACTGTATGTTGATAGCGAAATGCGCTATGCGGTGCGCGAAAATCTGACCTTTACGGCGCGATCAACCTTTGCGCGTACAACCGCGGACGCCGCCGGTCAAAATATACTTGGGTTGACCCACATGGATTCGAACTCTTTCGCGGTCGGCGTGGATGCGGGCAATTTTAGTTTCTCGCTGTCGCAGCCGTTGACGGTGACCGGTGGGACGATGAAGTACGCGTATTCCGATTATGATGTTGTTGAAACGGATGACGGAAAATACGATTTGGTTGTGCGTGATGCGCATGTGGCGAATGTGTTGCTGTCGCCGGAACACCGTGAACTGCGTTTAAGCGCCGCGTATCGTCATAATTTTGGTCAATTTACGGACGGGGCAATCGGGTTTATTTACCGCGTCAACCCCAACAATACAAACGAATTCGGAAATGAATCCATATTCATGCTAAAAATGTCCCACCGTTTGGGGATATAAATCTGAATTTTTAAATAAGGTGTCAAAATCCCCGGCATGCCGGGGATTTTTATAATCGTGCCTTGACAAATTCACAAATATATACTAGTTTTTGTCTAATTACGAGGTGTATTGTGACAATAAAAGAAATTGAAATTGACGGGATTGCTTATTCTGTGGCGGAAGGCCACTATAAAAAAATCATATCGTATTTAAAAAAGAATGCTCATCAAACCGCACGCATTAAAAATACGACCAAGGTGCATAATTTGCGTGATATTCTTACGTATAACATGGCAACTCGTTTGATTGGCCATGCCGATGTCATTTATTATAATTTTGATATGAAGGTGTGGAATACAAAAATATACAATGGATACCACCTAAATAGTCAAGAGCTCAATACCAAATATGCCATTAGGTTTAAGGAACAATGGATTGATCAAAAAAACGATGTGGTGGCACCCGTTGTAATGACAATTGATTCCAAGGTTTGTCCCGGCTGGGGGAAATTGGTAGAAAAACCGAAATATAGTCAAAAAGGGACGGCGGTTGTAGGAAATATTATAATAAGAAACAAAAAAACCAGTAAATTGGAACTATATGGAAAATCGTGGATTTGTGTTAATGTTTATTTTCGTCCGGATGATGCGACCTGTTCCGGGATGAGCTGGTTTTTGCATGAACTGACCAAGAATTCCGAATTCTTGGGGCGTTTGCGTGCTGATAGCGTCAGATAATTTTAAAAAATAAAAATCCCCCATTCGGGGGATTTTATTATTACGACAATTTGTGAATAACCAACCCACTGCGCAGTTTCGGTTCAAACCATGTCGTTTTTGGCGGCATGATGTTGCCTGTGTCCGCAATGTCAATAATCTGGCGCATTGTCACCGGGAACAGGGCGAACGCCGCCGCCATTTCGCCGGAATCAACGCGTTTTTGCAATTCGCCGAGTCCCCGAATACCGCCAACGAAGTCAATGCGTTTGCTGGTGCGCAAATCGCCCAGATTCAGAATTTTATCAAACACCAGATTTGACAGAACCGTCACATCCAAAACACCGATCGGGTCGTTGTCGTTGTATGTGCCGGGTTTGGCCGTCAATGAATACCATTTGCCGTTCAAATACATCCCAAAGTTATGCAGTTTTGTCGGCTTGTATATTTCCGTGCCCATTTCCACAACATCAAACGATTCGGACAGTTTTTTCAAAAATTCATCCGGCGTCAGTCCGTTTAAATCCTTGACCACACGATTGTAATCAATGACTTTTAATTGGCTTTCGGGGAAAATCACCGCCAGGAAGAAATTGTACTCTTCGTCACCGGTATGGTTCGGGTTTGCTGCGCGTTTTTCCGCGCCGACCAATGCCGCGGCCGCTGTTCTATGGTGCCCGTCGGCAACATACATTGCAGGAATAGATTTGAATATTTCAGTGATGCGCGCATTGATCGCATCGTCACGTATCGCCCAGAATTTGTGACCAAATCCGTCGGCCGCGACAAAGTCGTATTCGGGTGCGTTATTCGCGACAAAGTTTGCGACAATTTCGTTCATTTCCGCAACATCGGGGTATGCAAAGAAAACAGGTTCAATGTTTGCATCCTGAATACGGACGTGAATCATGCGGTCTTCTTCCTTGTCCTTGCGCGTCAGTTCATGCTTTTTAATTTTGCCGGTCATGTAATCGTCAACATTTGCGGCGGCGACCAAACCATATTGCGTACGACCATCCATTGTCTGGGCATAGATGTAGTACATTTCCTTTTCGTCTTGGCGCAGCCAGCCGCGTTCCTGCCATAACTTGAAATTTTCAACGGCTTTGTCATAAACAACCTCGGAATGTTCGTCGGCGATAGGGTCGAAATCAATTTCCGGCTTTATGATATGCAGCAGGGATTTTTCCCCGGCCTCTGTTTTTGCCTCGGCAGAATTCAAGACGTCATACGGACGTGATGCGACCTCGGCGGCCAGTTCTTTTGGTGGGCGAACACCCGCAAATGGTTTGATTTTCATGTGATGCATCTCCTTTTGGGTTATGTGTAAAGTATAATCATATAACCCGAAAAAGGCAAATCATTGTTTTATCGATTGAACACTTTGTTCCCGATTTCCTGAACCGTGCGCATGGGCTCAGGGGCAGATGCGGTTGCGCTTATTTCAACCGGGACAATGGTTTGACGCTGTACCGTGTCCAGCGAATGATACTGATACGGAACCGTTTCGAAATTTATATCCATCATGTTTATACTGCGCAGGGTGCGATTATACATGGTGTGATAATATATAATCCGGTTGTCCAAATCGGTTGCAATGGTCCATTGGGTTGCGCTGGGCATGTTGTTGGGTGCCTTGCCTTCGGCGAATTGCACGCCAAGCGGGACATCAAAATTATTCAATATATGAAACGCCTGCATCACAGAATCATACGAATTGGCCTGTTGTATTGAATAAGACTGCAGGAATGCCGCACGAACAAAGCGCGACGGCGGTGTAAAGTCGCCCGGCAGCCCCAGAAATCCCGAACCGGATCCGAACGCGCGCAGTATTATCGAACCCATGGTTGTCGGGCCGGCGGTACCCGGTTTCAAATTGACATAGTTGTTCAAATTGGTGGTTTGCCACGGGAAGCCCGGTGCGTTCGTCAGTACCCCCAGCGGGTTGTCGTAAAATGTCGGAACGCCGTTGACTATTTCCAATACAACAACGCGTCCGTTTGGTTCGGCTATGCGCCAATGCACGGTTGCGGCGCGTTTGTCTATGTTTACGATATGAATGTCTTTTATGGCTTCCTTTACCTGGTCTATGGTTGAAAATTGCGACAGAATCCATGAAACAAATTGAAAGTCCGCAAGTGAACTGGACTTGTCATCCGGGTTATACGGTTCGTATTTGCCGTATTCAGGAAAGTAAAACAGGCCCGCGGATAATCCCGCCTCGTTTGTGCCGTCAACAACAAATTCGGGCTGTTCAACGGCCAATCCGACATAGCCGTATTTTGATGTGAATTTCATTCCGTCCGTTCCGCCGTTCGGCAGCAAAGATTGGCTTTGGTGCCCGCGTGGAACGATTACATACATATTGCTCATTTCTGATCCGGACCAGTCGATTGTTCTGGCAACGACAACGGATTTGTCCTTGGCTTTAAGTGTGATTCCCGTGCACGCGTTGGCGTTATGCACAAGGCCGATTGCGGTACATGTAATAATTGCCGCCAAAGATTTTGCACATTTCATCGTTTTGTCCTTTGGTATGGTTTATATTTTATTATCTGCATTTTGGCATAAACAATCCATAGGAACGATATCGGGGCAGGGCGCAAAAACAAAAGCCCCCAACTGTGGGGGCGGAAATTAAAATGCAATCCGGAACCTTAACGTTCCCGTGTGCGATTGATAATTTTTGCGAATGTTCAAATCGTAATTTAGCGATATTTCAAGATTTTGATAAATCGCCCCCAATCCCAATCCGATTTCACCGCCGAATTCGGACAGGTGTTCGCCATTTATGATATATGACGCCGCGTCTGGCAACCTGATTGTCGTCAGCGCGTCGTCTGATACAAAGTCATATACCGCCGCCGCGCGCAATTGCGGCCGCAGATTCCATACGCCGCCGGTTTTGAATATGCGCGAATATTTTAAACCCGCCATGCCCGATACGAAATCTGCGTCAAATCCGCTGATGTCGGCAATCGGGTTATTATAAGAATCCTGGGATATGTGCAGGTATCTGGCACCAATTTCCGGGGTCAGTCCAAAGTTGAAATCAAAGCCGGTCATAATCTGGGCGCCGTATGATTTTACGTCATATTCCGGGTTGAATTGAAGGTCAAATATCGTCACCTGTTCCTTGTATTCTGATTTAGTGTAATTTGCCGTCGCGTTTATGTACCAGCGATTTGGCTTGATTTGACCGTAAAGAAATGCGGACGTGCTGTCTATGTCAATATCGCGGCTGTCAGTGTGCATACTGGTTGAGTTTGTCTGTACGCCGATGCCGAGCGTGTATTTTTGCCGAAACAGTCCGTCCAACCCGAATGCATACCCGTTTGTCGACGCGTGAAATGAATCGTCACCCGACATTTTTGATTTGTTATACAGTCCGTGTACCCAGAAATTGTGCCGACGGGCGGCTGGTGCGTTTGATGCCATGCGGTTTGCGACCAGTGTAAATACCTGATTTTGATTCATTACCGCGACCGATTGCGTAATGGGTGCAGCATCCGGATGCGTTTTTCTAGTTTCACCTTCCAGATATTTTGTGCCGCCGTTGTGCAGTGATGACTGTGCCCGTATGGACATCATGGAAATCATTCTGTCATCACCGTGGGCCAGGGTCACAAGCGTATCGGCCGCCGGTTCTGACAAATTGGCGGCAATCATGATTTCGTCCACCGGCCGCGTTTCAATGGTCAATGTCCCGTCCGCATTTTTGGTTACGTTGTATATGTCGCCTGCGTCTATGTTTATGCCGGTTGCGTCGCCGCCGTAAAACATTTGATACGTGCCGACGCGCCCCACCGTCAGATGCAGTTTGCCGTCACCACTGAAATTATAATTGTCCGCGTATAGTCTGGCATATGCGCGCTTGTCCACAATCGTGGCGTTTAACGTTCCGTTGATGTTTAGGGTGTTTTGCGACACCTTAACGGTGCCGATGTCCATTGTCGCGCCAGAATTCAGATTGATTGTACCGTTGCCTTCAACGCCGCTGTCAAATGTTGTTGTGCCGGCGGTTATATTAACCGTGCCGTTGTTTCGTATGTCGATAGATTCCTGGCCCGACTGGTTTTCGGCGAATGTTGCGTTTGAATTGAATGTGATTGTTCCGCCGGCTTCGTTAAGTATTGCGCCGCCGCCATTTTCCTTGATTGTGTTTTTATAAAATCTGACCGGCCCTTGGAATGTGATTGTCCCCAGATTATGCAGCATTCCCGATTTTTGTTCCGCCGTGTTGTATTCAAAACGCGTATTTGCGCCAAATGTCATTTGTGCGGTGACGTCGTTATAAATGTTTGTTCCACCGCCGGTTGATGTGTTCCCCAGAAACAGCAACCCTTCGTCAAACTCAATTTTTCCGCCGCCGGCATTGTATAGTGCGTTTTCCGTATACAAAACTTGGGCGCGTTTACCGATTTGTATTGTTCCGCCGTCGTTATAAATTGCCCCGCCGGCCGCCGCTGTGCCGCGCGAAAAATAGATGTTGTTCCCCAGTGTGATTGTGCCGGAATTAAAAATTGCCCCGCCGTTTCCCGTGGCACTGTTGCCGGCAAATGATGTGCGGTCGCCGATAGTCATTTGGGCCGCGTTAAAAATCGCGCCGCCAGTTTGCGCCGTGTTTTTGGAAAACAGGCTGCCGCTTATGTCCGCGTTTTTGCCAATTGCGGCCATTATGGCACCGCCATTGTCATCGGGATAATCATTATTGGCAAAGTTTTTCCCCGATATTTCATTTTGGGCGTCAGTCAAAACCATTCGTCCATCTGCGGCGACGGCCTGTGCGCTTATTGTTGTGCAAATTATTGCGGATATGGCGATGCGGCGCGTGGAAAATCCCATCCTTTTCTCCTTTGGCGGAATGTGATGATATATTTATAGCATGCCTGCAGATATATTCAATAAAAATTAAAGAAAATACCATGCGGTTGTGATATAATTTGATGAAAAGGAAATAATTATGAACATGTTGGACAAAGTAAGAGCCGCCGGTGCCAAAATAAAAAAATCCGTCCGAAATAAAAATATTGGTATGCATTCATTTTTGCCCAATATGAATATTGCGGTTGTAAAAAAACTGATGTGGGGCCTGATTTTAGTAAACCTGGGATTAACCGCGGTAAATGTGCGTACAGTGGCCCAGTTTGAAAAAATTAAAGACGCGGTATCAGTCCTGCCGCCGGTTGGTTCGTCGCACCAATATAATATCCGTGCACCCCGCCAGGGCTTGGCGGATTCATTAGAAATGGTGTTGAACGATATGCGGCATATAAACCCGCTAACGCGTGGTTGTATTGAAGATATTATAAAACATGACCAGAAATTTATAATTTTACCCGATTCCGCGATACAGGCAACTGCTCCGGGAGCTGCCGCTTTTTATATTAATGGCGCTGTTCATATACCGGAAGGCGCACTAAAGCGGTATAAACGCGGCTATGATGACTATGGCGATGCATATATTCATCGGTATGTGACAGATGCAGAACTTAATAAGTCAACATTTGATTTATACAATACAATTTTGCACGAATGTCGTCATGCACAGCAGGCGCGCTATGGGATAATACTTGCCCAGAACATGTTTTACCAGGAAGGGGATATATTAGACTATGTTATGATAAGCACCAGGTGTGAGGCAGATGCATCGCAATATGCTGATTTTTGCCTGTATGACGAGAATGGTAAAATTAAAACGCAAATTGGTACAACGCAATCTGATTGGGAAGCAAAACAATATATGTTGCTGGATCGATATAATATGAGTGAAATTGCGAATTTGAATCATGTTTTAAAAAAACATGATATAAAATATTTTTTTAACAGCGATCAAAAGAATACGCCCGTACCGGAAAAAGGTTGGGAAATTGAAAAACTTTTTGATGAAATGCGCATGCCAATCAGTATGCATTCGGGCGAACTGAAATATCTGAAAACGGAAAACAGTAATGTTGCATATTTAAACCCGCAATTGCGCAAAGATATAGATGAATACTTTGGCAGTGCGGATGCATATTTGCGTGTGTTGCCCTATATATATGTGTTGCAAATCGGTGAAACCGGGGATGTAATTGATATGAATGACACAAAGACAAGCGTTCGTCGTGCCGATGCAAAATTGAACAAGTTGCGTTGTGACAGACATTATGCAATAGAGTATTTTGAAACCGAACTGCGTCGCCAGCGGCCAGAGTTATTCGCCGCGCGTGATAAGGTTCAGATTTTGGCGCCAGCCCGCGACGACAGATAGAAACAAGTGTGTATCAAATAAATTTATGCTTGCAATATAAATAAAAAAAACTATAATGCCTTTCGCTTGGGGCATAGTTTAATGGTAGAACTCCGGACTCTGACTCCGTCAGTGTTGGTTCGAATCCAGCTGCCCCAACCAAAAATTCAAACGCCCCTTGTGGGCGTTTTTATTTTTGGTCTGTGGTGCGCCGGTTCAATCATTGCGATAAAATCGCAACTGGTTCGAAAACAAGTAGACGAGACAAACGAAGTGCAGTCGAGTCGTCACGGTTTCCCCGCAGGCACATCGTGCCGAGGGAATCAGCTGCCCCAACCAAGAATTTGGCCCGCCGCATGGCGGGTTTAATTAAATCCTGATAAATACCGGTTCGCGGATTGTGTGCCCGGCACAACCAAAAATTCAAACACCCCAAACGGGGTGTTTGAATTTTTACTTTTTCTGGAACTATATTTTTAGCTTCATCAGTCGCATGGTTTTCAATAAATCCATGTAATCATTTGTTCGATATTCCAAAGTGTCTGTGGAAATTTGTTTTACGCCCGCAACTTTTTTTGCATGTAATGCGGCCTGGTTTTTATCCATATATTGTAATGTTAGAACAAATTTTTCAGGTAGCTTTATATCAAATTTCTTTTTGTTTTTATAAAAAGATTTCTGTGCATCCGCAAAATCAGATTTTATCTTTTCCAAGACGTCTTTTTCAGACAACATAAACTTGTCTCGGCCGTTAAATTTCTTTGTGATTGTACCAATGATGTTTGGATTTATGGATTGTGCCTCTGTTACGGCCGCGTAATCGCCACATACATAAATCAACGGAACCCCAAAATATGCCGCCGTATAAACCGCAAAAGTTGTTTCACCAACAAGTTTCCCGTTCAACGTGAACTTCTTGAATGATCCAGATGAAAAAGTATGCGCCAATGGCGACAGGTTGCTGCCGCCCGCCGCGTGATAGCCGTGCAGACATGCAAAATCATACTTTTTATAGTCAATGCCACGCATCATGTTTGTTGCTTCTTTGTTCCACCCGCGTATCAGTCGGACGTATTTCGGCATAAACTTTTTTAGAACATTTTTGCCACTGCCGTGCGCATCGCGTAGAACTATGCGTGACGGATTTATAACGGATTCCGTTAGGGTTGCCAATTCAACACTCATAATGGTGCGAAATACCTCGTAAATTCTGCATTCGTCGTCACCTTCGTCCCAGGCACTGGTCCAGGCAACGCCCTCAATATCCGTTGAAATATAAATGGATTGTTTCATGGTTGTTTCCTTGTGTTATTTATAGCAATATTATCATATTATATACCCATACAAAATATAAATTTTTCACATCCAGGGTTTATTGATCGATTGATGTGAACTATTTTCAGTTTTTCTATAAAAACCTCTTGACCTAGAGCTAAGTCTAGAATTTATAATGCGCTTGAACTTATAACAAAGGGGGAATGTGTGAATTATAAAAAATTGACATTATGGGCGGGTGGCGCGTTATGTGCCGCTGCGCTGGCAATAACAATAACAGGAGGAAAATCAATGGCAACGCAGAAACTAAATACCAAGGAACAAAATATCGCGATGATTGCAAGTCGCACGGCCAAGGGCGATATGGATGCGTTAACCGTGGCACTGAATCAGGGGCTGGATGACGGATTGACCGTGAATGAAATAAAAGAGGTTTTGGTTCAATTATATGCATATTGTGGTTTCCCGCGCAGTCTAAATGCGATTACAAACTTTATGAATGTGATTCGTGACCGCGAAGCGCACGGCATTCATGATGAAGTTGGCGTTACGCCGACAGCCTTGGCGGCGGACGCGAACCGCGAGGAAATCGGCCGCACCACGCGCGAAGAATTAACCGGTGCGCCGTTTCGCGCGGCATATGCCGAATTTACGCCCGCAATTGACACATTTTTGAAGGAACATTTGTTCGCCGATATTTTTGCACGCGGTGTTTTGACGCGTCGCGAGCGCGAGGTCGCGACAGTTGCGGCCTTGGCATCAATGAATGGTGTTGACGGACAATTGGCGGGTCATATATCCATTGCCAAAAATCAGGGTGTGACGGACGATCAGATTGCAGAGATTTTAGAGATTGCGCGCACGCCCGATGCGGCCGATATTCCGTTCGGGCTGGGCGTGCCCAATACCGCAAATGAGAAATATTTTTCAGGGCCAAGTTTTTTGAATCCCTTAACCACGGATCAGGTGGGGGTGTTTAATGTCACCTTTGAACCGGGGATTCGCAATAACTGGCATATTCATCATGGCGGCGGGCAAATTTTGCTGGCAACGGCCGGCCGCGGATATTTCCAAGCATGGGGCAGTGCCCCGCGTGAACTGCACCCCGGCGATGTGGTCAGCATTCCGGCCGGTGTAAAACATTGGCACGGTGCGGCCCCGGACAGTTGGTTTACGCATATCGCAATAGAGGTACCCGGTGAAAACAATCATGCCGAATGGTTGGAACCGGTCACGGACGCGGAATATAACAAATTAAAATAATATTAGGGGGAAAAGCATGAAAAAGATAATTGCACCGATAATGGGGGCGGCAATGATGACCGGTATCGCGGGATGCGATAAAAGTCACAATGACAATCCGTGGGGGTTGGTTTATCGCGGCGCGATAACAGAAAATGTCGCGGGCGCGGTAAATATTCACCCGGTTTCGTATAAACTGAACGGTCGTGATATTTCGGCAAATGTTTATACACCGGCGAACTTTGATGAATCCAAAAAGTATCCGGCGATTGTTGTGGCGCATCCGAACGGCGGCGTCAAGGAACAGGTTGCGGGACTTTACGCCCAGCGTTTGGCCGATAATGGTTTCGTCACACTGGTTGCCGACGCGTCGTTTCAGGGCGCCAGTTCCGGTACCCCGCGTCACACGGATAAACCCGCGTATCGCATAGAAGATATTCACGGCATGGCCGATTACATATCGCAATATCCCGGCGTTGATGCGAAAAGAATAGGCGTCTTGGGGATATGCGGCGGCGGTGGATATACCTGGGCGGCCGCACAGTCCGACAAACGGTTTCGTGCCGTCGCGACATTAAGCGCATTTAATTCGGGCCGTGTGCGTCGCAACGGATACCAGGACAGCGCAATTGACACCGTGCAGGCGCGCCTGAAAAGTGCGTCTGATGCACGTGCAGCCGAGGCTATGGGGGCGCCGGTAAAACTGGTCGGACAAATGGATTTCTCGCCCGAGGCGATTGCGAAATTGCCCTATGACTTGTACCGTGAAGGCGCCGAGTATTACGGCCATACACACGCGCATCCCAATTCCACGTTTGAATATACGGAAAGCAGTCTAATGGATTTAATGACATTTGATGCGACGGATCATATTGATTTGATAAATGTGCCGCTGCTGCTGATTGCAGGGCAAAAGGCTGATTCTTTGTATATGAGCCAAGATGCCTTTGCCAAGGCAACCGGTGCCACGGACAAGGAATTGTTCCTGATTCCCGGGGCGACGCATATTCAGACATACTGGGTTCCGGAATATGTGGATATGGCGGTGAAAAAACTGACAGAGTTTTTTGACAAGAAGTTGGAATAAAAAAAGTTTTTTCATGCTTTAGAATTTGTCGGTTGGTTCGTTCAGGAATAATGCGGCCAATCATACATATCGCGCCAAATAAAGCCCGCCGATGGCGGGCTCTTTTTTTATTTGCATTTATTTCATCATAATTTATAATAGGTTTTGAATCAGTGGGGACACTGGTTCGGGGCTTTCACAGGCCTGTTCTGTTCGGTGCAAAACATGGTGGACATCGTAATCCGGTATTCCTGTGTTTTTGTGTCGTTATTTATCCCTGACTTATATGGTCGGGGGGCTGTCGGTTATAAAATACGGATTTCCCGAAAGACCGATGGAATCAATAACAGAATGATTTGTGAACTCCCCGGCCGTCATGTTCCCGTGACGACTTTATTTTTTTATCAAAGGGGAAATATTTATGAAAGGGATGTGGGCTATCATAGGTATTTGCACCGTGGCCACGGTTACAGGGCCGGCGGTTGCAGGGCATTATACCGCACGCGGTGATTATATTAGTTCATCCAAAGAAACAATGGGGCAAATTGGCGACTGGATGCAGTTTAACGGAACATGTCACAGCGGAATTGTATGCCCAGCATTTTTCAAACGGCGATTTAACCGCGGATAATGCCGGATATAATTTTGCCGGAATGTCTGTAAATGTAAATTTTTAACCAAAGGAGAAAATGGGGCACTGAAAAAATATGAAAATGTCACATTAAACCGCCTGATGTTTGGGATAAATTTGCCTTTTACAGGATTGATAAAAAACTAGACATGCAGGAAACAATAATTTAATATTTTACCGTAAAAAAGGTTAGACTTATGTTTAAGAATCTTAATTTATCAAAAATATTTTATTTGATAGTGCTTGTGCTGGTGGTACTGGCATTTGGGCTGTTTGTTGCGCATTCTTATTTTGGCACGGAATATCTGATGCCGACGCGTAATATCTTGCCGCCGGCATCATTGTTTATGAACGAGGACAAGGACACATTCACGGTCGCATTGATTTCGGATACTGGAACGCATAATCATGTATTGGAAAAAACGATTGATGCGGCACACAAAAATGAAAATCCGGATTTTATAATGTACCTGGGCGATTTGGTGTCCGACCGGCGGCCGGCAAACTTTTATTGGATGCTGCATGAAATAGAACGGCATCTGGCCGGAAAGCCGTTTTATATGATTCCAGGCAACCACGATATTGAAAAACGCGGGAATATTGATAAACGGTATTATCATGCGGTTATGGGGCCATCGTATTATTGGTTCGGATATGGCGATACATTGTTTATCGCAATGGATTCGTCCGATAAAATCGAAGAAGAACAATTCGAATGGCTGGCCGACACGTTAAAGCATGTAAGACCACTGTTCAAGAATTGCATTTTATTCGGGCACATGCCGCCCAAGAATGTCCCCGGCGCGGAAAAGCACAGAATGGCGGATGATGATGTTCAAAAATTTGAATCAATTATTCGCGGGCACAAAATAGACGCAATGTTTTTTGGCCATGTGCATTATTTTTCCAAGGATGAATTTGCCGGAATTCCGATTTATACGACGCCTTCGTCCGGACAGACGGCACGCTTCACGGATACCGGAAAATTCGGCTATATCACTTTGCGCATGGGGCCGCACGGCGTTGAAGATATAACCCCGAAATATATAAAATTTTCTGGCCCGCGGCGCGAGTATTTGGAGGCATGGTTTGTCCGCTATGTCTTTACACAGCGCGTTCGTGAATTGATAAATGTTATTACAATTGCGGCGGTTGTATTTTTCATAGCCAGCATTATTGCAAAACATTATGCACGATGCAGAAAATAATATTATCAATGTGATTTTATGATGACGGGCGGCGTAGGTTGATAAACTATGCCGCCTGTTTCATATCGCGTTTTATGCCGCGTATGTATTTGCGCAGTTCATCAATCGGGACAAGTGTTCCGTCGCGTTTTTCCGCACTCCAGTAGTCCCAGCCGTTAAAACTGACGCTGCGCTGGATGCGTGCGGCCATGACATGAATGGACGCCTTGCCGTGCAGGGAATGGGTCAATTGCCCGTCGCGCGTTATCATGACGCGTTCGCCGCGCGGGCTGACCAGTGTTTGCCCGACATACAGCAGGCCCGCATCTATCAGTTCGCGGAATGCCACACGCGCTTCGTCGCGCTTGGGGGTCGACACCTCTATATCGGACAGGTCGCGCGGCATGACGCGCGCCACGCGTTCGCGTGCGGCGGCGACGTATGACTCCTCGCGGTCAATGCCGATAAACCGTCGCCCCAGTTCGCGTGCGGCGGCGGCGGTGGTGCCACTGCCGACAAACGGGTCAAGTATAATGTCGCCGGGCTTGGTCGACGCCAAAATTACACGGCGCAGCAAATCCAACGGCTTTTGCGTGTTGTGCAGACTTTTGCCGTCCGCACCCTTTACCCGTTCTTCGCCCAGGCATATGTTTATGCCCCAGTCCGACCGCATTTGCTTGCCGCCGTTTAATTTTTTCATTGTTTCGTAATTAAATGTGTATTTGCCGGTTTTTGTCGGGGTTGCCCAAATCAGTGTTTCATGCGCATTTGTAAAGCGTGTGCCGCGAAAATTCGGCATCGGGTTTGTTTTTACCCATACAATGTCGTTCAAAATCCAGAACCCAAGGTCTTGCAAAATTGCGCCAACGCGGAATATATTGTGATAACTGCCGATTACCCACATTGCGCCGTCCGGTTTCAGGATACGTTTGCACTCGCTCATCCATTGGCGGGTAAATTCATTGTATGCGTCCGGGCTTTCAAATGCGTCCCACCGGTCGCGTACGGCGCGGGCGGCGGTTTGATCTTCGGGACGGTACAGGGTTTTTTCGCCCAATTGCAGATTGTATGGCGAATCCGCAAATATGGCGTCAACCGACGCATCGGGAATGTTGCGCATAATTTCAATGCAATCGCCGGATAAAATCTGGTTTATGTATTTTTCCATCTCTCTCGTCTATGGGTACATTTTATCATATTTGGGGCATGAAAAATTACGGGTGCAAGCGGGTTTATATAAATAATTTGCTTGATTTTTGTAAAAATGCGATTTTTTTGTGAAAAAATGTTCTTGCGCGGCAAAGAATAGATTGCTACCTTTAGGGGGTTATGAGATGTCCATACTGCAACTCTACCGACAGCCGGGTGACAGATTCCCGCCCAGATACCGAAGACGCGATTATTCGCCGTCGCCGGGTATGCAATCAATGCGGCGCAAAGTTCACGACGGTTGAACGCATTCAGATGCGCGATTTGATGGTGCGTAAAAACAGCGGCAAGTTGGAACCGTTTGATCGTGAAAAACTGCGGCGCAGCATTATGCTGGCGTGCCGTAATCGTGATGTCGGGGACGAGCAGGTTGAAAAACTGGTGACATCAATTCATCGGCGCCTGGAAACGGAAACCGCGGACGATACGGTGACAAGCAGCCTTGTCGGGCAAATGGTGTCGGATTCGCTGCTGAATCTGGACCCGATTGCGTTTGTGCGTTTTGTGTCCGTGTACCGCAAATTTTCACGCATCGCCGACTTTAAGAAAGTAATAAATCAAATACCAGAGGCGGATGATGATGCCGACGTTTGCACGTTGCCAAAAACATCGCTGTTTTAATAGTATGAGAAAAATTTTTATCTTTTTATTCGCAATTATTTTGCATGTTTCCGCGTTTGCGGCGGAATCCATACAAGTCCTGACGGACGAAGATGCCGCCATTTATACCCAGATTTTCATGCTGCAGTCCAAGGAAAAGATTGATGCGGCCATTAAACTGGAAAAGCAGTTGACCGATCCCCTGCTTATGAACGAGGTTTTGTTCCAGCGCTATATTTCAAAAACATATCGGACGCGTGGGCGTGAGGTTGCCGCATGGATGGAAAAATATTACAATATGCCGGGCGCGGTTCGTATGGAAAAACTGGGCCAGATAAAACAGGCCAAAACGCGCAAGGCAAACCTGCCGCGGACGATTTCGGGCAACCTGTCCATTGAAACGGCGCAATCTGAAACGTGGACGGAAAAACAGTACAGCGGCGAAACAGACAAAAAAATAACCCAGTTCAAAAAAGCTATCCGCAGCGGCAGTACCAAAGTCGCCCGCCAGATTTTGGAAGATCCGGCATTTAAGCGTAAATTGACTGAATCCGACTATGGCCGTCTGGCCGGACGTTTGTCATTCATATATTACACAAACGGCGAATTTGAATTGGCAAAAAAATGGGGTTTTGTCGCATCCGACGCGCGTTCGGAATACGGCCTGTGGGCGATGGGATTACTGTATTACAAGGAAGAAAAGTTCAAGGAAAGCCAGAAATATTTCAGCGAGATTTTGAACCTGGAACAAATAAACAACGCGCGCAAGACCGAGGCTGCATTTTGGGCGGGCCGCGCGGCCGATGCGGCCGGCAACCGGTCGGCGGCAAAAAAATTCTGGGCCGTGTCCGCGGCGCACCCGATGGCGTTTTATGGCGCTTTGTCTGCAACCATGCTGGGGCGCACGCCGCAATATGAATTCTTTGAACAAGATATAACCGACGAAGACCTGGAATTGCTGCAGGGAACAAAGTACGGCAAAATGGCCCTGGCGCTGTTGCAGGTCGGAAACAAGGAACGTGCGGAAGAGTATCTAAAACTTTTGATTACATTAAAGGCCAGTGACAGAATGCTGCATGCGGTCAATGCCGTATCCACGGCGTATAATTTGCCGCGTGTTTCAATTCAGGTGTCCAGTGTCATAAAAGACCGCGGCATTTTGGAAATTGACGACGATATTATTTATTCCGCGCAATATCCTTTGCCGGATTGGGAACCGATGGGCGGATGGTCGATTGACCGGGCGTTGCTGTTGGCGATTACAAAACAGGAAAGCGGATTCCGTCCGAATGTAAAATCATCCGCCGGGGCGTCGGGGCTGATGCAATTGATGCCCAGCACCGCACGCCGCGTTGCGCGCGCGAACAAGGTGAAAATGTCAAACATAGACATGGCCAATCCCGAACACAACATGTTCCTGGGGCAGCAATATATCGTTGACTTGTTGGCGCATCCGAATATTGAAAACAACATAATAAAAATGTTGGTGGCGTATAATGCTGGAATGGGGACGCTGGTAAAATTTGAAAAGGCGTTTGATACATATGACCCGCTGCTGTATATCGAGAGCTTTCCCGCATTTGAAACCCGCGGGTATATTAAGCGCGTGATGAGCAATATGTGGCTGTACCGTGCGCGCCTGAACCAGCCGTTGACCACGATGAAGGATTTGGCGGACGGTCGCTGGCCACTTTATAACAGCGAAGATGAATATGTCCGCCGGCAAATTGAAAACCGCATGGCGATATAATAAGGCCCGGCATTGCCGGGCTTATTATTTATCGTTCATAGTCGTTATTCATTTTGTTTAATTTTTCTTGTGCAGATTTTAGTTTTTTATATGTCCACACGAATGATATTGCCGCATCAATAAAAAGAAATGATATAAGTGCCGACCGTATTTTTAAATCTTCACTTGCGTCATCACTTGTCGCAAGCAGGCATATACCTTTAAACGCCGCGCCACCACTAATTGCGCACATCATCAGATATATGCGCAGCCATGTTCTATGATATTTTACTTCTTCTTTTAGGGTCATCAGAATACCTTTTATATTATTTGCATGATAGACAATATTTTTAATTTGTCAATCAAAAATAGTTTTATTCATTATGATTTGGTGCTATGTTAATTGGCATGAAACAAACACCGACATTTGAAATTGAACGGGCGCACGGCGGCATTATTGCCGGCGTGGACGAGGCTGGCCGCGGCCCGCTGTGCGGGCCGGTTGTGGCGGCGGCGGTGATTTTCCCGTCATTTGACATTGAAATTCCGGTCATAATCCGTGATTCAAAGCAAATGACGCATATTCAACGCGCCGCGGCATATGAATGGATTGTAAATAACACCAAATGGGCGGTTGGCCAATGCAGTCCGGCTGAAATTGATGAATTAAATATTCTGTGGGCGTCAATGCGTGCGATGGCGCGCGCGGTTGCCGCGCTGGGCGTTGGTGAATGTCATTGCCTGGTTGACGGCAACAGGGTTCCGGCCGAATTGACGGGCGACGCAGTGGTAAAGGGGGATGCAAAATCATTGTCCATTGCCGCCGCATCCATTATCGCCAAGGAAACGCGTGACCGAATAATGCGTAATTTGGCGGAAAAGTACCCGCAGTACGGTTGGGATAAGAATGCGGGATACCCGACGCAATCCCATTTGCAAGCAATTGATAAATATGGTATAAATGATCAGTTTAGAAAAAGTTTTGGACCGATAAAGGAAAGGATAAAAAATGAAACTTCGCACGATTGACAATTTGGATGTTCGCGGTAAATACGTTTTGCTGCGCGACGATTTTAATGTTCAGATTGTTGATGGAAAAATTACCGACGCATTTAGAATAGAGCAGAGCATGCCGACCATAAACGCATTGCGTGACGCGGGGGCGCGAATCGCGATTTGCGCGCATCTGGGCCGGCCCAAGGGCACGCGCAACATGGAATTTTCATTGCGCCCGGTTGCAGATTTTATGAATGTGCCGCTGATACCGGATTGCCTGGACCGGGATTTTATGGCAAATATGCACGACGGTGATGTGGTGTTGCTTGAAAACGTCAGATTTTACGAAGGCGAAGAAAAAAACGACCCTGCATTTGCGCAGAAATTGGCATCGGGTTTTGATTTGTTTGTAAACGATGCGTTCGCAGTGTCGCACCGCGCGCACGCCAGCACGGTTGGTGTTGCCGAAATTTTGCCGTCATACGCGGGAAAATTGCTGGCGGGGGAAATCGAAAGCCTGTCAAGTGTCATGGAAAACCCAAAGCGGCCATTGCTATCCATTGTCGCGGGCAGCAAGGTTTCCACAAAAATCGGCGTGTTAAAGGCGTTGGCAAAACTGTCGGACGCGATGATAATCGGCGGTGCGCTGGGGACGACTTTCAATTACGCCCAAGGGCACAAGGTCGGCAATTCATTGTTCGAAGCGGACCAGAAGGACACCGCGCTTGAAATATTAAAATACGCCGCGGATAATGACTGCAAAATTCTGCTGCCGTTGGACAAGGGGGTTGCCAAGGCGTTTGCACGCGACGCGTTGCGTGAAAACAAGGCGGTTGACGCGATATTGGAAGACGACATTATTCTGGATGCCGGAATTGACACAACCGCCCGGAATTTAGGGGCGATTGACGGTGCGGCGACGGTAATTTGGAACGGCACGGTCGGCATGGCGGAATGGGCGCCGATTTGGTCAATTGGCTCGTTTTCAATTGCAGAGCAGATTGCCGCCAGAACGCGCGACGGTAAACTGGTCAGCATTGTCGGCGGTGGTGACACCGTTGCCGCACTGGAGGCATGCGGAATCAAAGACCAGATGACATATGTATCAACCGGCGGCGGCGCGTTTTTGGAATTTATAGAGGGCCGCGTTCTGCCAGGTATCGCAATTTTGGAAGACAAGTAAAACAAATCCGCCAATCGGCGGATTTTTTATGTCTGATTAGGCCTTGTTTTTATTTGCCCAATAAATTATAATTTGAAATGAACCAACAGGGATGCTGGCTCAGGGACTTGAAAATCCCATAAATGAACGGCGTGTAATTTTTGCATGTCGAATCCGAAATGAAAGCATGGGCGTTGCTTTTGCAATGCGTCATGTTTTGTCACCCGACCGTGAACGGTCGGGGGTCTGTGGTTATATAACAGGGTGCGCACCCAAAAGCCACGGGGTCATTTTCATTTATGATTTTTCAAATCCCCGACCGCCATGTCCTGGCGGTTTTGTTAAAACAAAAATGGGGTGAAAAATGCAAAAATATTTCTTTTTCTGTTTGCTGCAGTTGTGCGTATTTTCATATGCGGCCGATGCGGCATCCACAAACTGTGTGTTTTGTGGCGTCTATCCGTGCGGATATTATAAAACTGCGGATTGTTGCGGCGCGTGTGACTGCAGTTCCGTGTCGTGTGACGCCGGTTATTCGGTGGATGCAAACTGTAATTGTGTGAAATCCGGCGTCGGGGGTGGTGATTTAAGCAAAGGTCAATGTGAAAAAGGGTATTATTGGTCGGGTTCTTTGAGCAGCGGTTTTTGTGTCCGGTGCCCCAACGGTGGAACAACGCATGATGTTGTTTATGGTGATAACGGTTTTATAAAGTTAAAAGTTGATATAACCGATTGCTATATTCCGGCGGGCCAAGATGTGACTGATGCAACCGGAACCTATTCATTTACCACGGATTGTGCATATACAAATTAGTAGACCTTAACGATTATAAAAACGATATGCAAGTTCATATGCGCGCGTGATGACATTTTCTCGACGTGCAAAATCTTCGTTTTCAAAGACGGATGTTTTTAATTCGTCCAAATTGTCAAGGGTGTTTGAAAGTTCGCGCATCTTGCGCGTTATTTGTATTCTTGATTGTTTTGCGTTTTCCAGCAGGTGCTGTTTTGTTTCTATTGTTTTGTCGCATTGTGCCGCCAATCGCAGCAGTACCAGATTATATTCGTGGTTTGTTTTGGCCTGTTTTGCTTCTTGGGCCAAGCGATTTCCCTGATTTTTGATGCCGTTAAGTATTATCAGCCACATTGCCGATGTGTGATTGCCAATCAGGATGTTTTCATGCATTTGTATTCGCCTATTTTTTCGTACGATAACTAAAATTTGTTCGCTTATAAGTGCCAGGATTAAAACGATTAACATAATAAATTATTTATATACGAAAAAACGAATATTGTCAAGTATTCGGCTTGTATTTTCGGTATTTTTACATATATTTAAGTATAAATTCGCGAATCGGGTTTTTATATGATATAATTTTAGCAGTAAAAATAAGGATTAGTTATGTCTTTGATACCAATGGTTATAGAAGAATCGCCGCGCGGTGAACGTTCGTTTGATATTTATTCGCGCCTGCTGCGGGACCGTATTGTGATGGTTAGTGGTGCGATTGAGCCCGCAATGGCAAATACGATTGTTGCCCAATTGCTGTTTTTGGAATCTGAAAATCCCAATGCGGACATATCGTTGTACATAAATTCGCCTGGTGGTGATGTATCGGCGGGTTTTGCAATCATGGATACTATGAATTACATAAAATCCCCCGTATCAACAATCGGCATGGGGTTGGTCGCATCTATGGGCTCAATATTGTTGGGGGCCGGTGCGCGCGGCAAACGTTTCGCCTTGCCCAATACCAGCATTATGATTCATCAACCGCTGGGCGGCTTTGACGGGCAGGTGACAGATGCCGAAATTCGGATAAAGGAATTGCAGCGTATAAAGAAAAAAACAACCGAATTGATGGCGGAATTCACCGGTCGCAAGGAAAAAGAAGTGTATGACGCAATGGAGCGCGATAATTGGATGACCGCCACCGCCGCATGCGAATTTGGCCTGATTGACAAAGTTTTGGAAAGAAAATAAAAAGTGGATTTTTAGCATGAGCGAAGATAAAAACACCCCCGCTATGGAAAATACAAATAATCAGCAGTTCTGCAGTTTTTGCGGCAAGGCCGTGTATGAGGTAAAAAAACTGGTCAGCGGCCGCAATGTCTGCATCTGTGACGAGTGCATAAATCTGTGCAATGACATAATGGCCGACGGTGACATGACGGACACCCCGCACGAGGTGGCAAAACTGCCGACGCCGTCCCAGATATATAATTTTCTAAATGATTATGTAATCGGCCAAGAGGATGCAAAACGCACATTGTCTGTGGCGGTGTATAATCATTACAAGCGTCATAATGCGACGCAAAAGGCGAATGTTGAAATTCAAAAGTCAAATGTTTTGATGATTGGGTCGACCGGGACCGGAAAAACATTGTTCGCCCAGACATTGGCGCGGATTTTGGATGTCCCGTTCGCAATTGCGGACGCAACCACCCTGACCGAGGCCGGATATGTCGGCGATGATGTGGAAAGTGTTCTGATGCGTTTGCTGCAAAATGCAAATTTTGATGTTGAACGCGCGCAGCGCGGCATAATTTATATTGATGAAATCGACAAGATTTCCCGTAAATCGGAAAATCCGTCATTAACACGCGACGTTTCCGGCGAGGGTGTACAGCAGGCCCTGCTAAAACTGGTCGAGGGCACAATTGCCAATGTCCCCGCCGGTGGCGGCGGCCGCAAGCACCCGGGCGAGGCGACGGTTCAATTGGATACATCAAAGATATTGTTTATTTGCGGCGGGGCGTTTGACGGACTGAATAAAATAATTGCCGACCGGTCGTGTTCCCGTCGTGGCATTGGCTTTGGCGCCACGGTTGAATCCAAAGAAACGCGCGAATCCAAGAATTATCTGTCCGATGTCCAGCCGTCTGATTTGGTGAAATTCGGCATAATTCCGGAATTGGTCGGGCGCCTGCCGGTGATCACAACATTACAGGAATTGGATACGGATGCGCTTATAAAGATATTGACCGAACCAAAGAACGCAATTGTAAAGCAATATGCGGCGATGCTGGAAATGGATGGCGTTAAATTGACCGTGACGGACGACGGATTGCATGAAATTGCTGATTTGGCCGCGAAACGCAAGACCGGTGCACGGGGACTGCGCGGAATATTGGAAAAAATATTGCTGACGCCGATGTTTAATGCGCCGGATAATCCGGAATTGGTGGAAATTGTTATTGATAAAGAAGTTGTTCAAGGCAAGAAGCCGCCAATTGAAATCCTGCGCGATGCACAACGTGCGGCATAATGTCGCTTGCGATAATATATGCGGGGGATTGCCCCGCATTTTTTATATCAATAAAACATGTTGACATACTTGATGTAAAGTGTATATTTGTTGAGTCAAATAAAATTATAAAAGAGGCAAGAATATGTCAAATGAAAACAAGCATATTATTAGTGGCAAGCAATATGAAGAGTTAATGCAGATTCCTGCGGCGGTGCGTATTTTGGATCCGTTGCCCAAATTGGTCTTAACAAAAGAATGTGCGGAACATTTAATAAATCCGGCATTTGCGCCACATGTGTTGTATTTCGACTATGCGGCAAAAAATGGCCGGGGCTGGTGGAATCGTGACCACTACTATAATATGGAAATAAGATGTAATAAATTTTATGCCAAAGATATCCCGCATTTCACGGAACGGTGGAGAAATAATTTAGACACGATTTTGTGCGGTGAAGCGCTTTCGCCTGTTATGCTGGCAACGGATAAGGCAAATTACCCCGGGCGCGGTAAATGGGGGCAGGTTGTTCCGGCAAAAGGTAACTATATTGTTGCCAATTTGTTTTATATTGATCGCAGGGATGGGCAAATAAAACTGTGGAATAAAGATAAATGGTTTGGCGTATCTCGTGTGCTTTGGCGCGATTTTATCGCCGATAGTTTTTATGAACAGACCCGTACGGCGATATGGAACTCTTTGGACAAGTTTTTGGTTGGCCGTGATTCTCGTTAAAACAAAAAAAACCGCGATTGCGGTTTTTTTTGTTTATTCCTTGAAGTATTTTGCACGCTGGGTTTTTGAAACCGCTTGCATTTGATTGAATTTTGCATCCGCCGCCGATTTGTCGGCTGGGGTTTCACCACGCGGCGCATTATAGTCCGCCCCGTTTAATACAATCAAACGCGTCGGCGTTATCGAAGAACCGTCGCATTCAATCATGTATTCGTTCATGTTGTAATATTTTCCATAACATTTTCCGTTCAACACGCCCGCATATCCGTTTTCAGCCAATGCGTCACATGTCGGCTGGGCCCCCAGTGTGATTTCACCGTTCGGCAATTGTTCGTCTGCGTTTTCCAATATGCCGCTGCACCATACGTTCACATAAGCGCCGTTAACAGACGCCATAGTACCGTTTGCCGTTGTGCGGCGAACGCCAAAGCAATCGCCATTCAATGTGTCGGTATCAAAATCGCGTTTTACATTTGTGCCGCCCGCGATTTCATTGCGCCCCATTGCAACAGGTTGGGTGTCCCCGGTGGTCAATGCGTCGGGACAAATAAACTTCATCCCCCAGCAATTGGCGCCCGCGTCCCACATACCGGCATCATACCCCGCGCCAAGCTTGCCCGCATAGCAGTTTGACGGACTTAACCGGCATATTGTCGGCTGTTCCCACCATGGGGTTGTGGCGCAATTAGCCGCGCCGATTGATGCGATTGAAATCAGGGATGCGATAAATATTTTTTTCATGATTACACTCTCGTTATTAAATATTTTATCAAATTTTTTTCACTCCCGCAAGAGGGCAATGCTTCTTTTGCCTATTGATTTTTCTCCGCACAGTAACCCCATTCGTCATTGGCCCCTGTTTCGTTATAGAAGTATTGATATTTTTGGCCGCTTTCAAATGGCGTATCAATCCAGGTCCCGCCCAGTCTGTCACATTCGGCCGCCAGTGACTTCGCCATTTCAACGCGTATTTTGTCCATGACAACATTTACATCCTGCAGAACGGTTTCCGGAATTGTCGGATTTTCTGATGTTGCATTGCTGGGGCGGGTGCATGTCTGCATCGCATATCTGACCAATTTCTGGTACAGACTGCCGACATAACCGCCGCATTCGCTGTTGAGTTTTCCGCCGGAACATGTCGCGCCGTCAGGGCATGGCAGGCATTGGTTCCCAGGTCGTGGTGTGGTGTCAGGGCGGCCGTTATATGCCATGTAGTAGTTTTCATTGCATGATGAATATTCCCGTAATTCCGGGCATAAATATGCGCTGCCACCGGTGGTGGGCGGTGGTAAAATTGATGATGTGTCACTGTTGCCTTCACTCCACAACATTTGATTGCACGCGGTGTTGTTAGCGTATTTCTGGTCGCCGGGTGCATAAACGCGGCATGCGTACGGATATGTATGTAATGTGTCGTTGCTGGGGACGGCGCATGTTTCCTTTGCGAAATCTTGCAGCAGTGCGGAACACTCCTTGGCGATTTTTTGGTCGGTTATATTGTCCATCGCGGTCAGCAGTTCCTGCAGGCCGTTCGAACCGCCGCCGTACAGGTTGCTGCACGCATCCAATTTTTCACGGCACAATTGTTCCGATAACTCCAATCGTGACCCCAGCAGCAGTGATTCTTTGATTTTACTAAAGTCTTTTAATGATTGGCTTTGTGTGTCGTAACATTCGTTCACAACATCCAGGCAGTTGTTTTTTACATCGCGAACGCGTGCCTGCTGTCCCTGATATATTTCAATAATTGCCTGGCGCATGAATTCGTCCCATACATCATCGGCCAAATCGCGGCATGTGTCCAGTCCGCGTGCCGCAAATGAACGCTTGCGGTTCAATTCGGCGACAATCAGGCGGTTTGATTGGTTGGTCAGTATGTCCCCAGATAATGAAATCTGGGTTTCCAATTGATAGAAATCGGCACTGTAAATCGGTTCGCCGGTTTCGCGGTTTAAATATTTTCCCGATATATCCAGGCAATGGACATAGTCCGGGCCGCATGCGCTGGCGGATGTGATGTCCTTGCGCACCTGGGCGATGCAGTCGTTGATTGACGATGAATTGTGCGCGTCATAATTTTGCAGCCGCGCCGTATTCATTTCACGTTCGGTTTCGCGAACGGTTCCCTTGGCGGCGGTTATCTTTTTGTCCAGCGCGGCCGCCAGCACCGTGCAGTCGTTTTCAATATACATTCCGTATGCGGACACGACCATGTTCAGCCGCGACTGCGTACCGCATGTTGCGGCGACCATTTCCGCACACTGGCTGTGTACCGCATTGTACAGCGTTTCCCCGGTGGTGTTTGCAATGTTGGCCCCGGACGTCAGACTGGTTGTTGCCCATATCGCGTTTATATCCCCGGCGATATCCAATGTTCCGGCCGTGGACAGCGACTTGTTTTTTGTGTTAGCCAGTACTGAACTGATCCCGGCCAGGGCCGAATTTGATGCGGAAGTATCCTTGGCTGTGGCGGCCGCGGTTTCGCCCGCCGTGGATGTCAGCATTGCGTTAACCTCCGCCGCGGTTTTGGTTATGGCCGCTATGTTCAGGTCTTTGAAATCCTGGATTTCGTCGGATGTTTGCGACAACACCTTTTCGCGCGCTTGTATTTCGGATAAGCGTGATGAACAGACGCATCGACGGTATGTGTCGTTTTGCGTGGCGCAAAATTGATCCATACAGGTAAAATATGCATCACGGCACGAATTGTAATCGGAATCAAACGTATTGCCGGCACCTGCGGCGGCGATGGTCAATGCCGCGGATGATGCCGCGCGGCTTGCACGTGCGGCGTTTTGGGCCGTGTTGACGGTTGCCGTGCGTGCGGAATTTGTCGCCACGCGCGGTGTGGTGATTGCCGCGCGTGATGTGCGGGCGGCGGTTGTTTGGGTGCCCGCGGCCGTGCGGCCCGTCCGCCCGCCGGCGGATTGTGGTGTGGCCGTGCGCGACGCGACCGTTGCGGACGATGACCTGGGCATGACGGCGCCAGTTGCCGCGGCGCGTGTTTGTGTCGCGGTCGATTGGGGCACCGTTTGCGATGATGCACGCTTTGTGCCGGTGATTGTTGTTGTCGCGGCGGCGCGCCCAACGGACGATGCATCACGAACAGCGGCCCCGGCATAGCCGGTGGCTGCACAATATGCGACTATGAGCATCAAAAAACGTTTCATCCTTTCCTATAAGGTATGATTATATAATATCAAAATGCATTATTCGGGGCAATGAATATTTAAAAAAATTTGACTGTATTTTTGAAAAAGAAAACCGCCGATTGGGCGGTGGGATTATTGATTTGCGGCCTGGGCATCCGGAGCAGGGCGGTTGCGTTCAACAAAAGTTATACGACCCTTGTCCAAATCATAAGGCGTCATTTCGACACGCACCTTTTCGCCGACATTGACCCATATGCGCGCCTTGCGCATTTTGCCGCATACGGTCGCCAAAATTTCATGACCGTTTTCCAGTTTTACACGGAACATTGTGTTGGGCAATTTATCCTCAACCGTGCCGCTGAAAACAATAACATCGTCTTTTGCCATAATAATCCCCAAATTACTTTGCTTTTTATTCGGGCTTATGATATTGCGTGCATAAAAAAAATGCAAGAATTTTTTATGTGCTTGCACAAAGTTGAAAGTTTTGATAAAATTAACTCATTAAAAGGGAGCCTGGAGAGGGGGATTGCTCATGAAATTAAAAATACTTGTCGCGTTGTTGTGCATGCTGGAAGGGACGGCTTTTGCAGCGGTGCGTAGTTCAGAGGCAAGGGTTAGCGCCGGCCGAATGTCACAGGCCGGGGTGCGTGCACCAAATTCTGTTCAGTCATTAAAGGCCGCGCCGTCCGCATCAAATACGGCCGCCACAATATCGGCCCCCACTGTGACGGCGGCAACGGTCGCCGCGACAACCGCCACCGGCAGTGCTGTTGCGACCGCCGCGGATACGGCGACGGATTGTCGGGAAAAGTATCGCGCATGTATGGATGAATTTTGTTTGTTGGATGAATCCGAGGGGTATCGCTGCGCATGTTCGTCAAACATTGAAAAATCAAAATCCCTGATCAAAGAAATTATGCAAATTCAAGAAGATGCCGACAAGTTATACACCGAGGGCGTCGAACGTGAACAACTTGGGGCCAAGGCGAAATTGGTCTTTGGCGAAAGTGATGCGGCCAAAAAAAGCTCGCGCGCATCCGGTTTAAGCTTTGCGCAATGGTTAAAAAGCGATGACGGCGATGAAGATGGCTTGGGTGAAGATGCCGATATCGGCGACGGGCTTTATGAAATGGCGGCGGAAAGCTGTGCGGCGGAATTGGCGGCATGCGGTGCAAAGTCTGATATGGAGGAAATGCTGTATTCACGCCAGATTGTTTCGGATTGTAAAACCTTTGAAACTTACTTGAACGACCAGAAAAGAAACGCGAATGCGAACAAACGCACGGCAGAGGCCGCCGTTCGTGCCGCGCGTTTGGAAATGCTGGATACGACAAACAAATACAATCGCGGCGAATGTTTCTTGGCCTACAAGTCTTGCGTCGCAGACAAGGGTGGCTGTGGTTCAAACTTTGAAAATTGCCTTGATGCGGATTTGTTGGCGCGTCGTGCAAACGCATGCGAAAATGTTTTGGATCAATGTATGGCGGTGCGTGATGACGTATTAAAAGATTGGAAGGCGGAATCTGAAATCCTGCTGGTCGAGGCCGCAAAATATGCAGATAAAAATCAGCGTCTGACGTGTATGGCGCGCATACAGATATGTCTGGAAGACGGATGCAAGACCGAAACAAATTCGGCGTGTCTGACGGACGTGAAGGTTGCGGCCGGCATTTGTCCGGTTATTGACGAATGCGAGGAAATGATTCCGGGTATTAAAACAACCGTTCAAGATAAACTGGGTTATTTGCGTCACCAGTTCTGTGCAAATGATGTGGACAAATGTCTGCGCCAGAAATGTGGTGAAAACTTTACCGCGCCGGAATGCGTCGGAAAAAAGAATACGGAAATTGTGGCGCTGTGCCCGCAGGAATTGTTCCCGTCGTGCAGAAATGAAACCCAGTATGACATTATTGTTCAGTCAACATTGTTGCAAATGGATTACCAAATGTTGCAGGGATGCCTGAAT
Source organism: uncultured Alphaproteobacteria bacterium (assembly GCA_947367055.1). Taxonomy (GTDB): domain Bacteria; phylum Pseudomonadota; class Alphaproteobacteria; order Rs-D84; family Rs-D84; genus Enterousia. The sequence continues at coordinate 42,598 of CANBCI010000002.1, forward strand.
TATTTTGGCGAACAATTGGGCGAGGTGTGCGGAACAGATATGTCATGCTTGCCGGCGGACGACACGGTTCAAGGATTGACAACCATCCCGGAAACAGAACAGGAAATGGCTACTTTGCGTCAGACTATCCGTGACAATTCGGAAAAGGCGGTTGACGAATTCTTTAAGCAATTTGAAAACGATACAACCGTTGCCGCGTGCAAGGATAGCAAGAAACCCGCCGGTCGCCGCAGTCTGGGGGACAGTGTGTTCGTCAGTGCAAAAATGGTTGCACAAATCGGCGCGCAGAATCGTGCGATGCGCGAACTGGAAACAAAAATTGCGGAATTATCGCGCAAGCAGGATCTTGAGACGGCCAGACAAAACTGTCTGAACACGTATAAACCTGAAGATCCGAAGAAGGAAAAGAAAGATAATAAAAACTATAGTTACATCCGCAGTGTTTCGTTCGAACCGGATTTGCGTAACTGCCATGTATGCCGCATGCAGCAGGTTTGTGAAACCGGCGGAATGACAAAGGGCACGGCGGCACTGAAAAGTGCGGCGGGTGGCCTGTCGGCGGGGGCGTCAATGGGTACGATGGTTAATGCCGGATGGGGGACCGCAATCGGCGGTGTTGTCGGTGCGGTCGGCGGGGCCCTGCTGGGCAGCAAGGCCGGCGGCCAGCAGGAATTCTGTCAGGAAATAGAGTCTTGCGAAGATGTGAATATGTAATGTATTATACCTTTGACGGACGGGAGATATAAGATAATGAAAATAAGAAAATCTGTTTTGTTGTTTTCAATGTTGAATTGCATCGCCGTGGGTACGTTTGCCCCGGCGTTTGCCGCAACTAAAAAGGCGTCCACCCAATCCGCAATTCAAAAAGGTGAAAACGTTCGGACAAAGGTAACCGCGACCGGTCTGTATGACCAGGCGTGCTATGATTCGTATTATGGCTGTATGGATCAGTTTTGTATTTTGGATAACTCAAATGGTGGTTCGTGCGCATGCAGTGATGAAAGCATAAAATTGGAAAAAGATTATGCTGCAATCAAAGATATTCTGGTAGAAGCGGATCGCATCGCCAACGTAGAAGTTGAAAAGATAGAGGCCGGTGCCCAGGCAGATATTATTTTTAACGGTGAACGCAAATATGGCGCCGACGGAAATGTCCTTGATGTTGATGAAAAGAGTGAAGAGGACACAAAAAAGGAAAAACGTAACAATTTGTTGGCCATGTTTAACACAACAAATGACGACGACGATGATATTTGGGAAAGCAGTGCTGCATTGATTGCGGACAAGCAAGGTGATGAATTGTTCTCCGCTGCCGAAGCGATTTGTATTGAACAGGCACCCGAATCCTGTGACAAGGACATTCAATTCCTGCGTCAATTGTACAAGCGTCAGATTCAGGCCGATTGCAAGGCTTTTGAAAACAGTATTATATCCCAAAAAGCCGATGCTGATGTTGAAATGGCCAAGGCCGAGGCGGCTGTTCGCGCCGCGCTAAAGAAAAGCTTTAACGATGCGAACGAGTATGACCGCGGAAAATGTATGGTGGAATACAAAAAATGTATGCAAACCGAAGATGCGTGCGGTAGCAACTGGGAAAATTGTGTTTCCACGATTGCATCCGAAAACATGCAGCAAGAAGCGGTGCATACCAACGGAACAAAGGTTACGTCCGTTACCAAATATGACATCGCCGCGTCGACAATGGAAATTTTGGAATCAAAACGCTATATCTGCGAATCCATATTGGATAAATGTATAGCCGTGCGTGATCTCGTGTGGACGGATTTTCTGCGCGAAGCGGCACCGACAATCAAGATCGCAGAATTAGAGGCGGAATCAAAAATGCGTCAATCATGCTTAACCGATATTTCCGATTGTATTCAAACCGCATGTAAAGATGATATTGTGGGCAAGGGCGTTAATACAATGGATGCCTGCCTGGCGCATCCGGACATGGTACGCAGTTTCTGTAAAGTGGAAATTGATAAGTGTGAACGCATGGAACCGATGATTTGGGGATATGTCACCGACAAGCTAAAGGCGATGCGCGTGGATGCCTGCACGCAGGAGGTTAAAAATTGCTTTACCGCCGATACGCGTTGTGGAAAAAATTTTGAAAACTGCATTGGTATGGATTACGAGTATATGCATAATATTTGCCCGGTTGACACGTTGGTTGTGTGCAAGGCGGAAAATCCGAATTTCTCTATGGATGATTTGGATTCCATGCTGATGGGATTGTATTTGAACATTGACAACGCCGCATTAGATCAGTGTCAACTTCTAGTTGATAAAAAAATGAAGCAAATCTGCGGCAGTACGACCGATTGTAATAAATTCGCATCCGATGATACCATTGGAACGGGCAGTTTGCGTTCTCAAAAAGACGGAACGACATACCGCGTGACCGGAATGATATCGTTTGGCAGCATAAAAATGGGCGACGCGTCCGGCACGACGATTGATAACGGCGATGGCAAGCGCGTAAAATTGGAACCGGGCCAGATAGGTGTTGAAGAATATATTTCAAAAATACGCGAACGCAATGCGGGTGTCGTAAATAACGAAGGAATAATATCCGCCATTGAAGAGGAATTGAACAATATCGCGGGTACTATAAACCGTACGATAGAAATGATAGAACAGGATCCGGAAATCCAGTTCTGTGTCAACGGCCGTGATTTGTCGCAAATAAACGGCAAGGGCCGCGGGGCGAACAACACCACCAGTGCGCGTTTTCCGAATTTGCTGAATTCCGTAAAGATGCAGATTGCGGTGTCGGCCCTGCGTCAGGCACAGGATAATTACAATGCAAAATTGAACAAGGAGATAGCAGAGGCGACCAAGGACGCGTCCGCGGATTTGGCGCAATACATGTGTCAAAAGATTGCAGAAAACGGTGGCGCCGGCGGTACGGGCAGTGTGGATGCGTCAACACCATTGACACCGCCGTATGCGATTTCATATGATGTGGGATCGGGTCTGACAACCAAGGATTTAACCAGTGGCGGAACCGGGGAAACATCGGTCACCACAACCGCCGGCAGTGGCATGACCAAGACAGTCACCAGCATATTTAGCCGTGACACCAGAACATGTCATGTTTGTACGACGATATCAACACAGTCTTGTACAATCAAGGGCGGCAACTGGTTCCGCAAGGCAAACAAGAATTGTACGGTTGAAACCAAGGATCCGATTTGTGAAGATATAATAATGTAATCGGCTTGAAAAACAAAGCGGGGGTTTGCCCCCGCTTTTTATTGATATAATTCCCGTCACATATTCAGAAAAAAGTGATATAATAATGACCGTTTAATCAGAGAGGGTTTTTACATGAATGTCATAGAAGTTACAAGTTTGGAATCTGTTTTGTCTTCGTTGGGGCAAACCGCGGTTAGGTTTGGGTTCAAATTGGTTGCGGCGATTGCGATATTTATTGCCGGAATGTGGCTGGCCAATCGCATAACATTGTCTATCCGCGCGATAATGGAACGCCGCCGGCTAGAGGCGTCGCTGCAATCGTTTCTGCTGTCTTTTATAAGCATAATGCTAAAGGTCTTTGTCATAATTGTTGTTTTGACGACGGTCGGGGTTCAGATGACGTCAATAATTGCGGTTTTGGGCGCGGCGTCTTTGGCGGTCGGCATGGCTTTGTCGGGCACTATGCAAAATTTTGCCGGCGGGATAATATTGCTGCTGTTCAAACCGTTCCGGGTTGGTGATACTATAGAGGTCGCGACTGGTGACATCGGTGTTGTAAAAAAGATAATGATTTTCACGACCGAGGTTCGCACCTTTGACAACCAGGTTGTATTTTTGCCGAACGGCGCACTGGCGAACGGTGTGATTACAAATCTGTCCCAGGGGGCATGGCGGCGCGTTGATATTAAAATCGGCGTTGAATACGGCACGAAAATAGACGCGGCCCGTCGCGAAATTATCTCGATTTTAAATGCGGACAAACGGATAAAGGCGGACCCGGCGCCATCTGTTTTTGTCAGTAGTCTGGATGACAGTGCGGTAACGCTAACCGTGCGGTTTTGGACCAAGTACGAAGATGTTGCGCCCGCCACTGCGGATATGCTGGAACGCATATATGATGCGTTGCCGAAAAAGAAAATCAATTTCCCGTTCCCGCAAATGGATGTGCACGTGGTCAAATAAATTTTTATTCCTAGTGTTGATTATTTTCGTTTTATGATATAATTAACATAAACTAGAGTTTAATAAAGCAAAAGGAGATAAAGACATGAAAAAAATATCAATGTTGGCGTTGGTTGGTGCGTTTGCGGTGTCGGCGGCGCATGCGGGATTCCAGGGTGCCACCGCCCCGGCGCCGGCGGTTGGCGGCTTTGTCGGCGGCGCGGAAACAATTGTGACCGTTGCCCAGGTCAAGGATATGCGCGATGATGTAAATGTTGTGGTCAAGGGCAAGATTTTACAGCGCGTAGGTGATGAAAAATATTTGTTTGAAGATGCGACCGGTTCAATTACCGTTGAAATAGACGACAAAGATTGGCGCGGCCAGACCGTGACGCCGGAAGACACCGTAAAATTATACGGCGAGGTTGACCGCGGTTTTCTGAAAACAGAAATCGATGTGGATTATGTTCAAAAAATGTAATTAGAAACTGAAACCCGCCAAACGGCGGGTTTTTATTTGCATCCGTCAATTTTTATGCTATAATGCACAACGCAAAGGGAAACCGGCGCAAAGGTGTCATAACCTTTCCTAGTGTCAGAAATGACAACACTCCAGTTTGGCTGGAGGCGCGTGATATATCTAAATAAGCGCGACTATTCTAGGGTAGTTATGAACCTCCAGCCGTTTGGTTATTCCAAACGGTTTTGTTTTTAATTAACCAAACAAATGGAGTGAAAAATGGCTGCATTAACAATGAGTGCATGGCAAATCGGACAGGCATTAAAATATGCACGCAAGAGCATATCTATGCTGCATGATGATACGGCACGCATGTTGAAAATAACCCGCGAAGAATTAACATTATTTGAAAATGGCGAGGTTGAGATTCCAAAGCACATATTGGAAACGATATTTGCCTTGGGGCTGATGATGATGCACACGCGTGCAATGCAGGTGGATTATCATCACATGGCGCGTCAATGGCGTTATATGCACACCAAGGTAATTGACCTGCAGAAAAAAGTACAAAAAATTGATAAAACGCCAAACCCTGCGTTGCAGTAAAAAAATCCCCGCATTTGCGGGGTTTTTTCACCAATATTGAATCCGATTTGGAAATTATTCCGCGTCGGCTGATTTTTCTGCGGCGGCTTCCGGTTTTGCTTCGTCTGCCGCTTTTTCGGTGGCCGGTTCTTCGGCTTCTTCAACCTTTTTCGTGCCGAATGTCAGAACTTTGCCCGCAACCAGTGCGTCAATTTCGTCCTGGGTCTGGGCAACATAAACCTTGACCGGAACAATTACATCCGCGTGCAGGGCGATTTTTGTATCAAATGCACCGATTGATTTGATTGGCGCACCCAGCAATACCTGTGCGGATTCAACGGAAACATTTGCAACCTCTTTCAGCATGCGCGCAATATCGCGGCTTGATACGGAACCATACAGTTGGCCGGTATCACCCGCCTGGCGAATCATGTGCAGTTTGGCGTTCTTGACCGCGTCAACATTGCCCTCTGCGGCTTTGCGGGCGGCATCCTGACGGGCAACCAATTCGGCCTTTTTCGCCTCGAACAATGCAACATTTTCGCGGGTCCAACGCATAGCCTTGCCGTTCGGCAACAGATAGTTGCGTGCATAACCCGTCTTAACTTCGACTGTATCGCCGATATTGCCCAGTTTGTTGATTTTTTCTGTTAAAATAACCTTCATCTTATCTGTCCTTTTTCAAGTTAGGGATTTATAAATCCCAGATTTACAAAAAATTGATTAGAACGGCGCACCCGCGCCATTCTAAACGAATTATTAACCCAAGTTGTTGCGAACAAACGGCATCAAGCCCAAATGGCGCGCGCGCTTGATAGCGGTTGCCAGGGCACGCTGATCTTTCTGGGAAACACCGCTGATGCGGGACGGCACGATTTTACCGCGTTCGGTAATATAGTGCGACAGTGTCTTGATGTCTTTGTAATCAATAACCTTGCCCTTTAACGGGTTGGATTTTTTACGATAAATTGCTGCTCTTACTGCCATTATTCTGCCTCCTCGGTGTTCTTTTTCATCATGATGGACGGCGTTTTTGACAATTCGTCAACGCGCACATTCAGAAAACGAATAACGTCTTCGTCAATGCGGGAACGACGTTCCAGTTCTGTAATCTGGGAACCCGGCAATTCGATGTTCAGCATTACATAGTGAGCCTTGCGGTTTTTGCGGATGATATACGCCAGATTTTTCAATCCCCAGAATTCTGTGGATTTTACATCGCCGCCCAGCTCTTTAATAATTTCGGTAAATTTAGCCGCTTTTTCTTTAACCTGCGGTTCGGTCAAGTCCTGGCGGAAAACCAAGACGCTTTCGTAATAAGCCATTTTATTTCCTCTGGTTTATGCAGCCGATGACCCCATGTCATCAGCAGGAACCAGACAATTATGTCTATTTTTTTAATAAAAGCAAGTTTTTTTTGATTTGAATAATCCCTATTGACTTGGGCGGGGGAAATTTATTATCATTTAATAACAAGAGAGATTTTATGACGCATCAGTTTCACAGAAATCTTAATATAATGACGCTGTTTGCCGCGGTTTTGGCGGCCGGGGTCATTTTGTTTTATCGGCCGTTTCTGAATATTGCGACATCAAACATCATACTTAATGGAATAATAATCGGCACGACTTTGTTTGGGGTCGGGCTGTGTTTTGTTGAAATGTTTCGACTGTTGCCGGAATACCGGTGGCTGTCGTTATATTTGTCCGGGCGGCGTACGGCGGATTTGCCGCCGCGTCTGCTGCGCCCGGTGGCGATGATGCTGCGCGCACGCCCGCGCCAGATTTCCGCCGCAACATTGAACGGAATGCTGGACATGATTCTGGTTCGGTTCGAAGATTCACGCGAATCCGTGCGCTATATCACAAATACATTGATATTTTTGGGCCTGCTGGGGACGTTCTGGGGGCTGATTATGACCGTTGGCGGGTTTGCGGATTTAATCGCCGGTCTTGATTTTGAAAATGAATCCGTACTGCTGGCGATGCAGGCGGGCTTGGCGCGACCACTGGGCGGGATGTCAACCGCGTTCACCAGTTCGCTGCTGGGGCTGGGGGGCAGTTTGACAATCGGGTTTCTGGGGCTGCAGGTGCAGTTTGCGCAAAACGCGATTTTCCGCGAGTTAGAGGATTATTTGGCGGCGCACACGCGCGCGGCGGCGCCCACCACGCCGATTGAAATAATACCGCAAATAAATCAGGCGGCGCGCAATCTGGATAACAGTGTGAAGAATTTAGAAAGGGTGTTTTCCGAATTGGACTGACCCCGGGAAATAAAGAGAGAGAGGAAAAAACATGATGAACATTAGATTTCGCAATCAGACCAATGCCTGGCCGGGCTTTGTTGATTTGTTTTCAAATCTGGTTATCATATTGATATTTTTGCTGATTGTGTTCGTGTTTTTGTGGACAACCACCAGCGTTTTTAACAAGAGCAGCGGCATCAAAACCGTCGCCCAGTTAAAGCAGGCCAATGCCGAACAGGCACAGACAATCCAGCAGATGACCGCGGACGAGCAGGAGGCGAAACGACTGCTGATACTGGCGCGGGCGGAATTGGAAAATCTGGAAAACAGCAATGCGGAATTAACCACCGAATTGGAAGAAATTGATTTAAGTATCGAGGATTTGGTGACGGCATATGAATCCAAGGTTATGGAATTGCAGGCCCAGGGCCAGGACATGCAGAAAATGGTTGCCGAATTAAGCCAGCAGTTGAATCAGGCAAACCTGGACAAGCAAAAGGCGACCGAACTGGAACAGGAACGGCGCGCATTGCAATCCGAAATGGAGGCACAGCGCATGTCGCTTCAGGAACAGTTGGCCAAACTGCAGGCATCGCTGGATGCGGCCGAAGAAAAGGCCAATGCCAAGGAAATTCAGTATGTTGAAATGTCAACGCGCCTGAACAAGGCACTAGCGGACAAGGTCGCGGAATTAAACGCCGTTGCACAATATCAGTCGGAATTTTACAAGGCGATAAAACTGGCGCTGGGGGATCGCACGACAATCCAGCCCGACGGCGACCGCTTTATCGTGTCCAGTGATATTTTGTTCCCCAGTGGTTCATACACATTGTCGCTGGAGGGTAAAAACCAATTGCGCGCGATTGCCGGTGTCATAAAGGGGCTGGAGGCAAAGATTCCGTCCGATGTAAATTGGATTATTCGTGTGGACGGCCATACGGACAAGCAACCGGTTGTGCCGGGAACGCGCGGGTATAAAAATAACACGGAACTGTCGCTGCTGCGTGCGACGGCGGTGGTTGATGCCCTGGCAGAGGCGGGCGTTTCGCGGCGGCGCCTGTTGCCCAGTGGGTTTGGCGACATGCACCCGGTGGAACTGGGCAACAGTCCGGATGCCCTGCAGAAAAATCGCCGTATTGAATTGCAGTTGACCAATAAATAACCAATCCCCCGAACGGGGGATTTTTTCAATAAACTTTTGTAATTGTATGCACTATAATAACCTCCGACATGAAATTGGAATCGGCTGGAATTTTGATTGATTTGCGCCCAATTGGCGAACGTGATGCGGTGGCGCGCGTATTTACCCGCGATTTTGGCGTTATGTGCGGCGTGATGCGCGCCGCCCAGATTGCAAAGAAAAACATCCCGCTGGTGGGGCAGGTGGGGATTGCCACATGGAACGCGCGGCTGGATACGCAACTTGGCACCTTTCATTGGGAGGCGGAAAAAAATCTGGCCGCGGTGCTGATGATTGACGGGAAAAAACTGGCGCAAATGAATTCGGCATTTGCGTTGATTTCGGCATTATTGCCCGAACGGGAAGGGTATTCATCCCTTTATGATGAAACACTTGAATTTTTGCATGAATTGTCGGTGCCGTCGGGGGCCGGGGACGCGTATCTGCGTTGGGAAATAAATTTTTTGCGCGAATTGGGGTATGCACTGGACTTGTCACGGTGTGCGTCGTGCGGGGAAAGTGAAAATTTGAATTATTTGTCGCCGCGTACGGGTCGCGCGGTGTGCGACAATTGTGCCGCCCCATATTTGGACAAGGTTTATAAATTGCCGCTAAATCCGGATATAACGATGCGTTTTATATCGCATGTATGCGAATCCCAGGGTGTTGATGTCCCAATCGCGCGCCGGATATTGATTAAATAAAATTAAAGATTTATTCCTTGCACTGGGAGGATATTTTTTATATCCTAAACCTTGTTCAACAGAAAGGAGAAAAATATGACTTGGACAATATTGGTTCTGGTTTTGGGTATTGCTCTGTTCCTGTTTGGCGGCATGCTGCTGAAAGGGGACGCGAAAAAGCCGACGGCCGGTTCTATCATTGCGAAGAAGGTAATAAGCATTGTTGCGATTATCTTGGTTGCGGGTTCGGTTTCCCGTTTGGTGATTCCGTACTATCTGACGGATGTCAATCCGGAAATCATCCAGGATATGGTCAACGGCATGCAGGAAAAGGCGAATGCCGAAAAGAACAAGGCAATTCGTTCCTATGTTCGCAACAAAGCCGATAAAATGATTGCCGATGCCCCGATTATGGGCAAGGCGGATGCAAAGAAAACAATCTTTGTTTGGACAGATTTCTCTTGCCCGTATTGCCGCCGCGTACACGGTGAACTGGAACGCGTACTGGCCGACCGCGACGATGTTCGCATTGTGGTAAAGAACTTCTCTATCCACGGGCCGTTGTCTGATGCGCCGGCGCGCGCGGTTATCGCTGCGAAACTGCAGAGTCCGGAAAAGTCTGCGGAATTGGTTAAAATGCTGATGAACCGTAATTATTATTCCCAGGATGATTTGAAAGATCAGTCCAAGATTGCGGAAAAGGTTCAGGCGAATGTTATGAAACTGGCCAAGGAAGCGGGTCTGGATACCGACCAGTTGACCAAGGACATGGAAGGCGAAGTTGTTGCGCGCGAATTGAAAAATGTTCGTGAAACCGCACAGCAGTTTGATATCAGCGGCACACCGTTCCTGATTATCAACGAACAGGCGTTCCCGGGTGCAATCCCGTATGCCCAGATTATCGAAGCGTTGAAATAATTGCGCATTTGATATGATGAGAAATCCCCGCGAATGTGGGGATTTTTTTATCAATACTGTCCTATGACGCGGGGTGGGGCGGATGGGGTATAATTGTCGTTGAAATATAACAGACAGGGGGAATCATGCCACGATTTGACAGTATTCATGCAATATTTTCACCCGAACGGAAATTAGGCCGGACGGAAATTTTACGCGCAATAAAATTTGGCATTGCGTCCGAATTTGAGGCAATTCAGATATATCAGCAAATAATGGAATCAACCGATAATCAGCAGGTTAGAATAGTCCTGACCGACATAACGAACGATGAAATGCACCATGCGGGTGCGTTGTTGAAATTGCTGGATATATTGTCGCCGGCGGACACGGCCGAATACCTGCACGGTATGCGCAAGGCGCTGGATGAACTGGGGCTGCCGGGTGGAAACGGTGGCGCGGCGGGCGCCCCGGCCGGTGACAAATAACCTTTGCAAATAAAATTCATAGTGTTATAATACATATGCCGCCGGGTGTTCCGACGGCGGGGTGTAGCTACCCCTAATCATCCTATTTCAAATTTAGAAATAGAAATCCCAGTTTATAAAGGCTGGGGGGCTGTGATATATATAAATAAACAGCACTGTAGATGATTATAGTAGCTAACCTCCAGCCACTTGGATTTATCCGGTGGTTTTTTAATACGGAGATTTTACCATGCAATCAAAACCATTAACACGCGCGGAAATTGCAAACCTGTTTATTGAAACAAATTCCCGCATTACCGAAATCCACTGGGAATTCCGGCAACTGGCGGATATGGAACGCAAACGGCGCGACAACGAATTAAAAAAACTGGGGTTTCGCCGCCCGATGATTATTCGATAGTTTGCAGTTTATTTTTTATAATGATATAATAATTATATTATCGGATTTCCGAAATTGGCATTGTGTTTGGTTGGGGGGCTGCGATATATCTGAATAAGCGGCACTATAGTTGTAGTAGTTGTGAACCTCCAGCCATAATTCTTATTATTTCTTCTTTTGCTTTTTTACTTGCATATTTCGTTCGTATTCCGCGTCAAGCATTTGCTCGCGTCGTTCGCGTTCGGCATCAAGTTTTATTTTCCTTTTATATTCGCGCGCAACCCGCAATTTTTGCAGTTCTATTTCCGGTTCCAATATTGGCTTTAGTTTATGGTACAATTGGCTGATTTGATAATACAAGTCTAACAGTCTATCCAGCAATTGCTCTTTCGTTAATGGCTTTGGTTCCGGGAATTGAAATTGTGGTGATTTCGGTTGCATAAACTATCCTCTTATGAAATAAAAACAACCGCAAAATTTATGCGGTTGGGGTTGAATAAACTATAGCAAGATAGCCCCGCTTATTTATATATATCGCGGCCCCCAACCAATGTTGGAGGTTTTTACATTCCTTTATAATAGGAACAACTTGCTATGGGTTTATTCAGAACCCGCCGTCAGAACACCCGACGGCATAGGTATTATAACACGATGAATTTTATTTGCAAAGGTTATTTGCCGGTTGCAGTGTAATAAAAAATCCCGCAATCGCGGGATTTTTTGTGATTTTTTTAGAAGCCAAATACCATTCTTTGTTTGGATTGACGCTTCTTTTCGTTGCGTACGGCTTCTTCTTTCAAACGCTTGCGTTTAGTTGTCGGCTTTTCATAACGCTGACGTTCCTTCATTTCGCGGTACAGGCCTTCTTTTTGAGACTTGCGCTTTGCAACACGCAGTGCCTGTTCGACATTGTTGTCGCGAACCAGAACTTTTACCATAGGTTATTCACCCCCTTTAACGCTTTTATTCTTTGTTATCTTGGTGGAGCCAATCAGACTCGAACTGACGACCCCCTGCTTGCAAAGCAGGTGCTCTACCAACTGAGCTATGACCCCAAAACTTTGCATTCCCTTTTCGGAAATTCAACGCATTTTATACAGAATCAATCAATATGTCAATGTAAAAATTTACAATAAATCCCACGCCGATGCGTTCGGCTTTCATTTAATAAACTTGACTGTGGGCCATGCGTAATCTATACTTAATCCACACAAAAGGATTGTGATGATAACACTTGGTATGTTTTTGTGCCTGTGGATTTGTACGGCCAAGGATATAAAGCCCGCGCGCATAATGACATGGGGTTTCCTGCTCTATTTGCTGGTGACGGCGATATTTGATATAAATTCGTTGTATTTGCTGCCGATTTTTGCGCTGTATTTGGGGCTGGCGATTTATGCGTTTGTGCGCCCGTGGCGCCAGTATTACGGAAACAAGGCACGAAAATGGAAAAAGCGCTGGGTTCAGCATCCGGCGGAACTGCTGGGGTATCGTATGGCGTCATGGCTGCTGCGGCTGGTGCCGTTGTCGGTTTTGTCGTGGATGGGGGGACGCATTCTGGAACACTTTGGCCCCAAAAGCGCACGCCGCCAGCAGATTATTTCAGAAAACCTGGCCCAGGTAATGCCGGAAAACAATAACCCTGAATTTATTCGCAAAATTTGGAACAACTGGGGCCGCACCTTTGCCGAGGGGCTAAAGTACGGAACATATCGCCGCAATATGGGGCGCCTGGTCACGGTTAAAAATTGGGATATGGTGAAAGATTTGCCGCAATTTTTAATTGCGATGCCGCATTTGGGATTTATGGCATTAATGGCATTGCCGTTTTTGGGGCGTGGGCCGCGCATCGGTGTCACATACAAGTACCCCAGCAATCCGCTGACCAATGATGTTATTTTGGAAAGTTATGGCCTGGGGCAGGCGCGGGATTTGCACTTTATTCCGGTCGGAAATGCGATTCCAATGGTGCGCGCGCTGCGCAACGGCGACATTTTGAACATCAATTCCGATCAGCGTCCGTCCGGTGCGCCGTATTTGAATTTTATGGGGCATCCGGCGCGCACATCGCCCGGAATCGCGCAATTGGCGCGCAAATTCAATTTGCCTGTGGTGGTGGGGCATGTGCGGCGTACGCGTGGCGCAAAGCATGAAATCGTGTTTGACGGCATTGTAAATGTCCCGCGCGACGGCGATGCGGCGACGGATGAAATGCGCGGAATGCAGATGGTAAATGATGTAATGTCGCGTGCGATTTTGGATGCGCCGGACGAATATTTATGGATGCACGACCGCTGGCGGCCATAATGGTTTATCAGATAATGTAAAAGGGAATATATGTTAAAAAAGATAAAAAAGATAATTCGTGGTGATAAAAATAATCAGCCGATAAAATGGTCGCTGTATTTGCGTGTGTGGCGTGAAATTGGCTTGCCGTATTGGAAATGGCTGGCGGCGGGTATTATATTTACGGTTGCCGCCGCATCGGCCGAAGGGTACGCAATCACAATTGCAAAGCGCATTGTTGATGAAACCTTTATCGCCAAGAATATGGATTCACTGTACATTATCGGCCTGCAGATTATTGCCGTATATGGGGCCAAGGGAATTTGCACATTTATAAAGACTCTGGCCATGGCAAAGGCGGGGCTTTTGGCCAGTGCAAATTTGCAACGACGCATTTACCGGCATGTTGTCCGTATGAACATATCTACATTTTATGGTGACGGGATTGGCAAATGCCTGAATTATTTCGGGGTTCAGGCCGCGGCTGTTTTAAACTTGGTGACGGGGACAATTGTGCGGTTGATTCAAAATGTCGCGACAATCTTGATTTCATTGGGATTGATGGTCTGGTTCGCGCCACAGTTGTGCATACTTCTTCTGTTCTTGGCACCGGCGATTATGATTCCGACATTGTTGATTATGCGGTTAAAGCGGCGCCTGTCGCGTGAATCGTTTGGCATTGCGAACAATGTATCGCAGCATTTGAACCAAACACTGCATGGCATAAAGACAATTCAGGCATTCGCCAACGAAGAAAGCGAGACGGAAAAATTCAACTGTATATTGAATTCGTCTGTTGCAAATTCGCTGAAAAGTACGAAAATTGGCGCGTTGCGTTCACCGCTGCTGGAACTGATGATTTCAATCGGATTATGCTTGGCAATGATTGTGGGCGGGCTGCTGATATCTAATGATATGATGACACTGGGCAATTTTGTCGGGTTCCTGTTGGCGTTGAGTGCGGCGTACCGCCCGGTCAAAAGCGTCACCGGTACCGGCGACACGATACAGCACGGGCTGCTCGCGGCAGAGGTGTTGTTTAATTTCCTGGACAGCAAGCCGTCCATTCAAGACACGCCGAATGCCAAGGCGTTGGAATCGGAGCCGATGTCGGTTGCGTTTGAAAATGTTGACTTTGAATACAATCCGGGTGAACCCGTGTTGCGGGACATAAATTTGGATGTGCCTGCCGGGAAAATCTGTGCGTTGGTTGGGCCGTCGGGCGGCGGAAAAACAACAATGTTCAATTTGCTGGAACGCTTTTATGAACCGCAGCATGGGCATGTCAAAATCAATGACACGGATATACGGAAATTCACATTGGAATCGTTGCGCAATAATATTGCAGAGGTTTCCCAGGATGTATTTCTGTTTAACGCCACGATAGAGGAAAATATAAAATACGGTCTGCCGAACGCAACGCGCGATCAGGTTATTGCCGCCGCGCGCGCCGCGAATGCACACGATTTTATATCCAAGTTCCCGTGCGGATATGACACCTGTGTGGGCGAGGGCGGGGCCCTGTTGTCAGGGGGGCAGAAACAACGCATTGCAATTGCGCGCGCGATATTAAAAGACGCGCCGATATTGTTGCTGGACGAGGCGACCAGCGCCCTGGATACCCAGAGCGAGAAATTGATTCAATCGGCGTTGAAAGACCTGATGCGCGGGCGTACAACATTTGTTATTGCGCACAGATTGTCCACAATTTTGGATGCCGATATTATATGCGTGATAAAGGACGGCCGTATTATTGAACGCGGCACCGACGCGGAATTGGTTGCGATTGGCGGCGAATATAAAAAGTTGCGCGATATTCAATTTAAAATGAGTGAAAAAAAAGAGACCAAGAAGACTAAAAATACAAAATAATTTTTTGCGTCGGGAGAGGGGCGGGGTGCGCATATAGCATAAAGGAGCATATGATATGCCAAGACCAGAACTGCCGTACAGCGAAAAATCAAGAAATACTTTAATTGTAAATTATTATCAATTGCGTGCCGCCGGCAAACCCATTCCTGCAGATTTATTATATTGGTTATCTGTTAAGGCATCGGATCAATTTGGCCCCAATGGTCCGCTGTGTAAACATGGGCAACGCAAAAATGCTAAACCATATTCGCAGATGTCATTGGACGTTTTAGAGAAAAAAGTCCGTGAGTTGATAAAGTCCGGCAAGAAGGTGCCACAGGGCTTGGGCAAGGAACTGGTATTGCGAAAACCAGAAAAATATTCATATGATGAAAACGGCGAGTTCAATATAAAAAAATATGCCAGCGAGGTGTCGCGAAAGCAAAGAAAACCTTATATTGATTGCGGTTTGGCATATTTGGAAAATTTACTAAAAAAATACAATGCGGCGGGTGAACAGCCCCCGGTTGATTTAATGACGGCGTTGGCGGTCAAAGCCCCTGAAAAGTATTTCTATGAAAACGGCGAGTTTAAGAATCTTCATAAAGAACGCGCTGAACGGCGGATTAAGAAAAAGAACCGTGATAAAATTATACAACCCGCGTCGCAACCGAAAAAGTTGTTTAAGAAGCCGGATGACACAATAATTGCCAAACAAAAAGAACTGGCGGGTTTTGCCACGGAAAAGCAAATTGCCGGAGTGCATTTATTTGCCCCAAAATTGCCGAGCGGTGCTTATGAATTGGTTTGGCGTCATGGTGTCAAAGAAAAGAAGCTTATGATACGTTGTGGCATATATTCGCCCGAAGTTGTTTTGTTTGATGTTTTAAGCGGTTTTGCGGTTGTTCGCGTGCATGGCAATTTTGGTACAAAACTGTATGTGATTGATTGTGAAAATAGCGAAGTGATCAAATCACTGGCCGGGGGCTTTGCCCGTGTTTCTTATATTGCAAAAAATCATGAAT
Source organism: uncultured Alphaproteobacteria bacterium (assembly GCA_947367055.1). Lineage (GTDB taxonomy): Bacteria > Pseudomonadota > Alphaproteobacteria > Rs-D84 > Rs-D84 > Enterousia. Next base: position 58,823 of record CANBCI010000002.1, read on the forward strand.
TGTTTGGGTATGAAAAAATTGACGCCAGATCAATGCTGCGCATATGGTGCAAAAATCATACTTGGACACGTGAATCAGTTGATGCGCCATATTCGGCTGTGGCAATAAATGCGTTGGCCAAATTGACGGAAACCGTTATTATAAAGCCAAATGGAATGTGCGCCACATATCCTTTGGCGGCATTGCCGGCACAATTGGATAAGGCGGTTCCGGCAACTGAATATAAAAAAGAAGCTCGCGCGAACCAAACATCTGATGTCACTGATTTAAATGTGACAATAAAAAGCACGGAATCGGCGTCTGGAATCTTTTATAACGATGTTTATGTTAATGGCCAAAGAATAATTCAATCCCATTATAACACATCGTTCAAGGTTTTTATGAATGGCAAAATTTTGGGGGTGCGTGGGCGCGACGGTAATGAAATGGCCCCGATGGGACCTTGGCAGTGGCGATTGTTTGACACCAATCTGGACGAGCAGGATTTCAAATCAACCAGCGCATATATAGACGGCATTAGCGAAGAAAGTTATGGGATTAAATTACGATTTAGCAACGGTCATTTTACCACATTGATGTCGCAACAGTATGAAAACGCATCCAATAAGCTCTTTAGATTGAGCAATGTAAAAAAACATTTATACGGCAGGTAATGCGCCGTTAAAATAAAAACGCGGGTTTGCTAACCCGCGTTTTGTTGTTCTTGCCGGGATTATCCCACCGTCAGGTCTTTGCCTTTGACATCAACATAGACTGTGGCGCCTTCGCCGATTGTGCCCGACAGTATCAGGTCTGCAATTTTATCTTCGACCGCGTTTGTGATAAGACGTTTCAGTGGTCGCGCACCGAATACCGGGTCGTATCCGTTGTCGCCCAGCCATTTTATCGCCTTGTCCGTCACATTTAGTTCTATGCGGCGCTCGGCCAGACGCTTTTCCAGATTCCGCAATTGAATCTTTACAATGCCGGCCATCACATCCTTGCCCAACGGGTTAAAGAATACGATTTCATCAATTCGGTTGATAAATTCCGGACGGAAATGTTTCTTTACCGCTTCCATGTCGGGCAGGTTGCTGGTCATGATAATAATTGTGTTGGTAAAGTTCACGACATGTCCCTGGCCGTCGGTTAGTCTGCCGTCGTCCAAAATCTGCAGGAATACGTTGAACACATCCGGGTTTGCCTTTTCTATTTCATCAAACAGCAAAACCTGGTACGGGCGACGACGCACGCTTTCGGTTAAAACGCCGCCTTGTTCATATCCGACATATCCCGGGGGACTGCCAATCAGGCGTGAAACCGAATGTGGTTCCATATATTCACTCATGTCAATTCGGGTCATGGCCGTGTCGTCATTAAACAGATATTCGGCCAGGGCCTTTGCAACCTCGGTCTTGCCGACGCCGGTCGGCCCCAGGAACATAAAACTGCCGGCCGGACGACGCGGATCGGACAACCCCGCACGCGAACGGCGAATTGCGCGGGCAACCACCTGCAGTGCCAAATCTTGGCCGACAACGCGTTCGCGCAGTTTGTCTTCGATATTCAGCAGTTTTGATTGTTCTTCGACACTTAATCTGTCGGCCGGGACGCCGGTCCATTTACTGACAACCGTCGCAATATGTTCGGGCAGCACGGTTTTGTATTCGCGTGCATCCGCGTTCATGGTGCGAATTTTTTCTTCCAGTTCCGGAATCTTGCCATACTGCAGGGCGGACGCCTTTTCATAGTCGCCGGCGCGGGTCGCACTGGCAACCTCGGCTTTGGCGGCGTCCAGGGCGGCCATTGCGTCCGACAGTCCGCGCATTTTTTGTTGTTCGGCCTGCCATTCGGCGGTCAGTTTTTTTGATTCTGCCTCGGTTTCTTTTATAATGCCTTCCAATTCTTTCAGGCGCTTTTTAGATTCTTCGTCCTTTTCTTTTTTCAATGCCTGTTGTTCTATTTTCAATTGCATCAGGTGGCGGTCGATTTCATCCAGTTTTTCCGGTTTTGATGCAACCTCTATGCGAACACGCGCAGCGGCCTCATCAATTAAATCGATTGCCTTGTCCGGTAAAAAGCGGTCGGTGATATAACGGTTTGACAGTTTTACCGCCGATACCAATGCCGCGTCGGCAATGCGAACACCGTGATGTCCTTCGTATTTTTCCTTTAGACCGCGCAGAATGGATATTGTGTCGTCAACCGTCGGTTCATCGACATACACCGGTTGAAAACGACGTGCCAGCGCCGGGTCCTTTTCAATATACTGGCGGTATTCGTCCAATGTTGTCGCGCCCATGCAGTGCAGTTCGCCGCGCGCCAGCATTGGTTTCAACAAATTTCCCGCATCCATGGAACCTTCGCCTTTGCCGGCGCCGACCATGGTGTGCAGTTCATCAATGAATAAAATAATCTGGCCGTCGGAATCTTTTACGGCTTTCAGTATCGCCTTTAGCCGTCCTTCAAATTGGCCGCGGAACATCGCACCCGCCATAAGCGCGCCCATATCCAGCGACAGCAGTTTTTTATTCAACAGATTTTCCGGCACATCGCCCGATACTATGCGTGATGCCAGCCCTTCGACAATTGCGGTTTTACCGACACCTGGGTTTCCGATAAGAACAGGGTTGTTTTTTGTGCGTCTGCTTAATACCTGGATTGTGCGGCGAATTTCTTCGTCACGGCCGATTACCGGATCCAGTTTGCCGTCCGCCGCCAGTTTTGTGAAATCGGTGGTGTATTTGGCAATTGCCTGTTCCGGGGTTTCTTGCATTTCTTCTGGGTTCATAATGGTCACCTTTGTTATTTTCTGTATATATAATATCATTTTAGAATTCTTCAAGACACAGGAATCAAAGCCGCCAAACTTTATTGCATGGTGCGCTTTTTTATATTACCATTTGTCACGAAGAAGGGGACCGTGAAATGACATCATTTTCAGAACGCGATATTGAACAAATTGTACAACATGGACTGTCCGTGGCGGATGCGGAAAAGCAAATGGCGGATTTTGCACAGGGCTTTCCGTATGCGGATATTGTCGCACCAGCATCGGTCGGTTGCGGCATTGTGCAATTGGATGACGCGGCACGCCGGGCGGCGGCCGATACCTATGACGCATATCGTCGAACGCACACGATTGTGAAATTTGTTCCGGCATCCGGCGCGGCCACACGCATGTTCAAGGACTTGTTTGAATTTTTGTCGTCTGACGACAAGAACCCGGTTGTGGAAAAGGTTCTGCAGAATATTGAACGGTTCGCATTTTACGAGGATTTGAAAAAATTTTTATCCCCGTCGGCCACGGCGCATGATATTATCGCTGCGATAACCGGGGCGAACGGCTTAAACTACGGCAATTGTCCAAAGGGATTGATAAAGTTTCATAGTACGGGTGCGGGCGCGCGTACCGCCGCCGCCGAACATCTGGGCGAGGGTGCCGAATATGCCGTATCCGGCGACAATACGGTGCGCATACATTTCACCGTGTCGCCCGAACATAGGTCTGCGTTTGAAAAATTGTTTGCGCAATTGGTTGATGAATATGCCGCGCGGTTTGGTGTCAAGTACGACATAACAATGTCGGAACAAATGGCCAAGACGGACACAATTGCCGCGGCGCCCGATAATACACCGTTTAGAACGGATGACGGTTCATTGCTGTTTCGGCCGGCGGGGCATGGTGCACTAATTGAAAATTTGAATGATATTGATGCGGATATTATTTTCGTAAAGAATATTGATAATGTTTGCGCCGAACATTTTCGCGCCGACACCATTGAATATAAACGTGCGCTGGCCGGTGTCTTGGTTCAGGTTCAGGCAAAGATTTTTGATTATCTGTCCCGGTTGGACAATGCGGATGCGGCAACGCTGCATGAAATTCGTGAATTTATATCAAACACATTGTGCGTGCGCGGTGCGTCTGATTTTGATGTGGCGCAAATCCGAATGATACTGAACCGACCGACGCGTGTGTGCGGTGTTGTGCAAAACACCGGCGCGCCGGGCGGCGGCCCGTTTATGGTGCGCGGCGCAGACGGATTGACGTCGCCCCAAATTGTGGAATCCAGTCAGATTGCCCCCGCCGCGCGGGGTATAATGGGTGGTGCATCACATTTTAATCCGGTTGATTTGGTTTGCGCGGTACGCAATATCAATGGCGATAAGTTTGATTTGACGAAATATATTGATGAAAATACCGGATTTATATCGGAAAAATCGAAAAACGGGCACCCGCTGCGCGCAATGGAAAGGCCCGGTCTGTGGAACGGCGCAATGGCAAATTGGAATACGATTTTTGTTGAAGTGCCGCCTACAACTTTTTCACCGGTCAAGGTGGTTAGCGACCTGCTTGCGGCGCCGCATCAACCGGCATAATTAAAATGTAAAAACAGCGCTTGACTTTTTATGTTTTTTATTATAAATTATGCCGAGTTAAAAGGATTATTACTATGCCACGTGTATGTAAAGTAACAGGTAAGAAAACAGAAGTCGGGATGAACGTTTCCCACTCTATGCGCCATACAAAGCGTACATTCTTGCCGAATTTGCAAAAATTAAAGTTCCACAGTGATATTTTGGGTCGCGATTTCTCGCTGCGTATTTCGACCGCGGGTTTGCGTACATTGACCAAGCACGGTGGTTTGGATGGATATGTTATGGCGAAACCGGTATCCCGCCTGACCGAAGAAATGGCCGCAATTAAAAAGGCCATTGAAAAGAAGGTAGGCAAGGCAGCGGCACCCGCCAAAAAGCCTGTGCACAAGGCAACACGCAGTGCACGCTTGGTTAAAAAGGTTGAGGCGAAAAAGGCGGCGAAATAATTCGCCTTTGCGTCATGGCCCCGTGGCGGAATTGGTAGACGCGCTTGACTCAAAATCAAGTTCTGCAAGGAGTGTCGGTTCGAGTCCGACCAGGGCCACCAGAATAAAAAACACCCGCGCTTTGGCGCGGATGTTTTTTTATTTGTGTGCGGCCCCGGACGAGAACCGAGGTGAGAGTCCGACTACGAGTAGCATAGCCAAGCAATTGCGGGCGATGTGTTAGGAGTGCCCCGCAGGTCATTTATGACCAAGGGACCAGCCTCGCCCCGCAAAAATTATAAATTTTTGGTATTTTTATTAAAATATGTTGACAATGTTTTATTTTTGTGTTAATACATTGTCAGTATAGTTGTGAAAAAAGGTATATAATGTTCAATTTTTATGAAAAATTTTTAATAAAACATGTTTATAAATCACCTGTCGCGTCCGTTGATGATGTAAAAATCATATATCAGGATGTCGTAATTGCTTGGGGTCGTATTGATAAATATTTACGTGGAAAAGATGCAATCAAAGGCGGCGAAACCTCTGCTAATATAATTAAGATTTTTAATTATTTAATATCAGATGATGTGCCATCTATTTATAAAGGCTTTTTTAATGAAATTATAGACTTTGATGAAAAACAAGTAATTGAACACGAAAAAAAGCATATTAAAAATGCGGTGCTTAATAATTATATAGCGCATAAAATAACAAGTAGTTATGAATTGGCATTACAGGCTGGATTGGAGGAGGTGTCTGCATTTTCTGCGGGGCATTTATTGGGTGCTGCGCCAAAAAGTCTTGGGGAAGCCTTTGATGTGTTTTTTGAAAGCCTGGGGAATGTGATGGAAGTGCCGGATTATTTACATGAACATTCATGTTTGATGAATTTTAATTATCTAAAATATGACACCAAGAAAAAACTGAACGCAATGATTGCTCAAAAGCAGGTTAATTATTCAAATCAGTTTTATAAAATTATTGATTATTTTTTAACATTTGGCGATTATCATATAATAGATGTTAATAACCACATGCCGCATAAAGTTCAAAAAAGATTTGAGGTTTTCAAAGGAATTTATGAGAATTCAGTACGTGAAAAACTAAAAGTGCTTTTGCAAAATTTGAAATAAAAGAATCCACAAAAGTGGATTTTTTTATTCCCCGAATACAAACCGCGTACGCCATCCATAAAGACCCAAGCTCGTCGGAACATTATCAAATATGTTTTCATTATTTCACTCGGCAGTTTTTACGAAAGAATATATTATAATATTAGGAAAAAATGCACAACGAATAAATAAGGCATATAAATATTGATGTCATTTTCATTTGTGCAATAATTGGTGCTAACACAATATATTTATAAATGTTCAGTATAGTTAAAAGATTTTTGTTAATTTTTTCCAGGACAGGCAATCTGGCGCCGATTACTAATGTCAGAATTGAATATAGAAATGTCCTGATAAACAAGCATAATGTTGATGTTTTTAGGCATGGCACTATAACCCTGGGGCGTGCGCATGTGTACAAATCTTATATCACTGTTTATAGATATATTATTTCTGCAAATCTAGATTTAAAACCAGATGATGTTATATATAAAAAATTATCACATGCCGATGAAGCGCAAATAATTGCGCATGAAACCAAACATTTTATGAATTTTAAATATGGATATGAATTGCCGTGGGGTGCCAATAATTATTACGAGATTTCAATGCTATGCGCAATTGAAGAAATGACCGCATATGCTTCGGAGTTATTGTGTCAGCATACGCCACGCAATAGAAAAGAGATGTTTGACGCAATTTTATTTGGAATTTCTGCATTGATGCGGCGCCCGGATTATATATCTGAAATTATGGATACTGTGACGGAATATTGTGAATATAATCGCCAAGACAATGATTTTAGAAAGAATGTAGAAAAATGGATTGCTTGTAAAAACATTCACTATTCGTATCAGTTTCATAAAATTGCCAATATATACCTGACATTCGGTAATTATAGATTTCTTGACATATTCCACCCGGTACCCAGTGAATTAAATAAGAAATTTAAAGAGCTGAAAAATATTTACGAAACGGCGACCCGCGAACATCTGCGGGAATATTTGCGGCAATAGTATAATGCGCTAAAACTTTTTATATCAATTTCACTTCAATTATGTTATAGTATTTGATGTAGATTTGAATAAGTTTGCTGTAATAATGAAAAAAGTTGATTTGCAAAGTTTTTATTCTAAACAGTCTGAAACATCGAAAATATCAAAATCTTTTGCGGCCTTGTTTGGAAATTCGCCCAATGAAATTATGGCCGGTGTTCGAAAAAAATAATTCACCCGTGCGAATGCAAGTTTAATTTTAACGCTGAAAACTGGCCGGTTTTGGCCACGGCGCGTGATTTTGAACGCGCGGTAAGCGGGGGAGGGGGGACTTGCTTTGCATTTGGAAATTGCCGCAGTTTTAGCCTGGCGTGCGTTGGGATAATGCGTGCAAAGGGAATCGCCGCACGTTGCCGATGTGGATTTGCAACTTATTTTATGGCCGGTTTTTATGAAGATCACTGGATTTGTGAATATTGGGATCGCGGCTGGAAAATGTTGGACGCCCAGAAAATGATGTCCAATGTCAAGGTGGGCGCATTTATAAATGGTGCAATGGCATGGCAGTTAATAAGGCAATTTGGTTTTGATGCGAATTTATTTGGCTTTTTCGGAGCCTACGATTTGAGAGAATTTGGAATCTCGTACGTCATAAAAAATATGATACGCGATGCGGGCGCAGTGCTTAAGAATGAATTTAATTACGGATATACGCCAAAATTGGATGCGCGAATTCAAAATCTGTCCGCGGCCGATTGTGAATTATTTGATAATATTTCCCAAATGATTTTGGCCGAAGACATTTTAGGATTACGAAAAGCAAATATTGCTGATATATATTGTTAAAAAACGCCGGCATGTTTTGCCGGCGTTTTGCTATTTCCCCCAATACGGGCCGATTACATAATCCGCCGCCAGTGGCACCGACAACACGGCGACATTTTCCATTGCAAATTCAATTTGCTTTGCAAAGTCGGCGGCCATGTCCGCATCACATTCAAATATGATTTCATCATGCACCTGCATAATCATGCGGATTTTGTCGGCATTCGGCTGCATGATGTTTCGGTCAATTTCAATCATTGCACGCCGCATCAGGTCGGCCTCGAATCCCTGAATGGGGGCATTTATGGCGGCGCGCAGGGCATATGCACGCAAATGCGGATTTTTTATTTCCGGCAATTCAATTCGGCGCCCCCACGGTGTGTATACGCACGCGTTTTCAATTGCAAATTTCTTTACCCGTTCCATATAGTCGTTAATTTCATGCAATCCCGCCATATATGAATTGATGATGCCTTGTGCTTCTTGACGCGACACACCCAGTTGCGTCGCCAGCCCAAACGAAGATATTCCATAAATGATTGAAAAGTTCACCGTTTTTGCGGCCCGTCGCAGTTCTTTTGGTACCGGGGCGTTATCTGGAATGCCGAATATTTTGCGGGCGGTTTGTTCGTGAATGTCTGTGCCGGCTTTAAAAGTTTCACGGAATGTTTGAACATCCGCAACATCCGCCAGCAGTCGCAATTGAATCTGGGAATAGTCCGCCGATATCAGCATTTTGCCCGCCGGCGCAATAAAACATTTTCGAATTTGTTCGCCGACATCGGTCTTTATCGGGATGTTTTGCAGATTGGGATTGCGGCTGGACAGGCGGCCCGTATTGGTGCTGGTCTGCAGATAGGTGGTGTGAATTCTGCCGTCATGGGCAATTTGGCGCGGCAACGCGTCCGCGTATGTCCCGGCCAGTTTTGCGTTTGAACGCCAATTGAGAATCTTTTCGATAATCGGGTGCGCGTCAATCAGTTCATTCAATGTATCCGCATCGGTCGAACGCTTTTTATTCGCCGGCAGCCCCAGTTCATCAAACAGTACGGCCCCCAGTTGCTTTGGGCTGCCGATATTAAATTCGTGGCCGGCCAAGTTCCAAATTTCCTGTTCTAATTTTGTTAATTGTGCGTGGAACACGTTTGATAATTGTTGCAGGTCATGCTTGTCCACCAATACGCCGGCGCGTTCCATTCGCATTAAAATCGGCATCAAGGGCAAGTCGCATCCCTCGTACAAATCGCGTAATTTTTCATTCGCGTTTAGTTCCGGCCGCATCAGTTCATAAAGCGCAAAGCACACGGTTGCATCTTCGGCGGCGTATGGCGATGCGGCCTCAATCGCCAATGTATCAAACCGCCGGTCTGCGTCACGCGTTGTGTTTGGAAACAGGGACACAAACGATATGTTTTCATGCCCCAGGTATTTTAACGCCAGTTCATCCAACCCGTGTCCGTGCAAGGAGCCGTGCAGCGCGTATGACAGCAACATTGTATCATCAATCGGTGCGATTTTGGCGGTGTCCCAGCCCTCGTTTTCCATAATATGCAAATCGTATTTCATATTATGTCCGATTTTGACTATGTTGGGATTGGTGAATACGGGCCATAATTTTTCGCGAACAGTTTCAATTGGCAATTGATTTGGGGCGATTGCATTAGTTGCGAACAAATCGTCGCTGCCGCCGATATGTCTAATCGGAATATACGCGCCGTGCGTCGCGTCGGCCGCGATTGATATGCCGACGATTTTGTCCGTCATTTGATCCAGGCCCGTTGTTTCCGTATCAAATGCAATTACCTTTTTTACGCGTCCCAAAAATGCGTCCAGCGCGTCGGCCGTGGTAATGGTTTCATATGTCATTTGTTGGACACGTGGGGCGGGGCGGGGTGTATCCAGTGTGGTGGCAATATCAACCGGGCATTCCGATGCCGGGTATTGAAATGCCGCCGGCTGCGCGGCTGGATTATATTTTTCCAGCGGGAACAGTTTTTCGATTTTCGCAACCAGGGAATTGCTCTCCACCTTGACCTTTACAAATTCAAGTGCGGCCGGCGTATTAAAGACAAAGGGCGTAATGCGCAATCCGGACAAATCGACATCATTTTTGAGCGTGACCAGTTTTTTTGATATGTAGGCCATTTCGCGATTATCGCGCAGCAGGTTTCGCGTCCGTTCATTTGGGATGTCGTCCAAGTGCTCATATAGCGCATCCAGCGACCCGAACTGGTTTATCAGTTCGGCTGCTTTTTTCGGGCCGATGCCGGGGACGCCCGGGACATTGTCGGTCGAATCGCCCATCAGGCTTTGGACATCGACAACACGGTCTGGTGTGACGCCAAATTTTTCCATAACCTCGGGTGCACGTATATCGCGTGCCTTCATCCCGTCGTAAAGATAGACACAGTCCGACACCAACTGCATCAGGTCTTTGTCGCTGGTGATAATGCGGGTTGCGTCGGTATGTGTACAGTTTTCATGCGCAAGTGTTGCGATTACATCATCCGCCTCGACCCCGGGGATACAGAGTACCGGCATGCCCACGGCGGCCATGCCTTCGCGTATCATTACGCCCTGGGTGATAAGGTCCGCCGGTGTTTCAGACCGGTTCATTTTATATGCCGGGTAAATATCCTGGCGGAATGTGATGCGTGACGCGTCAAATACGCATACAAACGCGTCGTCGGGTTTTGCCGCCGCCAATATTGGCAATATCATATTGAAAAATCCGAACACGGCCCCGGTTGGAACCCCGTCGCTGCGCGTAAGGCGGCTGTGCACGCCGTAATAGGCGCGAAATAATAACGAGTTTCCGTCAATCAGTGTCAGCATTTTTCAATTCCAGCTTTTAATTAGGGGCGCGTTGGCGCCCCCGGATTTTATTTTATTCGGACCGTTAGAATATGTAGCGCAGTTTCACGCGCGCGTCATAGTGCAACATGTCCGGCGTTGCGCCGTCGATTTTATATACGTCCTGGATATAAAGGGCGCGTGCCTCTGCGTCGATTTTTAACGGCATAATCGGCAGATTGAATGTGACGCCCAGCATTGCCTGATACGCCATGTCGGCGTCAATGTCAATGTTGTGCGCGTCCTTGATTTTGCCGTCAAATATCGTACCGATGCCGGCGCCGATATACGGCTGAATCATTGGGGTCGGCATTTTTGCATAAACACTCACCATCCCCAGATGCAGGTCAATATCCTTGCCGTCCAGATAGTTGTATTCGATTTCGCCGCGCACGAATGGAATGTCCAATCCAATCACGGCGCCATACGCCTGGGCGGATGTGGTGTCGTTGTCGTGTCCGGCGAACATTGTTTCGGCGCCCACGCCGACGGTTGCGCCCGCGTAAATATCGAACAGAATATTGGCATTTGCATTTGTCGTGCCGGCCATGATAAGGGCGGCGATGACACCTGCTGATTTTAATTTCATATTTTGCTCCTTTCTATGATATTATAATAGAAAAAAGGGGGCACTATATGCAAGAAAATAAACCTGTTGTTGTGGTGGGGCTGGGCAATCCGGGGGCGGAATATGCGTCGACGCGTCACAACGTCGGGTTTATGGCGGTGGAAAACATGGCCGGTGCTGATGCCAATTGGCGAAGTGAAAAAAATGCACTGACCGCGCGGGCGGATGTAGATGGGCAGCGTGTTATATTTGTTCGCCCGACGACATATATGAATTTATCCGGGGCGGCGGTGTTGGCACAGATGACGTTTTACAAGGTGCCGCTGGAAAACCTGATTGTGATTCACGACGATATGGATTTGAAATTGGGCGTTGTGCGTGAAAAGGTTGGCGGTGGCAGTGCGGGGCACAACGGCATAAAGTCAATTGACGCCGCGGTTGGCCGTGATTATCGGCGTATTAGAATTGGAATTGGACATCCGCGTGATACAGATTTGAAAATCGATCCGGCCGATTGGGTGTTGGGGAAATTTAGCGCGGACGAAATGCGCGCAATACAAGACGCAATACAACAGATTAAATTATTTTAGTTTATGTATCGGATAAATTTTTTATTTTCCTGGTTGTAACTGGTTTCCGGTGGGGCAGGCAAGTAAAAACAACCGGAGTTGTCACAGAATTTTGTACCATTAGGTCCGCGAATATAAACGCATTCCTTTATATCTGTGGCCATGGTCTCCTTTGTTGTCGACCCATATGGGCATGAATTGCAATCTTTTTCATATTGATGACTGTATTCCCCATGTGGAGCCGCTGTGCATGCAGTTTTATCTTTGTTTCTACAATATCCCGCGTCACAAGTATTAATTTCTATTTTGTAATTATCTGACCAGCCGCCGTCTTTACTCGGGTCATGATTATAAGTTCGCGTGGCCTCACCGTTTGAAAAATCTTTTATAGGTTCTGTACATGTGCATCCGCTATATTCAGTCTTCCCGGTTGGGGTAGTTGAAGCATTCCCAGATATGTCACCATTACAACCACTTAGTCCTTTACAGGCTTGTGAACTATTGATACAAGAGTTGTTAATAAGAACATAGCCTGGTTTACATTTTGTTGGGGTACATTGTCCCCAGCCATTGTCATATTCTTTCTGACATTCAGTGGCATTTTGTTGGTCTGAACATGTACATGATTGAATATTGTTTTCGCAGAATTGTTCCCCTGTTGCATCTTTTTCTGCATGATAGCCGCTATCGCATGTTAAAATTGCATTTTTTTTACATTCGCTATTAGCTGCATCTTGAGTTGTAATCTTTGAGTCATAAGAAATGGTACCTACTAAATTCCCGTTAATAATCAGGTTTTTGGGGCAATCGTAATAGCATGATTCTTTTGTGGAATTTGAGCTTGAATTAGATGATGAAAATGGATCTGGGCACTTTTGACATATGTTTTGTGTGATGCCGGATATTCCTCCACCCGTTTGGGTACAATAATAACCTGCGTCGCAATTATTATTTTCATCACAGTTCGCGGTGGAGGCATAGCAATTTATGCTGGTTAATATAATAAAATTAGTAAATAAAAAAACGGTTCCTATATTCTTCATGCTAAAAATAGTAGCCTATATTTGTTTATTTTCGCAATAAAAAAATCCGGCAATGCCGGATTTTTTATATCTGTTCAATTTTAATGTTGATGTTGTATATTCCCAACTTTGATAATGTCGGAATATTTGTGATATATTCCATAAACATTTTCAAGGCTGTCAAATGCTCTCCAATCTTCCGGAGTTATGGGCTTGCTCACATTCCATGCATCACCCCTGAACATTACCTTATGGCGATTTGATTCCTTTATATTATTCCAAATTGGGTTGACATATTCATCCAAAATCCAACGGTCGTCAAGTCCATATTTCCCATCTTTATCGGAACCCCATTGTGAATCATTTAACTGCAGAATAACGCGTCTAACCTCAACCGAATCAGCCGATGCGTTAATTTTATCTGTTGGCCATACTTGCGATATATCAAATCGTCCCCAATTATAAACTGTATCGTGTTGTTGGATTGCGGGTTCGTCATTCTTGCTGCATCCGGCCAGTGTCGCGCCGGCAAAGCCCAATATCGGCAATACGCGACGTAATTTATATGGCAATACTTTTTTGAATTTCATTTTTGTGCCTTTTGTTTTTTGTGTCTTTATGTTCCTAATATTACGACAAAATGGCATGCTTTGTCAATACTTTTCCGGCGTGCATATATAGGTATAAATTCCGTTTTAATTTTTTTGTGTATCGCTATTTTCATTGACATAGTCCACCAACCACCCATTTGGTGCCGCGTCATACAATCCATTATATGTGCATTTGATCTTGTCGCCCCAGCTTTTGCCGTCATACGGGCACTGCAGCTGTTCTTCAATTGATGTCTTCTTTTCGTAATATGTAACCGGCAACGTGCCCGATCTTTTGTAGGTCGAGTTATTATTTTTTATTGAATAATCTGGTGTATAATATTGCCCCAGCTGTGTATATATTACAAAGTCACCGTCACACTTTGGATATTTCGGGCCGTTTTCGCCGTCGGTGCCTTCCGTAATATTGCCCAGACAAACAAGATACCTGTTTTGGTTACCTATAGTGTTATCAAAAACATTATAGGCAGCGACAAGTTTTGTGTTTGTTTGGTTATATCCGTCGGGCAGACATAAAGACGGGCCGCTTGAATATTGTTCGTTGCCAAAATAGTTTGTGTTTGTGGTGTCCAATCCTATAACTGTTGCGGTGTGATTGGTCAAACAGCAAATGTTTGATTGGTTGGGTGACAGCACTGTGCCCCGATCATTAGCATTATTGCTGCAACAGTTCTCTAAATCACTGAAAATCGTGACCCGTTTGAAGCCGCCGGATTCAGGGCACATTTTGCCATTGACCATGTTCACCGCCGAAATACAAGTAAATCCTTTGCCGTCGTTGGTTGGTACGGGAACAAATCCGCTGCCGCATGCGGTATTTAGACAGCTGTTTTTCATATTGTCTGTGCCCGTATTTTGTGCAAACCATGACAGCAATGTCGCATTGTCTGGATTGGTCGGGATTTTTATTCTGTTGTGGGAATCTGTTTTCTCCAGCAAGGTGTTTTCCGAAACCTCGCAATTGCCCCAAATTCTTTCCGCCAAGCGGCACGTCAAACAACCGATTTCGCTTAATTTTGATTCGTCGTATGTGAAGGTACCGTTTGCGTTGTCATATGTATATCCACATTCTGTCGCGCATATGTCATAAACACAATTCTTTTTATCTGCATCATCAATGGACATATCGCTGCATCGCATGAAATTATTTCCCACAGATAACGTCTGCGAAGCGCGTGTTGTCGATATTGTGCTGCTGCCGGTGTTGATTGCGGTGGCCTCGTTATTGGTGATTTGTGGGGCCTTGCTATATAGGTACGTATAAAACGCGCCCGTATCCTTGTCTATGTCACTGCGGCTGGTCATGATTTGTCTTATTGATTCTTCGCCGGCGTTTTCAACGCATTTTTGCACTTCTTGCCAACAGGCGGCGCGGCTGATAATTGATTTGCGGTTGACCGATGTTTGCGGGTTTTCACACAATCCAAAGTTGCCGGATGTAGATTTGCACGCCAGGATTATGCATGAACGGCCAACTTCTCGGCATGTTTTTATGATTGTGTCGTATGTTGTACTGTTTATGATTCCGGTCATGCCGGTTTTCCATTCGGTCCCCCCAATTGAATCCAGCAATGCCGAACAGGCGTTTTGTACGTCCGCGCACATTGCCTTGGCCGTTTTGTCCGCGGCCACGCCGAATGTTGACAATGCCCGCGCGTCAAAATCCGCCAATGAATCCAATGTATCCGACATGCATTGGGCGGTCAATGTTGTGCAGCTTTGCCGTACATCTTCCAGTTTGCTTTCCTGGGCCAGTTTGATTTGCGCCAAGGCATCTTCCAAAAATTCGTCCCATACATAGTCCGATATGTCTTGGCAATTATCCATTGCCGACGACAATAACGTCTTTTTCCCGTTTAGGAATGTAACGAATTTTTCATTGCCGGGTGCTGTTGTCCATGTTTGGGTGGCCGACGGACGTGTAATCAAATTGTTCATGTTCGCCAAATCCGTGGTCAGGAACGCCTCGCCCGTGGACGAGTCGATATAGCGTCCGGATATGTCAAGACATCTGCCCAGATCCTTGCCGCATACGCTTGCGTCGCTTAACATATCCAGCATTTTTTTCTTGCACGTCAATATATCGTCGGAATTGCGTTTTTGATAAATGTCCAGTCGTGACATGTCCAGCAACGCCGCCCCTTCGCGGATTTTCCCCAGTGCCTGGTCCGTCTGTGTTTCAAATGACTTGGCAACGGTGTTGCAGTCCTGTTCTATGGCCATTTGATATCCGCTCTGGGCGATTGCAAATTCATCTTCGGTGCATACCTCCATCGCCATTTCGCGGCAAACGGGCAGGGCAGCCGAATATAACCCAGTGCCGCTTTTTGTTGTTGTGCTGGCGCCCATCATGGAATCAACGGTATCGAATGCGCTGTCCGCGTTCAGTGACCATGACAAAGCCGACAGATTCTGGTCAAAATTGCTGCTGTCGAATTTCGTATTCAGTTTACTGGCGATTTCATCCAGAATCTTTTTTGATTCGGACATATCTTGCTGATTGTTAAAGGCCATTTCGCCTTCTGTTGCCTTGAACATGGCCACGGCGTCTTCCTTGTCCATGTTTACGGTAAGCAGGCGCTGATTGAAATCCAGCATTTTGTCATCAACATTGGCCAGCTGCTTTTTTATACCGTCAAATTCATTTACGCGCGAAGAACACGCACATCGTTTTAATTGCGTGTCCTTGTTCGCACAAAATTCATCCATACAGTCGTAATAAACTTCGCGGCATTTTTTATAGTTGCCGGCGACCGCGGTTGCCGCGGATGTCGCCGCGCGTGCGCGTGTTGGCGTGCTTGCGGCACGCGACTGGGTCGTGTTTGCGCGAATTGTGTTTGTCGCGGCGCGTGATTGCGTCGCGGCCGCCCCCGCAGTGGTGCGTGTCGCTGTTGTTGTCATCGCGGCCCGACTGGCGGTTGCGGTTGGACGCGTGCTTCGTGTGGCGGTGTTGCCTGACGTCGTTATGGCGTTGCGTGCACGCGATTGAACCGTTGAGGCAGTGCGTGCGGACACATTTGCATTTGTTGCGGCAGTTGTATTAGTGCGTGTGGGCGCCGAAACAACCGCACCACCGCGCGGTGATACGGTGCCCCCGTTGCGTTCGCGGGCCGTACCGGCGGTTGCGCTGGTCGCGCGTGAAATTGTTGCGCCGACTGGCGCGGTCGTTTTTTGCCGCGTGACGGTTGCCGCGGTTGTCACCGGTGCGGTTGCGGTACGCCGCGACGCGGCGCGCGCGATGTCCGCGGCGTCGTCAGCAAACGCCCCCGTTACACACAGTGGTGCAAGGAACGCAAATAAAAGCCGTTTGATTCCTTTCATTCTTTTATATAAAGAAATGTTAGCAAAATTATGAAAAGCCGGGCAAGTGGAAAATAGGCGTTGCCATATTAAAAATAAATGTGCTTTTGGTGCGGCCAGGGGGACTTGAACCCCCAAGGATTTCTCCACAGCATCCTTAGTGCTGCGCGTCTACCAGTTTCGCCATGGCCGCAAAGCCTTTCGGCTTTGCGGCCATGGCGTCACTTTGTAGTCGCCATGATCATCGTAAAGCCTCTGAATTTTCAGAAGGTAATCTTACAAATAACCTGGTTGTTTTTCAACCTTTTTTATGATAAAATGTTTTCGATATAAATAAAGGCAAGGATTTTATAATGAGAAAAATGAACTTTTTCTTTGCGGGTTGCATTGCGATTGCACCGTTTGCGGCCAATGCAGCCGGAACATATTATACCGGATATACAAATTCTTATCAGACATCACAAAACAAGTATACGCAAAAAAATTATTCTTCGGGTGTAAATCCGGCCGCCCGCACAACGGGTGCCATGCCGACAAATTATTATTCGCGCGGCAATATGCAACCGAATTCGTATCAGTCAAATGTGGTCGGCCAGACTGTGCGCACCACACAGGTGCCGACGCAACAGTCCGCATCCGCAACATCTGCACAGCGAAGCGCATCGGCCAAGTCGGACAAGGGCTTCAAACTGGGGGCCGGCATTTCGCATGAAACAGCCCAGTGGCGCTTTGAAATGAAGGATTCCGGTTCCATTCTGCATTATGACAATGTGGATTGGAATGTTTTTGACGTGCATGGCGCGTACGCCTTTAATATCGGCAGCATGGATTTGAATGTCAATGCGGGTTTCAAATACGGTATGCAGTCCGGCGACACGACCATGGTTGATGACGATATCTCAAATGGTGGATATTTGGTCGACAGATACGTGGACGACAAGGGCAAGATTTTTGAATCTATTGGCCATTCTTTGTCTGTTGGCAACAGCAGCGGCGGCAACATGCTGGGGTTCAATGTAGGAATCGGCATGACCGACTTGTTCCGCTGGGGGAATGTAAAGTTTACGCCGTCGGTTGGGTACCGCTATTTCAAATATAAATTGGAAACGGACAAGAATTACGGCCTATCGGTTGATACAGCTGCGTGCTTTGAAGAAAACGGTGAACTGCAATGTGACCCGATTATAATATTTTATGATGCAAACAAAAAAGAATCTGTAATTTGGCGTGATACGGGCGATGAATTGTTGCCGGTGCCGAACGGAACGGCGTTTGCATCAACGGGCGGCACTTATTATTATCAGCAGCCGGGAACCAGCCATTCATATGAAGTCGAATGGTCGGGGCCGTATGTGGCGATGGAAATGCTGTATGAAATAAATCAAAAAAATTCGGTTAACGGGTATGTTGAACTTGGTTTCCCGGGATATACCTCGACCGGTGATCAACCGTATCGATTTGACTGGCAGCATCCCAAGAGTGTTGAAGACAGTGCCGGAATGTTTTCCGCATTGCATTTCGCATTGGGAGCGAACTGGACGACCGCGCTGACGGATATGATTTCGTTGTCTGTCGGATTGACATACGATTATTATACGGTTGACGGCGCGGATGCAAAAACATATTTGAATCCGACATATTACACAGACCTGTATAATTCGCGGTTGAACAAATGGCTGCCGGAGGGCGTGACGGTCGGAACCGCCACGGCAGAGCAGATACAAGTTGCGGAATCCGCAATGTTGAACGAAACAACCGGCGATTCGATTGCCCTGAACATCAAGGATTTGGAGGCATCCTGTCCGGGTTGGATTTGCAAAAGTGACAGCGAAATAGAATCTTTCTACAAATCAATGGGAATCCGTGTCGGAATAAATGCAAAGTTCTAAAAAATGAAATGCGTAAATAATGCTTTGGTTGTGGCGCTGTGTACGATTTGTACGGCATATGCAAATGCCGCGGAATTGTCCGGCGTCGCCACGGTAAATATTACCAGTGATACCGCCAATACGGCAAAAACTATGGCTTTTGACGAGGCGCGTCGCCAAATAATCACGGATGCACTGGGGCAATATTCAAATCCGGAACAATTGCGCGACGCCTTGGCAAATGCGGCGGCGGATGATTTGACGGCGCTGGTGGCGACCAGTGCGATTTCCGGGGAAAAGATATCAAATACAACATATTCCGCGACAATATCCATGACACTGGATGCAAATGCCGTGCGGCAATGGATGACCGTAAACGCCGTGCAAAATTGGTTGCCGGACGGAAATGCGGGCGATAAGTTTGTCGTCTTGGCGACATTATCCCAGCCCATGGCGGATTGGATTGATTTGAACCGTATTTCACGCACAGGGGAAATTGACTTTTCCACCAAATACATGATGGGCGACCAGATTATGCTGGAAGTTCCGAATGGTAAGCGCGCGGGCTTTACAATCTCCCTGCGCGAGGCCGGGTGGAAATACGCCGATCAGGACGGTGTTCTGCGCATTTGGAAATAAATTCTTTTTATAATGCAAATTGTTAAACGAGGTTTGGTTTTGAAGAAAATATCTTTATTGATGTTGGCGGTTGTTTTTGTGCCGGGTGTCGCGACGGCCGCGTCAACGGACAGTGAATTGTATTTATCTATCCGGCGAATTGGTTTGGAAATGTCGCGTACCCAGATTCAGAACGCGGCCGAATACGCCGATTCGCCCGTTCAGGCATTAAGCGCCGACAGCCAGGATTTCATCAAAGGCGTTTTTGACACCGTTTTGGAATATAAAAAAGACAAATTGCATTGGGACAACGGTTTGTTTATGGAGTATGGCAAAACAACCTTGAAACCGTATGACGAGCCGTCAACATCGAATGAAAACGCGGATAAGATATTATTTTCCAGTGATATGTCGTGGGCATGCTGGGAATTTGGCGGATTTAAGTTTGGCCCAACGTTGCGTGGCGCGTATGATACGGAATTTGTCGCAAACGGTGATGTCCCGCGTCAAAATATAGTCCGTGCCAGCGGCGGTTTGTCATTGTTCGAGCATCCGATTATCAAAAGTTTGTATTTGACCGGACTGTATGAATACGATTTCACATATTCCGGCGACAAGACAAATAAGACCGGTGCGGAATTGGGGTGGCGTTTTGAATATGAACTGCGGCCCGGTATAAAATTTCATTCAAATGGATACTATCGCGAATATTTTTCTTATTCCGGTTATGTGCCGACTGACTTGCAACGCGATTTAAGTGCGGTTGCGCGCATGGACACAAAGTTATGGGGTGATTTTTATTTCGGACCGTATGTGCAATACCGCCTGGCCAAGGCGCGCGGTGTCGATGTGTACGGCAGCAATCTTATCTATGGTTTGTCGTTTAATTATGTTATGAAATTTGGCTTAATCACGCCGCACCCGGACGATTCCGACGACGTATAACCTGTGCCGCGATTTTTGCGGCATTTATTTTATAATTGTAAAATCCGAACTGCCGCCCATTCCCAATTCGTCGGCGACACGCACCGTATGTTCGCCCATTGGTACATTGTGACGAAATACTTCGCCGGACTTTGTTGTTCCGATTAACTCGTCGCCCAGGAACCAGAATATTTTTGCCTGGGGATTATCCGACACCGCCTGGAATGTGACCAGGGTAAAATCCGCGTTTGATGTTATGACGAATTTCATCCCGTCCGCGGGGGCGGTTATGACCGGCGCGTTGCGCGATTGAATAATATCGTTCAGGTCGCATCCCGGCACAAACGGCGGCGGTGTGTTTCGTCGTGCGCCGGCGCGACGGAACATGTCCAAATATTCCGCATCCCAAAATTCATATATTTCCATATGGGTTGTTTGCGGGTCGTTGTTGCATGCGCGCCGCCCGGTTTTGTTGTCAATCGGCACCGCCCGATAAACGGACGCGGTGTCAATCGGCGATACGCCCGGAATAAAATATGCCGGCACCGCGTGCGGACAATATGGCCCCGCGATTCCGCCCACGCCTTCGCACATTTCGATTTGTGAAATGTTCATGTCTTCGCGCAGAAAATTGGGGTTCTTTATTGGTGTGTTATGCGCCTTCATGTATTGCGCGATGGCGTCGGCCATGGCAAAGTATATCGGTGCGGCGACGCGTGCACCGCTAAATGCGTTGTTGGGCGTGCCGTCAAAATTTCCGACCCACACAATTAAAACATAGTCCCCGAATATGCCGGCCGTCCAGGCGTCGCGAAACGAAGATGATGTGCCTGTTTTCCAATAATGCCGTATCGGTGTCGTTCGGTTTTTGGCAAATGGAATGTTTTTTTGCGGTGGCGACGCCCGCCCCAGCATATCCAGGGTTAGAAAAAAAGCCTCTGGCGACAGCAGTTGGACGCCATTGTCATCCGGGCCGGCCATGCGCGTTTTTATTTCGCGCCGCACCCCCAGGTTTGCCATTGTCGCATATATTCCGGCCAATTCAAACATTGATACTTCTGCGCCACCCAGTGCAATGGATATTCCGTAATGTTCGGCCGGCAGCAGATTTGAAACCCCGCAGTCGGACAGCAGTTTGTAAAAATTTCTGAATCCGATTTTCTGTGTCAGATTTATTGCCGGGATGTTTCTGGAATGCGTCAGTGCGTCCCGCGCCAGTACCGGACCGTAAAATTCCCCGTCTGCATTTTCCGGCGCATAAACACCGAAATTTATTTTTGCATCCTTTAACAGCGTCATGCCATGAATAAATCCGCGGTCAACGGCAGACGCATAAATCAACGGCTTTAAGGTGGATCCGGGGCTGCGCCGTGCGCGGACGCCGTCGTTTTCACCGTATATGGACTTGTCAAAATAATTTGCCGACCCGATATAGGCAACGGTTTCCATTGTTTTATAATTGACCAAAATTGCCGCCGCGTTTTGTATCCCCAGATTTTTTCGGCGCGCAATTTGTGATGAAAGGGCGACCTCTAACGCTCGTTGCAGATTCAAGTCAATTGTCGTATTTATTTTTGTCCCACCCGCGTTGCCAGATTTGTTCCAATAATTGTCGCGGGCGATTTCGCGGTCAACAAAATGCGGCGCGAAAAACGGCAGGTCGCGCGTCCCGTGCGCCATTATCGGCATTTGCGCCAATGTTTCCAGATTCTGTTGCGTATTTTTGTCGCCACCCCATTTGCCGACCAAGCCGGTCCGTATATTTGTCATATTGGCGATGCCGGTGCGCGTATTCAATCCCCGTTTTACCGGATTTTGCGGTATTGTCGCCAATGTTATCGATTCAATCGTGGACAGTTTTTCCGCGCCTTTTTGAAAATATATGTTTGATGCGGCGGCAATGCCTTCTATATTGCCGCCGTATGGCGCCATGTTCAAATATGCTTCTAATATTTCGCGTTTTGAATGAAATGCGTCAATATAAATTGCCGCGGCAATTTGTATAAGTTTTCCGGTTGGTTTTTTTGTGTCCAAACCGTATTTCATGCGTGCCACCTGCATGGTTATGGTTGACGCGCCGGCGGGGTGGGGCGCGCCGCCAAAGTATGCGGCGGCGGATTTTATCAGTGATACCGGGTTGACGCCGGGATGAATATAGAAATATTTGTCTTCGTATAATATTGTTGCGCGTCGTGCTGATTTTGCGATTTTGTCCAGGGGCACAAACATTCTGTACTTGTCATCCGCAGATAGTGTAAGGCGCAATAATTCACCATTTCGGTCATAGTATGCGTGTGAAAAATCAATGCCGCTTATCAGCGGTGGCGTAAAAAACACGCGTATAATGACATAACACGCAAAAATAAATGCCGCCGCCATGCAAAAAAACCGATGGCGACGATAAAACGCCACCACGGTTTTTTTTATGTTTTTGGCAATATTTCTAATTCGTTGCATTTGACACCGAAAGTGTTTCGCCCGTTTTTCCGGTTGCATTTATTGCCGGATTGTACATTGATGCGGCATGAATTGGCGGAATTGCAAATTGCCCCGCCGCCGTCAATTGCGCGGTGTATGTTATTTCACGCGGTGCGCGTGTGGCCGTCATGAATATCAGAACGCGGTCTTCGCGGATTTCATAAAAGTCGACATCACCCGACATTTCCAGCGGCGTCAGTCCCCCGGGCAGCAAATCCGTTATAACAACATTTGGCACAATTTCCGCCCCGCCGCGTGCCCGAACGGATATTTTTACCGTTATCATGTCGCCGATTGCACCGTGTGTCACGCGGTTGCCCGCCGCGTCAAAGTATTCGCGCACTATTTCCAGCCCGTTTTCCGCACTGCGCGCGGCGCGTGGGAATCCGCTTTGGATAATGGTGTAGAACAATTGCAAATCCCGTGCGCATTTGTCGCATTTGATTTCAATTTTTTCGGTGCCGTGCGGAATCTGTGCCGTCAGTGTGCCGGATGCCGTATTTGTGCCAATCGGGGCCCCATTTGCAAAGACCGTGATGCCGGTTATGTCATTTTTGTCGTACCGGCCGCCCGACAACCCCATAATCGCCATTGCGGATGTGAACGGTGTAAATTCCCCGCTGTTGATATATTCGCGTATGGAATCAATATCAAATGCGTTTGCACCAAAATATTTGCGCGACAGGTATGAATATATCGCGTCATTTGCGGCACTGGTGCTGAACGGGCCGTAATATTCAAAGCGACGATGTCCTGTTTGTTCATATTTTGCAAATAATTTGTCTGCATGGGCGTCTTGCTTTAACATTTTATAACTGGCGGCGATGTATGCGCCCATCAGTTTTGATTCCCAGTTTTTAATGTTTTTATTTGCGTATTCTTCAAAAGAATCAATATACCCGGTCGTCACATATTCGTTTCGCGTAATAACATAAATCGCGAAGGCCTTGGTGGCGGCATCTGACTCATTGCGAATATTTTCGCCCGCATACCCGCGCAGGTAGTCAATCGCCCGCGACAACATGTTTTTTGGCACGTTGAAACCGTTTTCACGCGCCATTGTCAGGAACTGTGCCGCATATGCCGTGATGTATGCGCCCGTTTCGTCCGGCGCAAAATTTCCGCCCGGCCACATGTTAAACGAACCGTTCGGGTTTTGACGATTTTGCAGTTCATTTATAAATTTTGAAATTTGTTCCGCAGATTGGGCGTGCGTTGTTCCCAATATCGCATCATCATCCGCCAGCGCATAAGGCATAGCACGCGACACCAATTGTTCGGAACAATTGTAATCATATGTTTTCAAATATTCAAACAATGGCCGCATCAGCACGGACGCATTCGCCGAAATAAGCAATTGAACACTTTCTTTGTCGGCGTACATATCGCGGGCAAACTTTTTTATCGTTTCCGATTTTGATTTCAGCATGCCTGTTTTTACATTTGTTTCAAATGTGGTAATCGGCCGTATTGAAAGGGTTGCGTCACTGGTGCGCGTGGCCAATTGTTTTCCGTTTTTCATGACGCGCGCGGTCACGGATATTGCACTGCCACCAAGCGTATCGCCCACATTCGCGCCGAATGTCCACAGTTTTTCAGCGCCCTGGGGGACCGACAGTTCGGTGGATGCGGCACCGTTAATTGATATTGGGGCCGCCGCGTGCGCCGTGGCATTCACCATTGCGTCGGTGCCGCTGCGCTCTGTCATATTTGATATGACGGCGTTGACTTCGAATTTGTCGCCGGGTGCGGCCTTGGTCGGTGCGGCCAGTGATATTATCACCGGTGACTGAACAAGGGTTTCGGTTTCCGCAGCGCCCATGGACGAATCGTTTGCCGCCACGGCGAACACGGTTATTGCGCCGTTGAAATATTCCGGAATGTCAAATTCAACCGTGCCTGGCTTATTTGCGGTTGTGTCTATTATTCCCGAATAGAATGCAACGGGTGCATTTATGCGCCGCCCGAACGGATTTGTTAGTGGCGCACCCAATTCGCCGGCGTCCCCGTCGTAATCGCCGCCACCGGTCCGGGCAAATTCGCGCAGTACTTTGTATTCCGGCAACAACAGGGATAGAATTTGATATGTTTCAACCTGCAGGGCGGCCTTTTGGAAAAAGTGCGCGATTGGGTTCGGTGTTTTGTATTTCGCAACCTGTAAAATACCGGTGTTAATTGCAAAAATCATCATGCGTGCGGACTTGTTCGTTTCATATTTTATTACAAGTTTGTTGTCGCGTACCACATCCGGCGCCGACAGTTTGATTGAAATATTCCGCTTGGATACATTTGCGCGGAACGGCGCCACCGCGTACGCATAGGGGATTGTGAAAACATCCCGGCTGTTTATGTCGCGAACGAATGAAACATTGATGTATCCGGTGCCCTCAAAGTTGGCGGGAACTTTAATCTTTTGACTGGTATGTGTGCCATTGGCGCGGAACCATTTATATGCGTACACACGGTCGCGTTCAATCGTTATCAGGCCTGCGCCCGCGTATGGCGCGGTTATATCAACCGTGATTTCATCGCCCGCGTTATAATCCGCCGCGTTTAATTTTAATTCCAGTTCTGCGGATTTGTCGGCCGTTAATGCGTTGTTTTCGGTGCCTGCAACGAAATATTCTATGTTGGCCAAAATATTTTCGTCCGCGTCCAGAATCTGCAGGAAATAAGTGCCGGAATTTTTCGTGTCCAAATCTATTTTCGCGCCGTCTTTTTTGATGTCAAATCCAGTCTGGGATATGATGCGGTCACGGGTGACGGTTTGATATTTGTAATACCCGCTGTAATCCTTTACCAAACTGGTCAGATTTTCGCGTCGTATCAGTTTTTTTGTCAGACCATTTGCCGCGACCGGTGTCGCGGTCGCGTCCAGCGCAACAAGATTGACCCGACGCGCGGCATTCTTGCTTATGTATGACAAGTCTGAATCCGCGTGGAATCCGACCAGATATTTTGCGGCCGAAACCCGTGTTGAAATCGTGGTGCGCACACTGTTGCCGTTTTCACCGTTGCCGCCACGCACCGTCAGATTTAATACATATGTTCCATTGCCGATGTTGCCGTCAAAATTTACAGGTATATTGGCCATTCCATTTTCATCCGTGTACACGTCGGGTAAATCAAGTGTGATTTGCTGCGGGCGTGCCATGCTGTTTTCAGACAATCCCGTTCCGGATATAAAGTTTTCTGTAAAGCGGTATCCCTTGTATTTATCAAATGAAAATGTCACCGGGGTTAAAACCGCGTGTGCGGATATTACGCGGTCGGCGGCCGGTGTCCCAAACATGTTGCGCAATGATACATTTGCGGTGATTTGGTCTGGGGAAATCCAGCCCTCATCGCGGGCGTCGGATATTTTTGCCGTTATTTTCAGATTGTCCGGAACAAATTCTTCGACCCGGAAATTGGTGGTTCCCAATATATCCTGGGGCTTGTTCTTGGTGTTTAGTGAATAAATGCGCACCGTGTAATCACCGATTGGCGCAGTGGCTGAAATGTCATATTTTACATCAAACATTCCGTCGGCGACGAGTGAAAACGTGCGTTCCAAAATCGTTCGGCCGCGCGCGTCGTCCATTTCCAGTTTTACCGGTACGCCGTCCAGTTCCGCAAACGATTTGTTTTTAACAATGCCGCCGATAATCATGTTTTCACCGGGGCGGTATATGCCGCGGTCCGTGAATATATATGCGTTCATTGGAACCGCGCTGGATGAATATGCGCCGTCGGTTTCAAATTTTGAATATTCTACGCGCGTATCAAATGTGCCGTCATACGGAATGAATGAAACATCGTTCCCGCGACGCGCGACAAATGCGACGGGTTCGCGTGCGTTTTTATATTCAGACCATGCAAATCGTGGTATGGCGACGCGCCCGTCCGTGTCGGTTTTACCGGTCCAAATCGGATTGCCGTTTCGGCCCAAGACAGATATTTCAACGGCGGATTCTGGTGTGCCGGCCGATAAACTGGATACAAACAGTACCGATGAACCGTCATTGTTTATTTTTCTTATTATACCCAAATCCGTCAGCAGGATCAGGCGCCGGTCGCTGTAATCTGCGTTTGAGCGGGTGCTGCCGGTTTGGACGATAAATATTCCGGTTTTATCGGCCCCGGTCTTGTCCAGATAGTCGCCCAAATCGATCGACGCATAGTTTGTCCGCTTTACGGATGCGTTTGCGAACGGCACGGTTTTTTGAAACACGACCGACATGTCATATGCGCCGAACGCCCACGATTTGAAATCCATTGATTGCGAAAATACATTATATGTCTGCGATATAAGGTGGTTTATTTCCGACGCCTTGACTTTGTATAAATTTACATACGCGTTTTTTACGCCCCCGCGCGCCATGATTCCAAGTTTTCTGTCCCCGCCCAGCGACAGCAATGCACCATCGCCCGCAATTTTTACGCTTTTTTCCGGATAGGGTACGCGCATCACGCGTGCGGCGGAATTTTTCAAATCAAATCCGCCCGCAGATTTTATCCCGTCGTGCACATTGACATAAATATAGCGTTCATCGCCGTCACCCGCATCATATGCAAACGCATATTGGTATATTCCGTTTGGTGCGGCAAAGTTTATTGCATCCAATGTCAGTTTTTTTGATTTCGCGATGACGGCGTCCGTCACTTCGTCCATTTCCCATTTGTGTGTGCGCGTCTTGTCGTCGCCGTTATATTTGGGCAACAGGTATGCGTCAACATTTTTCGTCCATTGTGTGACGCGTGATGCGCCCGCCGTTGTCGTAATCAAAATCAATTGCTGGGCATTGCCGTCGTTGTCATCGGCCGCGATTGTTT
Source organism: uncultured Alphaproteobacteria bacterium (assembly GCA_947367055.1). Taxonomy (GTDB): domain Bacteria; phylum Pseudomonadota; class Alphaproteobacteria; order Rs-D84; family Rs-D84; genus Enterousia. The sequence goes on from CANBCI010000002.1 coordinate 86,174, forward strand.
GAATGTCTGAAACCCGAAAAAAATTATCAGCCGGTTCAATTGTGACCTTGGCATTGGCGGGTTTGGTTGTTGCCGTGCCGGCCGCGGCCGGTATGCGTCCGATTTTCATGCGTACGGTCTGTACGGAATCGGTAATATCAATCGGGCGGGTTGTTATGACGGCGGTGCGGTCAAATTTATCGAATTTTGCCGAAAAATCGATTTTCTTGCCATCCAGTTCCATTGAAAGCCGTGAATCAAAATTATCCGTATTGACCGAATAATTAAATGATATAACGGCGGCCGCAATTACTTTTTTGGGCGCCGCGCCGTCCGGGTAAATGTTAAAACTGTCAATCTTGGCGGTTATGTCGGGCGTTGTAAAAGAAATCCGCCGCATGTCCGGTTTGACATCGTCGTTGAATAAATTCTTGGCAATCTTTACCGTGAACTTGGTATCCGCCGGCCAGTTTATATCCGGCGCAAATGATATTGCTCCGCCATAGACGGACCATTTCCCCTTTATAAACGGCGTGATTTTTATTCCGCGCGCAATATCCGCATCCGTCAGATTCATTTTGAACGCCGGAGTATAGGAACCGTCGGTCGCATAAGATATATATAGTTGTCGGATTGGGTTTAATTCGCGGTTGTTGTTGACGGCCGGGACATTTGCATCACCGGTCAGTATTGTTGCGTTGTCATCCCGGAATGTGGAAAAAGTTGGCGCGTCCACAGATGCGTGCAGGGATGCCCGGGTTGCGTTTGTTTTATACCATGCAACGCCACCACCCAGGGCCAGCAGCGCCATAACCGCGGCGGCGACAAATATTGCCATGCGGCGACGCGTTTTGATTTGCCCGTTTTTATTTTTTTTGACTTTCTTTTTAACTGAATCGTGTTTCATAAATTCAAGCCTTCCTTTGTATCAAATACATATTAGAAAGCATACAATTCAAAAACAAGCATTTATTTAGTTAAGGAGCAAAAAGTGGTTTATGGGTATATCCGGGTGTCGACCGACCACCAGACGACGGAAAACCAGCGGTTTGAAATTCAGAAATTTTGTGAAAAGCACGATTTGGTCATAGATTGCTGGATAGAGGAAACAATTTCTTCGACCAAGGATTTGAACAAGAGAAAACTGGGGCGATTGCTGCGCCGTATAAAAAAGGATGATTTGATAATCGCGTCGGAGTTATCGCGCTTGGGGCGAAATCTGTTGCAGATTATGAGCATTTTGCATCATTGCATGGATATTGGGGCCCGAATTTGGACGATAAAGGATAACTATCGCCTGGGGGCCGACATCACCAGCAAGGTTTTGGCGTTTGCCTTTGGCTTGTCCGCGGAAATCGAACGCAATTTAATTTCACAGCGAACAAAAGAGGCCTTGGCCCGTGTCAAGGCCGAAGGTGGCCGCATAGGTCGTCCGATTGGCAGCAGTAATATTCGAAAACTGTACGGGCGCGAACAATATATCGCAAAAAAATTGCGTGCCGGCCGCAGTCGCCATGACATCGCCCGGGCTTTGCGTGTTCACCGCAATACTTTGGCCCGCTTTATTGAAGAAAACGGCATTGGTATTCAAGATGGCGAAGATTTTTGACAAAACATTAAAAAACACTTGCTTTTGGGCGCGGTTTGGTCTATTATCGGGCTACGCGCGCTGCGCGAAGAACACAACCGTTGGGACGATATTTCTGTCCGGAATGAAAAACCGGTCTTTCCCCCACGGCGAGGATAACAACAGAAAAAAGGATAAAATCATGGCATTGCCAACATTTACAATGAAACAGTTAATGGAAGCCGGTGTACACTTTGGTCACCATACGCGTCGCTGGAATCCGTTGATGACACCTTATGTTTATGGGGTCAAAGATAAAATTCACATCATCAATTTGAACAAGACGGCGCCGCTGTTGCATCGTGCGCTGGTCGCGTTGGAGGCAATTGCCGCCGCCGGTGGCAAGGTTTTGTTTGTTTCCACCAAGCACCAGGCCAAGGACATTGTTAAAGACGCGGCGGAACGTTGCGGCCAGTTTTATGTCAACAATCGCTGGTTGGGCGGTATGCTGACAAACTGGACAACGGTTTCACAGTCCATTCGTCGTCTGAAAAAGATGGAATCCGACATTGAAAATGCCGAAAAACTGGGCTTGACCAAGAAAGAAGTCGGCGTTATGACCAAGGAAGTTGAAAAACTGCGCGGTATTTTTGGCGGTATCCTGGAAATGCACGGCACGCCGCAGGCAATGATTATCATTGACATGCCGCGTGAAATGAATGCAGTCAAAGAAGCCAAGAATCTGGACATTCCGACAATCGCTATTTGTGATACGAATGCAAATCCGGAAATGGTTGACTATCCGGTGCCGGGTAATGACGACGCGGCATCTGCGGCCCAGTTGTACTGCGATTTGTTCGTTGATGCAATTTTGTCCGGTATTGAAAAGCGCCTGGGCGGTGCCGCCGGCAAAAAAGGCGAAGAGACCATAGCCGCCGCCGACAAATTCGAAGACGGTGTTAAGGAAAAAGAAGCGCGCATCAAATCCAAAACATCCGAAGCGCGTGCAGAACGTCGCGGCAAACTGGCTGAAAAGGCGGATAAGTAAAAAAATCGCATTACGGGCGCAAAATTATGCGCCCGTGGCGCAAAAATAACTTTAATAATATCAAAGGAAGATACAATGGCAGAAATTACAGCAAAAATGATTCAGGAACTGCGTGAAAAAACATCCGCGGGTATGATGGATTGCAAAAAGGCGTTGACCGAAACAAACGGTGATGTCGAGGCTGCTGCCGATTGGTTGCGCCAGAAGGGGATTGTAAAGGCTGCGTCCAAGGCGGGCCGTGTTGCGGCATCCGGATTGGTGACGGTTGTAAAATGCGATGACATGGGTTGCGTTGTCGAATTGAACGCGGAAACGGATTTTGTTGCGAAAAACGACAAGTTCCAGAAATTGGTTGCAGATGTTGCCGCCAAGGCCGCGGAATTAAAGGGCGACTTTGATGCAACATTGGCCGCGGTCAAGGACGACATTGCCGCGACAATCGCGACGATTGGCGAAAACATGAACCTGCGCCGCATTGCAAAGGTTAACGGTGACCACATCTACACATATATCCACAATGCCTTGGTTCCGAACATGGGCCAAATTGGCGTTGTTGTCGCCATCAATGGTGAATCTGACAAGATTGATGAAATCGGCGCGAAAATTGCGATGCACATCGCCGCGAACAAGCCGGAATTCATGACGATTGCCGATGTTGACCCGGCGGCGGTTGAACGCGAAAAGAAAGTGTTCATTGAATCCGGCGTGACGGCGGGCAAACCGGAAATGGTTGTTGAAAAAATGGTTCAGGGCCGTATCAACAAATATTATGCGGAATCCGTTCTGGAAGAACAGCCGTTTGTCATGGACCCCAGCAAGACCGTAAAACAGGTTATTGACGAAGCGGGTGGCAAACTGGCCGGCTTTGCATATTTCGTCTTGGGCGAAGGTATTGAAAAGCAGGCGGACAATCTGGCGGACGAAGTCGCCAAAATGTTGGCCTGAAATCCGGTGTCGTGCGGTGCGTCGTGCTTTTCCCGCGCGGCGTCCGCATTGATGCATGCGGGATTGCATGTTGGCGTTGATTGCGCCAAGGATAAATAACTCGGGCCCGATTTTATGTCGGGCCTTTTTGGTCTTGAAAAGCGGGGTTGAAATGAAATCGTATGTTGTAAAATCTGTTTTCCATATGAAAGGTAAAATTTCGCATATTGAGTTAGCGGCGCGCAATGGCGGCCAATCGCGGCAAATTCAATTGCCCTGGATGAATGCAAGAAGCATAAACCAAGGGGATCGCTTTTATATCCATACATCGGGCGACGGGAAGTCCGAAATTGCATACGAATTTAACAATCGTTTATATATTTGTTCCAAAATCGCGGATAAAAATACCGCAAAATGTATTTTGCGCACCATTGCAGGTGTTAAAAGCGGCAGTTTGGATCGCATCCGTTTCAAGTATGCCATTTTAATGGCCGCGCAGATATACGGGGTTCCATTGCGCAAATCATTGCCTAAAAAAATAATTTCCATTGCGCGTGTTTCTCAAAGATAGTATTATATAAGTGCGTAAAAGGGGGTTCTTTATGGAAAAATATAAAATAACAAATATAGAGAAATATGCTTTTCATATTGATTTGTCCTTGGCCGGATGCAATGGCGAGGCCATGCGTTTACGCCAGATATCCATTCACCGAAATGCTGATTTTAAAATCGGCGACAAGATTGGTATTTTTACCACAAAAAAGGAACCTAATTTAAATGGGATGTGTTCGGATGTTGCAATTGCATATCGTGTCAACGGAAAATATTTTGTTGATTTTATAATGGAACCGATAACACAGTTTGGCAAAGAACATTTTTACGATAACATATCATCAAAAGATGCCCGTAGAATGAACCGGGCGATAAAGCGCGCATTACGTTCACGTGGTGATGCCACATCGTCGTCACCGGTGGTAAATTTGAAGATGTTCCTTGGGAATAATATGTATAAGGCGCTGTTATCTCATTCGCATTGATAAAGCTCGACATACGGATTAGAAAATGCAGATTGAATGCGACAAGGGCGCTTTGTTCCGTTTTTTATCACGGCGATTTAAAAATGCGCGCATAGATTTGTTTGGTGAAGGTTATACGTCAATTGCATTTTCTGTTGATGACAAAGTGCTGCGTTTCCCAAAACGGGAAGACATTATAAAGCGATATGTTCGTGAAATAAGGATTCTGGATTTATTGCGTCCCATGACGGATACGCCAATCCCGGAACCAAAAATAGTTTTGGATGATTTATACCCGTATGTCGTTCACAAAATCATCCCCGGACGCCATTGGTCTTTTGCGGAATTTCAGGACATGGATGACGCGGCACAGCGTAATTTGGCACGTGATTGCGCCGCATTCCTGCACCAGGTGCACAGTGTTGATTTATCATTGGCAAAACCAATTATCACGGAAACGAAAATCGGCGTCACGCCCGCCGAACCCGTACCGCGTGAAACATTGTTGCGCCTAATCGGGGACAGATTGTCACGCGCGACGATTGACAATCTGTATGATAAATACCTGGATTTCAGTCAAATGCCGTCTACGAATGATTATTGTGTTATGCATCTGGATTTTTCCGGCACGAATACAATCCTTGATGAGGCAGGGCGCTTGGCGGGCGTATTTGATTTTGTTAATGCAAATATTAAGGAACGCCCCATGGAATTCAGATTTTTTTATAACCCGAAATATCCGGCGTTTTTGACGCGCGTTCTGGACGCATATGAAGATGTTTGCGGTATTCGGGTTGATACCATGCGCATTCGGGCGCTTTGCCTGTGCGGTACCATTGACGGAATGCGGAACATGTCGCCCCAGCGTCAGGGGGATATATTTCAAAGTGCGCTGGACAGCCGCATAGAGCGATTGCTCCGCTTTGTTTGAATTTTTATTGCGAATTTATGCGCCGCGGTGTAAAATACGGCAAAAGGGAATTTATTATGCAGAACGAGTTATTACGGGAATTGTCCGCGCGCGGATTTATAAACCAGGTTTCAAATATTGACGCGTTAAATGACGCACTGAACGCCGGGCCGATAACGGCGTATTTGGGGTCTGACCCGACGGCGGATTCATTGCATGTTGGACACTTGGTGCCGGTGATGATGATGCGTTGGCTGCAGAAATACGGGCATCGGCCGTTGACACTGGTCGGCGGGGCAACCGGCCGCATCGGTGATCCGTCGGGTCGTGATGCGGGCCGCCCCATGATGACCGAAGAAGTTTTGGCGAAAAATATCGCGGGGCTGAAAAAATCTTATTCCAAGTTTTTCAAGTTTGGCGACGGGCCGTCCGATGCCGTCATGGTTGATAATTATGATTGGATGAAGGGATATAGCCACCTGGATTTCCTGCGCGATTTCGGTACGGATTTCACCGTGCCGCGCATGCTGTCAATGGAAAGCGTAAAGCGCAGGTTGGATAACGGCATGACATTTCTGGAATTCAATTACATGACATTCCAGGCGGTTGATTTCCTGACACTGTATAAGAAATACGGATGCGTTTTGCAAACATGTGGCGCGGACCAATGGGGAAACGCCATTATGGGGATTGAACTTATCCGCAAAAAACTGGGCAAAGAGGCGTTTGTGTTGTCCACATCGCTGATTACGGACGCGGCGGGCAACAAAATTGGAAAGTCCGCGGGTAATGCGATTTGGGTCAACGAAGACAAAACGTCGCCCTATGAATACTATCAGTATTTCCGCAATACGCCCGATGATTTGGTGGAAAAGTTCCTGAAAATATTCACCGAAATTCCGTTGGATGAAATTGCGCGGCTTTCACGGTTGCAGGGCGCGGAACTGAACGAGGCAAAAAAGATTCTGGCATTTGCGGCAACGGAAATCGCGCATGGGCGCGATGCGGCGCAAAATGCGGCGGACGCGGCGTCGGCGTTGTTTGGCGGCGGCGGCGCAATGACCAATGCCCCGACGGCAACGATTGAAATGCCGGGGGACATTGGAATTTTGGATTTCCTGTGCGCGGCCGGATTATTTGATTCAAAATCCGAAGCCCGCCGCATGGTCGAGCAGGGTGGTATTCAAATCAACGGCGAAAAGATAACAGACCCGCGTCATATAATTGCGCCGGCCGATGAATTCATGGTGCAAAAGGGCAAGAAAACATTTCTGCGGGTGGTGCGCGGATAATGTTGCGTCGTCTGGCCATTTGTGCGGTGCTTTGCATTATGCCGCCGCAGTTGCACGCGGCAACGGATTTGGCACAGATAAACGCCCAGATAAAGCAGACCGAACAGCAAAACAAGAAACTGGAAGAAAAGGTTAAATCGTCCGACCGCGACATAGAGAAAACCAAAAAGAAATTGGTGCGTGCCGCGGATCAGGTGTCCAGTCTGGAAGAGCAGCGCGCCGCGGTCGCGAAAAAGATTGCCGAATTGGACGCGCGCCGCGATGAATTAACCAAATCTTTGGAACAAAACCGCGCGCGTATCAGCGATGCCGCCGCCAGTATTTTATTTGTCGCATCCCACCCCAGTTTTGATTCCGACGGCATGCACGAGTATGTTTTGACATCGGCGGTTTTGGCCGGTGCGGCGGATGCCTTTGATGCAGAGATTGCCCGTGCCGCCGCCACAATTCGTGAATTGGAACAGGTTCGCGCCGCACGCGCAATTGAAAAGGAAAAATTGGACCGTACGGCAAAAAAATACGCCGACGAGAAAAAGGAACTGGACAAGTTATTGCGCCGACGCGCCGCCCAAAATGAAAAATTAAAGAGCGAGCAATCCGCCACACAAAAGAAATTGCGTGAACTGTCCGCCCGCGCCAAAAGCATTTCGGAATTATCGGCCGGCGTCGGCAGTTCCAAGATGTCAAAAGACGCGCGTTTTTCGCGTCGGAAACTAAATTTGCCGGTGCGTGGGCGCGTGGTTGTGCGGTTTGGTGAAAAAACGGCGCTGGGCCTGAATTCCGACGGTTGGCGCATACGCACGCGCGGGTCGGCATTGGTGACGGCACCAGCGGACGGGGTTGTAAAGTTTGCGGACACTTTCCGTGGTTTTGGTCGCGTTGTGATTATGTCGCATAAGAATGGATATAACACGGTTATGACGAATTTGGGCGCAATAGATGTCGTTCTGGAACAGGAAGTTCTGGCAGGCGAACCGATCGGCCGCATGGATACTGATAAAAACGAAATGTATCTAGAGGTGCGCCGCGGCAATGCCGCCGTCGACCCGTCAATGCTATTCCGCGAAGATTAAAGTTCTTTGATGTTAAAGTGGCGCAGAATTTTTGCGCCCTGGCGCTTTAATTGGTCGTATGTTGCATAACTTGTGCCGATTAAATCTTGAATTTCCGGCAAATTCTGCCCCCCCCCAGCCCCGCCGGACAGCATGTCCTTTACCCCGCGCAACAATGCGTTGCGTTCCGCCGCAAATAGAACCTTGCCATTGTGCGTAAGTTTGGCTTCTGTATCTTCAGAGCCACTCATTCCGACGTCGCTGTGTTCAAATGCCGGATCTTTTTTTAATTTGTTGGCAATCATTATGTTGCCGAATTTATAATCATAAAATGCGGGCGCAAATTGTTCCGGCGTTGATTTCATATGATAATCAAGTTCATTGTAATAACTGACGCTGTAATCAGACGCGCTAACGAATGACAGGGCCGAAAACTTCCAATTGTTCAGCGGTGCGAACGGTGCATAATTGATTGCCATTAAATTTTTTTGCAATGATTGAATTTCGCTGGGTGAAAATCCGTCGCCCAGGTAATCGTCCTGCATCATTTGTTCGCACATTCTTAAAACATATGTGCCGTGACAATGCGTATAGATTATTGTGTTTCTAAAATTTTCCAAGGCTTTTTTGTGTTTAAGCGGCCATCCGTTTGGGGCGGTTAATTGGGGCGAAAATACAAAGTTAAATATATCGTTTATATAATTGGGATATTCTTCGTTCCCCATTGTTGCGTAATCAATCCAGTCCAATTCAGCGGATTTGTTATGGTGCAGATGTGAAATGACTTTGTCTTTGCCGGTAATGCGCGTAAACAGGTTCAGCCTGTCCATGCCGTTATTGCGCTCCTTTATCTTGTAGTATGCGGAATAAATATCTAGGCCCTCTGTAATACCGTTCAGATGAAGCGTTCTTGCAATGGATGTAGCGTAATAATATGCCTGGTTGCATATCTGTGTGTTTTCGCCACCCAAGATTATAATTCTGGGGCGGGACAAATCAATTGAGTATGGGTGCTGGCAATTTTGGGGTGTCTCCAGATTTATTTTTATAAAATTTGCTTTGCTGATGTCTTTCATAATGTCAACAAATATAATACTTGGTTATTATTTTGTCAAGTATTGGTTTTTTGTTTGTTTGGCATGCAAAACGCGCTTGCGACGCGTTGGGTTTTGTTCTATGGTGTTGTTGTTAATAGTCATACATGTATAAAAGGAAAGGGCATGTTAAAGAAATTTCTGGTGTTAATGGCGTTGATTGTCCCGATGACGGCAAATGCGGCCGATAAAAAGAAAAAGGAAGAGCCGGTCGTTCATCTTACGGACGAGCAGATTTATGACGAATTGAAAAAATTTGCCATGGTGTTTGAAGCCGCCCGCGAAAATTTTGTAGAAGAAGCGGACGAGAAAAAAATGCTAGAGGCGGCAATGAACGGCATGCTGGGGGCGCTGGACCCGCATTCGTCTTATTTGGCGGCCGACGAGTTCAAGGAATTTAGCGAAAAATCACACGGTGAATTCGGGGGCCTGGGCATTCAGATTACCAGTGACCGCGGCGCGGTTCGTGTTATTTCGCCAATTGACGACACGCCGGCGGAAAAGGCCGGGATAAAGGCGGGCGATTACATCACCCATATTGATGACGAACAGGTATTTGACCTGACGCTGAATCAGGCGGTTAAAAAGATGAAGGGCCGCCCGGGAACCAAGGTGAAACTGACCATTGTTTCCGACGACGGTGAACCGCGCACAATCACATTAAAGCGCGCGATTATCAAGGTAAAATCCGTAAAGTTTGAAGAAAAAAAACTGGCCGATGCGACCGACGATACGGATGAAAAAATCGGGTACATCCGCATTTCCGATTTTGGGGCGACCACCGCCAAGGAACTGCGTGAGGCGATTGCATCATTGGAAAAGGCAAAGGTTATCGGGTATGTTCTGGATGTACGCAATAATCCGGGCGGATACCTGACGGCGGCGATTGATGTGTCCGACGCGTTTTTGGATGACGGTGAAATTGTTTCAACCCGCGGCAAGAAAAAGACGGACATTGACCGCGTGTTTGCAAAGCCCGGCGATTTGACGAACGGCAAGCCGGTTGTGGTTTTGATTAACCATGGGTCGGCGTCGGCATCGGAAATTGTGGCGGGCGCGCTGCAGGATAATCACCGCGCGCTGGTTATGGGGTCGCAGTCGTTCGGCAAGGGCAGCGTTCAACAGCAAAAGCCCCTGGGGGACGGCACGGCGATACACATTACAATTGCGCGTTATTATACGCCGTCCGGCCGTTCAATTCAGAACGAGGGCATAACCCCCGATGTCGAGGTTCTGCACAGCAAGGTTGAGGTTCTGGAAAAACGCGAAAGCATGTATTCAGAGGCGTCTTTTAAAAATTCGCTAAAAAATGACAAGTCAAAGAAGAAAGATGCGAAAAAGTCCAAGACCGATGATGAAGAAGACGCACCGGAATTGACAGACGCGGAAAAAGATGCGCTGGATTACCAGTTGCAGCGGGCCATGGATATGGTTCGCGCGATGAGCAAGTTGAACATGTTGCCACACGCAAAGGCAGACGTATCAAGCGATGACGCGGCCGAGTTGGGTGAAGAAGAAAACGCAGACGCGGAAAAAGCAAACGAGGCCAAGGCCCCGAAAAAAGCGCCCGCCAAACCCGCGGCCAAGTCGTCATCAAAACCAGCCGGCAAATCATCGGCCAAACCCGCCGCCAAGGCACCGGCCAAAAAGAAATAAAAACGGGGCAACGCCCCGTTTTTCATGATTATTTATGAATAAATTTTCCGTCACGGGTCAGAATCCAATCACATAGTTTCTTTTGCAGACATTCATCGACAAATTTATGACCATATTCTGTTTTCTGCAGCTGGGTTAATTCCTGTTTTGTTAATCCGGTATATTTTAGATATGGTTCAATGAATTTACTTCTGTTTGTGGTTTCATATACCTGGGCATTGTCAATTTCGTTGATTTTATCAATTCGCAAGCTACTCCTTCCATAATGAATCATATTATAAGATTCTTCGTACATTATTCGAAAGTTTGGCGTACCCTGAATTGCAATCAGGCTGGCGCAACTGCAGGCGGCGCCCATGACTGTTGTACGGATAATTGCCCCCTTGGACCGCGCCAGGTTTAGTAATGTCATAATGCTTCTGTAGGTATCTAATTCTCCACCCGTCGAGTTAATATATACATCAACCACACTTGGGGCGTTATCGGGCAGAATATATGGGTTTTTTATACCCCCCCCCATGGCCGGTATTTGGACGCCCGGCGCCCAGGGCAGGTCGTCAACCATATTACTTAAATTCCCGATAAGTTCAGCGCATGTTTCTGTACTTATTTTATCTAATATAAATACTTTGTTGCCGGAAATGTAATTGCAGTTCCCGGATGCATTAATAATTTTATCAGCCATAACATTCCCTTAATTTATACAGAGTGTTTTTATTTATAATAACTATATTAATACTAATGATTTTATTTGTCAATATTATTTTGCGGGACGGGCGGCGGCATAAAGCGGCTTAAAAATGTCTGTGCACAAATTGTGTGTTTAAAAAATCCCGCGGCATGCGGGATTTTTTACATTGTGAAATCTTCGCCCAGGTAAACCTTTTTCACCATTTCGTCTTTGACGATTTCGGCGGTGGTTCCGTGCTTTAATATTTTTCCGTCGTGCAGAACATAACTGCGGTCGGTAATACCCAGTGTTTCACGCACATTATGGTCGGTAATTATAACGCCCAGTCCACGGTTCTTTAACTGGGATACCAGTGAACGGATTTCATTTACCGCAATCGGGTCAATCCCGGCAAACGGTTCGTCCAGCAATATGAATTTCGGGTCGTTTGCCAATGCGCGCGCAATTTCAACGCGTCGCCGTTCGCCCCCCGACAGGGCCGTCGCCGGACTGCGCCGCAGGCTGGATATTGAAAATTCCTCTAATAAAGAATCCAGCTTATATTTTCTTTTTTCCTTGTCCGGTTCTACGACCTCTAATATCGCCATGATGTTCTGTTCCACCGTCAGACCGTGAAACACGCTGTTTTCCTGGGGCAGGTACCCTATGTGAAGGCGCGCGCGCTGATAAAACGGCAGGTGGGTTATATCCTGGGAATTAAGAAATATCTGGCCACCGGTTGCGCTTAACTGGCCGGTGATGCAATAAAACGCCGTTGTTTTCCCGGCCCCGTTCGGCCCCAGCAAACCCACCGATTCGCCTTGGCGGGCCTCCATCGATATGTCTTTGATAACCATGCGCTTGCCGTATGATTTAGACAGATGTTCAACGCGTAATATGGATTGCTTCATAGTTTTATCACCAATTCATCTGTGAAAATTTTATCGCCCGTGCTGGAATTAACGCGGACATTTCCAATTAAAGTTATTGTTTTCTTTATGTTGTTATAGCGCGCGGTGTTTGCGGAAATATCGCTGACCACGCGTCCCTGATCCGTGTTGCGGGTTATTGTCCCCGATATGCGTTCCATAAAGATTTCGTCAGGTTTGTCATATTCCTGGCGGGCGGATGCCGCGCGGATTTTGAACGGTTCACCATGCTTGTCCGTGCCGGCAAATGACGCGCCCGTCATTTTGAACTGATTGCTTACAATATCCGTCATGTTAATTGCAGATATCGGTGTCCACAATAATTGCTTGGTGAACAGGGCGCCCGCAACCAGCGCCGCCACCATTACCAGACCCCAACCGGTAAAGAAAAACTGCCACATGCGCTTTAAGCGCTTGTGTTTTGTAAATATGATAAAATTGCGACGACTTTGTTGTTGCACAGCCCCAGTGTAGCGCGTGAAAAATCAAAAAGCAATTTTTATATTTATTCCGACTGTTTTTTATGTTATAATAAACCTAGAAGAGAGATGAAAAAAGTTCTGCGCATTATTATTGGGGTGTTGCCGTTGATGACGGGAATGTCCGCATACGGTGCGGTCGCCGTGAAAAAGGCGGCGCCGGTCGCGACAACACAAAGTGCCGCGTCGTCCGGCGCGTCAACCGCGGCCAGTATTGTTCCAGCCGTTTTGTCGCTGGTCAGTGGGGTGCAGCAATTAACCCAGCAGCAAAAGGAATTAACCGCGGAATGCATCCCGTCAAGCCAGGAAATCGCCTTTGTTGACAATACAATGAAAGAATGGGCGAAAACCGGCGTCAAAACCGCGGATGAAGTGCAAAAGGAATTAAAGCGGTCGCGGTGCAGTTCGGCCGACGGGTATGCACATTCGGTTTTAATGGCCGCCGGAACAGAGGCGGATACAATTTGCTACAACTATTTTTCGGGCGAAGGAAACAAGGGTATGGTCTGGGAAAATTACCCAAAGGTCGGCAGTACGACATATTGTGCGGATGGTTCAATGTCATGCTCGGCCAAAAACAAGAAAAATGCGTCCGATATTTATGAAATATTCAATGTCATTGATTTTACAGAGGCCGACTATACCGCGGCCGAAGCGACAATGGCCGCAAAATTGATTTCCAAAATTGAAAAATGTTCAACCGCAAGATTGAATGCCCGCAAAAAACAGGCCTGGGGTAATTTCTTGATAGAAACAATGGGCAATGTCGGGCAGAGTACGAATACAGGCGCCATTATGCAATCTGTCGGCAGTATTTCCAGCGGCGGTGGCCTGTCGTCCCTGGGTGCAATTGCATCACAGTTTATGGACAAGTAAAAATTTGGCGCCGGGTGGCGCCTGTTTTTAAATAAAAATTATCCTTGGGATATGTTTGCTTTTTCGCTTTACTCAATTGTTCAAAAATCGTATAATAACAAAGATTACAGAAAGGAATTATTTATGAAAAATAAATCTGTCGTATCAAAGTGGGTGTTGTCACGCATGATTATTGGCGCCGCCGTGGTGACTTTGGCGGGTTGTGCGAAGTTTGGCAACAATGCGGAAAATGCGGGCGCATACGGGCCGGTGTCGACGCCGACGGTTGACTATGTCGAACAATTGGATGTTTATTCCGCCCCGCACCAGGATTCCTTTTTAAACCAATTGGCGATGAATTATCGTTCGTATGCAATTTACAATGCCCGCACCAGCGGATATTCTGAAATGGGCGAATTGTTCGCGCAAAAGGCCGTCGCCGCATTCAGCGGTGAATTGCCGTTTCCGGAAACCCTGTCAAACTGGCCGGTTGAGAGCGAACAGGAAGCCTTTGAATTAAACAATGCATATAATGACTTGCTGGATCAGTTGAAAAATGATGCCAGTGAATTGAACCCTGAACTTGCCGCCGAGGCACAGGCAAAGTTTGATTGTTGGCTGTCGGCATCGGCCAGTGGCCAGACGGCCACCGCCGCACAATGTCGTGACCGTTTTGAAAAGGCTTTGACCGCGCTGCGTGACTGCAAGGGGGGTAAAGTTGTTTCCAATGCCAAAAAATCTGAAAAAACACAGCCTGTGGCGAAACAAAATAACGGCGCCGCGCCGGAATATTATCCGGAAACACGCGATATGGCCGTTATGCGTACGGTTGCGCCGCGCGATGGGGTGATTATTGTTAATAATGTAAATGTTCCCGAACATCTGATTAACCCGGTTCCGGTTCAGCCAATGGTATTCAACCAGAATATTTATAGTTCCGATAAGCAGCCGGTCGCGGTTGAAAACAGCATGGCGCCGGATGTGCAAGCACCGTCTTATACCGATGTTGACACTTTGGTTGAACCGACTCCGGTTGCCAATGAAATTCCGATGGTAGGCAATGAATTGGTTTCGCGTGAAGAATTTATTAACATGATGATGGCAATGCGCGCGGAATTGGCGGCGATTAATGCCCGCCTGGACCAGATTCAGGCCGCCGGCAGCGAAAAAACGATGATAAAGGTTCAGCAGATTCCGCTGGAACCGACCCAGCATGTGATGGAGGAAATTTTTGAAATCCGCTTTGATTTCAACAAGGCGACCATAAAGCCGGAATATCAGGCGTTGATTAAAAAATTGGCATCCGCAACCCAAGATAACAAAAATATCAAGGTTTCTGTTGTCGGCCACACCGACACCATGGGCAGCAAGGATTATAACTACGCGTTGGGCGGCCGCCGTGCAGAGGCTGTACAGAACATGCTGATTAAATACGGTATTCCGGCCAGCCAAATTGTTGCGGTATCCGCCGGCGAAGAGGGGTTAAAAGTTCCGACACCCGACGGCGTTGCAAATGCGGAAAACCGCCGCGTCCGTGTCGTAAAGGAAGTTCATTATACTAAACCGGCCACGCCACAGCCCGTATCTGTTTCGGTCGAAGAATATTCACCGACGGAATGCGGAATGTATGGTTGCGACCAATAGGATAATGGTGCAGGGTATTTAATGCTTGACAAAAATAATTTGTTGGTGTATATTTCCCTGCGTCAGAGAGATGTTTTGAAAAGAGGCATTGAAAATGACTGATATGGTAAAGAAGTTCAATGCGGCGGGTGCTGCAATGGAACAAAAATCAAAAGTGGCCGGTTGGCGTCGTGGCCAGGGATTGGTCGCGGTTAACCTAAGGGCGGAATTGCAGCGTCGTGGCGTTGTGTATGGAAACGACGAACAGTCGATGTAAACACCTTTCTGGTTGTTATTATTCGGCGGGGATATTCGGTTATCCCTGCCGTTTGTCTTTTAAATAAATGTATTTTCAATGCGTTGGAATATGAAAAAATCCCCGAATCTGGGGAATTTATTTTTTGGCCGCCAGAAATAATGCGTACAGCCAGCCGATTCCCGTCCACCAAAGGGTCAGTGACGCAACACGAACCGTGCATGAAATCGTTTTGTCTTTGCCGGTTTTTATGGCAATCAATGTCGGGGCCGATATTATCAGGATGAATATGGCAATTGCGAACATCCATTTCAGCGTCAACATAAAATAAAACAAAAACTGCATCATTTTATTTTTTTATTTTTTCACCGGGGCGGGGCGTTTATCCGCCGCCCCGGTATCTTTCTTTATGGATTATATACCATATTTTGCCGCGCCGTCCAGTTCTTCTTCAATTCTGATTAACTGGTTGTATTTGGCCATGCGGTCCGTGCGTGACATCGAACCCGTCTTAATCTGGCCGGCGTTTGTCGCCACCGCCAAATCCGCAATTGTCGTGTCTTCGGTTTCACCGCTGCGGTGTGAAACGATTACGCCGTAATTCGCGTCTTGGGCCATTTTAATTGCGCGCAGTGTTTCGGTAAGTGTTCCGATTTGGTTCACCTTTATCAAAATTGCGTTTGCAACGCCGTTTTCAATACCGCGTGCCAGGCGCGCCGGATTTGTCACAAACAAATCGTCGCCGACCAATTGGCATTTGCCGCCTATTTTTTCCGTCAGTTTTTTCCAGCCCGCCCAATCTTCTTCGGCCAGGGCGTCTTCAATTGAAATAATCGGGTAATCCGAAATCAGTTTTTCATAGAATTCAATCATCTGGTCGGACGACAGTTCCTTGCCTTCGAATTTATATACGCCGTCGGCATAAAATTCAGATGACGCCACGTCAAGGCCGATTGAAACCTGATCGCCGGGGATGTATCCCGCCGCCTTGATTGCCGCGATGATTGTATCCAATGCCTCTGCACATGAATGAAAGTTCGGTGCAAATCCGCCTTCGTCACCGACATTGGTGGAATTGCCGCCTTTTTTCAAAATTGATTTCAGGTTGTGGAATATTTCACTGCCCATGCGGACAGCTTCGAATTCATTTTTTGCGCCGTTGGGAATGATCATGAATTCCTGGGCATCCAGACCGTTGTCGGCGTGTGCGCCGCCGTTGATGATGTTCATCATAGGCCGCGGCAGAACACACGGGTTCGCATTACCATAGACGGACGCAATGTATTTATACAGCGGTTCGCCCTTTGCGTTTGCCGCCGCATGCGCCGCTGCCAAGGATACCGCCAAGATTGCGTTTGCGCCCAGTTTATCTTTGTTCGCCGTTCCGTCCAGCGCCAGCATTTTTTCATCCAGTTCCGTTTGCTTGGACGCGTCCATTCCGATAATTGCCGGCGCAATGATTTCATTTACATTTTTTACCGCGGTCAAAACGCCTTTGCCCATATATGCGTTGCCGCCGTCACGCAATTCCAGTGCTTCAAAGCTGCCGGTGGATGCGCCGGACGGTACCGCCGCGCGACCGAATGCGCCGCCGTCAAGTGTAATATCACATTCAATTGTTGGATTCCCGCGGCTGTCCATAATCTGACGCGCGTGGACTTTTGCTATATTGTACATGTTATTCTCCTTTTTTATCTTAAAATTGTCTCAAGAATAAAATTTCATCTTGTCCTAGACAACTAATTGCGCAATAATATAATATAAATATAAATCAGAGTAAAACAAAAATTATGATGAAAAAAATAATTTCTTTTATATGTTGTCTGTTTCCGATTGGCGCAAATGCGGCCGATGCGATTGTATATGATTCCACCCACCCGGGCAGCAGTCATGTCGTCACCGCGGACGGTTTGACGGTAAATAATGTATATGTGGGTGTGACCGATCCGGTGACGGGCGCGCTGGCTGATAATTTTTATGTCGGCGAAAACGCCAATGCCAGCAAGCGGTTTGATATTGTCGGCACTGCGGGTGGCGCAATTACGGTAAATTCCTTATTAAATATTGCCCAGGACTGGAACCTTTCAATCGGCGGCCTGGCCCAGAATCCAATCAATGTGACATTGGGCGTGGACGCAAATGCCGCGGTCAATGCGATTGGCGGGTTGACGCTGCAAAATATTGATACGCTCAAAATCGGTGGGCCATTGATTGGGGGTACGGCCGACGCCACAACCGGTGCGGTTGACATTGCGTCGGGCGGCGTGAATATTTCGGCAAACACAATTGACGCGGGCGCAATAACAATAAACGGCGGTGGAACCAAACTGGCGCCGCATCAAATTCAGTCAACCGGTAATTTCAAAACCGCGCAATTAAAGAATAACGGCGGATACACATTTGTAAATGCGGGTTCCATGGATGTTGTGACCACGACCGGGGATGACGGGGCGATATCCGGCGGGTCTGTTGAAAATATGAATACGGGCGGAACGCTGAATTTATATTTGGGGGGGGCGTTGAATATTGGCGCGGATTTGGAAAATTCCGGTTCTATGACGATACAGCGCAATGCCGCGGACAGTGTTGTTGATGTTGTTGTCGGCGGTACGGTTAAAAATGATTCTGCGTCGGATGCGTCGACATTTGGTACAATGAATATAACGGTTGACTCGCTGCGTGTTAATGGCGGTACCGGTGGGGATGCGTCATTGGTTAACAAGGGGGATATGTATCTGACCATTAGTGGGGCAACATACCTTGCCAATGGAATTGATTTGTCGTCCATGGGCGCGGCGAATATATTCTCGTTGGAAACAGGGACGCTGACTATAAACAATATGACGGATTTATTGCACAAGGCCGGAACCGTCAGCATAAAGGTCACAAATGGCGGAATGACATTTAACGACATTGAAAATGATGCAGAAATGCTGTTGAGTGCAACCCAAGTCAATCTTGCAAAAATTACAAATAACAGCAATCTAAATATCAGTACAATAAATTCCGGTGATATTACAATTTCGCAGGATATAGAGGCATCCGCAACCGCGAATACAACCATTAACGCGACCGGTAATCTGCAGGCGGCCGGTGTCGGCAATGCCGGCGTTATGGAATTAACCGGTAAGACCATAAGCGTCTTGGGTGATGTGTCAAATACAGGGCAATCCTTGCAAATTTTGGCGACAACGGACACGACCGGCGATATACATATCACCGGCAATGTCACCAATGCCGGCGGCGATAATGCGGGCGCGATGACAATAAATTCGCGCCAGGTTGAAATTGACGGGGTTTTAACTAGTAACTCGGGAACAACGAATATAATCGCGTCCGACAGCAATGCAAACGGGATAAAAATCGGCTCGGTTGTGACAAACGGCGGCGTGTTGAATATGGATGCGCTGGTCGGGGTAAATGTCACGAACGGTGCGAATATATCAAATGGCGCCTTGAATTTTAGTGACAAGACGCATTCGTTTACGGCGGCCGAATCGATAAATGTCGGTGGTGCGGTTAACGTCGGGGGCGCCGCGGGTACGGCCGCGTCTGCTGGTGATGTCAATATCGCATCCAGCGGGGTGACAAATTTTGTTATGACATCAACCGGCGGCGTGATAAGCGTTGCGAACGGCATTTCCACGACGGATGACGGCAATTCACGCGGGGCGCAGTTTGTTGCATCAAACATAATTGTCGGCGAATTGGATGCAACGGATAATACACAGGTCACCAAAGTCAGTGATGTAACCGCAAACAGAAATGGGCGCCTGATATTCGGCAGCAGCGATTCGTACGCATCCGCCTTGCGGGTCACCGGCGATATGAATGTGAACCAGGGCGGCACGGTTGACCTTTATGTAAACGGGACGACGGTATCGGCGCTGAATGTCAATGGATTGCTGCGGGCGCATGGTGCAAATATTACGGCAGACGGTGCAAATGGCATTAACATTGACGCGTCTGGCGCCGGCATATGGTTTGGTGCGGCATCCCCCGCGACAAACCCGATTCCGGAACCCACATCCGGGCTGGTGGCCAAGGATACATCCACATTGACGCTTGCAACAACGGCGGATGGCGCGGATATAATTGTAAAGGGCTATGTTCTGGCGGGTACGGGCAAGTCGCTGACATTGACATCGGCGGATGAAATAGATATTACGGGAACCGTTTATTCAAACGGTGTAATGGTTGCAAATGCGGCCACCGTAGCAAAGTTTGAAAGCCAGATAAACAACACAGGAACGCTGAATGTAAATGCAAAGAGTGTTGACGCGTATTCCATGAACAACAACGGTTCAACGGCCAGTGCGATAATAACGGCCACCGGCGGTGACATTGTATTCGCTGATACGGTTTCTTCATCAGGTTCCATGGCGCTGAATGCGGTGGGCAATAATGTCAAGACCGGTGCGTTTAATGTGAGTGGCGGTACATCCGTTGTCACGGCGTCGGCCTTGGATTCTTATTCAATAGATGTGACTAACGGTGGTGCGTTAAATCTGAATACGGCAAATGTGACTGTGGCCACAAACGGTCAGTTCTTGGCCAATAACAATATAACCGTTGTTGGCAACATGGTCCAGGGCGGTGCGACCACTGGCGCATTGAACCTGACGCAGAACAATACGACGGTTGCCGCGACCAATTTGAATGTTACCGGGGAATTTTTGGCAAATTCCAATACGGCAACATACAATATCGGCGAAAATATTGGAATCACCGGCGGCATTTTGGTGTCGGGCACCGGGGCCAATGTAACGATGAATGCCAAAAATATTTCGACCGAGGCCACAAATGCGGCTGGGGATGTTATAAATGTCGGCAAATTGACGCTGAATGCGACCGAATCGACTGTTTTGGGCGATGTTATAAACAATGGCGGCACAATTACATTGAATTCGCCGGTGGCGAATGTGGACAGCTTTTCGGTTAATGCCGGTAACGCGGTGTTGAACGGTGGTGAATTGATTAGTGCCGGGGCCATTGTCGGCGGTAATCTGCGCCAGTTTTCCAATACGGTCGACGGCAGTGCGGATATTGACATAATGACCGATGATTACAAAATTACATCGGCCTCGGCCAGTCTGAACAATATTTTACAGGGCAACGGACGGTTGCACCTAAAGACCGGAAAATTGGATGTTGCGGGCAATATTGATGCGACAAATTTGCGTATCGGGGCGGAATCTGCCGGCAATTGGCTGATTGCCGACATTGGGGGTAATGTTTCAAACAATACCGAATTTGTCGGATTAAAGCATATGAATATCGGCGGAAACTACTATTTCAATAACAACAGCATGCTGCACGCTGCGATTTTGCCGTACAAGAATGCGACAACCGAAAACAATGAAAGCCCGTATAATTACTGGTCGACGGTCAGCCTGAATGACGACAGCACATTGGGTAAAATCACAAACGGTGTTAATGGCGAAGCACTGATTGAGGTTAAAAACAAGTTTGTATCCAATATCGACCCGTTGCCGGAATCGAATGGAATGCCGCTGCAGAACGGTCATGTTGGCATCGATTTGTTTAGTGTTGTTGACCAGGGCACGGCGATATGGTTGCTGCATGCGGAAAACGGGTTGGAAGAATTGGGGACAAAAATCCGAAATCTGAATGTTAATTTCTGTAATGCGGATGCAAGTTTGTGCTTTAATTATCTCGATTCGTTAAGTGCGGGCGCACTGGGGTATGAAAATTCCCCGGATGAAAAATTGCCGGTGTACATTTCGGTGCGCGATTCGGATGACGACGGCATCGAAGACAGTTTGTACATCGTGTTTGACCCGCGTTTCGGCGGCCCGGTAGAGGTGTTCAAGATTCAACCAATCGTTGGACGCGACGAAACCCATACCGAGGGTGAATATGTGTCCGCCGGCGCACTGGACAACCTGATAGAAGGCCAGCTGTATAACAAAGGTTTTTATAACACAACCCCGATTGAGGCAATACCGCTGATATTCCGCGACACCAATTTGGCGACAATGGGTGACGAATTGTACAAGCGCATGGAATATTACAACCTAAATCGTGACGGGGCGGGCTTATCGCGCTTTAGCCGCCTGTTCCAGGTTCATGAATTAGACCAGATTGCGGGCAGCGTCGCATTGAATGAACACACATCGTTCCGCGATTTCGAAGACCGCATGCTGGACGAATTTATATGGAACCGCAACCGCAATTTGAAAAAGACGTGGCTGGACTTTGATTTCGGCATATTCTCGCAAAAAGTTTCGGATGACAAAACGGTTGACGGCAATCGATTCAGCGTATTTGGCGGGTTTGATTGGCAATCGTCCCAGACGCTGATTTTGGGATTGGCGGCGCGTGCGTCATATATGTCCGGCAAAAATGACGATTCGTTTAATGTCGGGTATCGCCCGGGTGAATTCATTGCCGGTGATGTTGATGTTGATGTCAGTGACACAAACATCGGCGTCGGCGGTTATTTGATGAAAACGCTGGGGGACAAGATGCGCCTGTATGGAAATGCGTTTTTAGATGTGCATTTGTTGGATGTTTCGCGTGAACAAACATATATTAACGACAAAATCGAGGGTGACGGCACGGCATTCAGTTTGGTTTCCGAATGGGGATTGCTGCATGATTGGCTGAACCAGTATATTGTGGGCAATGCGTATGCGCGAATCGGATATAATACGGGCTTTTCTGTTAAGGAAAAGGTTGGCGGTGACGAGTACATGAAACTGGAATCCGATGGATATATGATATTGACGCCGGGTTATTCGTTGACATTCCAGAAACGCATTTATCCGTCCGCATGGTTCCAGATTCGTCCGTACGCGTCGGCGGGCATTGAATATGATGTTCTGGGGACCCCGGACAAGGTACAGTATAAATTTGCATTGGCGCGCGATTTCACGGATTATGATATAAAGATTGATCCGCTGTGGGCCTATGCGGGGGGCGGCGTGGAAATGCTGTCGGTAAGCGGGTTCCAGGTCGGCCTGGATTACCGGTACCAGTATAATGCGGATATTCAAATGCATAATATAAAGGTTTCCGCATCGTACAGATTTTAACTATTATCACCCCCGTTTTCGGGGGTAAAATTTTTTATAAAAAAAGTTCTTTAAGAATATATTCACATTTGCTACTTTATTCTCTGGACCCCGCGTTTGGGAGAGGGGATGATGAGAAACATATTTTCTATTACTTCGCTGTTTTGCGTAGGTGTTATCTTTTCACCTGTGGATGCGCATGCCCTAAACCTGATAAGTCAGAATATTATCGGTGGTTCTGTCGACCTCTATGAACATTCCGTTGTTGGTCACGGATCCAGAATTATCAACGCAACCATACGTGTTAACTCTTCCCTTATGCTGAATAATTCCGGCGTTATCAATGCGCCGGTAAATATTTGTTCGGATTGCGTTCTGTATTTCCAAAATAACGGCAGATTTTCCGGTTCGTTTAATTTTGATGCCGGTGCCAAACTGGTTCAGGTAATTTCGCACCCGGATGAATATGGCAATCTTGCCACCGACCGGATAGACGGCATAATGATACACAACGCAGATAGAATATCCATGACGGATATTGAAAAGCTAGGCAAGGGTGATTTGGTATTCAGCAATTCATCCATAATAATGGATACATCTGATTTGTCGTTCATATCCAGTCTGGATTTGCAGGGTGATGTACTTGTTTATGTGGATAATGATTTCTCGGTGTCTGATTCTCCGCTTTTAGAAAATGTAAGTGGTGACGGAACCTTGCACATAGTGTCGAATATATCGGACGACTTAATGGGGTTCAAAACCTATATAGTCAAAGATAAGTTGTACGTGAAATGGGAGCGCGAGACGGATTATGCGAAGGTATTCCGCGATAATACGGGTCGGTTCCTAAATACTTTGCGGTCATCGCATGCAGATGACAGGTTGTTGAGTGCATTGGATAACGCGCCGAACATGTCGGCGTTGCGTGATGTAATGGATAAATCCGTGCGTTTGAACCCGGTAAAGTTAATGACCGTTCCGCGCCTGCTTGACCGGGTGGAAACCGTATCGTCCACAAAGGACGGCATATCGTTCGGGCCATTTTCACTGATTGGTGACGGGTTCGGAACATATGGGATAAGCGCGGGCTTTAACACCAATGTTTCCGGTAGGTTAAATATTGGCGTTGCCGGGTACATGAATGTTGGTGATTATTCCGACGACATCAATGATTATGATTTTGTTTCATACGGTGCGAATATCCGTGCACGGTACGACGGCGGGAACGGTTATTTTATTCGCGGCATTTTCGGTGCGTCCCACAGCAGGTTCGGCATCGGCCCGGTGTTTGACGGCGCGGAAATTGTCAACGACCCGTCGGGCATTGGGATTTATGGCACGGCGGATGTTGGTGTTTCGATTACGACCGCCGATGCGTTCAAGGTTTCGCCATACATCGGATTGGGTGCAGACTACGCGTCTGTTGCGCATGACACCGATACGAACATAATGCCGCGAATCGGTATCGATATGTATTACGAATATAAGGTTTTTGACATAATATATGAAATAGACATGCGCGCATACGCAATGCGTGATGATTATTTCGGTGCAGGCGCCACATTCGGCATAAAGTTTCCGTGGGATTTTATGGGAATAAATGCAGGTGCAGATATTATGAACACCGAATTTGGCACCGCATATAAAATCAGCGTCGGCACCCGTATGTGGTTTTAATCGATTCGCACACTAGAATATATTCCAGCTCGATTGTGACGGCATGCCGGCGCCCATTTAGCGTTGTTGGCGCGTCCAACGCATCAAAGTCAAACCGCGCCCAGGTATTTATTTAATTCACCTTTAGTGACAATCCAATGACATAAAAGATTTTGGCGAATTTTTGTCTTGTTGACTTTTTCTCTTTTTTCTGATATACTATAACTAAAGTTTTGGCCGTCATAGTGACGGCTTTTTTATATAGTCCCGCGCTTGGTCGCTGGGCTTTTTTATTATAAAACCAAGGTGCCAGTCATGAATAATAAAATCACTTTTGTAGATATGTTTTGCGGAATCGGTGGATTCCATTTTGCTTTTAATAATCTGGGGGCAAAGTGCGTTTTCGCCTGTGATAACAACAAATATGCCCGACAGACATACGAGTTCAATTTTAAAGACATTGAACCTGAATTATTTGAAAATGGATATTTTGCCGAAGATATAGTTAAAGTCGACCCTGATGATATGCCAGACTTTGATATATTTTGTGCGGGGTTCCCATGTCAACCATTTTCAACCGCAGGATACAGGAAGGGATTTAACGACCCAAATCGTGGTAATATGTTCTTTGAAGTTCTGCGCTTGATCAAAGCAAAACGCCCACGGGCGTTTTTTTTGGAAAATGTCAAGGGGTTAACCAATCATGACAATGGACGTACTTTTCATATTATTCAAGAAAAACTAACTGAATTAGGTTATTCTTTTCATTATAAACTTGTAAAAGGAACCGACCATAATGTTCCACAGTTGCGTGCACGCACATATATGGTCGGCTTTAGAGATGAAACCACAGAAAAATCTACGTTTGTTTTTCCTGAATCAGAACCATTGACATGCACTTTAAGTGATGTTTTAGGTGGAAAATGTGACCGTATTGCGGCACGTGCATTGATGACAATGGGGTGGGCAAAACGGATTGATTCCCCGTTCAACTGGTCTGTATATATGGTTGACGGCAAAGAACACTTAATCACCGTAGATGAATCTAGGCGGTTGATGGGGTTCCCGGATAGTTTCAAGTTCCCGGAAAACATGTCTATGTCAAATCGCCGTATTCAGTTAGGCAATGCTGTGATTGTTCCAGCAATTCAGGCAACTGCGCGTAAAATCATTGAGTATATTCAAACGGCTGACATCGCATAACTACTTGCTATTGTTGGGAATATTTGCATATAATACTTCATCTATATTATTTAGAAGGGTATAAAATGCAAACCATAAAAAAACTTTTATGTATCTTTGTGATATTTATATTGCCATGCTGTTGTTTTGGATTTGAGGTATCAGAACTTGCCAATTATAAAGGCATTGTCATAAAAACAATGGTTGAAAGCGATACCTTGCATAAGACAACCAGTAAAAAAACCGAAATTAGAAATGGTTCGGCTTTGCGTAAAATATTGGGAGATGAAAAAGTAAAATTTAAGACACAGTATGTTTATATCGGCAAGAAGCAAATAGAGCATTTGGGAACGACAACTTGGTATCATTATACGCCCAAGTCAACCAATAAAAAGGTTTATCATTTATATTATCAAAAAAATGATGTTATGCATGAAGGGCAGATTGGTGATACTCTTGTTGTTGCAAAAAAGAATGATGAAGAAATCACATTGCTTATTTTACAAAAAGGACACAAGGATATAGAAAAAATATATGATATAGCAGGCATCAATGAAATGATTGACCCAGAAATACAACCAAAGAAATCTTTGTGGGAACGAATGTTTGGTGGTGCCGATTCACGAACGGAAAAATTGGCAAAAGTTGAAATGGCGGTTGAAATGGACGCGCCCCAGGCTGCGGTGCAGAAAAAATCGCGTTCAAAAAAGCCAACCGAACCGGACATGGATTTAAATCCGGACTCGTATGAAAAAATAGGTTTTGAGGCAGAACGCCATAAAACGAACAAGCGGGTTGTGTTGATTGGCACTCCGCGTATTGTGGACGGTGACACTATAATCTTGGAAGATTTATTTAATATTCGGGTTATCGGAATTGATGCCCCAGAAAGCAAACAGAACTGCTGGGATGCCAATGGACGTGAATACGCATGCGGGAAAAAATCAACCGAACACCTACAAAAGTTGGTTGGCAACGGTCGCGTAAAATGTGAAATTCGCGGCATTGGTCGTTTTGGTCGCCATACAGGGTTATGTTATAACATGAAAGACGTCAATCTGAATAAAACAATGGTGCGTGATGGTTATGCGGTAATATCAACTTATCCGCCAATTTTGTTTCAAGAAGAAGAAAGATTGGCTATAAATGAAAAAGCCGGTATTTGGCAGGGTACATTACGTCACCCGCATTGTTTCCGGCATCAAAAAAAGCAGGACTGGAAAGCGATTGATTTGTGTGAAGATAACAAACTCTATAATGGGTGGGATGATAAATTCGTAACAAAAGAATAATATTGTGCAATCTGCGGCTAGTTATGTCCTGATTGTGTTGAATTTGTAATAAATAAAAACCCCGCCGTTGGGCGGGTTTTTAATTTATCACCAAGCGATGATACCCATTTAGAACGGAATGTCGTCGCCAATGTCTGCAACGGATATTTCTTCGCGCGGGGCAGGGGCCGCCGCCGGTGCCGATGCGCCATATTCACCGGACATGCCGCCGTCCATGGCCTTTGCGCCACCCAAAATTACCATTTGACCCATAAACGGATTTAAGACAACTTCGGTTGTGTAAACATCCACGCCCTGTTGATTCTGCCATTTGCGGGTTTTCAATGCACCTTCCAGGTACAGTTTTGTACCCTTTTGCAGCATGCGTTCCGCAACATCAACCAAATTCGGATTAAATATCACAACGCGGTGCCATTCGGTTTGTTCCTTTTGCTCGCCACTTTGACGGTCGCGCCACCGTTCCGATGTCGCCAATGAAAAACTTACAACCTTTTGTCCGCTCTGCATTGTGCGAACCTGTGGGTCCTGGCCCACATTGCCGACCAATATAACTTTGTTTATGCTGCCTGCCATATGCGTTTCCTTTGTTTTTATTTCATATATTGTATTTGAGCAATATTTCCCACCCATTGCAAGAGAAAAGAAACAGTCCCGCAAATTCTTGACTTTTGGGCGAAAATATACTATAATAATACTATCTATGGGCATGGTTCCGTTCGCCCGATTTTCCAAAAGGATTTTTTATGCACATAAATGAATTAAAGGCAAAATCGCCACAGCAACTGCTGAAAATGGCCGAAGACATGGGGATTGAAAACCCGGCGCAATTAAATGTTCAACAATTGCGCTTTGCGGTTATGCGCGCGTTCGCCGCAGATAAAAAGGTGACGCTTATCGGCGACGGCGTCTTGGAACGCATGCAGGACGGGTTCGGTTTCCTGCGCGCCCCTGAAAGCAATTATTTGGCCGGCCCCGACGATTTGTATGTGTCGCCAAATCTGATTAAAAAATATGGTCTTAAGACCGGCGATTATATCGAGGGGCTGATTCAGGCACCACAGAACGAATCGGAGCGCTACTTTGCGTTGGAAACGATTGAACGCGTCAACGGTGACAAGCCGGAAAAGTTGCGTCACCGTGTGTCTTTTGACGATATGACGCCGCTGTACCCGGACGAACAACTGAAAATGGAAGTACCCGACGACAAGGACAAGGGACGCAATCTGTCGGCGCGCGTTATTGATTTGATTTCGCCCACCGGCAAGGGGCAGCGTTCCCTTATCGTTGCGCCACCGCGCACCGGTAAAACGGTTATGCTGCAAAACATTGCGCATTCAATCGCGACGAATTATCCGGATGTGAAATTGATTGTTCTGCTGATTGATGAACGCCCCGAAGAGGTCACCGATATGCAGCGCAGCGTCAAGGGCGAGGTTATTTCCAGTACATTTGACGAACCCGCCGCACGCCATATCCAGGTCGCCGAAATGGTTATTGAAAAGGCCAAAAGACTGGTCGAGGCCGGACAGGATGTCGTAATCTTGCTGGATTCCATAACGCGTTTGGGGCGTGCGTACAACACCTGTGTTCCGTCCAGCGGCAAGGTTTTGACCGGCGGTGTCGACGCCTATGCGTTGCAGCGGCCAAAGCGCTTTTTCGGTGCGGCCCGTAATATCGAGGGCGGCGGTTCCCTGACGATTATCGCAACGGCATTGGTCGATACCGGTTCCAAAATGGACGAAGTTATTTTTGAAGAGTTCAAGGGAACTGGAAACAGCGAAATCATTCTGGACCGCAAGTTGTCCGACAAACGTGTTTATCCGGCGATTGACATTACAAAGTCCGGCACGCGCAAGGAAGACCTGCTGGTGGGCAAGGATAATCTGGCCAAAATGTACGTGCTGCGCCGCATTATAAATCCGATGGGCACGTTAGAGGCAATGGAATTCCTGCTGGATAAATTGCGCCTGACAAAGACCAACGAAGATTTCTTTGGGTCAATGAATCAGTAAAAAGTCCCCCGAACGGGGGATTTTTAATTCGTATAAAAACAATTATTGGTGAAATTATATTGGCCGCTGGTGTCATTGGCGACGGTGCCGCTGACGACATAGCAGGATGTTTTTGCCGTTGCGCCGTTGGCGGATGTTCCGGGGGCGGGGCACGGGGTGCAACCGGTGGTGCCGTTTGTTGATTGACCGTAATATCCCGCGGCGCATCGGTATGATGTTTTTCGTGTGCAGTTTAATATTGTGCCCGTTGCGGTCACTTTTTCTTGGTAGCCCGGGGTGATGCTGTTCATCCAGTCCGTGCTGACGCATTCGTCAAGTGTTGCCCCACTGCCGCATGGTTTTAGTTCGCCGGGGCATGTTTCGCCGGCCGCAACGCTTGTTCCATTGCTGCACCTGCATTGAAGGGTTGCGACACTGTGGGCCGTTGCGGGAATAAAAAGCAGTGACAGCGTCCATATATATTTTTTCATCTGACTTCCTTTTTTTGTGTTCAGAAAAACATCAAACCACCAAGTCATTGGTGGTCGGGAAGTTAGAAAAATCATAAAGAAGAATGATCCCGTCGGCCTTTGGGTGCATGTCGCGCCTTGTTGTATAACCAACAGCTTCCCGACCGATTAAGTCGGGCAAGTGCGACAAGAAATGCCGCATGTATCGGATTTCGACGCCCTTTTGCAAAGCGCCGCTTCTTTACGGGATTTTCTAAGTCCCAAACCCACAATCCCTTGCGGATTCAAGTACAGTATAAAATATGCACCCTTTAAACACAACAGGATTTTGATATGAAATACATTTACGTTGTAATTGCGTGCGTCGCATTTGTCGCGTTCGCTTATCTTGCCGGGCGCGCCAATGGCGTCCAGCGGTGCAGGGCGGATTGCATCGGTGATGTCGCGCGCATGCAATCGCAACTAATCAAGCAAGAGGAGAAAATAAATGCGGAAACTCTTAATACCGGTGTCGCTGATATTCGTCGCGTCCTGCGCGCGAAATACACAATCGCCGAATAATGTCTGTGCGCCGGTTGTTTGCCGGCCAATATATGGACGTGCCGCCGACTGGGATGTAATCAGTGACGATTTGGCGCGAAATATCTATCGGCACAATCGGACCTGCGCAGAATATAATAAATAATATTGATGCAATGATGCGCCCCGCCTAGGCGTTTTGTGCGTCAATCACAATGCCGATAAGTTCGCGCGCGATATTCGCACTTTGCGCGTCACCCGTCGGGGCGTATTCCACAAATTCAAAACTGTGCGCGTCTGTGGCGAATTCCCGAACCAGTCGGCGTGCGGCCTCAACGCTGATTCCGCCCGATTCCGGAACCAAAACATCTTTGAAATATTTGGGGTCGATCGCATCAAAGTCAAAGGACACCACAAACGGGCGCCCGTTTATTTGGCGGCGGATTTCTGAAATTGCGGCATCCACGTCTGATTCGTTTTGCAGTGCGTCTGCGCCGAACATCATTATGTCATTATTGCGCACGAAATCTATTTCCGCCGGTTCAAACGACCGCGTCCCCAGGTAAAACAGATTTTCGGGCCGCAATGCCGGTACGCGTTTCTGTAATGATAACCAACGCGCATCACCTTCGCCCAGGTTGGCCCGGACATTTGTTCCGTGCGGTGCGCCGGACGCCTGGGTGCGTGAACTTTCGGGTGAATGTATGTCCAGGTGGGCGTCAATGTACACCAGGCATAGTTCCTCGCCTGCGGGCATTGCGTCGGCCATTGCCGCAAAGTGGCCAAAGTTCACCGAATGATCGCCGCCGATTAAAATATGCCCCCCCCGGCGGGTTGCATCGTATATCTTTTTCTGAATTTTATAGCAATCGCCAAATCTGTCGGCCATACATTCGGCCGGTGTCGCCTTGTCGGCGGTGATAATCGTCCAATCGGCGTTTGGAAACATCTCTTTTACCGCCGCCGGGGCCAGGGCGGGTCCATCGTCAACAATACGTGCGGTCGCGCCGCGTGCATATTCAATACCCAGAATGTACGTCATTTGTTGTTCTCCACAATACTTTCGGCAACAAGTTTTATTTTTTGTAATGATTGTTCATATGTGGCGCAATCGCGTGCGATTTCAGACCGGTATGCGTCGCGCAAATTGGTCGCCATGTAAAAGCATCCGCGCAAATGCTGGGCGCAGTAGTCATGCCCGGTCAGAAATGCCTGCTGACCGCGCACGCGGCTTTCCAGACTTGCCCAGTCTATGTTCAGGTTGTTTTCCAAATTTGCCCATGAATTTTCGCCGGTATATTGTCCGACCATGCTCATCCAATATTGGTTGAAATCGGCCTGGGACAAATTTCCCGTGTTTTTCATGGTCAGCATTTGTTTGATAAGGCTGTCGATTGCGGGTTGATATTCGGCATCAATCTGGGACAACTTTGAACTGCAGTAGCAGCGGTTGTATTCTGTGTTTTCACGTGCGCAGTATCCGTCCATGCACTTTGTGTAATCGGCCAGGCATTGCGCCGATGAAACATTGACGGCATCGGGTGCCGCGGCGGCGGCGCTTTGCGCCGTGCGGTTGGTGTATGTCGCATCTGCGCGCGTGCCGCTACGAACCATGGCGGTTTGCGCCATGTTCCGTGAAACCACACGTCGTGCATTTGTATTGGATGCGGTTGCGGCTTTTGCCGCACTGCGCGCAGCTGTTGTTGTGCTGCCGGATGTTGTGGCGGCGCCCCGTGTTGCCGACCGGGCGGCGGATGTGCCGCCGCGCGATACAACGCGCCGTGTGTTGTTTATGGAATTTGTTGTGTCCGTTCGAACAACCGCGTTAATCGGGTTTGCGGTGGTCGGGGTTACGCCGCCCGGATTTAGCGCCGTACGCATTTGATTGTTCAGATAGGGATACATGTAATTGTAATTATATGCCGCGGTTTGCGACGCCGTATTGCCGGTTGTGCTGCGCGCCGTCACGGCATGCGCAAATTGTGCTTGCGTAAGGGCAAATATTGCGGCAAAGACGGTAATAATCCTTCTCATTATGAGATGATTGTAGAAACTTTGGCATAAATAGACAAGCACAAAATATGGATAAAAAGTTGCAATTACTAAAAATGTTGATATAATTCCGGTGTTTCGGGGCGTAGCTCAGTCTGGTAGAGTGCTTGCTTTGGGAGCAAGATGTCGCATGTTCGAATCATGTCGCCCCGACCATAAAATTCAAACCGACCGCATGGTCGGTTTTAATTTTATGTTATGAATACGGCATCGTTGGGAACAAATCCGTCGGTGTTGCCCAGAAATAATTAAGTTTATGGCAGAGCGTAAGAAAATACACCTGCTGTGTATTGATTGCGTTTTAATGGTATTTGATGTATAATTGACGCAAAGGGGAAAATAAAATGGCAACAAAGAAAACAAAAAAACAAACCACAAAACAAACCGCGCCCGTGGAAAACATGCGCCCGGCGGCGGGTCTTGCAAACGCAATTTATAATCGTGGGGCGCCGATCCTGCTGGGCGAGGGGATTTTATTCGCCGTTGCGGCGGTATTGTTACTGCTGAAGCCGATTGCGATTTTAACCGCGATAACATTTGTGCTCGGGGTGGCGTTGATGCTGCTGGGGTTGTATAGAACGATTGCCGGTTTTGTCGCATCGCATCAGGTCGGCGGCGGCGGACTGGACGTCGTGTTCGGCATTGTAAACATTATTTTGGGACTTTTGTTCTGCATTTATCCGGCCGGGTCAATGATAAGTTTGATGTACATATTCCTGGTTATGTTCGCGTTCAAAGCGCTTGGGGCCCTGGTGTTTGCAATAAGGATGGCGCGCGCACGTTTTGGGCATTATGTTCTGGACTTGATAATGGCGCTGATTTTGGTTGGGTTGACCGTGGCATTGCTGTTCTGGCCTGTGGCGGGTATTGTCGCAATGGTTTATTATCTGGCGGTAACATTGCTGATGTATGCCATTGCAGATTTATACATGTTTGTAAAGTTGCGCCGTTTTAGAAACCGCATGGTTGCATAAATAAAAAATCCCCCGGTTGGGGGATTTGTTTTGTTGGGGTGGTTTGGTTTCTCATCCTGGGGTTTGCAGAAAAATTAAACCACCCACAAGGGGGGTGGTTGAATTTTTGGCGCGCCCTGCAGATTCCCTCGGCATATAAATGCCTGCGGGGAAACCGTGACGGCTCGATTACACTGCGTTAATCTCGCCTACTTGTTTTCGAACCAAGGTTCTCATCCTGGGGTTTGCAGAAAAATTAAACCACCCACAAGGGGGGTGGTTGAATTTTTGGCGCGCCCTGCAGATTCCCTCGGCATATAAATGCCTGCGGGGAAACCGTGACGGCTCGATTACACTGCGTTAATCTCGCCTACTTGTTTTCGAACCAAGGTTCTCATCCTGGGGTTTGCAGAAAAATTAAACCACCCACAAGGGGGGTGGTTGAATTTTTGGCGCGCCCTGCAGGATTCGAACCTGCGACCTGCGGATTAGAAATCCGATGCTCTATCCAGCTGGGCTAAGGGCGCGGCGCAACATATATTATAACATAAAACCGGGAATTTCAAGTAGGCATTCTTTCCTATAGTTTTTTTATCAAAAATAGTTGACAAGTAATGATTTTTGTCTTATATTATCTGTGTGATTAAAGCATAACCAAAAGGTGAGACAATGGCTTTTAAAAATATTTTATCGTATAAATTAAAGCGCGTGTTGCCTATATTGGGCTTAATGGGCGCAACTTTGACCGGCTGCGAGAAAGATGAATACTATTTCGTCCTGCCGCCATGCCAATGCCCGCAACAGCCGGGTGATAAAGATGATTCCGATGATGACAAAAAACCGGGCGACAATGAAGATCCGGGCACGGAAGATCCCAAGCCGGAAATCAAAACCCACGAAACAACGTATGTTTGGGGCAGAATTCGCATGAATAGCGCGTTGATAAAAAATATCTGTGCATCTGCAGATTCTGTAGAGGTCAGCCGTGTTATCTTGGCAAATGACGGCGACACTTTCGGCAATGTTATGAGTGATAAGTATATCAAGGAAAACTATATTGATTATGTTATCAATAAAGTAACACCGGAAAATCGTCACAAGGTATGTGGTGCGAACACCCTGATTGATGTTGTACATGAAAGCAAGAAACACGAAGAAGGCCTAAAGGCTTTGGGTTTTGATATTCGTTACGGGGATTCGGCGACCACGACGGCGGCCGCCGCGAAAAAGAATAACGCGAAAGACAACGTTATTGTTTATGCGGATACCGTGGTTCATTCTAGTACAACGCCGCCGTTGCGATATGCAATGCAAAATTACAAACACAGATAATAAAAAATCCGGAATTTCCGGATTTTTTTATTGCCCGAACCCATTGCGTGCCGCTGTGTGAAATCATACCTGTATTAGATATTGGGTTTGCATGCTATAGTATGCGCAAAGAGGTTTTTTATGAAAAAGATTTTTTATTTTATTGTCGCGATTGTTTTGGCGTTTATCCCTGGTTTTATCGGTGTCACATTTACGCCGTCCGGGGCGTCCGACGTCTGGTATAACGCATTGAACAAGTCTGTTTTAACGCCGGACGGGTGGGTTTTTGGTGCGGCATGGACAATTTTGTACGGCCTGCTGGGGGTTGCGTTGTTCCTGATTATGAACAATGACCGCACCCGCGCGCACAAGACCAAGGCGTATTTGCTGTTCTTTGCACAGATGGTGCTAAACGCATTGTGGACATATTTGTTCTTTGGGGCGCATATGGTTGGTGCCGCAATGATTGTACTGGTGGTGCTGATATTTATCGCGATATGGATGGCGCGCGCATTCAAACCAATCAGCCGGGCGGCGTCGTACCTGGTTTGGCCGTATATAATATGGATGCTGTTTGCGGCATATTTGAACGGCGTCATTTTGTATATGAATTAAAGATTGAAATTTTGGTTTATAGAGTGCATTATATACCAGAACCCTAATGGGAATTGGGTTCGGGGCTATTGCAGGCCCGGTTTAGTCGGCGCAAACGCGTCGTTAGATGATATGGCAATACATAGCCTGTATTGTCATGTCCCCGTCATGCAGGTCGGGGAGCTGTTGGTTATATAACACGGGAAACCGAAAGGCCGACGGAATCACTACTAAACTGATTATGCAATCTCCCCGACCACCCTTAAATGGTGGTCTTTTTTCCCGCAATTCAAAAGGGGGATTCTGTGCGAATTTTTATCTGCATGACGGTGATATTTTGCATGATGTCGCACGCGTATGCCGCCGATGGAATGTTTCTTGCATTGCGGTCTGCGCATACTAATGTCGGGGTTAAATATTCCGGGTACGGCAATCGGGACGATACCGTTTCGTCTTATAAGATTGCAATGGGGGCCGGAATTGATGCAATGGGCTTTGAATTTGAATTTTCCGATATTTCCGGTGCAAAAATGATTGCCGATTTGCAGGACGGGATTCCTTTGCGCGGCATGGAAAAAAACAATATCAACATCTATTTTTTTAACATAACCCAGGAAACGGAAATTTTTACAGATTTTTTTATATTACTGGGGCTGGGGGCGGGCATGGCGAAAAATACCGCGGATGTCGACATAAAACTAGATTTATCCGAATTTGGCGAAAGTGATGCGTACACTGTTTATGAAAACTCGCATCATGCGCGGACGTTTGCATGGAATGTTTCAGCCGGAATTGGGTATATGATATTTGACGGATTGTCGCTGGATTTACTTTATAGATATACGGGTATTGGAAAAACAAAATATAAAATTCATTCCGACAGCATAAAAAAAAATTTAAGCATGCATGAAATAATAATCGGTGCTAGGTTTATGTTTTAATACGCGCATCGATATGATTTTTTACATTTTCAGGATTTTTACGGCCGGGTCGCCAATATTTAGGTATTTCAACCCCAATTCTTCAACATAATCAGAACTATATCCCTGTAATAATTCAATGTGGCTTTTCAGGTAATCCAGTTTTTGTGTTTCCGCGGCCAGTTGTTCCTGTTCCGCGTTAAGGCGCCATATGTTCATGACGAATTTCTGGACATTAACCTCGCCCCAGAAGATGCGCACAAACATAAACAGTGCAAATATGGCAAAGAGTATGCCGAATTTGCCGCGTATTCCACCCGTCCACGCGCGCCCGATAAATCCAAAGAAATTTTTGATTTTTTCTTTCATCGGTGGCATTATATCACAAATGTTTGGTGATAATCAAATTTTTGCTGCACCCCTGGCGGGGATTACGGATTTGCCGTTTCGCCGAATTGTTCGGGAATTTTCGCCGGCGGCCCCGTTGGTGACGGAAATGATTTCGTGTCATTCGCTGGTTGGCGGGCATAAAAACTGCCTGCGTAATTTTGACCGTTATGATGACGAAGGCAATGTCGGCGCCCAGATTTTTGGTGCGGATGTCGATTTGATGCGTGACGCCGCCAAAATATTGGCGGACGCGGGGGCTAAATGGATTGACATAAACATGGGATGCCCCGTGCCCAAGGTTGCCACGCGCGCCGGGGCGGGGGCGTTCCTTATGCGGGACCATAAACTGGCGGAAAAAATAATGCGCGCCGTCGTGCGTGCCGTGGATGTGCCGGTATCAATAAAAACGCGCCTGGGGTGGGATGATGAACATCGTGATTGGCGTGACTTGGTTGATATTGCCGCCGATTGCGGGGTGCGATTCGCAGCGTTGCATGGGCGGACGCGTTCGCAGTTGTATGTCGGCCCCGCCAATTTGCCGGATGTGCATGACGCGCCGATTCCAATTATTGCGAACGGCGACATAAAAACGGCCGACGACATATTGCGGGCGGAAAAACTGGGGTATTCTGGGGCGATGATTGGGCGCGCCATGTTGGGGCGGCCGTGGGCGTTGCGGGCAATAACACGGGGCGTGGCGCCGGAAAATATTGGTGATGTTGTATTGCGGCATTTGATGTATTCAATTGAATATTACGGTGAACGCACGGCCGTTCCCATGTTTCGCAAGCATGCGGCATGGTACTGTGTGGGCATGCCCCATTCGTCTGAATTTCGTATCCGGGTGAATACAATTTCGGACGCCGACGAATTAAAAAACGAAATATGCAAATTTTGGGGTTGCGTTGAATGTGCATAGATTCTATGATTATAAAGATTAAAAACAAGCAGGGGAAAAAGTTATGAATGAAAACGAAAACATTGAACAGCAGACTGCGGAAATGACCGTTGGCGAAATATTGCGCAATGCGCGTACAACCGGCCGGCGCAAGCGTGAAATTCAAACAATTGCAAAGCAGTTGTGCATAAGGGAGGATTTCCTGCAGGCGTTAGAGGATGGAAATTACACCGCAATACCGGAAATGGTTTATATTCTGGGGTTTGCGCGTAATTATGCAATGGAACTGGGGCTGGACCCGGACGAAATTGTTGCAAAGATAAAGGCGGAAATGGGCCTGAATACTGACGGGGCATGCGTCGTCCCGTGCGAGGTGCCCGTTGATGACACAACCGAAGATGCGCCGACTGCGATTACATCTGTGGCCGCGGCATCACGGGTTGCACAATTCATGCGCCGGAATTGGAAATGGATTCTGGGGATTGTGATTTTGATTGTGGCGGCGATTGTGGCCGTGGTCGCGTTTGTGCCGAAAGGCCAGGAAGAAGTTGTACCGGCTGCAAATAATGTTGTCACGGTGGCCGCGCCGACGGAAACCAAGTACAATGTTGAAATCCGCGAGCGTTTCGGCACAGAAAACCGTGAAACGGCCGAGGTTGTACTGCAGGCGACCGAAGAATCCTGGGTCAAGGTTGAAGATGCCCGCGGAAATACCGTGTTTAGTCGTGTTCTGGTGCCGGGTGACATATACTATGTACCGTCCGGTAACAAGTACAAGGCGACATTTGGCAATGTCGGTGGCATAGATGCGTGGGTTGGCGGCAAATTGGCGCCCAAGGTCGGGGTTGGCCATGTGCGCAAGGCCGGAATTTCTTTGACGCCGTCCGCATTAATGGCGGGGCCGACGGAATAATCGGCACTAAATAATTCGGGGGCGGCGGCCCCCGTTTTTTATGGAAATGACCGGGTAAAAAATCTTTTGCGCAAATGTTGAAATTTTTAATAATTCGTATATATTATATGGGCTAAACGAGTGGAATTATAAAAATTCGCGGTGCGCGCGACAAGGAGTCCAAGAATCATGGTGCTGCGCGAAGCAGCAGCGTGATGATTGGGAGTGAACGAAAGTGAACGATATGACTGCCGCAAGCATAGGGGAACAAAGTTTATGAATAAGATAAAAATTCGCGGTGCGCGCGACAAGGAGTCCAAGAATCATGGTGCTGCGCGAAGCAGCAGCGTGATGATTGGGAGTGAACGAAAGTGAACGATATGACTGCCGCAAGCATAGGGGAACAAAGTTTATGAATAAGATAAAAATTCGCGGTGCGCGCGAAAACAATCTTAAAAATATTGACATAGACCTGCCAAAGAATAAATTGGTGGTCTTTACGGGCGTATCCGGATCCGGAAAATCGTCCCTGGCGTTCAACACAATTTATGCCGAGGGCCAGCGTCGCTATGTGGAATCATTGTCGTCATATGCGCGTCAGTTTTTGGATATGCAGAAAAAACCGGATGTCGATTTGATAGAAGGCCTGGCGCCTGCCATATCGATTGAACAGAAAACGACATCAAAAAATCCGCGTTCAACCGTCGGCACGGTGACGGAAATTTATGATTATTTCCGATTGCTGTGGGCGCGTATCGGGGTGCCGCATTCGCCGGTGACGGGCCTGCCGATTAAGTCACAGACAATTTCGGAAATGGTCGCCATGACCATGTCCATCCCGCCCGCGACCAAGGTTTATATAATGGCGCCGCTGGTTCGCGACCGCAAGGGTGAATATAAAAAGGAAATCGCATTCCTGATAAAGCAGGGGTACCAGCGCGCCATAATTGACGGCGAGTTGCGTGATTTGGCGTCGGTGTCGGGCCTGGACAAAAACAAGAAACACAACATCTTTGTAATTGTCGACCGGTTGCAAATGCCGGCGGCGGACGCCACGGATGAAGAACGTGAAGAATTTCAATCGCGTATGTACGCTTCGTTTGAAGGGGCGTTACGCCTGGTGCCGGGGTCTGTTTTGGTGCGGCGGCTGGACACGGACGAAGATATACTGTATTCCCAAAACTATGCGTGCCCCGTCAGTGGTTTTGCCGTGCCTAAAATAGAACCGCGCCTGTTTTCGTTTAATGCGCCCATGGGGGCATGTACGGCGTGCGACGGTTTGGGTGTGCAACTTAACATGTCTCCTGATTTGGTGGTGCCTGATCCGTCAAAGTCGATTTTGGACGGGGCGATTGCGCCGTGGTCGCGTGGCGGCATGCTGACCCAGTTTGAACATTTGTTGGACGCATTGCATAAAAAATACAAAATCCCGATGTCAAAGCCGTGGCATACATTGACGGCAGAACAAAAAGACCTGATTTTATATGGCAGCGGGGACGAGCCGATAAAGGTAAACTGGAACGGCTTTGTTTATGAAAAACCGTACGAGGGCGTAATTCCGAACATTGAACGCCGTTGGCGCGAATCGGAATCAGAATCCATGCGTGCCGAACTGGCCAAATATCAGGCGGAAAAGCCGTGCCCGGTATGCCATGGCAAGCGCCTTAATATCCAGGCGTTGTGTGTCAAAATAAATGGCATGGACATTATGGATGTATCCGACATGGCGGTTGATGATTCCCTGCGCTGGTTTAATAATTTGCCAAATCACCTGGGGCAGAAAGACAACGATATTGCCCGCGTCATCCTGCGCGAGATAACCAGTCGTTTGACATTTCTGCAAAATGTGGGACTGGGGTACCTGACGCTGTCGCGTATGTCCGGAACCTTGTCCGGGGGCGAGGCGCAACGCATCCGCCTGGCGTCGCAAATCGGCAGCGGTTTGTCGGGCGTTCTGTATGTATTGGATGAACCGTCAATCGGCCTGCACCAGAGTGACAATGACAAATTGCTGGACACATTAAAAATGCTGCGTGACAAGGATAATACGGTTATCGTTGTCGAACATGACGAAGACGCCATGCGTGCGGCGGATTATTTGGTGGATATTGGGCGCGGGGCCGGGATTAACGGCGGAAATGTTGTTGCACACGGCACCCCGGAACAGGTTATAAAGAACAAGGATTCACTGACCGGCCAGTATTTATCCGGTAAACGCAGAATAGAAGTGCCGAAAAAGCGTCGTTCGGGCAACGGAAAATCGATAACAATTTCTGGCGCCCGTGAAAACAACCTGAAAAACATAGATGTGGAATTTCCGCTGGGGAAATTCGTGGCGTTGACCGGTGTGTCCGGGTCCGGGAAATCGACATTGCTGCTGGATACTTTGTACCCGGCATTGATGCGCGCAATGTATAATTCCAAAATGGAAACCGGTGCGCATGACATAATTCGCGGAATGGAAAACGTGGACAAGGTGGTTGATATTGACCAGTCGCCAATCGGGCGCAGCCCGCGCAGCAATCCCGCCACATACACCGGCGTGTTTTCCGATATTCGTGATTTCTTTGCCGGTCTGCCAGAGGCAAAGATGCGCGGATACACATCCGGACGCTTTTCATTTAATGTAAAGGGCGGCCGGTGCGAGGCGTGCCAGGGTGACGGCCAGATTAAGATAGAAATGAACTTTTTGGCTGATGTGTATGTGGAATGCGACAAATGTCACGGCGCACGCTATAATGATGAAACCCTGGCGGTAAAGTACAAGGGCAAATCCATTGCTGATGTTTTGGACATGACAGTTGAAGAGGCCTATCGTTTCTTTGTTAATGTACCGAAAATATCGCGCAAATTGGAACTGCTGCGGCGTGTGGGGCTTGATTACATTAAATTGGGGCAAAGTTCGCTGGACCTGTCCGGGGGCGAGGCGCAGCGTATAAAACTGTCCAAGGAATTGGCCGCGCGCAGTACCGGGCAAACCATATACATCCTGGACGAGCCGACAACGGGGCTGCATTTCGAGGATATAAAAATGCTGCTGTCTGTGCTGCATGAATTGGTCGAGCAGGGCAATACCGTTATTGTCATTGAACATAATCTGGAAGTGATAAAGACCGCTGACTGGATTATTGATTTGGGGCCGAACGGCGGTGCGGCGGGTGGCAATGTTGTGGCCGTGGGCACACCGGAACAAATTGCGGCGACACCACAGTCGCTGACGGGGCGGTACTTGAAACCATATCTGGACAAAGCGGCAAAAAAAGTATAAGATTTTTATAAAAAGGAGAAGCAATATGTTTGGTTTTGGAAAAAAGAAAGCGGACGTGGCGCCGGAAAATAATGCGCCTGAAAACATGTCGGAAAAAGATTTGAAAAAAATTGAGGAAAAAATCCCGTCCGGCATGAAGGAAACGGCCCAGCGCATGATGTCGGGGCAATTTGACATGAACGACATGCTGGCCCAGTTAAAGCAGATTAAGAAAATGAGCACCTTTAGCGGGCTGCTGAAAATGGTGCCTGGAATGTCCGGTGCGATTAACGCCATGAAGGAAAAAATAAAAGACGGCAGCATTGACGCCCAGATTAAGATACTGGAGGCAATGACACCCGCCGAACGGGCAGAGCCGGAAAAAATCTTTGCCAATGCCAAGGCGCGTATTGCCGAAACCGCGGGATGCACCGTGCGTGATGTCGAGCACATCATAAAGCAATATTTGAATATGAAAAAACAAATGGCAATGATTCAGAAAATGGGAGGAATGGAGGCCGTAATGGCCAAAATGCAGCAGGGGGGCGGTACAACAACAAGTGGGAATAAGTAAAAATGACAATAAATATTGGGGCCATATCCGGCAAAGTCAAAAACTGGTTTGATTGGACGCCAATCGCGGTAAGCGGCCCTGTGGAATATTTCTATACACATGATAAAAATTCGCCTATGGAACTTTTGGGCTATAATTTGTTTGTGTCATATCGGTATCATGCGCCACGCAGTATGCTCTTTCAGGTGTACTCTAAAACAGACAATGGACGTGACCGGGCGTATTTTCGTGCATTGCGCTACAAGATGAAAATGTTGCGTCAAATAGATGCCGCCCAGCCGGCCGCGCCGGTGCCCGAGTTAACCGCCGCCCGTGCCCAGATTGAGGCAATGGAATTATTCGGATACAGATTTTATAATGTCTCTGCGGCATATAGCACTGTAAAAGATGTCAGTTATTCCGTACCTGTTTTGTGCGCATATTATGGCGAAAAGCCACGCATAAAAATATTTCATTTTGCCAAGAGTGAAAAGT
This sequence comes from uncultured Alphaproteobacteria bacterium, assembly GCA_947367055.1. Lineage (GTDB taxonomy): Bacteria > Pseudomonadota > Alphaproteobacteria > Rs-D84 > Rs-D84 > Enterousia. The sequence continues at coordinate 127,976 of CANBCI010000002.1, forward strand.
ATCCGGAACCATTGACGGCCGCAAATGAGTTTTATGCGGAAATGTTGAAAATGGTTGAAAAGCATAAGGCGCCGTCAATTGCACGGTAATTGGAAATACGAAGGGGGAAATAATATGAGTTTAAAAACTATTCTTAACAATGTTCTTAAAAAAGAAATTGTAGGGGTTCAGGGCCCGGTCAAGCGTCATGCGCTGGTTGGTGGCGAATTAAAATATGTAGGATATGAGGTCTTTGTGTGTATGCGCGACAAAAATGGGCGTGACAGCACCAAAGTTCTGCGTTTTTCCGATGATAACGAGGCGTTGTTTTCGCAATATGCGGGGCCAAAGGATGCCGCACAGAAATATGCCGAACATGTTCGCGCGCAAATGCAACGCAAGGCGGATAACGCACGGTGCAATACGAAATAAATGAAGATACTGAACAAGAAAATCGCCGCAAAAAAATCATCCGTCGCGTGGCTGCAGCGCCAGGCGGCGGATCCGTATGTCGCGCGTGCGCAGCGTGACGGGTATCGCGCGCGCGCCGCATATAAACTGATTGAAATAAACGAAAAGTACAAGTTCCTTAAAAACGGCCAGGTCGTCGTTGATTTGGGGGCGGCGCCGGGTTCATGGACGCAGTATGTGGTGCGTGAATTTCCAAAATCCCGTGTTTTTGCAATGGATTTGCTGGAAATAAAGCCGATACCGGGCGTCGAATTTTATCAGGGCGATTTCACCAGTGACGCGGCCCTGCAATGGTTGGTCGAAAAACTGGGGTTGCCGGATGACGCCGCAGAAAACGGCACGGTTGATGTTGTTTTATCGGATATGGCGCCAAATACAGTTGGACACAAGAAAACCGACCATATCCGTCAAATGGTATTGTTGGAATATGCGTTTGATTTTGCGGTTCGGGCATTAAAACCAGGCGGGGTTTTGGTGGCAAAATCCTTTACGGGCGGTACGACAAATGAACTGTTGAAACAAATCAAGGAAAAATTTGATGCGGTGCATCATATAAAACCGCCCGCATCACGCAAGGATTCGGTTGAAATGTTTATTGTTGCAACTGGATTTCATGGATAAGATGTGATAAGATTCCTTTGTAATTTAGTGGGGATTTTTTATGGCAACAAAAAATAAATCTGTTCAAAAAAAGCAAACAAAACCAAAAATGGTCGGATTTGTGCAGGCGTTGCGCAATTTTTTTAACGGTTATTTTAATTTTAGCGGCACCGCCACGCGCGCAGAATTATGGTGGGTTGTTTTATTTTTTATTTGCTATGCGATTTCCATGGCGGCGATTTTAATGACCTTGTATTATCATGTTTCAATTGGGGCGTTTTTTATTGGCATGATATTCCTGTACGGTTTTGTAATCGGGACTATAATTCCGAATGTTGCGTTGTTTTCGCGCAGGATTCATGATTGCGGATTTAGTGCAGGTATATATTATTGGCCGGTGGCGGCGGAAATAATCGTCAAAGTAATTACAATTATGTGCGGTCTCTGGCTGGGCGAGGGGGCGGTATTTTCCGTGTTTGCGGTGTTATATGTTTTGCTGTACTGGACCACATTTATAATGTGGTGGGTCTTTGCATTGATGCCAAGCAGGGAAAAGGGCAATAAATATCGCATAAAATAGTTTTCATGCATGGCGAATATTTATAACAATATTATACTTGACAATATTTTTGTTTGTGTATATATTTATACAAAATTGAATCAGTGAGGTTTATAATGGCAAATTATGAAATAACCGTATATGAAATCAGCAAGCAGGCTTATGATAAATTGATGAGTAATCCTGCAAACCACAAAATTTTGGAAAACGCGCGTCCGGTTAAGCATGTGTGTGTAAAAAAGTCCGTAAAATCGGCGGATGGCGTTGTGATAAATCCTGTATCAATGGATGATGTAAAAAATCTGTTGGGGGCGGGTGTTTACGCAAACAGCATATGTTACAATCTGGATACCAAAGAATATAACCGTAAAGCGTATAATGGGATGCCTATATATAATAATGCTGCAGAGGCGCGTTTGGCGGACAAGGTCAAAGTATCTTTGAAGCAATCACCGGAATTTAAGATTATTGAACCGTTGGTTGTTACCGCAATGACGACTGATTCGGCATATTATGCAAATAGCAAGACATGGGCGCCGGTTGGCGAATATTTCCCCGACGGGAATTGTGTGATCGTCAATATGATTGTGCGCAACACTCAGAACGGTCAGCTTGGGCTATTAAGCAAAAAATGGTTTAACGCATGGGCGTATTCCGGTCACAAGAATGCGTCACAGTTGGGGATAAATGACTTTCTGCACCGCGTGGCGCATGATGGTAATTTCCGGCGTGCGTTTGCCGCAATTGCGCGTCAGTATGAATAATAAAAATCCCCCGAAACGGGGGATTTTTATTCGTGTAAAATCTTGGCCGCCGCATCGCGCGCCAGCGCATCGCAACGTTCGTTAAATTCTTCGCCGTTGTGTCCGCGAACCCAGACCCAGTGAATTTTGGTGTTTTCCGCCGCGGCATCCAGTTGTTGCCACAAGTCCTGGTTTTTAACGGGCTTTTTATCCGCCGTGCGCCAATTGTTTCGTTTCCAATTTTTCATCCATGACTGCATGCCGTTTTTTACATACTGGCTGTCAGTGTGGATTTCGATTTCACAATGTCGGCGCGCCGCGTTCAGGGCCCGTATAACCGCCATCAATTCCATGCGGTTGTTTGTCGTGTCTTTTTCCGCGCCGCATCGTTCGGCCGTATTTGTGCCGTCTGTGGCAACAAATGCCCAGCCGCCAGGGCCCGGGTTTCCCAAACAACTGCCGTCAGTCCAAATTTTTAACATTTTAATATGCCTTTTTATGTGATATAATATATCACATTATGAAGTTTAATGCCAAACAATTACTAGAAATGTCAAATATGGCGCGATCCGGCGCGCTGGGGGCGCTGCTATGCGCGAAAAGCGGGCATGTCGGAATCGTTATGGATGCGGCGGATGTCGTCACAACGATTTATGCAAACTTTTTGCGACGCGGCCGCGACAGATTTGTTTTGTCTGCCGGGCATGGCAGTGCGCTGCTGTATTCCGTATTAAAACTGGCGGGGTATGATGTCGGGAATTTGACCGAATTTCGCAAGCTTGGGGGATTGCCCGGGCATCCGGAATTCGGCATTTCGGGCGTTGATGCAACGACGGGCCCCCTGGGCCAGGGCGTCGGGAACGCCGTGGGTTACGCCCTGGCGGAAAGGGTAAAAAAATCCGATGCACGCATATACTGCGTATGCGGCGACGGCGATTTGATGGAGGGCGTGGCCCAGGAATCAATCGCGTTTGCGGGACGTTACAAGCTGGGCAATCTGGTCCTAATCTGGATTGACAACGGAATTAGTATTGACGGTGCGGCTCAAACGGATGTTGATGTTCCGGCACGCATGCGTGCGGCTGGTTGGCGCGTTGCAACGGCGCCGTCAAACGATTTTGACAAGATAAATAAAATTTTGGCTGATTCGCAAAATCAAGATGCGCCGACATTTGTTCAATTGCAAACGCGAATCGGCACCGGGACCAGCGTTGTCGGAACGCCGCGTGCGCACGGATACGCGGTGCCGGGCGATGAATTGGAAAAGCTTGCGGCGGATTATGCGTCCGCGCCCGGTTTGGAGTTATGGAATACGGTTGCCGCGGGCGCGGATGATGTTGTTGCGCCGGACATGCGCACACGGTTGCCGAAACTGCCGCTGCCGACGGCGGGTGAAAATGCCTCGACGCGCGAATTGTCAGGCATTTATCTGGCCGAATTGTTGGGGGCGGGGGTGCCGCTTCTGGTGGGCAGCGCGGACCTGGGGGGCAGTACAAACGTCAAAACCGACGCGCATCGTGATATTACGCCGGCCGATTTTACCGGCAATTATATAAACTATGGTGTGCGCGAACATGCAATGGGGGCGATAATGAACGGAATCGCCGCCGACGGATTACGGCCGGTGGGTTCAACATTCCTGGTGTTCAGTGATTATATGCGCCCCAGCATAAGAATTGCCGCATTGTCCGGTTTGCCCGTGATTTATGTATTTACGCACGACAGCATTTGCGTCGGCGAAGACGGCCCGACGCATCAGCCGATCGAGCAATTGCCGTCACTGCGATTGATACCGAATTTGAATGTTTTTCGTCCCTGCAACGGGGCTGAGGTTGCATATGCCTGGCGTGCGGCGGTTGTGGATGCGTCGCGTCCGACGGCAATAATTTTATCGCGTCAAAAATTTGCGCAAATCGAAACGCCCGCGGGTTCGGATATTGCGCGTGGTGCGTATGTAATTCGCCCCGCCAAGTCGGCACGCGTGCGCATGACAATCATCGCCACCGGGGCCGAGGTCGCGCTTGCCGTTGATGTGGCGTCGCGCCTGGGGGCGGCGGTTCAGGTTGTGTCAATGCCGTCGGTTTCGACTTTTCGCGCCCAGGATGCGGAATACAAGCGCAAGATTCTGCAGGGGCGCATTGTCGCGATAGAGGCGGCCGCATCCGCACCATGGTTTGAATTTGCGGATGTTGTTGTCGGAATTGATAAATTTGGGGCGTCCGGCCCGGCGGATGCGGTATACCGCAGTTTTGGGTTTGATGCGGATACAATCGCACATGATTTGAAACGTGAACTGAAATAACGTCATGCCCGAATATGTCTTTACATTGTCGAACGGCGAAGATTTGCCGGTAATAATTCAAACGCGCCGCGGCGCGCGCAATATCACATTGCGTCCAAAGACGCGTCCCGTGCGCGAAATTCATATTTCAAAGCCGTTTTTAACATCCGCCGCCGCGGCATTGCGCTTTTTGGAATCAAAACGTCGGTGGGTTGAACGTATTTTTGCCGCCGCGCCGACAAAGACGACACTGCGGCCCGGCGATGTGATTGAATTTTTGGGCCGTCGGGTTGATGTAATGCATAACCCCGCGCAGCGCACAAATACGTTTGTTTGCAAAGACGACGGCACGGCAACCCTGGTAGTCGGGGGTGTGGCTGATATGTTCGAACATCGCGCCCGTGATTTTATCAAGGCTGAATTTTTGTCTGCGGTACGCGAAATTATTCGAACTGCGCCGCGTGAATTTTGGCCGCGGCGCATTGCGGTGCGCGATACGTCCACACGCTGGGGCAGTTGTTCCACGACCGGCACAATGTCTTTTTCGTGGCGCCTGGCCTTTGCGCCGCCGAGTGTTATGCGTTATGTCGTGATGCATGAATTGGCGCATGTTCGTCATATGGATCATTCGCCGGCATTTTGGGCGACGGTTGGGGAACTGTACGGTTTCGGGGTTGAACGCGCAAAGCAGTGGTTGAACCGCCATGGCGGCGAATTGCACCGGTATTTTTAGAAAAAAGCCTTAAAAATGTTGAATTTTGAAAAAAAATCGCTAAAATCAAAATGTGATGACAGCAAACAATATTACTTTTAATCATCCGCACCACGCCCATGCGGGCGAATTATAGCATTTTTACTTTTTTGTATTTAATGCCGCGGAAAACACGCGATTAAAATCCCGAATTATAACATAGGAATAAAAAATGGATCTTAAACCGACAAAACCTTTATCCGGATTTATAGAATTATTGCCCGCCCAGCAGCGGTGCTTTGATGAATGTGCGGGGCGCATGCTGCGCGTGCTGCGCACGGCGGGATTTTCGAATCTGGATTTGCCCGCCATTGAACGGGCCGAGGTTTTAACCGACAAAGACAATTGGGATGAAATCGAAACCCAGATGTTTCTGTTCCAAAAAGGCGACACAAAAATGGGCCTGCGTTATGACGGTACGGTCGGGTTGTCGCGGTATGTTGCGGGGCATTTGAACGATTTGGTGTTTCCGTTTCGCGCGTCGCAGTTTTCCAAACGTTATCGCGGTGAGCGCGCGCAACGCGGCCGTTACCGTGAATTTTACCAGATGGATTTGGATATTTTGGGGATTGGGGCGCTGTCCACAAATTATGACGCGGAAATTATCGCAGTGATTCAGCGTGCCTTGGATTCCGTACACGAATTTATCGGCGACAATGTCGTTCATGTCGGCAGCCGTCCTTTTTGGGATGCATTGTTTGATTATTTGGGGCTGGATTGCGAACAAAAGAAAAATGCGTTCATCCTGATTGATAAAAAAGACAAAATGGGCGATGAAGATTTTTCCGAAGGGTTGCGCGACACGCTTGGTGACGAGAAAAAGGAAAATGAAATAAAGTCTGTATTTACAGACGGTTATTTGCGTTTTGTTGGAAAGTCTGACAAGTTGGATTCCGCTATAAATGAACTGACGGATTTCATGAAAACACTGGATGCGTTCGGTGTAAAAAATGCGGAAATAGATTTATCCATTGCGCGCGGATTGGCGTATTACACCGGACTTGTTTTTGAATTCAAATTACCTGCGCATCCGGAATTGGGCACTGCGGCGGGCGGTGGCCGTTATGCCGATTTGGCGGAAAAGTTCAGCAAAACCAAGATAATTGGGGTTGGGGCGGCAATCGGATTTTCGCGCATATTTGTCGCATTGATGGAAATGGGGCGCATTGATTTGGCACCATTTTCGCATCCGGTTGATGCAGCGGTGCTGATTATGGGGGCTGATAATGTTTGGTATGCAATGCGCGTTGTTGATGCGTTGCAAAATGCCGGCATTGCCGCGGTGCCATATCTGGATGCGGATAAAAAGTTCAAGAACCAGATAGAATACGCTGATAAAATAAACGCTAAATACAGTGTGATAATCGGTGAAGATGAAGTAAAAAATCAATGCTTGGCCGTAAAGAATATGGAAAGCGGTGATCAGCAAAATCTGTCCCTTGAATCTGCAATTGAACTGTTAAAGAGTGCCTAAAAATGATAATTGAACAGAAGTTAAAAGACATTCAGGTTCGCGCCGCGGATATAGAGGCGCAAATGAATTCCGGGGTGGCGACCGGCGACGAGCTGACGCGCCTGTCCAAGGAATATTCGCGCCTTTCGGAAATATTGCCGCTGATAAACGAATATTTTCAAACGGTGCAGGGGATTTCTGATGCCACGGAAATGCAGCATGATCCGGAATTGAAATCAATTGCGGCGGAACAGTTGGCGGAACTAAATCATGCGTTGCCTGAAATAGAAAAGAAATTGCAGATTGCGTTGCTGCCGCGTGACGATGCGGACGACAACAGTGTTATTATGGAAATTCGTGCGGGCGTTGGCGGCGAAGAATCGGCGCTGTTTGCGGGCGATTTGTTCAATCAGTATAAGTCTTATGCGCTGCGCCAGGGCTGGAAAATAGAAATCATTGAAGAAAATGCGACATCTTTGCGCGGGTACAAGGAAATTGTATTCAAAATTGACGGCGCGGGTGCGTACGGGCGCATGAAATTTGAATCTGGTATTCATCGTGTTCAGCGCGTCCCGGAAACAGAGGCGGGCGGCCGCATTCATACCAGTGCGGCGTCAGTCGCCGTCATGCCCGAGGCCAAGGAAATCGACGTCGTAATCGAAGACAAGGATATTCGGATTGATATTTTCCGCGCATCCGGCGCCGGCGGCCAGCATGTTAATAAAACCGACAGTGCGATCCGAATAACGCATTTCCCGTCGGGGATTGTCGTCACATGCCAGAATGAACGGTCGCAATTGCAGAACAAGATGTCGGCAATGGCGGTTTTGCGATCAAAATTGTATGAAAAGCAGCGCGCCGAACAAATGGATGCCAGCAACGCGTCGCGTAAAACCATGGTCGGTTCCGGTGACCGCAGTGAAAAAATCCGTACATATAATTTCCCGGAACAGCGCGTGACGGATCATCGCATAAAACTGACGCTTTACAAGTTGGATGATATTCTGGCCGGCGGGGCGGGGCTGGATGAAATGATTGACGCGCTGATTGCCGCCGACCAATTGGAACAATTGGCTAATATGGAATAAAAAAACCGCCGTTCGGCGGTTTTTTCAGAAGGATATTTTTACGCCGGCCATTACCTCGTGCTTTTTTAGTTCGACATTTGAATCAAAGTGCCGTTCTATGCCGTTGTTGTTTTTGGCGGCGTTTTCATGATACATTCGGTTTGTGTATTTTACGTTGCCCAGGTCTGTGTATCGATACTCCATTGTCAGGGCGATTGCGTGCGTAACCGGAATTTCTGCGCCCGCACCAATGTTCCATGACATGTTTCTCTCCTCGTCACGGGTTTCCCACCAGTAGGTGCCGCTGCGGAAATTGTTTTCAGAATTTATTATTGTGTATCCGACGCCGATTGTTACAAATGGCATAAAGCGGTTCAATTTGTACCCGTATTTTGCGTTAAGTGCCAATGTTTGCTCGCTGTATTTGAAATCACGCGTATCACTGTCGTTTGGCATGTTGCCGTCAAAATCAAGTGTGCTGTCGGTCGGGTCAAAGTGGTTTGTTGCCTGGCCATATTGCGCCTCTATCCCGAATGTTCCATATTTTTGCGTGTCGAAATCATATCCGACCGCGAATATCGGTGACAATTTGTTCCCGTGCGCACTCCAGGATTCGTGCTTGTTGCCGTCAAATTCGGTCCATGTGCCCTTGATTGATTTTAGTTCTGTGCGACTTTCGTCGACGCGTGTTTGCGACCATGCGATTTTTGGATTGATATAAAACGCGCTCGCGTGCGCGCCGCCCGCGGCCATAAAGACCGCCAGAGACACGATCATTGTGTTTTTCTTTTTCATTGTTTTTACTCCTTTTTTCGTCAATGAAAAACCACCGAAAAAATTCAGGTGGCTGGAGTTTAGTAACAATTCATCAGAAAATTGCGCGGCTTATTTGGCGCAAACAGCGTGTGCTTTATTCGCCGCACTCCAGCCACTTTCGTGCTCTGGAGGGTATTATGCGCCATCTCTGGCGTCTGATGATATGGGTTACTAAGCCCAACGACAAGAATCCTGCCCCTGTCGTCGCGATATATTAAATCATTGCGTTGTGCAAAAGTCAATTTTTATATTTGTTTTTTGTGTGCCGGGTTGTGGCGGCTGCGGATTGCGGTTGCATTGATTGGTTTTATATGGTAAACTAAAAAGCGTTGACGGGTGTTCCGTCGACGGGGTGTGGAAACCCTTCGTAAGCGTCGAATTTGTTCCTGTGGCGCGCAATTTGCGCCAATTTTAACATATTCGATGAAAATTACTCCTGGCCATTGGGTCGGGAGGGTCGCCGAATATAATAATACGCGACACGATTCTTACGATTGTTTCCAACCTCCCGACCACCAATAGAATTGGTGGTTTTTGCAAAACAAGGGTGGGAAGCATGAGAAAAATATTTGTCCTGGGTATTTTTATAATCGGCGTGAATGCGGCGTTTGCAGCGGAGGAATGTCCAAACTGCCTGAATTTTAAGCCGGCGCATTGCGCCAATTACAATGTAAAGGTGGCGCCAAATTACGTTGATCATTTTTATGACTGCACAACTTGTGATTCCGGTTATAAGATTGCGTTTGATTATGTGGAAACCGGTGACGATATTATGCCCACGATGAGTTATGGTTATTGCGTAGAGGACTGCAAGGGGTGTACGAACTGTAATGATATTGGGTGGACTGTGGCAAATGCCGGCTATCACGTCTATAAAACCGCTAGTTGCAAATGCAATACGTGCGTGTACACCAGCAAATACAGGTGTGCCGGAAACTATTTCGGCAGTTCTACAAATGGTACCAGCGGATGTTCGCCATGTCCGGAGGGTGGATTGTCGGCGCCGGGCTCAACCGCAAAAACGGCCTGTTACAAACCGGCCGGGTCAACGGGCGCGGATTCCTCCGGGTCTTATACATATACCGGCACATGTGTTTGGCAAAATTAAAATTTATTAGATTATACAAATAGTTGTTTATTATTTATAATAATTTACATCGCTGTATTTCGATGTGGTTTGTGGTATGTGCTTTTTTATTGTTTGATTGGATAAATTTTATTACAATCTATAATTATGAAAGAAGAAAATTTAGAAATTAAATTAGATAAACCAATAGTAATGGTCGGTCTTATGGGGGCGGGTAAGACCAGTGTAGGGCGCGCATTGGCGCGTCGGCTGGGGGTTCCGTTTGTTGATTCTGACAAAGAGATTGAAAATGCTGCCGGGTGCAGCGTTGTTGATATATTTTCCATGTATGGCGAGGCCGAATTTCGTCGTGTGGAACAGCGTGTGATTTCACGTTTGCTGGATTCTGCGCCGTCGGTCAAGGTTATTTCAACCGGAGAAGGGGCGTTTATAACGCCGGCGGTTCGCGAAATGACGATGAAAAAAGCGCTGACAATTTGGTTGAAGGCAGACCTGGATTTGCTTGTTAAAAGGACGAATTTTCGTGATACGCGCCCGCAGCTGCTGCATGCGGACAGTCGTAAAATATTGGCGCAGTTAATCGCGGAACGGTATGATATTTACGCTATGGCGGATATTACTGTAAAGACGTGTGATGAAAGTCTGCGAAAAACTTTGGACAAGGTTGTGGGGGCGGTTGAAAAGTATATAAACAAAGGAGAAAAAAATAATGGCCAAGGGTAACATATTAAAAGAATTTGCCGCATTTATTAATCGTGGAAATGCGATTGATATGGCGGTCGGTATAATTGTCGGCAGTGTTATGACAAGTGTTGTAAATTCTCTGGTAAAGGATATTATTATGCCGCCGATAGGGCTGTTGCTGGGCGGAATTGATTTTTCACAGTTTTTTGTGGTTTTATCAGGCGGGGAACCCGGGGTTCGTTATACTACAGTCGCATCCGCCCAGGCGGCCGGTGCGGCGACGATGAATATTGGCTTTTTCCTTAATTCTGTGGTTAGTTTCGTAATAACCATGTTTGCGATATTTTTGTTTGTTCGGGTTGTAAACAAATTCAGATCCGGCCAGGCGGTCACAACGCGTTCGTGTCCGTATTGTAAAACAAACATAAATGTTGCGGCGACAAAATGTCCTAATTGTTGTTCGGCTGTGAATCCGGTAGAGCCTGTTGTAGCCGCCGAAAGTGATGTAAAAAAGGGGCTGCGAACCCTTGGGAATGTGGCAACAAAACAAATTAAAAAAATCAAGAAATTACAGAAAAATAATCGATGATATTAAAAGTTAATTTTAATTTTTAGTGGCCCCATTTTTAATGGGGCTTTTTGTTGCGTATGGCTGATGTAAAATGTTGAAATTTAACCGGGACAGGGCGGATTTAGGGCATTTTGTCGTTGTGTGCCATGTGTAGTTTAATGATATTTATGATTTTTGATTGCAAATTTTCGCTTTGTATAAATTGTTTGCAGATTTTATATAATTTTAATTGAATTTCATTTTTCGTGTTGTGCAGTGTGTCATTGTTTGTTCTTGGCAGTGGTTTGTTTGCATGTGTGTTTGGCGACATTTTTTATTACTCTGTTATGCGTTGTTTTTTGAGTTTTTTATTATAGGACATTTGGCTTTTTGATGCAATATAAAAGGCGCATAATGTATATTATGTATAGTTTTATGTTTTGTGGGGGCGATATGGTGCAGAAATGGGCGAGATCGTAAATATCGCAAATAATGTGTTGGTGGCTTGTTTTGTGGTATGTTTAAGGTTTTTAATTTGGCGAATATTGTGTGACGTTGGGGAAATTTGTGGATGATATTATTTATAAATATCTTAACCATAATCAAATTGTTAATTTGTATTATTAAATTTATTTATTGTGTTTGTCGCGGTAAAAAATATACGCTTTAAAGAAAGATTAAAGCGTATATAAAGCTTTTCTTAATTTAATGGACATATGCTTATATATTCATATGTTCCTGTATTGTCCGAATAAGGTGTGTTTTGTGGTGCGAACATGGCGCATTTTACCGCCGAAGATGTTGTTGCCAGGCATGATGTGGCGGCGCCCTGCCCAATGGCTGTATATCCTGTGGGGCATGTGTCGGCCGCGATGGTTAAAAGGTTGTTTTCTGTTTTTATCATACCGTTTGGGCAATTTTCTGATGGTGGTGCCGCAAAAGAAGCGTTTATACAAATAATAAAAAAAGTAAGATAACTTATTGTTTTATTCATGTTTTTTCCTTTTTTAAAAATATTGTATGCTGTTAGCGCTATCAATGGTTTCCTTGTATTTGTTAACCATTGTTGAATACCTTGAATTGTCGGCACATCTGTTTGCGCAGTCTTTTAAGCAGGCATCAGTTGTTGCATAGTTTGTGCTCCAACTAGAACTGTATCCGACAGAAACCCAGTTTGAAAGTGCCGGCCATGTCATTTTGCACCAGCAGTATATGTTTGATGTGGCCGGGTACATGGTTAGGCTTGTTGCGGTTGAGCCGGCTGCTGCGGTGCTGCCCTTGGTGGCGCTGCATGCCGCGATTCCCTGTATTCTTCGTTGGGTTTGGCTGCCTACGGGAATTTGTATAATCCAGTCGGAACCAGATTTAAGTATTATTTGTTGTGAGTTCACATTGTCTGGCGGGGTTAAATCTATGCATTCAATGGCGGCAATTGCGGGTTGGGTCGATAAGAATGCTATTGGTAGCATTGTTAATAGGTGTTTCATGATAAAATCCTCCGTTATGCTTGTTAATAAAAACCACCGTAAAATCAGGTGGTTGGAGGTTCGAAACTATAATCTGGTATAGCGGGTTTATTCGTTTGATATTACACCCCCTCCAACCTATTTTCAGATTGGAGTTTTGTTTTTATATCCGCTTTGTCGGATATCCAGATTCAGAGGTTTCGACGCCCCAATGCAAAAACACTTCGCATCAGTCAAAGTATAGCGCATTTCTTGATTGTTAATCAAGGATATAATGCAAATCCAATGGGATTTGTTATATAAAACGCTTGAATTTATGCGCGATTATGTCTAAAGTCATCATTGATTTAATTTTTTTAACCCATAGGAATAAAAAATGGCGGACGATATACAGAAAATTCATGAACGCGAGGCGAAATGGCAAAAGCGCTGGGCCGAGGCGCGTGTCTTTACGCCAAAAAACGACGGCGCGAAAACACCGTTTTATATGCTGGCCGAATTCCCCTTCCCGTCTGGTTCCGGGCTGCATGGGGGGCATATGCTGAATTATACGGGGTGCGATGTCATGGCGCGTTTCCGCCGTATGCAGGGCTATGATGTTCTGTTCCCGCTGGGGTTTGATTCTTTGGGGATTTCTGCGGAAAACTATGCGACAAAAATCGGGCGGCATCCGTCTGTTGTCGTTCGCGAATTGATTGAACGCTTTACTAAAAACATGATGGATATGGGTTGGTCGATTGATTTGGAATCCCAGGTTGCGACATCGGATCCGGAATTTATCAAGTGGACCCAGTGGATGTTTATACGTTTCTTTAATGCGGGGCTGGCGTATAAATCAATGTTGCCGATGAATTGGTGTCCGAATTGTCGCACGACCTTGACCAATGAGGAATTGGAGGACGGCAAGTGCAACCGTTGCCATGGCGAGGTTGAGGTTCGTGAAAAAATGCAGTGGAATCTGGCGATTACAAAGTATGCTGATAAATTGCTTGAAGATTTGAAATTGGTTGATTACCCGGAAAAAGTAAAGCGCGATCAGATAAACTGGATCGGCAAATCACAAGGTGCGGATGTTGATTTCAGGGTCGGCGAAGACATTATGACCGTATACACCACGCGTCCGGATACTATTTTTGGCGTTACGTTTTGCGCCATTGCGCCGGAACATAAATTATTGGCAAAATGGCTGAATGAGGGGCGCATTTCAAACGCCGATGAAGTTCGTGAATATATTCGTCGTTCGGCGGCAAAATCTGAAATTGACCGCACGGATGTGACCAAGGAAAAAACGGGCGTAAAATTGGAAGGCATAATGGCCGTAAACCCGTTTACCGGTGACGAGATACCGGTCTTTGTGGCGGATTATGTTTTGGCGGGTTATGCGCACGGGACGATTATGGCGGTGCCGGCGCATGATAGTCGCGACTATGATTTCGCGAAAAAATTCAATTTGCCGATAATTCAAGTCTTGGCCGGCGGTGATGTTTCCGAGCATGCCTGGGAGGAAGACGGCCCGCATATAAATTCCGGATTTATGGATGGCATGGACAAAAAAGATGCAATTGCGGCCGCCATTAAGTTTGGGGAAGAGCACGGTTTTGCGCGCCCCAAGGTTCGTTTCCGAATGGGCGACTGGGGATTTTCGCGCCAAATGTACTGGGGCGAACCGATTCCGCTGGTTTATTGTGAAAAATGCGGCTGGGTTCCCGTGCCGGATTCCGAACTGCCCCTGATGCAGCCGTATATGGAGGACTTTCGTCCCACGGCCGACGGGGAATCGCCATTGGCGCGTGCGTCGGATTGGGTTAACACTACCTGCCCCAAATGCGGCGGCGCTGCGCGGCGTGAAACGGACACAATGCCGCAATGGGCCGGTTCTTCTTGGTATTACATGCGTTATTTGGATCCGCATAACAATGATGCGTTCTGTTCCGCGGCACAAATGGAAAAATGGATGCCGGTCAGCCACTATAACGGCGGCAACGAACACAATACGCGTCACCTGATTTATTCGCGTTTCTGGCACAAGGCTTTGTTTGATCTGGGGTTGGTAAACACGCCGGAACCGTATAAAAAAAGAACCACGAACGGTTTGCTTATGGGCAGTGACGGCAAAAAGATGTCAAAGTCGTCCGGCAATGGGTTCCAGGTTGATGAAAAAATTGCGGCCGTCGGGGCCGATGCGGCACGAACAACGGTGTTGTCGCTGGGGCCGTGGGATTCAAATGTCAACTGGTCCGAAGGTGCCCTGGCCGGTGTTCAACGTTTCCTGAAGCGGCTGGAGGCGATGGCGGACAATTTAACTGACAATGCGCCCAACGCCGATCAGGAACGGTTGATAAATCGCCTGATTGCGGATGTGACGGAACGAATTGACGCGATGCGTTTCAATACCGCGATTTCGGCGATGATGGAATATATCAATGCGTTTCCGGGCAAAATGCCCCGCCCCGCATATGAGGCGTTGCTGCAGATGCTGAATCCGTTTGCGCCGCATTTGACCGAAGAAATGTGGGAAAAGATTGGGCATTCGCAAATGCTGGCCGTGTCGCAATGGCCGTCGTTTGATGCGTCCAAATTGGTTGAAACGGAAATGACGGTTGTTGTGTCGGTTAACGGGAAACGGGTGGCCGATTTTAGAATACCGGTGGATATTGCCGAACCTGAATTGATTGCCGCGGCGAAAAATGCGGCGGGTGCAAAATTGGCTGGCGCGGAAATAATAAAGACAATTGTCGTTCCGAAAAAGATGATTAATTTTGTTATAAAGAAATAAATTTATCACGGTAAAGGATGAAATAGTGCCGGGGGGCCGCCCGGCATGGTGGGATATTTGCCGCAAATGTGCGCATGTTCTCAATGCTTTTTGGCAAAAAATCGCCTGCCGGTGCCGGGTATTCGCAGCCTGAATTTGGTGCGCGAGCAAGATGTCGTCAATTATATTAACCACACTTACCCATGGCCGTCCGTTATCGGAATATGTGATTCGCGATTTTTGGCGGCAATTTAGGTATAAACCGCAAGTTAATAAAATGTTGGCGGCGAAATTGCACAAGTCGAAGTAAAATATTTAAAAATCACGCCGCGCCATAGGGCGTTTGTTTTTACTAAAACTGTTGACAATATGTCCTATTGTGTTATGTTTTTGTAAATTTCTTAAAAGGTGTATATTTATGAAGAAAAAACTTACCTTTGCGCAGCAAGAACGGGTAAAAGAGTTGGCGCGTTTGACGCCTGCCGAATGGGATGCGATATGCAAGCGTTGCGGAATATGCTGTTTAAGAAAGGTGGCCATATGTTTTGAGAAAGACGTTGCAAAATACATTGGTTATAATGGAACGCTTTACTTAAAACTATGTTGCGATCATTTTAATACAAAAACCAAGTGTTGCAACATATATCAGACACGCCTGCAGGCGTCAAATTGTTGCAAGGTCGATATGGATGTAATTCTGGCGGGAGAATTGCTGCCGGCGTCATGCGGTTATGTTGAGTATATATTCGGTCCGGCTCCATTTCCGGCGAATGTTGATTTTAATATGGTGCGACCGATAGATAATGCCAAGATGGCGCGCATAACAAGTGCTGATGCGGAAAAAGAAATTATTTTGAAATCTTTTTTATGGAATTTGCGCAGACGATAAAAAATTCCGCAATGATGTGGCATTGCGAATAAAAATTACGATTTGTAATAAATAAACGGGCCGGCAATCTGCGGCCCGTTAATTATGATATTTTTTGTAACCGGCGGATGCGGCGCTCGCTGCTGTCAAATGGGGTTTCCAAAAATTCGCGCACGCACATGAAGGCGATTTCTATATCAATGTCGTCCGCGGCCAGTGCCAAAACATTTATGTCGTCGTGATGACGGTCGGCGCGCGCCTGTTCGGGGCGGTCGCAACGCGTTGCACGCAAATGACGATACCGATTCGCCGCAATCGTCACCCCGGCACCCGTTCCGCAAATTAAAATTGCGCGTGCGCTTTCATCCCCCAGCATGGCGTCGGCAACGGCCGCCGTAATATCCGGGAAATCAACCGGTGTGTTCGGATCGTCCACGCCCATGTTTATCACCATGTATCCCGCCGCGGTCAGCATTTCAATCAAATACAGTTTCAGCCCCACCCCGCGGTGGTCGCCCGCGATATAAATCTTTGATGTGTTTTTCATGCCGCTTTTTCCTTGTCTTTGCGTTTTGATAATTTGCATTCCAAGCCAGTGTTTCCGGTTATATTCAGCGTGTGGTATGACAATGTTCCGGTCATCTGCGCCGCGCTGAACACATTGGCGATGTTTACCGTTGCCGGGCCGTCCAATGCGCCGTGCAGGAACAGATTTGACGCTATAATGCGTCCCGTCACGCGACCGCCCCGCCCGATTACGACCGTGTCGGCGGTTATGTTGCCGTTTACCTGACCGTGGATTTGAACGGTGTGATCCGTCTTTATGTCACCGGTCAGTTTGCATCCGGCGCCGATTATGGTCGGCGATTGTTTTTCATTTGCGTTTGTAAATGCCAGCATTTTATCATTCCTTTACAAATTTTGTCGGGTCGAACGGTGTTCCCTTGTACCGTATTTCATAGTGCAAGTGGGGTCCGGTTGAACGGCCCGATGACCCGCCCAGTCCCACGACCGTGCCGGGTCTGACCCAGTCGCCGCGCGATACCGTTATTTGCGACAAGTGCGCGTATAATGTTGAAAACCCGAGTCCATGATCGATTTCAACCGTTGTCCCATATCCCACGCGTTCACCGGCGGACACAACGCGCCCCGGCGCAACCGCCATAAGTTCGGTGCCGATTTTACCGGCAAAATCAATGCCGCGGTGTTTCTTGGGCTTGCCGTCAAACGGATCGTTTCGCATTCCGTAATTTGATGTGACGCGCATTTTTGCCACCGGCGCCCCAATCGGCAGAATGGATTTCAGCTTTGCAAGTCCGTGCCATAATTCCAATGCGTCCGCCAATTTTTGATATTTTGGATCCATTTCCTTGTCTATTTCCAGCGGATTAAATGCCGCCCCGACCAACGGGCTGGAATATTTGTTGGCATTCTTTATCAGGGTATTTTGACTTAACCCCAGATTGGCGATTGACCCGTTGATTCGTTTCAGGTTTGCCTTTAACTCATCTGTTTTTTCAGATGTCATTTTTGTAACCAATTCGACAATCTGGGTGTCCGCGTCGGCAACTGACTGCATGTTTTCAATTACCTGGGCGTTGCGCTTTTTTAATTCCTCGTTTTCGGCGCGGGTCAATTCATATTCCGCCGACAGTTCCGACAGTTTTGTGTATTCCGGCGCATAGTCTTCGTTTGTGAACATTTCCGTCAGCCGCGCCCGCAGGAAATCCAGTTCGCCCCAGGTTTTCAGGCGCCCGTCCATCAACTTTTCGCGGTCTGCATCGGTTAATTTTTTCGTGTTCAATATCTTGTCGTCAATAACATTCAGTTCGCGCGTCAAATCATTATATTTTTTCAGATAGGTTTGCAAATCGCTCATTTGGCGGGTGTGCGCGGTGCGTGCCTCTTCCAATTGCTGGGTGCGCTTTTGTAGCAATGGGCGATGATATACGAACACATAGGTCGACCATGTCGCCCATATAATCAGCCCTATTTTGCCGCAGAATTTTGTAAAACGCCAAAAACTGCTTTGGCGGAATGTGTACACATTGCCGCGTGGCGTGTCCATTACGGTAAATTCGCGGGGCGGGAAAAATCGCACAATTATGCGCCATATCGCGCGAAACGGCGACGTTATAAACGCCCACAGTGATGTAAAATATCGTGTTATAAAGTTAATCATGACTGCCACAGCATAGCCAATATTGCATCAATAGTCAAGCCGTCACGTAAAATCGCATCCGTATTCATGGACAGCCCCCTATGTATAATGCTGCCGCCCTTAGTGCCGACACGCCCGCCGATAAGTACGCGTTCCGCCGTATTTTTTGCGCCAAATAGCGGTAAAATCCGAATGTCGCCGCATGCGTGTGCCATGGCGGATATGACGGTTGCGGCGCATGTTGCGTCAACAATTGTTATAAATGTGCCACGTGGCCGCACGCGTGCGACACACCGCGCCGTCCATGCGGCTAAATCTGCATTATGGTGCGCATTATGCCGCGCCGGCGAGCCCTTGAAATACGGCGGATTGGTCATTACCAGGTCGAATGTCCGGTCTGTCTTCCAATTTAATATGTCGCATTGAATCAGTTCAATATCAATTCCGTTTAGCGCTGCGTTTGACGCGCATTCGGTCAACATTTCGCCTGATGCATCAATTCCGGTTATGCGCGCCGACGGATTGTGTGCCGCCGCGCATAGCGCCACGCCGCCCGTCCCTATTCCGACGTCCAAAATTGTTTTTGGGGCCCCGGATACAAATGCCGCCAGCCATACCGCGTCAGATGTCGGGTTGTATCGACCGCGCCGCATTTTGACGCGCCCGCCCATCAGGGTAAAAATTTCTTGTTTTTCGGTCATACAAATATATAATAATTCAACAAAATCAAAAGGCAAGTTTATGTTTAATGATGCGATTATTGTTCAAAGTGCGGTCAGTGCGTTTAATAATGCGGCATTGGCGGCGCCGATGTTCTTTTGGCTTGGGATTTTAATACTGCCGCTGTTTTGGTTGGTTTATGCCTGCGGGGCGAATTTTATTGAAAACCAGGCAATTTGGCCGGGGCTGCGCAATCAGAAAAACGCGCTGTTCAATTATTCATTGATATTTTATGTAATGGTTTTTGGCTGGATGATTGTAATGGGGGGCAATTACGGCGTTTTGCGTGATGGCGTGTCATTGTTGCCGTATGCGATTGCCGTTGTTTTGTTTGTGCTGTCGGCGCTGATTGTGCGTGGGTTGCGCACGGTAAATCCGCCCATGCCCGAATGGGTGCCCGAACGATTCCGCCGTCATCCGCGGGCGTTGCGTTTTGGAATTTTGGTGCTGGCCGCCGTTTTTGCAGGACTGTTTGGTGCGCCGAATTTCTTTGGCTTTTTGCTACAGATGTCGTCGGTGCTGTGCGGTGCGTTGATTGGGCGCGCCATGCGTCGCGATACCGGCCCGATTTTAACAACAAGCCTGATTATATTGACGGTGGTGACAATATTGCTGATGCAGCCCGAATTTTTCCGATTTGGCCAGTTGGGTAATTTAACGCTGGTTCATATGGCGGCATTGTTGATTTGCGGGGGCTTGGTGGCGGCGACGCTGGCCCTGCGTAATATAAAGCCCAAGGGCCGGATACATCGGTCGGCATATATAAAATTGAAATGGATGGCGCGTTTTTTGGCGGCGTTGTGTGCGGCGCTGTTTTTGATGACCGAATCCGTGCCGGTATTTCTGGGAACGGTTGTGATTTTATTCGCAATGTTTGCAATGTCCATATGGCATGCGGAAAAGATTCCGGCAAAATTGGACAAAATGGTTTGGGCGGCGTTGCTGTGCGCGTTTGGTGTTGTTACAATAATGCCGGTGATTACGGCAATTGGGATTATATGCTGGACAACAATTGCGCGCGGTGTGCGTGCAAAGGCCGGACGCTTTCTGTTATAATTCGTTATATTTATTTAATACAAATTTTTGGCGTTATAATGTATTATTGCCAGGATATGTACAATAAAAAAGGCGATATATTATGACTATACACCCAACCGCAGTTATTCATGAAGGCGCTAAACTGGGCGCCGATTGTAAAATCGGGCCGTTTTGCATTGTCGGGCCAAATGTAGTATTGGGCGATCGTGTCGAACTGATTTCAAATGTTGTGATAGACGGCAAGACGTCAATTGGCGACGATTCCATTGTCTACCCGTTCGCGGTTCTTGGCGTAATGAGCCAGGATTTAAAATGGCAGGACGAGGCGGCGATGACCGGTCTGCGTATCGGCAAACGTTGTAAAATTCGTGAATATGTGACGATTCATTCCGGAACGCCCGCGTCGGACGGTACCGTAATTGGTGATGACTGTCAGATTATGGTCAATGCGCACGTTGGACACGATTGCAAAATCGGCAACAGCGTGGTTATGTCCAATCTGGTTCAGGTTGCCGGCCATGTAGAGGTTGAAGATTTCGCAATATTGTCGGGCGGCGTAATGGTTTTGCAGTTTGCGCGTATCGGTCGCAATGCATTTATCGGCGGCATGTCCGGCGTCGGAAACGATGTGTTGCCGTATGCGATATATGACGGCGCACGCGCGACATATCGTACAATCAATCGTGTCGGATTGATGCGCCATGGCTTTACAAACGAAGACATGCACGCGATTCACGCGGTTTATTCCGCCGTATTTCGCGGAACCGAGGGCACTGTGGCGGAACGTCTGGCCAAGGTGCGCAAGGAAGTAAAAAACAACAAATACGCAATGGACGCAATCGATTTTATTGAAAACCGGTCAAAGCGCGGCATTGGAACATCCTGCAATGCGGAATAAGAAATTAAAGGTCTTTGTCATTGCGGGCGAAGTGTCCGGCGATGTGCTGGGGGCGCGAATAATGTCCCAAATGCCGGATGCCGATTTTATCGGCATCGGCGGTGAAAACATGATTGCGGCTGGTCTGAAATCATTGTTCCCGATGTCCGATTTGGCGGTTATGGGTGTGGTTGAGGTTTTGATGCACGCGCGAACATTGACGCGTCGCATTGCCCAGACTGCGCGTGCGATAATTGATACAAAGCCAGATGTCGTTTTGACGATTGATGCACCGGGTTTTGCCAAAAGTGTTATAAAGGCGGTTCGCAAGTCAAAACAGGGTCGCGAATTGATTTCACATGGTTTGCGTTTCCAACATGTCGTCGCCCCCCAGGTTTGGGCATGGCGTCCGGGGCGTGCAAAAAAATACGCCAAAATATTTGATAAACTTTACGCATTTTTTGATTTTGAGGTTCCGTATTTCACAAAATACGGTCTTGATACCGTTGCGGTCGGTCATCCGATTGCAGACGGGATAATCGGAAAATATCAGTCGGCCGGCCAAACGCGCGACAAAGTGATAACGCTGGTCCCTGGCAGCCGCATGTCAGAGGTAAAGCGTCTGATGCCGATATTTAAATGTGTCGCGGAAATATTGTCACGCAGTGGCGATGCGTATAAATTTGTTATTCCGACGGTTGAAACAACGGCGGATTATGTGCGGCGCGAAACTGAAAAATGGGATGTGCGCACCACCCTGGTGCCGGCGGCGGCGCGTTATGACGCATATTCCAAAACATTTGTTGCAATTGTCGCCAGCGGGACCGTTTCCGCGGAATTGGCCATGATGCATATCCCGGCGATTGTGATTTATAAAATGAACCCGGTGACAACATGGCTTGTTCGCCAGGTTATACGTATACGCTGGGTGTCATTGGTAAACATATTGTTGAACCGCGGGGTTTATCCGGAATTTTTGGGACCGGACGCCCGATGCGACAATGTAATATTTGCATTTGGGCGCCTGACCGTGCCGACGGTGCGTGAAAAAATGATACGGGAACTGGCCGCGGCGGATAAATTATGGCGCCGCCCGGATGGTGCCCCGGCGCAGTTGATTGCGGACGGCGTGCGTTCTGCGGCGCGGGAATAAAAGGCCGGCCGGCATAGTGGCTGGAAAAACATCGGGCAAATTATTTTGCCCGATGTTTTGTATTATATTTGAAAAAACGATTTATTTGGTTATCGCCTCCGGCAGTTGGTCCAATGTTGTTGTGGTGTTTTCTCCGTTTATTTCTTGGACAATTACACACTTGCCGTTATTCAGTTTGCCACCAATCGGGCATACGCGGTTATCGGTTGACAACGTTTTTTGGATGCACCAATTTTTCGTATCATGTGTCGTTAGCCTTGTGTAATCAATGGTTCCATCCAGGCATTCGCCGTCATTCATTTCCTTTAGTGTCGGTAATGCCGCGACGCACTTGGCGCTGGTGCCGTTTTTACTGCGGCGGCCGCCGTTTTCCCAGCACAGGCATGCACCCCATGACTTTGTATCCACGCCCAAGGAATAATCGCGTGGGCACATGTTTTCACCGTTGAGAATTCCATAGTATTTTGTTAAATCTATTGGATCCAAATATTCGTTTGATTCTTGTTTATCAAAGCTGAACAAGCATAAGTCATCTGATTGATATACAAAATCTTTTATATTTTGCATTTCCACAAAACGACCCTGCAGATTTACGCATTGTACTGTCAGTGCGTCGATAATCTGATTATATACTTCGGTTGCGGCGCCACGGGAACGCAACAATCTGTGTCGCAATTGGATGCCTTGCGCTATGTTGCTGTTATCATCTGAATTTAGCAAACCGTACCGCTCTTGGTCACCTGCGTCGTCATACTTATATACTGTTGTATTGTCAATCAGTTCAAATGTTGTATTCATTTTATCAAATCCGCCGAAGGCCTGTTTTATTATTTCTTCATCGTTGCAGGCGTCAATTTGCGTTAATTGTTTCGCGCATTGGGATACATATTCTTTGGTCTTGCCATTGTTGCTGTATTTATATAGCGTGAACCAATCGGCTGCCTGACCGTCGTTGAACAATCCGCTATACGGGTAATAGAAATTCTGATACCCGGTGCCGCCGAATTTATCAAAGCATTGTTTTGCAACCGCGTAACATGCGGCGACGGTATCCGTAGTTTGGCGATTTTTTATATAGTCCGCGATAATATTTCCGTCAAACATATTGTCGCATGATTCAACATAATCCTTGCACATCTGGGATTCAAGGGCAATCTTGTCTGGTTGCAGCACGATTCCGTTGTCGCCGGTTAATTCTTTCATTGCGGCCGTTAATGCCGTATCACCGTTCATATAGCACATTGACACGAAATCAAAACAGCCCTGTTTTATTTCCGACACTTTTGCTTTCTGGGCGTAAAATATATCAAGCATGGCCCGGTCCAGGTATTCGGCCCATACTATATCCGCCTGCTCTGTGCACTTGTCCAATGCGGGCTGGGCGAATTTCTTGACACGATTTTCAAAGTTTTGCACGAATATGCGATTGCTGGGGTTTTGTGACAATTTCTGATCTGCGGCGTCAACTCCGGTGGCAAACTTTAGCAGATTTTCCAATTCATAGAACTTTACAACGCCCGCAATCGGTGCGCCGGTGTCCACATCTATGTATTGCCCGTTATCCAGGCATTTATGATATCCGGCCCCGCATACTTCTTCGCTTAAAATGGCACTTTCAACATTATTTATACATTGCGCGATATTATCGGAATTGTGTTTCTGGCGGTTTTCCACGCGCGCCAAGTCCAACATTGCACTGCCTTCGCGTATGGCGGATTTCATTTGCTTTTGCTTTTCCGTCAATGCGGTTTGAACCGTGTTGCAATCCTGTTCTATCGCCATTAGGTACGCCGTCACCGCGCGTTGCAGTGACGCGTCGTTACAGTCCGACTTTACGGCGTCGCGGCACTGCGGATATACGGCGGTGTACAGGCTTTGCCCGTTGTATGTTGCAAGCGTCTGGCCCGAATCCGCCGCGCCAAACATGTTTGCGGTATCAAATGAAATGTTTATGCTGTTCAGATCAGAAAATTTTCCGCCCACCGATGTGTCGCCGCCGCGGATAGAGTTCATAATCGCCTGCAACAATGCCTTGGATGTTGATGTGTCGGACGTCAGGGCATTTTCCCCCTCCGACGCGGTGCGCATTGCGGCGGCCTGGGCGGCGGTCATTCCGACTACATCCAGATTTTCGGTAAATATGGTTAACTGTTCGCCGGCCTGCTGTATCGCCTCGCGCGTTTTGGCCAGTTCCAACACACGGTCGTTACATGAGCACCGGCGATAGTCGTCGCTTTTTAATTGGCAAAATTGATCCATGCATGCAAAGTATGCGCTTTTGCATTGTTCATATTCCGCACCGGTGCGTGTTTGCGTGGTTGCCGTTGCGTTTGTGTTCGTGGCGGCCCGGGCGGAAACGGCCGGCGTTGCGGTCCGTTTTGTTGTTGCGGTTGCTGCGCGCGCGGTGCGCGCCGCTGTGGATGATTGTGATGCGGTGCGTGCCACTGTGGACGGAATGGTGCCGCGTGATGTTGCCGCGGTTCGCGAAACGGTTGTTTGCGCCGCGCCGCGTTGCGTGACATTTTGCGTGTTTGGAACCAGTGCCGTCCGTGCGGCGCGTTCTGTTTTTACGGTTGTTGATATGCGTTGTTGTGACGTGGCGGCCGAATTTTGACGTGTAACAGTGTTGCCGTCGCGTACGGCGGCATTCGCCCCGCCCATGCAGAGGCTGAAAATCAAGGCAAAATTCAGAATCTTCTTCATCTCTGATAAAATATTAGCAAAATTGCGAATTTTAGGGCAAGCGAAATCTAAACATTGCATCATATAAAACGATTATAAGGAGTGATGCCGCCCACGGCGAAAAAGCGCGGATTGCGTGTCATGGTAATGCGTTAATGGAAAAATGATACCGGCATAATTTTTCTTGTTGCAAACGTAAAATAATTGCGTTATTATTCACATTGCTTTGACGCCGTGCGGATATGGCGGAATTGGTAGACGCGCTAGTTTCAGGTACTAGTGGTAGCAATACCTTGGAAGTTCGAGTCTTCTTATCCGCACCATAGTTTTGGGGTTGTAGCTCAGTTGATAGAGCGCTACGTTCGCATCGTAGAGGTCGTGGGTTTGAGTCCCATCAGCTCCACCAAGATAAATAAAGCCGGCATTAGCCGGTTTTTTTTAATTGTTTTTCATAATTTTTTCGCTTGAAACCTGTGCACCTTGCTGATAAGATTTATTCCGCACACAGAGGGCCGTCGGGGATATGGCGGAATGGTAGACGCTGAGGACTTAAAATCCTTTGGTTATTGCAACCGTGTGGGTTCGAGTCCCACTATCCCCACCAGAGAGAATAAACGTGCGTAGTTTTGGATGTGTAGCTCAGTTGGTTAGAGCGCTTCGTTCACATCGAAGAGGTCGTTGGTTCGAGTCCAATCACATCCACCACGAAATTGTTCTGTTAATGGGGGTTATTATGGAAAGTGTGTTATCCGACAAAGATAAAGAATTGATACGCGATTATGTGCAATGCACAAAAAAGAATGTGCGTGATTTTTCACAGTTTTATAATGATGAATACTTGGCGCGTGCTAAAAAATTTTTTAAAAGAATGGATCAGTTTAAATTCGGATTAAAAATCGCCGCGTTTGGCGGTATGTGCGCACTGATATCGTTTTATTATGTGCAATGCGAACGCGCCATTGAATCTGATGCGGCATATTCCGCCAAAAAGCGCGAGATTGAACTAATTGAAAAGAATTTGGACAAGCAGAGAGCACAGTTGCGGCATATGCGCGATTCCCTGGCGAATGTGTATCGCAATGAAATGTCAAAAATGAAATAAAACAAAAAAATTCAAATAAGAAACCCGCCAAGATGGCGGGTGCTTTTTATTATCTTAAACCCTTGGCACGGCAGCATGCGGATGCGGCGGCCTTCCAGTCGGAATATTTTGCGGACGGATTGCGCAAATCCTGCCATGGTTGCCAGCCGTTGCATTTCTTGTTTGTGCCGGTGCCCGTGCATTTTACGTATCTGCGCAACGAACAGGTCTGGCTTGAAACCTTGCCCGTGTCGGTGGTGCATTTTACAACGACGTTTTGATTCTTGGCGTCGTTTCGCCCCAATTCCTTGGACGACAGCAACTGATATGCGGATGCGCCGCCAGCCGACGTAATTCCAATTAAAATCGCGAACAGTATTTTTTTCATAACGCGCCCCCTTGGTATGATTTATATATAAAGTATAGAAAAATCCGCCGGCAAATACAATAGGGAAAATTGTATAATTATTCCGTCGTGCCCACCCGCCATGGCTGGTCGTTCATAATCAGGTAATATAGCGCCGCATCCGTTGCGCCGGGGTCGCGGATAACGGGGCGAACCACGAATATGTCTATGTTGCACGGGTAATCGTTTTCTGCATCCTGTAATTCGGTCAGGTCCTGATAAAATTTGGCGGCCGTATCCATCGCCCGCAGGTATGCCGCATCATCATCCGCCGGATCGGTGGAGTTTCCAATCCATAAAAACCACATTCCATGGTTGACGACGTTTTCTTGGCCCTGTAAATCGTCTGCCGACAGCAATAATAATGGTGCAAATTCAATGCCGCTGGTAAAATCGCCGGTGCTTGTTTCCGTCCAGTCGTACATGTTTCCTAAAAATTGTATGCCGCCGTATATCAGGCCGCCGGCCTCTTCCATTTTTGCAATTTTGCCGGCGTTGCGCAGTGTCGCCTGAAACAACCAGTCGCGGATTCGTCCGGACTGCATCCCGCTGCGTGCGATTTTTGCCCCGCGGTTTAACATTTTGTTCCCGTTGTTCGCCGCCTTGAATGCGCGAAAGCCACGTGTTACGATATTCCCGCGCTGGACCAGTCTGATTCCGTTTAACGCATGGCGGTATTTGTTTATTTCGCTAAAGCTTTCGGTTGCGCGCTTGTAATTGCGGACATTTTCATCTGCGCGTTCCAGTTCGCGCACCTTTGCGGACAGGTTTTTCACCTCTTCGGACTTGCGCGCGTATTGGGCGGCGTCCCGCGCCTGGTCCATTTTCTTTAATTCATTTGCGGCGCGTGTGTATGATTGCGATGCGCGTACATAGTCGCGCACGGTGTCCATGCGGCTCAAGGTGCGAATCTGGGTCGTCAAATTTTTTAATGTTCGTGCAGCGCGTGCGGATTTTGTCGCCCCCAGAACAGCGGCGCCGCCACCCATTGTTGCAACGGTTATTGCAACGTCGGCGGCAATTTCCGCATATGAAATCCACTGCAGATTTACGTCACCGGCGACATAGTAATCGTTTGTGTCGTCCGGAATATCAACCATGTTATGAACCGCCCGGTTCAGCATTGTATTGTCGCGCGTCAATGCGCTGTCACCGGTGCAGTTCCGGTTTTTGGGGAACAATGCGTCTATATTATTTCGTATGTAGTCCAATGAAATAGTATGGTTTTTCCCCGGTCCTATAAAATTGTCAAGGGCCCCGCTCTGCACCACCATAATGGCATACCAGGCCGGGTCTGTATTTGACCATTCGGCGTCATCGTTTGCACCGCCAATGCGCGGACTGGTGGGTAATGCGCCAACTGTGCGCTTTTGCGCCAGGTTTATCCGTTGTTTGAAAATCTTTGGCTGGGTTTCATAGCTGATGCTGATTTCACGCCCGCCGGGAAAATTATATTTTATGGGTAAAATTTTAATGGGTGTATCGTCGTCTGCCGCGGCGATTTCCGGACAGGCCAATACTGTCCGTAACGTGTCTGGGGCGGAAAAAGTTTTATAAATCCATTCACGGACATCAGTTTCAGACGCATCTTCGGTAATTGCGTCGGAATTCTGGTGCAATGCGTTCGCAAATACGCCCGTTGCGCATTGGGTATTATCAAATTGCGGCACATTATCCAGCGCGTTGCAGGTTACTGCAAATAAAATGCAAACAAAGGCAAATGCAAATTTTCCGTACATCACATCATATCCCCGCATTGGGATATTATATTGTTTCGTTCGGTTTCAATTTTGTATATCAGAACAGCATACGGGTCGTTAGCGTTTATAATCTGTCCGTCCGGGGTAGTTATTGATGATGTTGTTGTTGGTTCCCAACGCCAGCATATGTTGTCGGGGTCCGGGATATATTGAACAATTGAATTTTCCGGTGGCGGCGTGACGCCGGCGCAATATCTGACCACGCATTCCGGTTCCCATGCATCGTCCAGCCACAGGCCGTCCCACCATGACGCGGGTTTTTCGTTTCCGCCCTGTCGGCATTGACGAACCATTGGCGCAATTTTTTCAGGGGTGCTGCTGTCGGTTCCACAGAACATATATCCGCCGATTTCAACATTTCGTTGCCCGCCGTTAAATAATGTATTGCAACATGTAAACAGTCCCGTCACCGGATCGTGCAGACAGTCCGTTTCGGAAAATAATTGTGATCCGCTGGCCAGGCCGCCTATAATCGCGCCGGCCGCCGCGCCAATTGCCGGACCAATTACCGGAACAACGTTTCCAATGGCGGCCCCCGTCATTGCGCCGCCGCCGACACCTGATGCAACATCCCAGCCGGAATGTTCGGTGTTGCCCGATGTTGCATCATATACCATTGCCGCCCCGCCGACCGCGCCAAGTACGGTGCCGGCCTTGCTCATGGTGGACATGCCCTTCCATTTTGTGGCGGTTTGGCTCGCCACATTGCGCAGTCCGGATGTTCCGCCGGCTGCGGCGGTTGCACCTGATGTTGCGGCACCTGCTGCCGCTGCGTTTGCGCCAGTTGTTGCGGCGGTTGATGTGCCCGTTGTGGCCGCCGCCGCGGGTGTGGCCGGTGTCGTTGGTACTGTCGCCGTGGCACTTGGCACGCTGTTGGCTTGGGCGAGTGTTGACGTACTGGTAAATCTATTTGCGGCACTCTGTGTAGAGGTTACCGTGCTGGTAAATAAATTGTTTGCCGTGGTTGGTGCTGTGGCAACCGGATTATTCCCCATGGCGGCATTTAATTGGTTTTTGTATTCGGGGGTTAACTTTATATATTTCCCGGTGTTTCCGTCAACAAATGCGCGATCTGAAATTCTTTGTGCTGGCGCAACGCCGATATCGTCGCTGGTCAAGGCGCGTGCCGCAGTGCACATAATCGAACAGCAGGCAAATAAAATGCTAAAACGATATATTTTCATTTGATTGCCTAATATGTCCCCTGTAATTTGCAGTTTGCAATCGGTGTACCCGCCGTGCGGCATTTTTTCAATGTCGCCAAATCCGCCGTTAGCATGGCCAACCGTTCGCGCTGTGACGCGCAATATGAATTTTGCGTGCGTTCACGCCGCGCCAAATAATCCTCGTAACTTTCGATGTTTCCGAGTGGGACGTATGCCTTGGCATCTTTGTAGGGTTCAAAGCCCGCGCGTTCATTTTCCATGCGTTCGGTAAATGACAAATCCGAATACGTGCTTGGAAAATCGGCGCGAACCAATTTTTCCGTACCCGCGCCGTTTTGTGATTGCAACTGTTTTAGTTCCTCTTCGCGTCCCTTCATTTCCAGCAACCAAGATTCACCGTTCCATGTAGGCGCTTTGGGTGCATACGGATTTTGAATTTTGAAATCCGTTTCATTTAACGACGGGTTTGGTGTTGTCGCCGTCGGGAACGCCGTCGCGGTTCCAGTTGGCGCCGCATTTGAATAATTCTTTACATAATCGTTAAATGCCTCGTCAATAAAGCCGGCGCAGGC
The DNA here is from genome assembly GCA_947367055.1 of uncultured Alphaproteobacteria bacterium. Lineage (GTDB taxonomy): Bacteria > Pseudomonadota > Alphaproteobacteria > Rs-D84 > Rs-D84 > Enterousia. The sequence continues at coordinate 157,722 of CANBCI010000002.1, forward strand.
CGTTGCAAAATTATGCCCCGGCAGGCGTGACAATTGCAACATTATGGACGGGCGAATATCCGACAATGTGACGCCGACACATTTGTTGCGTGTCGCGCATTCCGATGCAACCAATGCGGAAACCGTCCGCTGGCAATCACCGGTGTTCAAATCTGCGCCCTGGACATAGACTGGTTGCGGCATACGCTGATTATACGGCCCGTTTGGGTTCCAGAACGGGTTTGATGAATAATTTTGGACATTTTGAATCTGGCCGTATTTGGAAAACGGCGTGCCGGCCGCGGGTGCCGTTGCCGGAATGGCGGCCGCCGCAATTAAAACGGCTGAAAAAATAATATTTTTCATTCTCAATCTATGCCCCTGTGATTGTTATTATAGCAAAAATAGCATTCCAATCAAAGATAAAATTCCACCGCATATAAAGAATGGCGCGAACGGAATATATTTTTGTTTGTTTGTAATTCCCCAAATCATGCCCGTCACACATGCCACCACCAGCGCCGCCGCCATCCCCGTCGGCCCCAGCCATACGCCGCCCGTTGCAATCAGCTTTATATCCCCCAGGCCGATTGGCACCGGGGCGTCCGCATTGCGGCGCCGCATGCGCCGGTCAAACAAAAATCCGATTGCCGCCGATAATGCGTACCCGGTTGCGGCGCCGATTGCGGCCGTGCGCGCGCCGGTGGGCCACATTGGCATCCATGCAGCAAATATCATTCCAATCAGCAACAGCGGCCACAAATACGCGTCCGGAATTATACGGCGGCGAAAATCCGCCACGCAAATGCGCCATGCGCACCATATCGCCGTAGCGGCCAGTATTATAACACATATATTATAAATCATGTTTTCCCCCTTGCCTTTCGAATCGGAACTGTGCTACAATTACATATCATAATGTATAACAGGGGTTTTGTAAAATGAGTAAAGGTTGGGATAACGCAACACTGAAAAAACTAAAAGCACTGACCGGCAAGGGATTATCAACATCCGAAATCGGGAAGCGTTTGGGATTGTCTAAAAATGCGGTCGTGGGCAAATTAAACAGATTGGGCTGGAATCTAAAGGCGTCGGGCAGCGCACCGGCCGCTAAAAAGGCGGCGCCCGCCCCAAAGAAAACCAAGACCGTTGCCGCGGCACCTAAAAAAGCCGCCCCGGTAAAGGCGCCCGCACCCAAAAAGCCGGCGGCCACCACAAAGGCAACTGCAAAGAAAACAACCGCAGCGCCCAAGGCGTCCGCAAAATCCGCGGTGCCGGCGAAGCCGACCGCAACTGTGGCGGCCGCACCGAAAACGTCCAAGTCGTCGACCAAAAATCTGGCAATGCATCAACGAATTATCCAGCATTCTTTGGAAATGGCCAACTTAAAGCCGAACCAGTGCCGGTGGCCGATTGGTGACCCTGATTCGGAAAATTTCCATTTTTGCGGCGAAACCGTGTTTGTCGGCAAACCGTATTGTTACGAGCATTGCAAACAGGCGTATCAGTTCACGCAAAAGAAACAATAATTCTGGGGGAAGCCGATGCCGTCCGAGAGAGAGAATCATTTGCCGATTTTAACGCCGCGCGACTATGACATTGCAGGAAATGTGTTCCGTGCATATTATGATGCGCGTCATAAACTGGTTTTTGTAATTGACTATACTATATCGCCGGACAAGCCGAATGTTCTGCTGGTTCTGAATCCGGCGGGCGATCGAAAATGGGATGATGTGCTGGCCAATGATTTCGGGGTTGATTTGGAAACCGTGCGACCGAAAAAGGACAACAAGTATCAGAAACTGGATATTGAATATTCGGGTTTGGCCATATATGATGATTTGATTGCGAATTTTGAATCCGGAAACGAAATTGATGATGCAATGCGCTCCTTGGCGGAATTTAGAAATGCATCCGTGCGCCGTGCCGCGTCCGAACGCCTGGAAAGTGCGGAATTTATCGCCGCGAATACGCGCGAAACAATTATAAAGGCCAATGAAACCATTGACGAACTGGAAACAAAAACCCGTGAATTAAAAACAAAACTGTCGCGTCAGCGCAAGGATGTCGGCCGGGAACCGACCAAGCAATCCGCATCGAAAATTCTGCGGACAGAGGCGCAGATAGACGCAACCAATGAAAAGATTAAGCGCGCAAAAAAGCGTCTGGCAAACGCGCAGAAACGACTGGTTGCCGCCGAAGACGACGCCCAGCGTGCGCGCGATATTCTGGAACGCGTTCCTGTTGCGGGGGATGCGGCATCACGTGATATTATGATAGCGCCCGCAAACGAGGTCTCCGTGATGCGTGATAATTTGCCGGCGGAAATCGCACCGAAATTTACGGAAATCGTATCGTTTGATGCACCCGCGGCGCCGGATGAAACAATAATAACATCAGAACAAAAGGCGGAAAATATGGCCGATGAAGAAGTAAAACCTTTATTTGACAAGGATCCGGAAATTTTGAATGAAGAGATAGCGTTCAAACCGATAGATTTTGATGTTTCGTCGGTTGAACCCGTGCCGCAGACACGTGCGGTTTCCGAACCCGCCCCGGTTGCGGCCCAAAATGTTTATGATGATACGCCTGCGCCGGTTCAGCCGCTTTCATTTACGCCGCCGACTGAAAATGTCACCAACGCGGCGCCGCAGCACGCACCGATTAGTGTCACGCCGGTTCTGGATTCAATAACGGCGGTGGATGCGGAACCCAAATCCGAAACTGTCGTGACCGAGTTTATTCCGCGCCCAGTTGTCGCGCCGGAACCTGCGCCCGCGCCAATGCCGGAAATTTCACCGGCGCCCGCCACGTCCGATTTGCGGCCGGTTTCACCGATTACGGGTACAACCGCGTCTGCGGCGGCGGGTACGCGTGCAAAACCAACATTGCTGTATTATATCATGCTTATAATGCTGATAATCATGTCGATATTCACACTGTGGCTGTATCAGAAATCATCCGGCGACAGCGTGCCAGATTTGGCGGCGTCAATGGCATCTATGGCACCAAAGGAAACGACGGTTGCACCAACGCCGGATATTGTGACGCCGGATACGGTGACGGAAAGCGTTGTGCCGGATCCGTTTATTGTTTCCGTGGCGGTTGCGGAACCGCAGACGGATGACGTCATACCGGAACCGACCCCGGCGGTTGTTGCGGAACCTGCGGTTCCGGATTTGATGCCGGTTGTCGCGACCCCGGAACCCGTCGCGCCTGCAGAAATTGAATCAACAGTATCGGTGACGACGGAAATTCCGGAACCCGTCGTAACAGCAATTGAACCGGCGCCGGTCGCGGCGCCTGTCGCCACGGCCCCGGCGGAACCTGTGGTGAACAAGCCGGCATATGGCGTATCAAGTCCGGACAAAATGTTTGTCGCGGCGTCGGAATATGATGCGGGGAATGCGGCCACGTCTGATGATGCATCAACATGTGCGAACGGGGGAATGCCTGATATGTACGGATGCTGCCCGGGTGAAACGTTTACGGATATGGGCGGCGGCACGGTTGCATGTTGCGCGGATGGCGAATGTTTCCCGCCGATGTTATAAAAAAACCGCCAAATTGGCGGTTTTTAATTATTCTTTTTCAATTACAACGATTGCGGCGGAATAATCGTCTTGGTCCGTTATGGACAGATGAACCCGCGCATCGCCGCCGGCGCGTTCTTTTAGTGCAGCCTTGGCGCCGCCTGCTATCAACAGTTCGGGACAGCCCGCGTCATTATGCACAACCGATACATCGGAAAAAGCGATGTCGTCGCCGAATCCGGTCCCCAGTGCTTTTAAGCAAGCCTCGCGCGCGGCCCAGAAATTTGCCAAATGCTTTTCCGCATTTGCATTGTCCGCATCGGCGTATTCCAATTCCTTTTTGGTGAATATGCGTTGTTTTTTGAACGCGGACCAATCCAAGAAACGACCGCATTCAACCAAATCGATTCCAATGCCAATTATCATGAAATGCCCCCTGTATATTTCAATTTACATGCGCATACTAATAACTTTTTTCCGATTCGTGCAAGCATAAAATATGTAATTGATATTTATACCCACCAAGCAATCCAAAAAACAAATCGGCGCAAGGCCGATTGATTTTTTGGTCGCCGTAGACAGGAATGTAATTCCTACCGCAATAGTGTTGCGGCGGGTCCCTTTCCGCTCGTAAGGCTCAAACTGCGTAAATACTTGTTTTCGCCAACTTCGCAGACGAACCTGCGGTGCGCAGGCCCTCTTCCGCACCCGCAATCCAAAAAACAAACCGGCACAAGGCCGATTGATTTTTTGGTCGGGGTGACAGGAATCGAACCTGCGACCCCTTGCACCCCATGCAAGTACTCTACCAGGCTGAGCTACACCCCGACATGTGGGCTAATATAACGGATATTATTCAAAATTACAATTGTTTTTTTATACGCGCCCTATTTTGCATGGACGACAACCCATACAATAATACCAATACATAGCGCCACGACCAGAAACAACAATATATAGTGCGCGATTGTGAATGAATTTGTCTGTGGTGTTTTGTTTGCCATGGTGGATGCTCCCTTGTTATTTTCCTGGTTTTATTTTATCATACGGGGCGTGCGCAAAGTATGAATTTTTATTCCCAGAATGAATTGCAATTTCGTTTTTTTGGGTATAAAATGACGGCATATTGATTTACCACGCGCCCATCGCATCAGAAAACAAGGGAGATTGCCATGTTTGTCACGGAAAAATTAAAAACATTCTCTTGGGTGAACGTGGGTAACCCCGATCATGCTGATTTTGAAAGACTGCAGACCGAGTTCAAAATCGACGAAGACACAATTTCCGACATTTTGGACCCCGATGAACAGCCCCGGTTCGAGGTTGAAGATGATTATAAGGTTATCATCGTTCGTTTCCCAATTGTAAACCGCGAGACGGATACACTGTGGCATACGGAACCGTTGTCGATTATTTATTCGGGCGGGCGCGTTATCACGGTTTGCCGCAAGCGGTGCGACATTCTGGACAAGATGAAGAAAGACGAGAAAACAACGCGCGAAGAATTTATCCTGAATATAATCTATCACATTGCGGAATCATACCTGCGGTTTTTGAAGCAGTTGAATCGCCGCGTTTTGGAATCTAAAAAGGCACTGCAGGAACGCATCCGCAAAAAGGAACTGATGGATTTGTTAGAGGTTGAAAACAGTTACACACTTTACATGGCGGGGATAAAGGGCAATGTCGCGGTGTTGGACAAACTGGAAAAGGTGCGCGGATTTGTAAAGACCGACGATGCCACCGAATTGGCCGAGGATGCACGCATTGAATTGTCCCAGGCGACCGAGGTTGTGACGAGCTATAGCAAGATGCTGAAATCAATCAAGGAAACGTTTGAAAGCGTCATCAACATGGATTCGAACACGTACATTAACCGTTTGACCATGTGGAACATTATATTAATGGCGCCGACGGTGATTGTCGGATTTTATGGAATGAACATGAAACTGCCATTGGCCGAATATGACCAGACGGCGATAATAATATTTGTGCTTATAATGGCGCTGCTGGTGGGATATGCGATGTTTGCCGCAATGTGCAGACGAATTGTGTGATTCCCAGATAATGCGGCAACGCGCAACGGTAATAAAAATCCCGCCGTTTGGCGGGATTGATTATTTTTCCAACACGGCAAGTATGCGGTTAAAGTTGTCGTCAACTTCGCCCGTCACATCTACATCAGAGAATTTAATCCCCGCTGCCCCGCGCAGCCATTCAATTGCCGGCATTGTCACATTCCAGAATGTGTCCAGTCTGCGCCGTACCGCCGCCGCATCCGCATCGTCCGCACGACCGCCGCCGGCATTGATGCGTTTCTGTATGCGGGCCAGCATTATTTCCTCTGGCACATTCAGATAGATTACATGGACATTGTATTTGTCCGCAAATGTCTTGACCAGCCATTCGGCCTGTGCAGTTGTGCGCGGAAACCCGTCAATCAGCATGTCTTTGTCGTCCGTCACCACGGATTCGACCAATTTGAACAATTCCGCATCCGGCACCAGTTCGCCGCGTGCGATAATTTTTGCAATCTCGCTGTCGCTGGGCAATGCACGGAACATTGCGCCCGTTTCGATATAGTTATAGTCATGCTGTTCGCGCAGCATTTTTGAAAACGTGCCCTTGCCTACGCCCTGGCCGCCCATAAGAATAATCATATCTTTTTTCATGGTGGTTTAATTTCCCCTTGGTTGTTTTACGAATATGTATGGTAAAACTTTTTTTGCCATTGTCCATAATTTTAGCATAAAAAAATATCCCCGGCAAGTGCGCCGGGGATGCCATAATTCATAAATGTGAATTATTTCTTGCTGTTTTCAATCGCAGCGCCCAAGATGTCGCCCAATACAGAACCGCTGTCGGCCTGGTTGGCGTATTCTTTGACTGCCTGCTTTTCCAGTGTCACCTGCAGTGCACGGATCGACAGTTTGACCGTGTTGCCTTCAACAGAAACAACAGAGGCTTCAACCGTGTCGCCGACTTTGAATTTGTTCGTGTCCTGTTCGGATTTTTCACGAGACAAGTCTGTGCGACGGATGATGCCCTTTGCATCGCCCGGCAACGCCAGAATCAGTTCGTCCGGTGTCACTTCGGAAACCGTGCCGGAAACAACCGCGCCCTTTTTCACGGAAACATTGCTGCTGTCCGCGCCTTCGGTCAATTGTTTGATACCCAGTGTGACGCGTTCTTTTTCCGGATTGATGTCCAGAATCTTTGCCGTCACTTCTTGGCCGCGGACGAACTTTTTCAGTTCTTCTTCGTCCAGTTTGTTCCATGACAGGTCGGAAATGTGAACCATACCGTCCAGTTCCGGGGTCAGTGCAACGAACAGACCGAATTCGGTTGTGTTCTTAATCGGACCCGTGACGATGTCGCCGACATTGTGTGTTTCGGCAAATTCTTTCCACGGGTTCGGCTGCAACTGTTTGTAGCCCAGGGAAATGCGGCGCTTGTCCTGATCGATGCCCAGAACAACAACATTTACATCCTGGCCGTTCTGCAGAACCTTGCTCGGGTGGATGTTCTTGTTTGTCCAAGACAATTCGGACATGTGGACCAGGCCTTCGATGTTGTTGCCCAGGTCGATGAATGCGCCGTAATCGGTAATGGATGAAACCTTGCCCGACACTGTGTCGCCGACATTGAATGCGCGTGACGCGGTATCCCACGGGTCATCTTCCAATTGTTTCGCGCCCAGGGAAATGCGGTGTGATTCCGGATCAAACTGAATAACTTTGACCTTGATCTTTTCACCAACATGAACCAATTCGCGCGGATGATTTACGCGTTTCCAGGACAAATCCGTCACATGCAGCAAGCCGTCGATTCCGCCCAAATCAATAAACACGCCGTAATCGGTGATGTTCTTGACGGTACCTTCGATAACCGCACCCAGGGCAATGTTCTTCATTGCTTCTTTCTGTGCGGCGGCAATGGAATCAGACTGAATCGCGCGACGTGAAACAATTGCGTTCGTGCGCAATGCGTCCATTTTCAATACGCGGAATTTGTCTTTCAATCCAATCAGGGATTTTGCATCGCGGATCGGTTTGTGATCAACCTGGCTTGACGGCATGAATGCGAATACGCCACCCAGGTCAACGGTATAACCGCCGCGGACAACGTCGATAATCGTGCCTTCTGGATCAATACCTTCTGCAACGGTCTTTTCCAGGTCTTTCCATGCCTTTTCAGCGCGCGCCTTGGTATAGGACAGAACGGCCGTCCCTTCGCGTGATTCATAGCGTTCGACAAATACATCAATAATGTCGCCAACGCTTGGCACGGATGCACCGAATTCCTTTAACGGAACGCGGCCTTCGGATTTCAGGCCCACATCAACCATCGCGAAATCGCCGCGAATATCTTTGACGGTGCCCTTGGTTGCGTAGCCCTGCAAAGTTTCCTGTTTGCCATAGTTTTCATCAAACATTTTGACAAAGTCTTCGCCGGATACGGGATTAAATAAATCTTTGGATAAATCTTTCATAGAAAAGTGTTCATACAAAGTTTGCCGTTTGAATTCAGATTTCAAAGGACTTGTGGGGTTAATCGGATTGAAATTGCGCCCACCCGCAAAATCACACGGATTATATTGGATTTATTTTGAAAAAGCAAGGATTTAATGACTTATTACATTATGGATTTATCGGTGTAATAATTTCTATATCACCTATGTCAAGTTTGTTTGAATAATTACAATTGCTGGTATAAAAAAATGTGCCGGAATCATCGGTTTGCACCTGGTTGGCCGGGATATAGCAATCGGTTATTTTTGTCGCATTGCCAATCGGACTGGTTCCCGGTTCGGGACATTTAGTGCAGTTCCCGTTCGTGCCATATGTACCGTTGCCGCATATTTGTATTACGGGCGTATCGCCGCCACTGCCCGGGCAGCATGTGTCGCACATTGATGCACTTGGTGCGGTGCATGATGTACTGCATTTGTATGCGTCTGTGTCTGACATGGTCATGCACTCCGAAGGAGTCCTTACGCACAGCGTGACGCATTGTTGCAATGTTTCCTTGCAGCAAGTGCCCTCGCAATATTTGCCATATTCATTTTGTGCACACGTTAGTGCGGCGGCGTTTTTTGTGCCAATCACTGGCGCGATTGTCATTGCGCATAATAATGTGCAGAATAACGATTTGAATTTCATGTTTTCCCCTTTCCTTGTGTTTTCAAAAACAAAACCGTCAAGACATTGACGGTCGGGGAGTTAAGAAAATCATAATCAAAGAAATGACCCCTGTGGTTTTTACACATAAATGGTGTGCTGTTATATAACCACAGGCTCCCCGACTGATTTATGTTATCGGGGGCAGTACAATAAATGGCGCAATTGCGCCGCAATGTACCGCGGACATAGCGGACGCATGCGTCCACCACTTTGATTAAGGGTTTTCTTACGACCCGAACCCAATGCCCATTTGGATCCATAAAAATTATACAAAATCGTGTTATATAAGACAAGCCTTTTTATCGCATGGGGTTTCACCAAACCGTCCCGCCATTTTGCAAGCAAAAAGATGCACACCGCGCCGTGCGTGGCGTGCATGGAAATCGGCAAGCAAAAAATCCCCGTTTGGGGATTTTTTGCTGATTGTCCATATGAATTTAATCGCGGGGGATTATGCGGGCGCGTTCACCGTATTCCGCATCCAAGACATAAACTTTTTGCCCGACGGAAAATTTAACATCCGTTCCCTGGGTCAGTGTAATCGCCTTGCCGGAATTCAGTTTTACAATGTATTCGTACCCATTTTGTGCGGACAGACCTTCCTGGGCCTTGGCGCCAATCATTCCGCCCAGCACCGCGCCGCCAACCGCGCCGATGACATTCACGGCCGAATTTCCCCCAATCATGGAACCCGCGGCGCCGCCCGCAATTCCGCCGGCCAGTGATCCTACACCGCCGTTTTCGGTTGCAATGCGCACTTGGCGTACATTGATTATGGTGCCTTCGGCCACGGAATTTATTTGCCCGGCGGCCGACGTTTCATAACGGTCGGTATTCAGATTTGCCGCACACGCCGTCAGCACCGCCGCCATAAATATTGCCAGAATCTTTTTCATTTTTACTCCTTTTGATTTTTAGTGTACCGCCTATTTATGCCTTTTGCAAGTTTGATGCAAAGGATTTTTTGGGTTGTGTTTGGTTCGGGCATTGGATATAATAAAAATTGAACCCAAAGGGATATTGGGTTCGGGGTCTTCAAAAAGCCCATAATCGAAATAGCGTGCGTGTGACGCATGCTATATCCACGGTGCGTACGGCGTGAACGCAGTACTGTTGCCCCGATTTATTCAAAGTCGGGGAGCGTGTGGCTATATAACAGCGCGTTTTTAGCGTAAAGGCCGCATGGGTCATTTTTCGATTATGATTTTTTGAACTCCCCGACCGCCATGTCCTTGGCGGTTTTGCTTGGAATACGCATAGTAGAGGGAAAAAATGATTAAGAAATTTATGGCCGCTTTTATATTATTCTGTGGTATAACATACGATGTGTTTGCCGTTGGTGGGTGTAATGGCGATTATGGCAATAAATGTCCCGCCAATGGCGGTGCCGGTTCAGCTTGGAAAGATTATACTGTGGATACATCATTGAACGAGGAAATGTGCGGTGTGCGGGCATATGATGACGCCACGGGGGTTAAATATATGTACGCGCCTGCCGATGATATGTGCGTGTGTAATATCGCAGATGACCCGCATATAAGTTTCTATTGGGGGGCCGGATGCTATTGTGATGATGGCTATTATCTGGCGAATTCTGATTCAACTGAATGCACAAAATGTCCGTCTAATTATCCGCTATCAATTGGTTTTCGCCAGACTGGGGATGATACTGGTTCTGTTGGCAATTGGGGAAATGATATGGACGCCTGCTATCGTAATTTTGTCGCGCGCGGGCAAAATGTTTCAATAGATGTAATGGAATATTCTTACGGAACCGGATATATAAAGTCGGTCACATGCGCAAACGGTTATTATACAACGGAAAATTGGGTTGATACAGAATATGATTTATACTATGAAGACAATGACGGCAATGCGGGATACGCATGCAAACCGGTGGGCGAAGAATATTATTCAACTGCGGACAATTCGCGTGAAAAGTGCCCGTCATATGTAAATGCGTCCGGTGAAACGGTGCCCGGACATACGACCGGGGCTGGCGATGGCGCGGCATCAATAACAGATTGCGCCATTGCGGAAAGTGAAATATTCAGCGATGAAACGGGAACATTTGTTTATGACGGCGGATGCAAGTATTCAAAATAATTTCAGGGATAAACCTTATATAAAAATCCCCCGCATGAAATGGGGGATTATAAAAGCATGCCGGGGCGGCATGCTTTTATGTGGTGTTATCGAACCTCGGCCTGCTTAAAAAGTTCTTCGGGCTTTACGGCCTTTTCCTTTTGCTTGACATGGGTCAGCATTGCGTCCAAAGCCTTGCGTTCGAAAATCATACCGCGCAGCATTGACAGTGCATTTTGATTCTTGTTATAGAATTCAAATACCTGTTTCGGGTCCGGATAGCGCGCGGCCTCGGCCCAGACGGCCTGCTGCAGGTCGTCACGGGAAACCTCTACCTTGTTCTGGGTGCCCCATTCGGCCAAAATCAGACCCAGTTTGACACGGCGTTCGGCATCCTTGCGTTCTTTCTTTTCATCCCATTTGTGGTCGTCCGATTTGCAATCGGTTCCGCAATGTGCATGATGCGCGTCGTGTTCGGATTTTGCCATGTTCAGTTCCTGTTCAACCAAAATTTCCGGCAAGTCCATTTTTACCTTGTCCGCCAGTATGTCCAGCAGTTCGTTGCGCATGTCGCGTTTTGAGGCCTCTTCATACTGTTCATTTATTATATTGCGAATATGCTCGCGCAGGGCGTCAACCGATTCCTGGCCGACTGTTTTTGCCAATTCATCGTTCAGTTCCGGCAATTCATGCTTGCGCAGTTCGTGAATTTCAACTTCAAACCGGGCATCCTTGCCGGCCAGGTTTTCAGCATGGTATGCGTCGGGGAATTTCACATTGACGTCAAATTTGTCACCGACCTTGTGCCCGATAATCTGGTCTTCAAATCCGGGGATAAACGCGCCGGACCCCAAAATCAGATGATGCTTTTTCGCCTCGCCGCCTTCGAATGCGTCCTTGCCGATAAAGCCCTTGAAATCAATCACCGCAACGTCGCCGTCTGCGGCAACATAGTCTGCGCCCTGCTTTACAGCGGTGCTGCGTGATTTGCGCAGGTTTTCCAATGATTTTTCAACCTCGGCCTCGTCCAGTTTTGTAGTCTTTTTTGTGACGGTGAATTTGTCCAAATCAATCGCCGGCAGTGTCGGCAGAATATCAAATTCCAGTGTGTATTCGGCATCCTTGCCAATTTCCCAGCCGGCCAAATCTGCCTTTGGCGCACCGGCCAGACGGATTTTCTTTTCGGTCGTAAAGTCGACCAAATCTTTGTTCATCAGTTTATCAATGGCTTCGCCGTATGCGGATGCACCAAATTTCTGGCGCAGGACGTTTAATGGGATGTGCCCCGCACGGAATCCCGGCATTTTTGCCGTTTTGCCGTATTCGGTTAGGATTTCATCCGCCGCCGCCTGAATATCCGCCGCGGAAATCAAGCCGTTTACAGAATAATGCAAGTCTTTGATTTTTTCTTTTTTAAACATGTTTTTCCCCTAAAAAATATGAATTGCGGTGTGATTATACACGGTTTTTTTGTAAACGCAATATCAAACTTAACCTAAAATATATTTATATTGACAAAACGCGATGCGTTGTGTAGAGTTTTGCCTGCAATAAACTTGAAAGCAGGTATAAATATGAAATTGAATACAAAAATGTCTGCCTTTGATAAACGCGTGCACCGTGCGGCGGGTATTTTCTGGGCGATTGCATCTGATCCGGCGGTACTGCTGGGTGCGTTTTTGATTTCTGCGGCGGCGGCGGCAATGATATTTGATAAAAACAATGAATCCGATTGCAAAGGTCGGCAATGTGTTTCGGTACAAAATGCCGATGGCTTTAATCGCGTGGATTCGGCGCGGTTATCGTTATTTAATGACGAAACCATACGCGGGCGTTAAAATATTTTTGAATGCGCGCGGGAATGGAAACTGCCCGCGGCATGGGCACTGATTATTATTTTGAATTTATTCTTTATAATAACAGTTGGATGTGAATTTGAACGTCCCGCTTGTATCTGTATAAGTACTGGTGGTCGTGGCATAGCAAGATGTCCGGCCACCGGTATTTTTATCGGGGCTGGTGCCGGTGACGCCGCCGGATGTCGGGCACTGTTTGCATGTGGTGCCGTCCAGATAGTATCCCGCGGCGCATGAATATGTTGTGCTGGAAACCGTGCATGTGTCGCCATATGTCGGTATGATTGGCATTGAAAGTATAAAAAACAGACAGGCTTTTTTCATTTTTTATTCCTATGATTTTCTGATTTATGGCCTATAAAATTCCTACGGATGATGCTACGCACATAAGTTTTTTCCCGCATGTATCCGTTGCTGTATATTGCATACATTGTTCTATTGTGGTTGTCGGGCTGCATGAGCCGTATTTTGTTGTCGTATAACGATGTGTTGCGGAATCATATGTTGTAGTGCTGGCGCGGGTACAGGTATTGCAAAGTGTCCCACCCAGCGACCAGCCAGTCGGGCAAGTCGGTACATTTGTATTTGCCGGACAGCAGTACCCGTTTGTTGTACCGGCCGGGCATTCGCAGCCGTTTAAATTACAACTGCCGCACCTGGAAAGTGCGCCAAATCCATGACCAGTATAAAACATAATGGCGGCGCATAAAATGCCGGGCATAATAATTTTCATGTTTTTCTCCTTCCGTTGTTTTGTTGTGACAAAGCAAAAACCACCAAAAGATTTTGGCGGTCGGGAAGTTAGAAAAATCATAAATATGAATGACCCCGCGGCTTTTGGCGAACCTTATCACCGCGGCTTCCCGGCCGTATTGGTCGGGATTGGAAAATATATGGCGCCAAACGCGCCGACATATTTTCGTGTCGGATAACGGCGGTTGCGAAACCGCTGCATATTTATGGGATTTTCTAAGTCCCGAATCCAATATCCCTATTGAATTCATTGTGAATTATAAATTAAGTCGGAAATAAAAACAAGGGCATATTTAATATTGTTGACAATTGGATGCCATATAAAAAATCCCGCCATTTGGCGGGATTTTTTGTGACGGCGATATTATTTCTTTTCAGAAAAATCCGCATCACGCGTGCCGTCATCGTTCGGCTTGTCGGCGTTCTGGTCGCTTGCGCCGTTTTGTGCCTCTTGGGTGGCTTTGTAGACGGCCTCGCCCAGTTTCATGGCCTTTTCAGTCAATGCGTCTGTTTTTGCCTTCAGGCTTTCCGCCGTGGCGTCCGCCTTGGCCAATTCGTCGGCCAATTCGGTCTTTGCAGATTCAATCGCCTTCTTTTCATCTTCGCTGATTTTGTCGCCATGTTCTTTCAGTGATTTTTCAATACTGAATATGGCGGTTTCGGCGACATTTTTTGCCTCGGCCAGTTCGCGTTTTTTCTTGTCCGCGTCGGCGTTGGCGGCCGCTTCGTCAACCATGCGTTTGATTTCCTCTTCGGAGAGCCCGCCGTCCGATTTGATTGAAATTGCCTGCTCTTTGCCGGTGCCTTTATCCTTGGCGGAAACATGCACGATACCATTCGCATCAATGTCAAACGATACTTCAATCTGGGGCATGCCGCGTGGCGCGGGTGCGATGCCTTCCAGATTAAATTGCCCCAGCAGTTTGTTATCCGCTGCCATGTCGCGTTCACCTTGGAATACGCGGATGGTCACGGCCGACTGGTTGTCTTCGGCGGTTGAAAATACCTGGGACTTTTTCGTCGGGATTGTTGTGTTGCGGTCAATCAAACGCGTGAACACGCCGCCCAGTGTTTCAATGCCCAGTGACAATGGCGTTACGTCCAGCAACAGAACATCTTTTACATCGCCCTTTAGAACACCGCCCTGAATCGCCGCGCCCATTGCAACGACTTCGTCCGGGTTGACGCCCTTGTGCGGTTCGCGTCCAAAGAATTCTTTGACCGTGTCTTGAACTTTCGGCATGCGGGTCTGGCCGCCAACCAGAATAACTTCGTTAATCTGGGATTTGTCCAGGCCGGCGTCTTTTAACGCCTTGCGGCACGGTTCAATTGTGCGCTGTATCAAATCGTCAACCAATGATTCCAGCTTTGCACGCGTCAGGGTTGTGTTAAAGTGTTTCGGGCCGCTGGCGTCCGCCGTCAAGAACGGCAGGTTGATTTCCGTTGATGTCTTGGACGACAATTCAATTTTTGCCTTTTCTGCGGCCTCTTTCAAGCGCTGCAAGGCCAGTTTGTCGTTCGACAAATCAATGCCGGTCTGGGATTTGAATTCTGAAATCAGATATTCCAAAATGCGCGCGTCAAAGTCGGACCCGCCCAGCGCCGTGTCACCGTTGGTGGATTTAACCTCAAACACGCCGTCAACGATTTCCAAAATTGAAACGTCGAATGTACCGCCGCCCAAGTCGTAAACCGCAATAACACCGTTTTTGTTCTTTTCCAGACCGTATGCCAATGCGGCGGCCGTCGGTTCATTAACAATACGCAAAACGTTCAGACCCGCAATACGGCCGGCGTCCTTGGTTGCCTGGCGCTGGGAATCGTTGAAGTATGCAGGCACAGTTATAACCGCATCGGTGACCGTTTCGCCCAGATATGCTTCTGCGTCTTTCTTTAATTTCGCCAGAATCATGGCCGAAATCTGTGACGGGGCATATTTTTTTCCGTCCATTTCAACCCACGCGTCGCCGTTGTCGCCGGCAACAATATTATACGGCACGCGTGCGTTTATATCGCGCACCGCCGGCGTGTCAAAGCGCAGTCCCATAAGGCGCTTGATTTCATAAATTGTGTTTTCGGGGTTGGTGACCGCCTGATTCTTGGCGGTAATACCGACCAATTGTTCGCCACCGGATGTCAGTGCAACGACCGACGGGGTTGTGCGTTGTCCCTCTGCGTTTTCAATGATTTTGGGGTCGGTGCCGTCCATGAATGCCATGGCGGAATTTGTCGTACCCAAATCAATGCCCAGTACTTTTCCCATTTTTCACTCCTTGTTAATCTTTTGCTATGCCATTATATAGTGAACACTAAAAAGCATTTCAAGACCACAGGAAAAAAATAATACGAAAAAAACCGCCCGAATTGGGCGGTTTGAACATGCAATATGCGAATTATTTTTTCGCCGGTGCGGCCGCGGCTGCTGCAGGTTTTGCATCGCCCGCCTCTTCCGGCATTTTACCGCCGATGATTGCGAATGCCAATTCCGCCTGGTGCAGGCCCAGTTCAACGCCCGCCGGCAGAACCAGGTCGGTTCCATGAACGGTGTCACCGATTGTCAGGTTGGTCAAATCAATCGTGATTTTTTCCGGAATCGCATCAACCAATCCGCGCAGTGCAACCTTGCGAACCGCAAAGTTCAATACGCCGCCCAATTTCAGGCCCTTTGATACTTCGGCATTGATGACTTCGACCGGAACAACGACGTTGACCGGGCTTTTTACATCAATACGTTTGAAATCAACGTGGATTGGCGCATCAGAAATCGGATGATATTGAATATCCATCAGCATGGCGTCTTCGGTGCCGGCCGATGTTTGAATTTGAAACAATTTTGTCCGCAAGCTGGGCTGTTTCAGCAACATTCCGAACTCACGCCCGTTCAGTTCAATTGCCACAGGGGATTTCTTTTCGCCATAGATGACGGCGGGAATGTTTTTGTTGTTGCGGATGCTACGCGCGGCCCCCTTGCCTGCGACATTGCGAATTTCTGCATTTAATTTAATTGCCATTTTTTATCCTTTTAATAGCGTTTTGTTTATATTTCACGCAACCTCCAAGGGTGTTGCGCAGGCGATATTATTACTTAAAATATTTGAAAATGCAAGGTTTTTATTCGGTGGGTTTGCGCATAATTAAAAATCGTGCACGCCCGTATTTTTTATCACGCAATATTTCCCATGCATCATCATCCGGTGCGGCGGCGTTTGGTGTATCCTGTTCCCAGATGACGACGGCCCCCGGATGCGCGACGCGGGCAAGGCGCGTTATAAATGCGCGGCCGACGGCATCGTCCGCATACGGCGGGTCAACAAATATCAAGTCGGCCGCCGCGCCAAATTGGTCGATTGCGCCGATCGCGTCCGTTTGCAGGGTTGTTGCCCGCGCATCAACATTTAACATTGCCAAATTGTCGCGCACCGTTTTGATTGATGCGGTCGCCGTATCGGTAAATAAAACGGTGGAATTCGGATACCGCGACAGGCATTCAATTCCAAACGCGCCGCTGCCGGCAAACGCGTCCCATACGGAAATTTTTGCCGCCACGTCAATTATTCCAGATTCCAGCATATTAAACAGTGCAATGCGGGCGATATTCTGGGTCGGGCGTGCATTCGGCGGCAGGCGCAGTTTGCGTCCGCGGAAATTCCCCGAAATGATTTGCAATTTTGATTCCATGGGTTAAAGTATATTACATGCACTTTATGACGCAAGCATTAAATTTGGCGAAACGCGCGGGCGGCCACGACGATGTTCCAATCGGCGCGGTTATTGTTTGTGACGGCCGCATAATTGCGCGCGGTGAAAATCGTGTGCAGTTGAAAAAGAATCCGACACTGCATGCGGAAATAGTCGCGATTGACCGGGCGTGCCGGAAACTGCAACAAAAATTTCTGGACGGGTGTGACATATACGTCAGTTTGGAACCATGTGCCATGTGCGCCACGGCGATTTCGTTTGCACGCATAAAAAACATATATTTTGCCGCATCCGACCCAAAGGGTGGCGGCATTACATCAAATGCGCGTATTTTTGAAACGGATAAGCATTTGTGGAAACCGAACATTATTCAAATGCCGGAGTTTGCAGACGCGTCGGCCGAAATGTTGCGCGCGTTTTTTGCGCTACGTCGGAAAAAATAAATAACCGCCCTGCTTTGGACGGTTATTTTTATTACATATAATATATTACTTGATTTCACCGATATAAATTCCGCTGTGATATGCAACGTCCAGCAACGGGTCGTCCGGCGATACATATGCGTTTGCGGTTTCCAGTTCCGGGATGTTCGGGTCTGCAACCGCGTCGCCTGCGGCAAAAAATTCCGACAACGGCACCGTATGGCAACGAAAACCGTCAACCGCGGTCATGACATATGTTTCATTGTTTTCAATTGCATGCAGGGCTGCATCCGCCATACATGTCGCCAAAATGCGGTCGGTGGCGGTCGTGTCGCCCGCGCGCTGTATGTGTTCTGGAAATGCGGTGCGGTTGGCAATTCCCGCGGCGGAAAGTTTGCGCGCAATCATGTCTGCGGGTTTGCCCGAATGACCGCGCAGCGATATGCCCTCTGATACCATTATAATGCCGTAGTCGGTCGGTGCGTTTTTGATATGCGCAATCAGTGAATCCACATTGAATTTTATTTCCGGAATCAAGATTGCGCTTGCTCCGGTGGCGATTCCCGCATTTAGCGCCAGTTGCCCGCAATCGCGGCCCATACTTTGCACTACGAACCAGCGGTGGTGGCTGCGTGCCGTCAGCATCAATTGGTCGCAATACGATGTCAACTGTTGCACTGCGGTATCAAATCCGATTGTGCGGTCTGTTAACGGAATGTCCAAATCAATGGTTTTCGGTACGCATATCAGTTGCAGTCCAGAATACAGTTCTTTGTTTTTCCACGCCAGTGACAGACTGCCGTTGCCGCCGACCAAAATCAGCGCATCCAGTTTTAGTTCGTCCAGCGATTCGCGCAAGCGTCTGTTAAATTCGCGCAGGCGCCCGCATTTTGCCGATGTTTCAAAGTTCATCGCGCCCGCGTGCCCGTTGCAAAGTATGCTGCCCGCCAGTCGTGCGTTCTCAATCGGCAGTGTTCTTTCGTTAAATTCAATAATGCGCGGCGGATTTGGTATCAAGCCATCCGTCCCATCCAAAATGCCTATAACCCGCCAGCCGCGCAACATTGCGCCCGCGGCAAAGCGCTGAATAACAGTGTTTAGCCCGGAACAATCACCACCGGTCGTCATTATGCCAACTCTTTTCATATTTCCCCCTAAATTTTTTTTCAAATTATATCACAAATAAGTTGACAAAGAAATATCTTTTGTGGTATTTTGTCTAATAAGTTAAGACAATAACCCTGACATGGAGATTATACAAATGTCAAAAAAGAATGTAAAAAGCAGCAATATCGGCAAGACAAAGCGTTCAACCGACGAAATGATAAATGATGCCATTGCGCAGCAAAATTCGTGGATGGAAAATCGTCGTGCGTTTGCAAAACGTTTCTTGAAAACACTGAATATTTTTGCGCGCCCCGCGCCAAAGAATGAAGAGGCCGCCGCACCTGCCGCGCGCAGTGGCGCCGACGATGAACGCCGCAGCGTTTTGGCGGCGTACTGGTTCCCGATTTTGTGTGCGGTTCTGGTAATCTTGATTGCGATTTGGGCGATATTCCTGCGGACATCGCGTGCGCCGGAAACTGTTGTTGCGGAACCGGCACCGGTTGTTTCAGAACAGGTTGTTGAAAAAAAGCAGTCGGCGGATGAAATAACCACCCCTACATTTGATATCGTTCGCATTGAACGTGATGGAAATATCATTGTTGCCGGCCGCTGGATGCCGCAGAAAAACGTTTCCATTGAAATTAACGGCCACATTGTTGCGACCGAAGGCGCCGATTACAACGGTGAATTTGTGTATGCGCCGACAACCGCGCTGAAACCGGGTAATTATACAATCGCGCTGATTGGGGCGGAACCGACAACGCGTTCGGCGGATAAAGTGTTTGTTTATATTTCCGAACAGGGCTATGAAAATTCCGTTTCGCTTTTGATGACGCGCGACGGCAGCACCCTGCTCCAGGCACCGTCAATGTTGCGCGACGGTGATTTGGTCGTGTCGAAAATTGATTATCTGGATACGGGGCGCATCGTGATTACCGGTGACGCAATGCCGCGTTTGCGCGTGTCTTTGACGCTGGACGGCAAGTACTTGGGCTTTGCACGTGTGTCCGACCACCGTCACTTTGGTTTGGGTGCCGATGTAGGCAAGCTGGAAACGGGCCGTGAATATGAATTGGCGGTGCGCATGCACGACGGCGACGGCCGCACGATTGCGACGGTTGAACACAAATTTACAATGCCGGAAATGACGGGCGATGACGATACATTCTATACGGTGCGTCGCGGCGACTGTCTGTGGGTGATCGCGCGCAATTTCCTGCGCCGCGGCATATTGTTCAGCATTATCGCCGAACGCAATAATATCAAGAATCCGGATTTGATTTTCCCGAAACAGAAACTGCAAATACCGGTGGACGGCGCAAACAAATAATATTTGCGAATTGGTGGATATAATGGATACGCTGCTGTTGGCCTTTAAAATTACAAACTGGTGTAATTTGGCTTGCGATAAATGCCATGGCCACAGCAGCCAATCCTGTGCGCCGCAGTTAATGGATATAAATTTAATCGCTAAATATATTTCCGAATTTAAAAAATTGCCGTATAGCACGGTTGAATCGGTAACGTTGCGCGGCGGCGAAGCGACCGCTCCTTATTTCATGGGTGACTATGAATATATCCCAAAATGCCTGGATTTGATTCACAGAAACGATATGATTCCCGTTCTTCAAACAAACGGCATGTGGGGGCTGGATTCTAAAATGCGGCAAAGAATTTTGGCCGATTTGCATAATACGTGGAAAAAACATGAATGCATGGCCCCGGTTTTGGAAATCGCATTAAGCGGTTTATATGACAATATTTCACATATTGCCAAAATTCTTGCCGAATTTGGATATAACCCAAATTACTTATATAGCATTGAAACATGGCTGACCGGAAACGAAATGTCGGACACTTCGTTTGATGCCCAGCGTGATCTTTTGGTGCGGATGTGTCGGTACGGATTGCGTTTTAGGGCATGTGATAACGGCATTTATTTTATATCAAATGAATTAAACAACTCTATAATATTTAATTATGATGTTTCGCCACTGGTTCCGATTGAACCAATGGCAACCCCGGTTGAGGTCGGTTGTCCATGGGCGCGTGATAACTATTTGGAAATAGATAATGTTGGAAATGCGACATTAAACGGAATATACAAAACAAAAATCCAAAACCGTCCGCTGGCGTCTGTTGTCGCCGAATTAAAATCGAAGGTTAAATAATTCCCCAGCCTTTTCCGTCACCACAGGCCAAAAATAAAATTGGCGCAAGGCCAATTTAATTTTTGGGGCCGTCGCGAAGGGAATCCCTCGGGCTATGCCCTGCGGGGAAACCGTGACGGCTCGATTGCACTTTGTTTATCTCGCCTACTTGTCTTCGAACCCTCTTGGTCGGGTTCTCTTCCGTCGCTACAGGCCAAAAATAAAATTGGCGCAAGGCCAATTTAATTTTTGGTGCGGGCGAAGGGAATCGAACCCTCGTCTTCAGCTTGGGAAGCTGACGTGCTACCATTATACCACGCCCGCAGAACTTTCAAATCTTCGCGATTTTATAACACCTGCGGATAAAAGTCCAGCACAAAACGACGCATTAAATTTTTGTTTGCTTTTTTTATTCTTTGGGCATACCGTATTTCATTAGCCAATCAAAGGAGAAAGTTATGGCAAATGAAAATTTGAATCCGTTGGTCGCAGCCCAGCATCGCGTTAAGGTAGCGTGCGATAAACTGGGGCTAGAGCCGGCGGTTTATGAAATCTTGAAAAATCCGCAGCGCATGTTTGAAGTGTCGATTCCGGTTAAAATGGATGACGGCACGACACGCGTCTTTACCGGATTCCGTGCACAGCACAACACGGCCGTCGGCCCGTCCAAGGGCGGCGTGCGTTTTCATCCGATGGTGACGCGCGACGAGGTGTGCGCCCTGTCCATATGGATGACTTTTAAATGTTCGGTGACGGGTATTCCGTATGGCGGCGGCAAAGGCGGCATTATTGTCGACCCAAAAGAATTGTCTGCGGGCGAACTGGAACGCCTGTGCCGCGGGTATGTTGATGCGATTTATCCGATTTTGGGCGAAAAGCGCGATGTCCCCGCCCCCGATGTCAACACCAATGGCCAGATTATGGCGTGGATGATTGATGAATACATCAAGTTATCGGGCGAGGAATCTTTTGGCACATTTACCGGAAAACCGGTTGAACTGGCCGGTTCCAAGGGCCGTACCAAGGCGACGGGCCTGGGGATTTCCATTATTATAGCAGAGGCCCTGCGCGCAAGTGGCAAAGACATGCGCGGCGCGCGCATCGCAATTCAGGGCTTTGGCAATGTCGGTTCGTTTACGGCAAAATGTTCGCATGACATGGGCGCAAAGATTGTCGCAATTGCCGAATGGAATACAATTCTGTTCAATGAAAACGGCCTGGATATTGACGCGCTGATGCAGTATAAGTCTGATAACAAGGGCAGCATCAAAGATTTCCCCGGTGCACGTGAAATCACGGCCGATGAATTCTGGGGACTGGATGTTGATGTCTTATCACCGTGCGCAATGGAAAACACCATTAACAAGGATACGGCGCCGCTGATTAAAACAAATCTGATTGTAGAGGGGGCAAATGGCCCGACAACATTGGATGGCGAAGAAATCCTGAATGCACGTGACGTGACAATTGTGCCGGATATTTTGGCGAACGCCGGCGGCGTCACCGTGTCGTATTTTGAATGGGTTCAGAACCGTTATGGCTACTACTGGTCAGAATCAGAGGTTGAACAGAAAGAACACATTGCCATGAAGGACGCATTCGACGCGATTTACAAAATCAAGACCGAATATAATGTCACCATGCGCGAGGCTGCATATATGCACTCTATCAAGCGTGTGGCAACGGCAATGAAGCTGCGCGGATGGTATTAAACAAGGATGCGCACCCGCCCCGGTTTAACCGGGGCTTTTTTATTGCAATATTTTATGTTTTATGATTAAAATCCCAATTGCTATGCTGAAACGAATATTTGGAAAATTTAAAAGTGAGCACAAAATTTTGTTACTGGCCGGATTGATTAGCATTTCTGTCGGTCTGTGGGAAAATTTTCAACAGTTATGGTTGGAAAACTACGGTTTTTCTGTTGAAACTATTGCGAATGTGTTAAGTGCTGCGACATTTATATGTGCGGCGGTGTGTCTGTTTGTCGCATGGCGTGTTAAGCCGGACAAAATAAAATCGTTTGTGGCGCTGTGCCTGATACTGCAGATTTGTGCACTGATTGGATTGGGACTGATGTCGGATATGCCGAATATGGCGCCATTGGTGAAATTGTTGGCGGTTATTGATACAATCGGCCAGAAAATTATATTTTTAAGCACATGGCCCTTGATGTCTGCATGCCGCAAAGATGATGATACGTATGGAAAAATCGGCCTGACTGAATATGTTTTTCGTGATCTAGGGGTTCTGGTGGGCGGACTGTTTATTGGGCGTACAATTGGGGGTTTTGTTGTCGGGTACAACATGTTTTTGGGGTTGGCCCTGGTATTTTATACAATGGCGCTACTTTCGTTGGTGTGGATAAAGCTACCCAAAATAAGAAATTGTGAAAACGGTCGATTGGCGATAGTTCTGCGCCATATACGTCGGGACCGCATTTTGAGCATGTATTTCCTGTATTATTTTATAAACCGCATTGCGTATTGTTGCGCATTGGGGTTGAAAATGCTGATATTTACAAATGTATTGTCGTTTTCGGCATCGGCGGCGGTAAATTTCTTTTTGATCGTCGGAATATTGGCCGACCTTATCGGTGTGATATGCCTGCGGTGGTTGACCCCGCGCAGCGATTACGTGACAATGTCAATAAAATTTGGCGGGCGTTTCATAATGTATTCGCTGGCGTTTTTAACGGGTAATCCGATTGTGATGTTGTCGGCGATGACGTTTGCGGTGCTGCTGTCCAAATCCTTTGATAACAGAACCGAGGCGCCGTACATAAACCGTATCGGTTGTCAGGGACAGTTCAGTCTGGTTGCAACGCGGAAAATGGTACGTTCTGTCGGTGAATCCATCGGCATGTCTATTGCCGGGGCGGCATATGCGTTCGGATTGCGCTATATTTTGGGTGCGGCCGCGGTATTTGTGCTGATTCAGACAATTATCGGATATATTCTGATATACATGCGCACGCATGAATCGAAAGTACATAAAAATATTTGACTTTTGTGAAATATTGGTGCATAATTTGCCCGCAAATCCCAAAGATTGCCATTTCTGATAAACCAGTACGCGGCATGCGTGTGGGACATCATCCGATGAGTTTTCATCCTTGGTGGCGGTTTTCTTTGTGGTTGGATTAAGGAAATGTAAAAATGATATATATGTCACAGGAAGCGTTTTTGAAAGACTTGCAGCCGTCACCGAAAAGCAAGGCGGATAAGGTTAAGTCTGTGAAACAAAGTGAGAAAGAATTAAAACAATGGCAAGAAACCGCCAAAATGTTTTTTAAGAACCAAGAAATAAAAAATAAATAAAACAAAGGAGCAAAATAAAATGGCAACAGTTATTCGTTTGGCGCGCTTTGGTGCAAAAAAACGCCCGTATTATCACATCGTGGTCACGGATTCACGCAATGCGCGCAATTCCGGTAACGTTCTGGAAACAGTTGGCAAATACGACCCGATGCAGGCCAAAGATTCCGATAAGCGCGTCGTTTTGAAAATTGACGCGGTAAAGGCGTGGCTGGCCAAGGGTGCAAAGGCATCAGACCGTGTGCACAAATTCCTGGCCAAGGCCGGTTTGGTTGCGGCAAAACCGGTGCCAAATCAGACCAAAAAACATCTGCAGTCCGAAAAGACCCAGATGAAGATCAAGGACAAGGCCGACAAATTGGCGAAAATAGCCGAGGAAAAGGCCGCCGCGGAAGCTGCCGCCAAGGCAGCGGCAGAGGCCCCGGCCGAAGAAGCCGCGCCCGCCGCAGAAGAAGCACCGGCGGAAACGGTTGCCGAATAATTTTGCTTTTATACATGCCCGGGTTATCCCGGGCATGGTGTTCTTTGTGAAATAATGAAAAACGAAAACAA
This sequence comes from uncultured Alphaproteobacteria bacterium, assembly GCA_947367055.1. GTDB lineage: Bacteria > Pseudomonadota > Alphaproteobacteria > Rs-D84 > Rs-D84 > Enterousia. The sequence goes on from CANBCI010000002.1 coordinate 182,358, forward strand.
AATCTTAATCGGAAAAATTGTTGCGCCCCAGGGTATTCGTGGCGAGATTCGGGTTCAAACGTACACCGCGTCGCCCATGGATTTTCAAAAAATAAGTGTTCTGTCCGAACGCTTTGCAGACGGCGCGTTCCATTTTGTGCGGCGTCTGAATCCGACATCAAATGTGATTGTTGCACGCATTGACGGGGTTGCCGACCGAAACGCGGCCGAAACCTTGCGCGGGACGGAACTGTTCATGATGCGTGACGCCCTGCCCGCGTTGCGCGACGGCGAATATTATCAGGCGGACTTGATTGGTTTTGATGTTTTTCGCGGCGGTGAAAAAATTGGGCGCATTGCGTGTTTCCAGAATTTTGGCGCCGGCGATATAATTGAATTGGAAAATGGCGACATGCTGTCTTTTCATGGCGCCGCGGTTGATTTGAACGAAAAAACGATAACAATTAAATAAAGTAATTAAAGATGAAAAGAATACATTTTATTTTTCATAAAGAGCCTTTGATAAGCGTTGAGTGTAACAAAATGGACGGTTATGAGCAGTGTCCTGTGATTGAAAAGTTTTGCACATTAGTAAAGTGTTATAATTATTCAGTTGATTTCAATTTTGAAAATAATGAGGTTAAGAAAATATTTCAAGGATTTCGCCCGCCGCTGACGTGCCAAGATAAAGACAGTCTGATACAGGCATGCCAACAGTGTAAGTATCACGGCCGCGCGCGGTAATTTCAAAGGAGTAAAAAATGGATATTATGGAACAGGAGTACAAAGTGACGCCGCATCCGTTCAAACGGCAAAAAGGAACAAAATATATTTTTGTTCCCAAAGAACCGTATTGCGACAACACCAATCATATTGCTTCATGTACAGATGTTTGCCCAGAATTTTTTAATTATCCGGTTGATGATGCTGGTGTTCGTATAATTCCCAAAGGTGCGATTTGTCCCCAAACTGGCGGATTGTGCAAAGGGTCGGGATTATGCGTTAACGGTTCTTGGGCATCTTGTGCAAATATAGCTGTATACAGAGCGCCCATTCAGAAATATACGTCGTGGTATATAAAACATAACGCCAGATAGAAATATGCACTTTAATATACTGACCATTTTTCCGGAATTGTTCCCGGGCACATTGGGGGCCGGGGTGGTTGGCCGTGCACTGAATAATGGCATTTGGTCGTATGACGCGATAAACATTCGCGACTTTGCCATAAATAATTATGGCAGTGTTGATGACGAGCAATTCGGCGGCGGCGCGGGTATGGTTATGCGCCCCGATGTCTTGGGGGCGGCGTTGGATTCGGTTAAAAAACCGGGGCGCATAATATATTTTTCGCCACGCGGGCCGCGCCTGACGCAGCATATGGTGCGCGAATTTGCGGCGGATGCCGGGGCCGTGTACACCCTGCTCTGTGGTCGGTACGAAGGAATTGATCAGCGCGTAATTGAAGAATATGATATAATGGAATTGTCCATTGGGGACTATATACTGTCGGGGGGCGAAATTGCCGCCGAAGTTTTTATTGACAGTTGCGTTCGCGTGATGGATAATGTGCTGCATGGCGGTTCGGACACAACCGCAAACGAGAGTTTCGAAATCGGGGGGCTGGAATGGCCGTTATACACCCGCCCGTCGGCATGGCGTGGACGCAATGTCCCAGAAGTCCTGCTGTCCGGTCACCACGGCAACATCGAACGGTGGCGGAAACAACAATCGGATGACATAACCAAGGAACGTCGTCCGGATTTAATAAAGGAAAAGTAAAAATGAGCATTATTAAAAAAATCGAAGACGCCCAGATTGCAAAATTAAAGGGCGACAAAAAAATCCCGAACTTCAAGGCCGGTGATACGTTGAAAGTGCACGTCAAGATCAAGGATGGCGACAAATTCCGTATCCAGATGTTTGAAGGTGTCGTAATCGCACGCGACGGCGGCATGGGCAATAATGCATCCTTTACGGTTCGCCGCGAATCATACGGTGTCGGTGTGGAACGCAAATTCCCGCTGTATAGCCCGGCGATTGAAAAAATCGAAAAGGTTCGTATCGGTAAGGTTCGTCGCGCGAAACTGTTCTTCCTGCGCGGGTTGTCCGGCAAAAAGGCTCGTATCGTCGAAGACTTGGCTGCGGCATCTGCGGAAAAGAACGCAAACAAATAATACTCCATATTTGTTAAACAAAGTCCCGCTTTGGCGGGGCTTTTTTGTAGGTTCAATTTATAAAATTGACTTTGCATGATGTGCGCGCTAATATGCTGATTATGAAAAGGCAGATTGTAAAACTATTGATTGGCGGGGCATTTGCGCTTGGGTTTGCGTCCGGCGCGAACGCGTATGTTGAACGCGATGTGGCAACCGTCCGTATTATGAACAAGGCCGCGGGCAAAACCCAAACCTTGGAAATTCCGGTTGGGCGCACGGTGGAATTTGAAAAACTGACCATGACCGCGCGTTCATGCAAGCAGACGGATCCGTTCCAGGCGGAAAACTATTTCATGTTTATAGAGGTTGCAAAATCCGGCGATGGTGATATTTTTTCCGGCTGGATGAATAAAAATGAACCGGGCGATAACCCGTTACAGGATGCAGATTATGACCTGTGGCTGGTGGGATGCGCGGCAAGCAAAAAGGAATAAGAATGTATTATAAGAAAGTACCTGTGTCTGATATGCTAATTGTTCCGAATTTGGTCGGATATGTGTTGGGCGACAATAGTCATATTATGGCCGTGGGTGAACAATTTTCGGAAAAACCAGATTATGCCTGGATATGTCATAATTTAGAAACCGCAAAAAATATACTTGCGGCCGGCCGCGATACATATAATTGCTATTGTTCGCCCAATAGGCGCATATATAATGTAATATATCGCGTGCATGCGGATAATATTTCGGGCGTATGGGTGGATAAAAAATTATTTTCTACAAATCAGGCGGATAAAATTATTGTCGATCAAATTGTTCATTACGAGGAAAATAAATCGCCGTTTAATGCTGATGACATGATGCGGCAAATTTCTAAACTAAAACAGCATGGGATTTTGAGACAAGTCAAAACGAGGGGGAAATAATGAAACACTTAAAAAAGTTTTTATTGTTTTTTGTCGGTGTATGCGTGCTGATAATGGCGCTGGTCCTGTTCTTTTTTGCGCAACGCAGCAGTGATTTGGAATCCGGCACATTAAAGAATTGGCGTTCCGCATCATTGGAACGGCGCGCGGCCGCCGTGCGTGTTTTGACCGCATCGGAAAGTAATACGGATTTGACGGTTGCGTGTGTGGATAAGATGTCCACGCTGCCCGATTCCGGCGAAATGGCGATAAAGGACGCCGTGTCGTTGTGCTATACCGGGATTCAATTAAAAGAAAATTTGTAAATCAAATGACCAAAGAAAATATTATTCGTACCGATATGGGCGCGATGCGCGGTGACGGTGTGGCGGCGCACCCTGTTTTATGTTTGGGAATTGAATCGTCTTGCGATGAAACCAGTGCCGCGATTGTTGATTCAAACCGCAATATATTGTCGCACATAATTTATTCACAGATTCCGGAACATCAAAAATACGGCGGTGTGGTTCCGGAACTGGCCGCGCGTGCGCATATATTGGCGATTGACGCGGTAATAAACCAGACGCTGGCCGCGGCGGGTAAAACAATCGCGGATATTGATGTTATTGCCGCGACGGCCGGCCCGGGGCTTATCGGTGGTGTGTTGGTCGGGTGGATGGCCGCCACCGGAATCGCGCAATCAACGGGCAAGCCGCTGGTTGCGGTCAATCATTTGGAAGGACACGCCCTGGTCCCGCGGTTGCATGCCGCGGCGGCAAACGGAACCGATGAAAACACGTCTGTCGCGTTTCCGTATCTGTTAATGCTGGCGTCGGGCGGTCATTGCCAGATTTTGCTGGTGCGCGGTGTCGGAAAATATGAATTGATTGGTCAGACACTGGACGATAGCGCGGGCGAGGCATTTGACAAGGTTTCAAAAATGCTGAATCTGGGGTATCCGGGCGGACCGGTGGTGGACAACCGCGCCAAATCCGGTAATCCGAACGCGTTCAAGTTTCCGCGTCCGCTGTGCGACAAGCCCGGTTGTGATTTTTCATTCAGCGGCATAAAAACCGCGGCTCGAACATTCTTGGAAAAAAATCCCGGACCTCATTCGGACGAATTTATAAATGATTTTTGTGCATCGTTTCAGGCGTCCGTCGTTGACTGCATAATAAACCGACTGGGCAATGCAATGCGGGATGTGCGCGTACATTCCGCTGCGCCAAAAACATTGGTTGTGGCCGGCGGTGTTGCTAAAAACAGTGCAATACGTGCGGCAATGGAAAAATTAGCCGCTGCGCATGGCATGGTATTTGCTGCCCCGCCTATGAATCTGTGTACGGACAACGGGGCCATGATTGCATGGGCCGGGCTGGAAAATTACGCGGTGGGTCGCATCGTGCGTGAACCGATTGCGCCGCGGCCGCGTTGGCCGTTGACCGAATTATGAGATATACGGGGCGCTGCCCCGTTTTTTATGCACAATAAAAAGGTTCGTTTTTTTTTGTGACGCGCATAAAATTGACTATCGGCCAAAAATGCGATAAAATTTTGTTAAAGCGGGTTAAAAATAATGCACCAAAAAAACGAACCTTTTGATATGGCGTCGGAACGCATAAAGGCTTATGAAAAAGCAACCAGGTTTTTAATATGGCGCCTTGCCAAAACGAAATTTCCAAACGATGTCGATATTGAATTTGATATGCCGGGCATGGTTGCGAAATTTCGTCAGGCATTCAGATTGCCGGATTTACGCGCGACTGTTTTGGCGCCAAAGTATGAGGTGGCGCGTTGTTCCGCGGCAAATTTTTCCGCCGGATTTTGCGGTATTGCAAGTTATGCATGGCATCATATGTTCCGCCTGAAATCTGGGGCGCCGATATGGCAGATGTATTATTTTTCAAATGTCGGGGATGGGCGTCGACTGATAAATCATGTTTGGCTGCAAAATATTTATGATGGTTCGGTTTTGGATTTGACTTTTGATCAATCGGTTGATTCGCGCGGCCGCTTTATAGAAATTCCGTATGAATTAGGGCGCCGGATTGACGGTGATTTTGCATTTAAGCGCGCATTTGAATTTGGAAAATATATTGATATAGATCTGAAAAGAATCGTAATGCGCAATGCGCTGCGCGGACATGACTAATTATAAAATTGAAAAATCTGTGGTACTTTGTTATAATTCCAATTATGGAAAAAAACAAAACAGATTTTTATGAAAATGCAACGCGTCAATTGCTAAAACGCCTAGATTCCATGGGGGGGGGATTATCCCCTTATGATAAGATGCGTGCAAAAAATTTTATTTTGTTATTTCGTGATGGGTTTAAGTCAGAAACCGTAAAATACAATACATTTTATCCAATACTGGGGGATAAATATAAATTATTCACATATGATTCCGACGGCTTTTGCCGCGCGTCCAGTTCGGCGTTCGTATCGCTGATGAATGCCGACTGGCAGTTGATGTACATTGATGAAATATGGACTTATGGTCCGCATTTTTATGTTCAACATATTCCAACCCGGCATGTTCTTGATATAACTTTTGATCAATATAAATTTTATGATTTTGAAATTCCATACTATTTGGGCCGCCCGACTGAGATGAATAGTGATAATCGTGACATTGCCAAGAAATTTCTAAATTCTTTGGGTATTGGGAAATTAGTGAACAATAATGGGAAAGATTAATATCATGCAAATACCAGAACCATTTGTACAACCGGATATGATATTCAGTGTTTCTGATGCGTCGGCGCTGTTGAAAAATGTGGTGGAAACCGCATTCCCGCGCATAAAAATTCGCGGCGAATTATCGCAGATAACGCGCGCCACGTCGGGGCATATGTACATGACGATAAAGGATGCCGGCGCCGCAATTTCCGTTATAATATGGCGCGGAACCCCGGTGTCGTTTCGCCTTGAAGAAGGTATGGAGGTTGTCGTCACCGGGCGCTTTACCACCTATCCTGCGCGCAGCAATTATCAGATTATCGTCACTGAAATTGAAATGGCGGGTATTGGCGCAATCCTAAAAATGTTGGAGGAACGGAAACAAAAACTTGCCGCCGAGGGGTTGTTTGACACGTCGCGCAAAAAGCCGTTACCGAAATTACCGGCGCGCATCGGTGTCGTAACCAGTCCAACCGGCGCCGCATTTCAAGATATTCAAAACCGTCTGCGCGAACGTTTTCCGGTGCATGTGATTTTGTACCCCGCCACGGTTCAGGGCGCAACCGCCGCGGCAGAAGTGGCCGCCGGCATAGAATACTTTAACCGTGCGGACAATGTTGATTTGATAATTGTCGCGCGCGGCGGTGGCGCATTGGAAGACTTGCTGCCCTTTTCCGAAGAAATTATTGTACGGGCCGCGGCCGCCAGTCACATACCCCTTATATCCGGCGTTGGGCATGAACCGGATTGGATGCTGATTGATTTTGCGGCGGATTTTCGCGCGCCGACCCCCACCGGTGCGGCCGAGGCCGCGGTTCCTACAAAATTATCCCTGATTCAAGATTTGGATAATCAGTGGCACAGATTGCAGGGTGCGCTTGCGGCACGTTTGGCGACCGCGCGTCAGAAAATGGAATTAATATCATTGAAAAGCCCGCAACAAATGTTAATGGAACGTCAGCAGCGTCTGGACGACATGTCGCGAACACTGGGGATTATCATAAACGGCCGACTGCAGACCGCGCGCCAGAAAATGGATGCGGTGCCGTCCATGGCCGTGATGTTGGCCAACAAGATGCAGTCCATGCGTCAGATGATTTCGCATGTCGGCCAAATGTTGAATTCTTTGAGTTATAAGAGCGTTCTGTCGCGTGGGTTTGCAATTGTGCGTGATGCGTCCGGCGGTGTTGTGTCGCATGCGGCCGATGCAGCGCGCATATTCTCGATTGAATTTGCGGACGGTGTTGCAAAATTGCAATAGGGCTTGTGTTTTTCGCACTGATTATTTATAATAATTTCTGAAACCATATGGATGATGGCTTCAGGGACTTAAGAAATCCTTTATTTCGGCGATGGTGTTCCATCGTAATCCGCCCCGGCGGTCGTCGCATTGGCGCGCGCCGTTTGCATTTGCAGCCCGACCAAAAATAAACCGGTCGGGGATCCGTCGGCTATATGTTGAAGGCCGCGGGGTCATTCCGAAATATGATTTTCTTAATCCCCGACCGCCATGCCTTTGGCGGTTTTATAAAGCGAGGGGGATAAAATGAAAAAATATATAACCGCGTTATGTGTTGCCATTGCGATGTTTGCAGGGAATTCGCGGGCGGACGATTGTCCGATAAACGGGAATATGTCGTCAAATTATTGTTATGTTGATCCGGATATTCTGGGCGATGACTGTCTGGAGCTCAATTGGTCCGGCGATTGCACGTCGTCTGCACTGCCGGTTGATTCCAGTTGCACCACGGCATGTAAAACATGGCAGCAGACAAGAACGCAGACAAAGTCTGTGGTAAACGGCGCGTATGCGACAAAATATTGGCCCGTATTGGAAATTAGTTGCAATAGCGGCAGCGGTACGATTTATTGCAATATAAACGACCAGAACGGCAGTACCTATTCCAGCGTCAAAGTTTGCGCATCGGGGTATTATGGTGATGGAAAAACATGCACAAAGTGTCCTGCAAACGCGACATGCAGCGGTGAAGGAAACACGACGTTTACCTGTAACAGCGGGTATTGCAACACAGGTACCGCATGTGTGGCGCGGCCGGCCAATTCCACCTGCAGCGGTTCAACATTCAAATGTAATGCCGGGTATTATAAAAACGGTACGTCATGCCAAGCGTGCCCGTCCGGCGGAACCAGTGTTGCCGGCGCAACGGCGCAATCGCAATGTTTTATTCGTTCGGGTGCCTCGCAAAGCGATAGAAGCGGAAAGTGGCAATACACTTCAAATTGTTATTATAATTAGATATAAAAATCCCAGTAATCTGGGATTTTATTTATTTGTGAATCAGGGTCTTTGCCGTCGCCAGTGATTGTGGGGTTATTTTTTCACCGCTGATTATTCGGGCGATTTCGTTTAGTCTGTCGTTCCCGCTTATTTCCATGACCGTCGTTGTTGTCACATCGTTTTTTACGGTTTTGGATATTTTATAGTGACGGTCTGCGTAACCTGCGACCTGGGCAGAATGTGTGATAACCAATGCCTGGGACCCGTTCGCCAATTTGTTAAGGCGTAAGCCAACCGCGCTGGCGGTGGCGCCGCTGATTCCGGTGTCAACCTCGTCAAACACAAAAGTGTGCGCATTGTCATCACCGGCCAGCACAACGCGCATGGCCAGCATCAGTCGCGCCAATTCGCCGCCCGATGCGGATTTGTGCAGTGGCGCAAACGGGGCGCCGGGATTTGTTTTTATCATAAACAATATGTCGTCGGTTCCGTGCACAGATGGTGCGGCCGGATTGTTGACGACGGCAAAGTCCGCCTGCCCCAGTTTCAAATCCGGTAATTCAGCCAGCAATGCCGCGCGCATTGCGTTTGCCGCCGCATCGCGCGCCGCGGTCAATTGTTCGGCATATTGGTCAAACGCCGCGCGGTATTTTTTTACGTCCGATTTCAGTTTTTTTAATTCCGCGTCAGAATTGTCAATTGCGTTCAATTGTGCCGTCATTTTTTCATAAGTTTGCGGCAGTTCATCCGGTGTTACGCGGTGTTTGCGTGCGGCGGCGCGAATGGCAAACAGTCTTTCTTCTATCGCGTCCATGTCGTCCATATCGGCATCCGGCGGCGTAAGCGTTCCGGCCACATCGGAAACTATTTCCGCAGCATCAAACAGACGTTCAATCTGGGCCGCATAGGGATTTGGGTCTGTTTTTATGCGCCCCAGTATGTGTGCGACGGTGCAGATTGCCGCATCAAGTGATTGGCCGCGCGGGGAAATTGCATCGGCGGCCTCTGACAATATGGCGGCGTTTTTTTCCGCGTTCATCATTGCGGCGCGACGGGCCGCCAATTCGCTTTCTTCGCCTGGTTGCGGATTCAATGCGCGTAATTCCGCGACGTTATGCTCTAAAAATTCGCGTTCCGACGCCGCCCGGTCCAACATTTCGCGCAGATTTTTTAACTGCGTGTCGGCCGCATGATATGCGTTATAGGCGTCCTTTACCGCGGCTAATAATTTGTCGTAATCGCGTATGCGCCGTGCCGCAAATTCGTCCAGTGCCGCGCGATGCGTCGCCGGATCCAATAGTGTGTGATTCGCAAACTGACCGTGAATTTCAACAAGTGCGTCGCCAATTTGTTTCAACGTTTTTACCGATACAGGTGTATCGTTAACCCATGCGCGGCTTTTCCCGTCGGCGCCCAGTGTGCGTCGCAATATCAATGGGCCGTCACATTCTATTCCGTTGTCGTCAAGGATGCTTTTCGCGGTCGCAGGGCATGTGTCAAATTCTGCAACAACGGACGCACTGTCGCACCCGTGCCGTAGCAATCCCGTGTCGGACCGCGCCCCCAGCGCCATGGATAATGCGTCAAGCAGAATGCTCTTTCCGGCGCCGGTTTCGCCGGTTAATATGTTTAACCCGGACCCAAATTCAAGATTTAGCCGTTCAATCAGTACGATATTTGAAATGCTTAATGACACTAACATAATGTGAATTATAACCGTTTTGTGGTGCGCAGTTCAAGAATTTTTATAGCTTATGCAAACTTTATTGCAGCTGTTCCAATTCCCAGTAATGCGTCCATAAAATATATGTCCGTATTGTGTAGTTCGGATATATTTTTGATATAAGGGTGCGGTATTCCCCCAGTTGCCGGATGTATTTCGCACGCATTGCATCGCGCGACACGTCCGTTTTATAATCCAGTATGTCAATTTGTCCGGATTCATGGTTTATGCAGATTCTGTCGATGCGCCGACTGATAAATTTATCATTTACGTATCCGGCGACGGGCGCCTCTGTGCGTGAATCGGGCCCAAAAAATTTCGCCGCCGCCCCACAGGATTTTATTCGCCGGATTAGTTCGGGATCGCCGTAGCTGTTATCGTCGTTAATGACAACCGCCTGCAGTTTGGCATGCATTCTTCGCCCCGCATCGGTTGCGTGTGCGGCTTGATTTTCGGCCTTAATCAAATCATGCAATGTCAGGGTCATCTGTTATCCTGATTGTGTCCGCGTTTACATCTGCGCCGGGCATGGCGGACAAAACACGCCACAATTGCGTGTGCCATGCGATTTCCGGGGCGTTTTTGTACGGCGTATACCCGTATATGTATAGTCGGTCGCGCGCGCGCGTCATCGCGACATAAAGCAACCTGTAGTATTCGGCGATATCATCCTGTTTTGCCGCATCAAATGCGATTTGCCGGCGTGCACTTTCGGTCCCGCGCGGCGACCAAAGCCAGGTGTTCGGCATATTGGATTCTTTTGCGTGTTTTTTTGCCGGCAGTTCGTTTTTCGGTATCGGCAAAATCGCATCCGCATCCGGCGTGCGGACCGTATCAATAAGGAAAATAACCGGCGCCTCCAGCCCCTTGCTGCCATGAACGGTTGCGATGCGGACGCCGCCGGCGGCATCCATATCGCGTTTTATTTCACTGGCGCCGGTAATAAACCATTTAATAAAATGATGCAACGTGCCCGGTTGTGTTCTTTCGTATGACAGGCAGATGGTTAAAAATTCTTCCAGCGGGTCGATTATTTGTGTTCCAAGTGCGGCAATCATGCTTTCGCGCACGCCGTCATGGTTAAGCAGGTTTGAAAAGAACGAAAACGGCCCCATGTTTTTTGAGTTTTCAATTGTTTTTACCAAGTGCGCAAATATTTCCGGATGCACATCGCGCAAAATGTCGAATATAGTTGTCACGGTGGCATCGGGGGCCTCGTTCGCGCGTATTTTATTTGCATCGTTCCGAATTTTGCATAAATTGTAAATATCTTGTTCTTTCAATCTATAAATCGGACTTTTTAAAACGCAACATAAACTATAGTCGTCGGCATTATTCAAACAGAATCTGATCATGTTCATCATGTCCCGCACCGCCGGAAAATTTGGCAGAACAATTCGGTCGCTGCCGGCGACGTCAATGTTTCGCCGTTTTAATTCCGAAACCAGCGGTGCGGCCATAGGGTTTCTTTTTTGCACAAGCACCATTATGTCACGGGCCGAATATCGGCCGCTATCGATCAGGGATTTTATTTTGTCGGCAATATCGCGCACATATTGCGTTGTGTCGATACCGGTATCCTGTTTTGAAACCAGAGCGTGCATTTCGACCAGTCCGCCGCATTCCCCGCGGAAACATGCGTGGCGGTTGTTGTTGAATCCAGTTTGTTCCATTGTTACGGCATCGCTGAAAAATTCATCAACGACACGCAGAATCGGGGGCAGCGACCGGAAACTTTGGGTAAGCGGCACCTCGCGTATTGTGCGCAGATTTTGTTTTATATGGCTTGCGATGTCTTCGCGTGACGCCGTGAATGCGGCTGGATCGGCTCCCTGGAATCCGTAAATGGATTGTTTCGTGTCGCCAACAACAAACAGCGAACGCGGCGAATCCATTGTGTCGCCGCCGACAAAAAAGTCGCCGGCCAGCATGCGCATTATGTCCCACTGCGCGGGGCTGGTGTCCTGCGCTTCGTCCACCAATATGTGTGATAACGACATGTCCAGTTGCGATAATACCCAGCCCATGCTTTCGGGTGATGAAAAGAGTTTTCGCGTATATAAAATCAAATCTTCGAAATCCAGCAGGTTTCGCGCCCGTTTCATCTGGCGGTATGTTTTTGCAAATGCATACGACAGGTCAAACAATGCGACGGTGTCATCAAAAACCTGTCGGTTTGCATTATGCTGATTTATACGATATACGCGTTCCTGTTCATCCTGCAGAAAGCCTTTCTTTTCAACTGCCTGGATTTTGTTACCGTCGGCCTTTAGATATGCAGTTTTGTATTTTTCAAAATCTATAGTTTTATCAATATATTGTTGCGTTAAGTTAATAATAGTATCCAGATATTTTGCCGGCTTTTTTAGGGTATTTTGCTCTTCCGTGGCCATATTGACGATATTTTGCAGTGTTTTGGTATCATCCGCTGCCGCCGGTGCGTCATCTAGATTTAAAAAATACCGCGTTGTATCAATAAAATAATTGCGATAATTGTCATTATTTTCGGTGTCAAAGAAATACTTGTACTGCGAACTTAATATATCCAGCAAATCAGTTAAGTATGTTTCCGAAATGCGTCCCACGATATGCGCAAAGGCGTCCGTCACGCGTGCGCCGTCGGCAATATTTGACAGTGACGAGTTTATCAGTTTGGAAAACGCATCCTGCAGCAGCATTCGCTGGTTCGCGTCGGACACCAGCGTCCATGACGGGGATACGCCCGCCTCTATCGGGAAACGGCGTAAAATTTCTTCACAGAATCCATGAATGGTTTTTATTTTTAGCAATTCTGGATTGTCGATATATGTAAAGAATATTTCGCGCGCATGTGCGGCATCTGCACATGTGGCCGGTTGATTTTCCGCAATGCCGTTTAACAGTTCAATTAACTCGTCGTCGGTCGCCCGCACCCATGTGCGCAGTGCGGCCAAAATACGATTGCGCATTTCACCGGCCCCCGCATTTGTATAGGTCAGACACAGTATCCCGGCGTGCGTTATTTCACCGCGAAACAGTATACGCAGCAACCTTTGCACCAAAACGCTGGTTTTTCCGGTGCCTGCGTTTGCCTGAACCCAGACGTTTTCCGTCGGATTTGCGGCAATATCCTGTTCCGGTGAAAGAGTGCGTTTTTGTGCCATTTATGCCCTTGCTTTATTATGTAAATTTTAGTATAAATCGAACAGAACTGCAAGGATTATACTCTGTTAAAATTCGGGGGATGGAAAGCATGATTGTCAATCAAATAGTTTTAATTGCCGGTATTGTTTGCATTATTGCGCTGCTGATGTGTGCGACGGGTTTGTTTTTTGTGTCGCGTCGTTCACAAAAGGTTATGGAATCATTGTTGCAATTGATGATGCGGCCGGAACGGGCCCGCGTTAATGATGCGACGCGCGTACTGCAAAACATAATGGCGGACGAAATTGCAAAAATAGAATCCGGATTTGCACGCATGTGCGGTACATTAAATTCACAAATTGCGGCGGCAAATGATTTGAAACAGGAATTGACGGTTCAAAACGACAAACTGGTGGCAACCGCCGATGATGCGACAAAAAAATTATCCACAATGTCGCAGCGTCTGGATAATACAATATCTGGATTGCGCGGGATTGTGTCATCGCCTGATTGGTCTGATGTGGAAACCATAACAGATAAATTTAGTGCGAATATCAATGACTTGTTGAGTAAAATTAACACGACATCTCTGGATTCGACCGAACGGGTTTCGCAAATTCAATCGCAAATTGACGCGTGGGTTGCGCGTGGGCGCGAACTGTCGCAAAATCTGGAGGCGGAATTTGATCGTAACACAAAACAGATGAATGACATGGGGGCGTCATCCGATGAAATGCGTGAAAAGTTGTCGTCATTGGCCCAAACATCGGTGACGGATTTTGAAGGTATAAAAAATGCCGCCGCGGATTATGAAGATGTTCTGGAAAAGAATAACAAGTCATTGGATTCCTATCTGGTTAAGATGGATAGCTTTAGCAAGCAGTCAAAAAAACAATTAACCAGTCAGATGAACACGTTGACCAATACGGCGAATGTGGTCGGCGGCCAGGTGCGCCTTGCCGAATCGTCAATTGAAAAACAGGTACGCAAATTAACCGACGCGGTGGAAACACTTATGGCGTCCGCAACCGCGACCGAGGCGTCTGTTCGCGGCATATCGACGGAATTGGCGGCATTAACAAACCGTTTTGACGGCGAAATAAAGGAATTTGCAACCGGTGTCGTGTCTGAATTGAATACGGTTTCCGGTGTTGCGAACATCACATTGGAAAACACGAAAACCGCGGCGGGGGCGTTTTCTGATTCCGTGCGTGCAATGGCGACCGGGGTGCGCGAAACATTAATGGAAATGAACACCGCGCACACGCAGTTGTCGGGCCAGTCGGAGAATTTGATAAAATTGTCGGCCCAGACAACAGAACAGTTGCAGCCGCTGTCGCAATTGATGGAAAAGTATTTTGCGGCCCTGCCCGATTTGTCGCAAAGTGCCGCGGCGACCGGGGAAAATCTGGACAAGATTGTTGAATCTTTGAACGAGAAGATAAATCTGATGAATGCGACGGTGTCGCAGTCCACCGCCACAATTTCTGAATCTGCACTAAAACTGGAGGATTTGGCCGGCACATCGCGCCAGCAGATGATTGATTTGATGTCTGACTATGCCAAGGCGGTGGAAACCATGCAAACTCTGAACAAACAAATGGTGGTTGCGCGTGCAACGGCCCCCATGGAAGCGATTGCGTCCGCGCCTACAATGGCCAAGGCGTCATTGCGCATCAGCAGTGCGGATTTCCTTAAGCAAAGCGAGCGCATGTTTGAAAAAATGCACGAACAGTCGCTGGATTTAACCCGTGCGGCCGGGGCGGAAATTCCGGATGTAGTGTGGAAAAAGTATCATGCCGGCGACAAGACCATATTTTCCAAATGGCTGGCCAAGATGATGGCTGCTGCGGATAAAAAACAAATACGCGATCTGCTGAAATCTGACGCGGTGTTCCGTTCCCAGGCGACGCAGTTCGTACGCAGTTTTGACAAGGTTTTGGCGGCCGCCCAAAATGCCGACAATGCGGACAAGTTGGGTGCGATGCTGATTAAGACCGACCTGGGTCAGGTTTATGTCACATTAAAGCCGCATTTGGGATAAAAGGAATTTTAGCTAATGGCAGATAATGATAAATTGTTGAATATTGTAAATGCATCCGACCTGACTGATTGGTTCAAGACATTCACATGGGGTGACACGGCGGCCGCAATTCGGTTCGCCGATATAAAACAACGTGAATTTGTGGCGGCAAATGCGGATGCGGTGGCAAAAATGATGCGTCATGCATATATTAAAAAGTTTATTCCGTTTTATATGAATGAATTGATTGGAACGGCGGCGCTGACTGTACCTGGGGTCGGTGTGGAATTGCCCGATTGCGTGCGCGCGGCCGCAAACGACGGGTTTTCGCCATATATATTTAATGCGGCGGCGGTGCCACCCGAATTTACGGCCAAGATAAAGAAATTAAATGAATTCCTGTTTGATGCGGCGCGCCAATACATCGCGCGTCAAACAACGGAAACGGGGTCTGAATTTACATTTGACATTCAATATCTGACGCGGGAATTTGCAGATTATCGTACAACCATGAACCGTGCGCGCTGGAACGCCAAATTGCCACCGCGGCAACATGTACCGGGTGGTAATATTTTGCAACAAATAAAAGATATGGATAATTCAAAATAAAAATCCCCAACGGGTCCCACGCAAAAAAGTTTGCGTGGGTGTTTTATTGGGGGATTTTTACTGCAACACAGGGCTTTGTGTAATTTTGATTTTTTGCAATTTGTTGTGCAGTTCCATCGCCTTGGTGTGCATATGTCGCCATTGGCGCGTCATATATTGATAATCGTTTATCATATAACGCGTGTGCATCATCAGCAGTCCCATTTGGAATAATGTATCCAACAGGTGTTTTGGAATCTCAACCTCGCCATTTTCAAATAATGTTAGTTCTTCACGGGTTATTTTCAGCATGCGCGCCGTATCTTCGTGCAGGATTGACGCGTTTAATCGCGCCTGCTTTAGCGATTTGCCAATTTGCCATGCCTTCATTGTTAATGCAGCCATTTTTCACTCCATTTGTTTGGTTAATTAAAAACAAAACCGTTTGGAAAAACCAAACGGCTGGAGGTTAAGAACTATTAAACCAATAGTGCTGTTTATTTAGATATATCACAGCCCTCCAACCAATGGAGTTTTAATTTTATGTCTTTCGACAGGTTTAAAAGGTTCTTACACCTTGCGCCGGTCTTATCCTTTGCGATGTGTATTATATCATATAATTTACCGATTGCAAAAATAAAAACCGACATATTTGCCGGATTTTTTATTTGCGTTTGCCTTTGCGCTGCGTAACAACCATATTATCAATCACGGTTTTTAATTTCCCAAAGACTTCATCAATCGTCATGCGTTCGCCGTTTGGTTTCATTTCGTCGACTATTGTCCACTTGGCTGGATTCATGGATGCGATTTTTCGATATACCCGCGATACGTCATAGAGCAATTGAAAATCACTTTCATGCATATCGGGGCGGCCGTTTTGGTATGCCTTTAATCCCTGATTGCGCATTTCATATGATATGCGCGGATCCAGGTACAGATAGATGTTATAATCCGGACGAATTATGCCCATGTGGTTAAATTCTGTTTCCTCCATAAACTGAATTTTCTGCGCCCATTCGCGTTCGTCGCATTTTGCAACGGAAAATGAATTGCTGTATGTGTACCGGTCCAGCACAACCCATTTGCCGTCATTTAACCATTTGTGGATTTGGGGCATGTGTGCCTGGCGGTCAAGTGCATACGGAAACATTGTGTATTCGGCCGGCAATTGCCGCGTTGGGCCAAATTTGCCGTTTAAGTAATCCTTGATAAAGCGCCCAAAGTATGAGTTATATTGCGGAAAATCAAGTGTTTCTGCGGCAATGCCCCGCCCGCGCAGATATTCAACGATTTTCATTACCTGTGTGTGTTTGCCGGCCTTGTCGGCACCTTCAACTGCAATCAGTTTTCCGTTGTTCATGTTTTTCCCCTGGTTATAAAGCACGCCCGGGAAAACCGGGCGGCAAAAGTTAATCATCTTCCAAGAAACTGCGCAGTTTGCGCGCACGTGTCGGATGCTTCAGCTTGTTCAGCGCCTTTTGCTCTATCTGGCGGATACGCTCGCGGGTCACGCCGATGTATTCGCCAACCTCCTCCAGGGTGCTGGTTTTGTTTGTTGACATGCCAAATCTCTGGCGCAGGACGGTTTCCTCCTTGGGGTCCAGTTCCGACAGGATTTGTGTAACGATTTTGCGCAGATTCTTTTGCGCGGCGGACACAAACGGGTTTTTCGCCGTTTCGTCCGCTATGATTTCAATGCGTGAACTATCGTCTTCGGTGCCGACCGGTGCCTCCAGCGAGATTGGTTTCAAATTCACCTTCATCGCCTTGTGAATCTTGTCCACCGGCAGATAGATGATTTTTGACAATTCCTCGGCTGTGGGCTGGCGGCCGTATTTGTGCATGAATTGACGCGATGCACGTTGAATCTTGTGTATGTTGTCAATCATGTGAACCGGAATGCGGATTGTGCGCGCCTGGTCGGCAATGCTGCGCGATATGCCCTGCTGAATCCAGTTTGTTGCGTATGTCGAGAATTTGTTCCCCAATCGATAGTCAAACTTATCAACCGCCTTCATCAGGCCGATGTTTCCGTCCTGAACCAAGTCCGAGAAATCCAGACCCAAACCGCGGTTGCTGGATTTTTTGGCAAATTTTATAACCAGACGCAGGTTTGCCTCTATCATTTCGCGTTTGGCACGGGCGGCCTCGGTCTGGCCGCGGCGGACCAGTTCCACAACCTTTTTGTATTCCGCGGTGGGTTGGCCCGTTTCAAATGCGATTGCGGTAATGTCCTCTTGGATTTTCTGAATATCCTTTTCGTGCTTTTTCGCAAAGTTTGCCCATACTGGGTTTTTGTGTTTCTGCAGTTTCTTGACCCAGTTGCGGTTCAGTTCGTTGCCCGTATATTCGGCCAGAAAATCTTCGCGCTTAATCTTGTTCGCCATTGCCAGACGCAACAGTTTGCCTTCCAGTCCCATCAGCAATTGATCGCGTTTGGTCAACTGTTCCAGAATTTCGGCGTTTCTGTCGTCGTTCAGGCGGATTTTGCTAACATGCTCGAACAATTCCAGGCGCATTTTCGTGTATTTCTTTTCCAGTGCTTCGTCCGGTTTGGCCGATGTCAGCAGGTTTTCCAAACGCTTTGCCTGCAGTTTCTGCATGCTGTTGAATATGCGTTTTATTTTCGCAAACAATTCGGTAATCATCGGCATCAATGATTCTTCCATTACAGGAATTGGAACGCCCGATGTGCCGCGCGGCGTGTCTTCTTTTTTGATGCCGTCTTCTTCATCCGCATCTTCGTCGTCGTCATCGTCTTCTTCCGTTTCGGCGGCGGATTCGGCCAAATCGTCCAAATCTTCGTCGTCTAATTCGTCGACATGCTCGACCCCTTTGGATTTCAATGCCTCGGACAATGCGGCCAATGATTTTTGTTCGGCGTCCGAAGAATACATGACTTCCAGATTAACGATATAGCGCAACCGTATGTCTTCGTTCAACAATTGCTGGTACCAGTCCAGCATTGCCTGAATTGTCATCGGGCTTTCGCACAGGCCATACACCATGAGTCTTGACGCCGCCTCGATGCGTTGTGCGATTGCAACTTCGCCCGCCGCGGTCAGCAATTGCACCGTGCCGATTTGTTTCAAGTATGATTGAACAGAATCCTGAACCCCCAGTACCAGGTTGCCTGTCTGGCTGCGTTCCAATTGCTTGGCATAATGTTCATAGTCATCGTCGTTGACATCAACCTGCTCTGCATCTGCGTTCAGCAAGTTGCGAGTCTTGTCGCGTGGTTCGTCGGAATCGTCGTCATAGTACTTTTCCATTGACTGGGCGAAATTGTCCGTTTCCAGAATTTCCAGTCCCAAATCCTGCTGAAAGAAATCCAAAACTTCGGCCTGTTCCGATTCCGGGACTTCGTCCGCCTCGGTCGCAGCGGCGAAATCCATCTGCGACATATAGCCGACATCCATTGCCGTTGTTGCGAGTTTCTGTAAATTTTCCGGCAAAGACTCAATCAGGAGTTTTGTCGCCTCGTCCAATTTTTTTGCCATAAATCAAACCCCGGGGTATAAGTTTGTTAAATTATTTTTTTGCCTTTGCAACCGCTTCGTGCAGTGCGGATTCGGAAACCAGTCCAAGTACAATCGGGCTTTGAATCTGAATGATTGAATAAGACTTGTGCGTTTTATTGCGAACGGATGCGACCGTCGGATTTGTGCTGCGCATCAGGCGTGCAATCTGGCCGTCGGACAATTCCGGATAATTTTTTACAATCCACAAAATGCCGCCCAGTCTGTTTTGACGATGCAGTTTTGGCGTGTATCCGACGCCTTTTTTATTCTGGGCCTTTTGCGCGTTCACAATGGTTTCACGCAGTGTCAGGCGTTTTTCGGGGTCGGCCTCGCACGCTTCAATATCTTCGCGGGTCACCTGGCCGTTCAGGATTGGGTTTAGCCCCTGAATCTTGTATGTTTCGGCGTCGGCGATATTTTTAACCTCCAATTCATGCAGACCGCAAAAATCTGCGATTTGTTCAAATGTCAATGCAGTGTTTTCAATCAACCAAAGTGCGGTGGATTTCGGCATATATGGGTAATTCATGAATATTCCTCTTGATTCTGGGGGCAATATACACTAAAAAGCGCCCAAATTCAAGATATTTTTATAAAAATAACGCCCGGAATTTCCGGGCGTGCACGGTTTATGCGGTAAATTATGCCTTTTTTATAATTTTGGTGCCGTCGCGTGTGTCGACTATCGCCCATCCGGCGGCATCTATCTGTGCGCGGATTTCGTCCGCTTTGGCCCAGTCTTTGGCCGCCTTGGCGGCGGCGCGCGCATCGGCCAAAGCCTGAATTTCCGTGGGGACGGTCGCATTTTCCAGTTCGCGTAACGCGTTTGCACGCGGTATGAATTGCAGTCCCAACAGGCGGTCAATAAATTCAAATAGTTTTATTTTTGTTGCGGCGTTTACAGTTGTGTCTTTCAATAACTTTTGAACCAAAACCAGTGCTTCCGCAGTTTTCATATTGTCGGATACGACGGCCAATATTTTATCGTGCCATTGGTCATATTGTGTCGGGTCAACCGTGCCGTCGGGTGCTGACATTAAATCGGCAACGGCGCGCACAATGTTTTTATACCCGTTTGATGCGGATTCCAATGCGTCCCAGGAAAACGCCAATTGTGACTGGTAATGCCCCAGCAGTATCATGTATCTATATGCCATCGGATCATATCCGCGGTTTTTCAGGACGGATAAACTTAAAAATTCGCCGTCGGATTTGGACATTTTTTCACCGCTTTTGTCGACCAAAAATTCAAAATGCACCCAATAATTGACCCAAGGTTCACCGGTAAGCGGTTCTGATTGGGCAATTTCATTTGCGTGATGTACGCGTGACAGGTCAATGCCCCCCGTGTGAATGTCAAAGTGATCACCCAGCAGCGCCATGCTCATTGCACTGCATTCCGCGTGCCATCCGGGGAACCCGACGCCCCAGGGACTGGCCCATTCCATTTGGCGTTTTTTGTCGGTTGGTGAAAATTTCCACAACGCAAAATCGGTCGGATTGCGCTTTGCGTCGTTAAATTCAACTCGGGCACCCGCGCGATTGCCGGACAACGCCCCGCCGGTTAATGCGCCGTACCCGGCGAACTTTGATGTGTCGTAATAAATTCCGTCGTTTGGAATTTCATAGGTATAACCCAGTTCTTCCAATTTTTTTACCAAATCAATTTGCTCGTTTATATAATCCGTTGCATGCGGCATGTCGGTCGGGCGAATTATGTTCAAATCGTCATAGTCGCGCAGGAATTCATCTTTGTAATATTTCGCAATATCCCATACGGATTTGTTGTCGCGGGCGGCACCCTTTTCCATTTTGTCTTCGCCGCAATCATCGTCTTCATTGGTCAGGTGGCCAACATCGGTTATATTCATAACATGATGCACGGCATATCCGTTTTCAATAAACATGCGCTTTAATATATCATTGTGAATCATTGTGCGCAAATTTCCGATATGTGCGGAATGGTACACCGTCGGCCCGCATGAATAAAAGCCCACGTGTTCCGGACGTAACGGCTTGAATTCTTCAATTTTACGGCTCATGGTGTTGAATAATTTTATTTGCATAACGGATTTCCTTTGACTTTGTGAAATATTATCCCAAATGCGACCGATAAAGTCAAGTGCCCGGCAATGCGCAAAATTATTGATTGTCGCATAAAAATCGTGTATGATTTTTGATGTGAACAGATATAGAAAGTATCTTTTGTACATATTGTGTTTGGTGCCGGTCTTGGGGCATGGTGATTGTGAACCATCGCTGAAAATGATGATTGGTCAAATGATAATGACCGGATTTCATGGCAATGGCGCCGGCCAGAATGAGGCGGATTTAAAAATTGTCGAATCCCAGGTGCGCCGCGGTATAATCGGGGGCGTCATATTGTTTGATATTGATTTGCATGGTTTACAGAAACGCGGTATTGCGCCGGGTGAAATTCATAATCATGTGTTTTCATCAAATATAAAAAATGTAAATCAGGTAAAGGCCCTGAATGAGCGCCTGCAAAATGCGGCGGGCGGCGGTCTTTTTATCGCCATAGACCAGGAAGGCGGCGCGGTGCAGCGTTTAAAGCCCGCGCACGGCTTTGCGTCAACGCCTGCCGCCGCCGATATGGCGCACGACTCGATTGAAACATATAAAATTGCTTATGATTTGGGGCGGCGTTTGCATGAGTTGGGATTTAATATGAACTTTGCGCCGGTATTGGATGTAAACGTAAATCCAGACTGTCCGGTTATTGGAAAGCGCGGGCGTTCGTTTTCCGACAATCCAAAGCTGGTTGTGCGGTTTGCGGGTGCATTTGGTCGTGGTCTGAATGATGCGGGACTCGCCTATTCCTTCAAGCATTTTCCCGGTCACGGCAGTTCGACCATGGATTCGCATAAAGGCATTACGGACATAACAAATACATGGCGTGAATATGAGCTGGAACCGTATCGCGTGCTGGCGGCTAAAAATCCGCGCGGTGCAATGGTTATGGTCGGGCATATAATAAATCGTAATATTGACGATGTTCCGGCGTCACTATCGCCGCGTACAATCGGCATGTTGCGCGACATGGGGTTTGACGGCGTTGTGGTTTCCGATTGCATGAACATGGGTGCAATATCCAATCAATACGGTCGCCGCGATGCGATTTTTCGGGCGATAAACGCCGGGAATGATTTGCTGGTGTTCAGTAATAACCTGATATACGATGCATACACCGGCGATGATGTTTATGCAATTATTGTTGATTTGGTAAATAGCGGAGAAATCAAAAAATCCCGTATTCGCGAATCTTATCGTAGAATTATGAAATTAAAGAAATCAATTGGACTAAAACAGCGATAAAATTGATAGTATTCACATGGGCATAAAAAATGGCGGAGCGTATAGGACTCGAACCTATGGACCGACATAAACCGGTCACAGATTAGCAATCTGCTGCATTACCACTCTGCCAACGCTCCGCGTGGTTGCGTGGGTTATTATAAATGAAGCCGCGGGCAAATGCAAGCGGGAAAATTCACAGCGGCATTTCATAATTATTGTTGACAATTTGTGGACCCAAGGATAATAATCTTAACCGTTATGAAAACATTATTTATCGCGTTAAAGATTGTTTGGGCGGGCGCCGAAACATATAAACTGAAATTTAAGCTGATTCTGTCCCTGCTGGTGGGAATCGCAAATGGTGTCATGCTGTTTTTTCTGCCGCTGTCATTGGCGTGGCTGGTAAAAGCGCTGACTGACGGGGGCGATGCGTTGTTGTATTTCTGGATTCTGGTGGCGGCGTCATTGATAATGGTGTTGCTTAAATTTATTCGCAGATTCTTTTTGGAAAGCACAATCAACACCATTCCCACAATAATTCGGGTGCAATATTATAAGAAGTTGTTCGCCCAGTCGTATTCGTGGCACCTGAATAATAACGCAGGATTTTTCCTGGCTGCATTGAACCAGGTCTGCGGCAGTATCAAACAGTGGCTGCAAACTTTTCCCGATAAATATATTCCGAATACCGTTATGGGAATTTTGTTTTTTGCGTACACTTGGACAATATCACCCGTAATGTTTTTATTCTTTTTATGTTCACTGGTGGGGGTGATTGTCTTTGGCAAGGTGCTGCATAATTTGCGTATGAAAATCGCCACCGCAAACACCGTAAAGCAAATTGCATTTGACCGAACATTTATAGACTTTTTGAATAACATCAGGTCCGTTAAGAAAATGGATTTATTGGACTTTACGTATGGGCGCCTGACGCAGAGAAAAAATGATTTGAATGCACAAAGCGAGAAATTTAGCAGATACAACGGTAATCAATGGGGTTTTATAGAACTGTGCATAGAATTATTGTTTCTGATACCGATTGGTTATTTGGTATACCGTGCGGTTATGGGATACGGCGGCATAGACACGATTGTTTTATTTGCATCGATGCAGCCGCGCATAGGTGGCCTGACCCAATATATAATGCTGTTTATGGAAGACGTGTCGTTCAGTTATGTGCAATATGACATATTGGCGCATCATTTGGAAAAAGTTACGGATTGCAAATCCCGCCACCAAGGTAAATACAGGTGGAAGAAAATAATTTTTGAAAACACCAAGTTTTGCTTTAAAAAAGACAATGCTTTATTTACCCACTGTGTGCCGAAATTTGTTATAAACAAAGGTGATCATATTGCGGTTGTCGGAAAATCCGGCGAAGGCAAATCGACATTTTTAAATATGCTGGCGGGGTTGTTTCGGGTTCAGTCCGGCAATACGATGGTTGATGAAAAAACATTTCATGAAATTGGGCCTGATTTTTTTACGCGAACCGTTGCATATATATCCCAGGATGTAGAGTTGTTTGATATGACGCTGTTTGACAACGTAACCCTGGGGCGGAATGTTTCAAAACGAGAGTTAGACAAGGTGATTCACGGATGCTGTTTGGATGAATTGGTTCGGCGGTCCGGTACGATGCATATAAATATCGGGGAAAAGGGAATGAAGGTTTCCGCCGGTGAAAAGCAGCGCATCAATCTGGCGCGCGGGTTGTTGCTAAACAAGGATATTTTGATTTTAGATGAGATTACCGCCAATATTGATGCGGATACGACAAAGAAAATATGGAATTTTATATTCAGTGAATATAAAGATAAGACAATTGTTGCCGTATCGCATGAAAAGGAATTGTTAAACCATGTTGATCGCAGATTGCGCTTTGTAAAGGGTGTTGGCCGCGAAGAATTGTAAGCGTTTGTAATTTATTGCGTTTCGAACAAAAATCCCCCGAATGGGGGGATTTATTTTTGATAATAACAATATTTATCGTCCTCTGCATCCCGCAAGCAAGTTCGCCTGGAAATCCGAATGACAGACCGCTTTGCTCGTGAACTCTAACATACCGTTACGGGCCTCGAAGCGCGGGTACCCGCGGTCGTGGACACCGAACCAAGCGGTGCCTTTTAACAATCTTAATGCACCCGTCTGTTTATCTCTTATAATAAGGGTACCAACCGTGCATTCCCCTTCCTTATCAAACTTTACCTGCTTGCCCGCATATGTCCATTTACCATAACCAGGGAAATCTATGTCTGATACCTGCTTTGTTGCCTGCCCTACCTGTTCAAATTCTGGACAACCTTTATCAAAGATTTCTTTCAGTTTTTCCGAATTTTTTGTGTCATTATTATCCCAATATACTTCAATACCATTGTATTTCTTGGTTAACAATTTTCTCTTTTCGTTATCATATACACATACGTATTTATATTCTTTGCCGAATAATTTTTTTAATGACGCAGTTGTCAACTGCTGTTTTTTTATTATTGGCGCATCAGCAACCAGAAATTCAATAATCTTATACTGGTTTTCTGATAATTTATAAGTTGTACCATTAATTGTAACCGGTTTCATGTTCATTTTAATCTCTATCTTGACTTAATTATTATTTAACATGACTTTATAGTTGTCAAGTCTTTGGAGACATTTATCATCTGATGTACCCGTTTAACAGGAAAACCCTAAAAACCATATACTGTGGATTAAGTATATTGACATAAGAATCGTTCTTGGTCAGCATTGTCATATACGGGGCAAACAGACTGTCGGGATAGTTTATACCAATCCAAGAAGTACGTTTGAATAGTTTCAATTTGCCAGTTGCCTTACTTCTTATTATCAGATTACCAACTACATGATTGCCATTCTTATCAAACTTTATGCGTTTATAAGGTTTTGTCCACCTTGCCAATCCTGGATAATCGAATTTTGCAACCGGCATCACCACAGGCATAACCAGTTCAAATTTTGGAAATTTTGCATTAAATAGCTCATTTAATTCTTCTTTGGAGCTAGTCTGATTAAACTCTAGCCACCATGTTGTCATGTCGTTGTATTGTGGCGGTATCGGTGGCGGTAATTCGCTATTGTACTTAATAACAAACTCGCCATAATCTACGCCCAGTAAGTGGTTCAACGCATCTTTGGTCAGTTGTTCTTTCTTGATCGTTGTCGCCTTGCCGAACATATTTGCAAATGGAATTGTCAGTTTTTGTATAATGCGATACATATCATGTCCTTTAGTATATGCAAGCAATAGCTAAAATTATTCAAATTGTCAAATGTTTGGTATGTTTAATAACAAAAATCCCGCCATTTGGCGGGATTTTTCGCGTTCGCATGCAAACGGTATTGATTAACGTTTGCTGAACTGGGTTGAACGACGCGCCTTGCGGAAACCGTAGTGTTTGCGTTCCACAACACGACTGTCGCGTGTCAGGAATCCCGCCGCCTTTAATGCCGCGCGCAATTCCGGTTCGGCCTTTTCCAAGGCTTTTGAAATACCGTGTTTAACGGCGCCCGCCTGGCCCGACAGACCGCCGCCCATAACCATGGCGTGAACGTCATACGCACCTTCGCGTTTTGTAACGCCAAACGGTTGTGCAATAATCATTTGCAGCACCGGACGACGGAAATATTCGGTCATCGGTGTATCGTTGACAATGATGTTGCCCTTACCCGGCATCAGATAAACGCGTGCAACGGAATCCTTGCGCTTGCCGGTGGCATATGTCGCGCCGGTCAGTTTTACGGATGCAACCGGGGCCTTTTTAACGGCGGCCTTCTTTGCCGGTGCCGCTTTTTTGGCGGTCGTTGTTTTTTTGGCTTCTGTCATTATTCGCCCCTTTTATTTTTACGGTTCAAGCCTGCGAAATCGATAACGACCGGTTTCTGGGCTTCGTGTTTGTGTTCTGCGCCCGCATATACGTGCAGCTTGGTCAATCTCTGGTTCGCCAGGGCAACCGCCGTGCGGCGTCCCATCATGCGCTTTACCGCGTTGAAAACCAACTTTTCCGGTTTTTCATTGCGCATCTGGCCCAGGGTGCGTTCTTTCAAAGAACCAGTCCACAGCGAGTGCCAAAAGAATTTTGTCTTTTCTGCCTTGCGTCCGGACAATGCAATCTTGTCCGCGTTGATGATGATAACGTGGTCACCGCAATCCATGTTCGGCGTCCATGTCGGCTTGTGCTTGCCACGCAGGATGTTCGCAGTGTATGCCGCCAAACGACCCAGTGTGCAATCGGTTGCGTCAATCAGATACCATTTGGCGTCCAATTCGCATTTTTTTAACGATTTTGTCGCTGCCATTTTGTTTTTTCCTTGGTTTGTTTTTTATTAAAGCGTGCATATTATTACGGAACCCGGCGGAAAAGTCAAGCAAAATCCATATGGTATAATAATACCGTATTTATTTTTGGTTTTCGCCTTCGTCTTTGTCGCGGTTTATAATCAGGTTTCCAACCGCGCCGCCAATAACGCCCACGCCGCCGACAATCGCACCGGTTGTCGCCTTCTTTTTTGCGGTGCTTTTTTGTTCTGCGAATTCGGCGGCATCGGTGCTGTCCGTATCCATCAGAGCCCGTGATACGGATGTGTACGCCCCACCCGTCCGCCCCAGGCTTTCATTGTCGTATAACCCAGAATTTGCCGCATCCAATACTAATTCGGATTCTATGCCCGGTGTCATTTCCAATGCGGCCTTGGTTTCCTGAAGGCGCTTGGCTAAATTAATATATTCCGCTTTTTGTTGCATTAATGTATTGGCCGCCGGCAGCTCTATTTTTTCCGTGCCGCCGCGAATATTGCGCCCCGCACCAAAATCACATCGAAATGTTTCAATATATGCACGCATGTCGGATTCGGCGGCCGCATCGGCATTTTGTTCGGCCCGCCCCTGCATCAGCATTTGCCCGCCGACGCCCGCGGCACCAATCGCCAGCGCCCCCAGCAGTCTGTTTCCAACGGATTGTTCCCGCGCCTTGGCGCGTTCGTATTGTTTTTGCAATACTGCGTATTCGGTCGCATCGGATAGAAAATAGAAAAATTCCTTGTCGGACTGTTCATCGATATTTTTTGCGCGCTCGGTTAAATCTTGTTCACGGCGTTGTAATTCTTGTTCGCTTATATCGGGCGTTTCAGTCACCTGAATTGTTTGAACAGTATTTGTGTTTGCTGACAGCATATTTTGCATGTTTTTCCAAATTAAACTTGGGGCTACCGCCAGTACGTTGCCGCGTCGGGTGTCCTTGAAACTATCGCGACCGCGGCTGACGATACCATATATGGTGTTATTTGCAAAATACGGGCCGCCGGAATTTCCCTGCATTGCATCACAGGTATTGCTGATGATTTTATCATCCGCATATATTCCTGTAAGTTTGCAGTCCGTGTGCGCCTTTAATTTATACTCCATGTCACAGTCATCGGGATTATCTCCCTTGAAGCATTGTATTGTTTCATCTGTCCAATCCATAAGCAGTGGTATACCATTTGCCTTGGTGTCTTGCGCGCTTGGCACTATCAGGTTCATAAAGTTTGTTTTGGATAGGCCGTGTTGCTTTGCGTTTTTCTTAAAAATTTGTTTTAGCTTTTTTATTTCATCATCCTTGAGTATTCGCATATAGCCAAAGCCGGCATTGGTGACGGTCAATATCTTGGATTGGCTGGATACCGTAAACGTGTTATTGCTGTAAAAATTCGAATCTGTGACGCGTAGCAATGCCCAGTCGTCTGATGCAAAGTCATGGCCATATTGTTCCAGTTTAATTTGCGTTTGTCGGCCGTCGGATAGTTTGATTGTGAATAATTCGCCAATATGTTTGTTGTTGTCAAAGTCTGTGTCTTCTGTAATGCAGTGACGCGCAGTTAGAATTATATCCTTTGCGACGTACTGGGCGGTACAGGTGCCATGTTCCCGAGTAAAAAAATACACGATTTGGTTATATGGATAAGAATTCCAATCAACATATTTTCGTTCGTCAATTGAACCGACGCCACCATGTGCGGTTATGCAATGGGTGGCAAACAGTATGGCCAATAAGTATTTATAAAACATTTTTTCTCCTATTAAAAACCACCTAAAAATTCAGGTGGCAGGAGGTTCGAAACTATCCATTGTGAAATAGCGTCGGTTATTTTATATTCACCGACCCTCCTGCATACTACAGGAGATTTTTTGCCAGTTTTCTGGCGACACAATGGTGGGTTTCGACGCCCCAATGCGACAACTCATCGCATCAGTTTTATTTTATATTAAAACAGATTTGCGGGCAAGGATAAAAATACCGCCCAATTGGGTGGCATGTTAATTTATTTGTGGCGAGTTTACATTTCATCCGGCACGACAAGGCCCATAAGGTCAATTGCGCGTGTCAATGTATCGCGCGCAATTCGTGCGATATGCAAACGCTGGGTGCGGGTCGCGCTATCCACGTCATCACGTAAAATCGGGCAATTATGATAAAATGTATTCACCAATTGGCACAAATCATACGCATAGTTCGCAATCATATCCGTTGCCCGGTTGTCAAACGCACTTTGCACCGTGCGCTCGAAATCCAGTATCTCAATCAATAGATTACGTTCATCCGTCGTCATTTCGCCCATTTTGGCGGCGGCGGTATCATCTGCTTTTCTTAAAATGCTGTTCAAACGCACGGCGGTGTACAGAATGTATGGGCCGGTGCGTCCTTCGAAACTGGTTATTTGGTTCGGGTCGAAGATATAATCCGCGCGAACATCGTGCAGTAAATCGTTGAATTTTACCGCCGCCAATGCGATTGCCGCAATCGTGTCGTCCGGCAATGTTTTTCCGGCCGCCGCAACGCGTTCGCGCACTGCGTCCGTTGCGGTATCCAAAATATCCAACAATTCCGCCACACCGCCGTCGCGCGTTTTAAACGGTTTGCCGTCGGCGCCGGTCAATGCACCAAAACCTGTATGGAACAGTTCGGCCTGTGTAATATCAGCCAATTTTGCGGCGCGGAATACTTGGTTAAAGTGCAGATTCTGACGTGAATCTGTAAAGTAGCCGATGATGTCCGGGTTGTCGGTTTTGTTGCGGTAATATATCGCCGATAAATCCGCCGCGGCGTATGTTTGGGTGTCGCTGCTGGTCCGGAACATCAGTGGCGGCATCGGTGCAGTATCGTCGTCGCGTTTTACATTTACAATCATTGCCCCGTCGGATTCAACCAGCAGTTTTTTTGATTCCAGTATTTTTTGCGTATCCGCCACATATTCGGCAACGCCGCGTTCACCCATTGTCGCATCAAACGGCAATACATTCAGGCGGCGCAGCACTTCGTCCATTTGTGCCAGTGATATTTTCATAAACGCGTCGTATATTTCGCGGTATTTTGCATCACCCGCCTGCAGGCCGGCCGTTACTTCTTTTGCATGCTGCAACCAGGCCTCGTCTTCCTTGGCACGTGCGGTGGACGCCGGATAAATTTTATTTAATTCAGCCGCGCTTTCCGGCATGCCGTTTTCCAGAATCCATGCGATTATAAGCCCCATCGGCCGCCCCCAGTCGCCGATATGATTATAACTTTTTGTTTTGTGCCCCAATGATTTTGCAATGCGGTTGAAAGTATCGCCCACAATCGTCGTACGCAGGTGCCCGATATGTAACGCTTTGCCGACATTATAGCCGCCATAGTCTAAATCAATTTTTTTTATTTCGGATGCGGTTGTATCACTTTTCGCACCGGCCGCGTCCCAGATAAAGTCATCGCGCAACTTTATGTTAATAAATCCGGGTCCGGCAACGGATGTTTCCGCAATAAATGGCAATTCTGCAATTTTTTCGGCAATGTCGCCCGCCAATTCGCGCGGATTTTTCCCGGTGGATTTTGCCATAACCATGGCGGCATTTGTCGCAAAGTCGCCAAAATCACGGTTGCGGGGAACCTCTAAATTTACAGTTGCGCCCAGTTTTTTATTTATTGATTCAGATACGTGCTTATACAGATTCATTTTTGATACCCATCCGATTTAGATTTATTATATTGGCAATACAATTCTGACGCGCAGACCGCCCATGTCGCTGTTTTCCAGGAACATTTGCCCGCCGTGGTTTTCAATTGCCGTCTGTGCAATGGACAGCCCCAACCCCGTTCCGCCGGTTTTTGAACCGCGTGCCGAATCCAGGCGCACAAACGGGCGCATTGCGTCGCGCTTTTTATCATCCGGAATTCCCGGGCCGTCATCTTCGATTATGACTTCTACCTGCTCTGCGCTGTCAATTTCCGTGATGCGTATTTTCTTTTTAGCAAAACGCGACGCATTTTCAATTATGTTTCCAAACGCCCGCGCCAGCGCCATTGGCCGTGCATAAAACTGGGCCGGCGCATCGGGGAAACTGGTCTCGATTTTCTTGTCCGGTGCCGCGTCGCGCGCAATGCGTATCAGCATAGCGGGCAGTTCAACGCTTTGTTCAATTTCCGGCATTTCGCCACGCGCGAACGATAAATATCCATTCACCATTTCCGACATCCGGTCAATGTCACGCAGCAATTCTTTCTGTGTTGCGGCGCCCGTTTCCACCGCCAGGCGCATGCGCGTCAGCGGCGCCTTTAAGTCATGGCTGACCGCGTTCAGCATGTCTGTGCGTGTGCGGTTGTATCGGTTCAGGCGTTCCTTCATTGTAATCATGGCCGCGGCGGCTTCGCGTATTTCCTTGGAACCGGTCGGTTCAAAGCCCGGTGCGTCCAGACCGCGCCCAAACTGGTTCGCAGCCTTGGCAATGCGGCGAATACTGCGCGAGTGCAGGATTATAAACGGTGCGATTAAAATCGACACGATTAAAATCGAACCAACCAACCATATCAAGAACAGTTCCGTGCTGGTTGAATAAATGCGTGACAGTGATGTCGCAAATGTTGCAATGCGACCGTCTTTGGTCGGGACATCAACAAACACCAGGTGCTTGCCACGGTCAATATATATTTGTGCCGACCGCTGCAGGCGGCTGGACAACTCCCGTGCCAACATTCCGGCCTCGTGCGCCTTGTTGTCATTATGTTTCGGCCGGTTCAGGCGGTCGTTTATCGTCACATTTATTCCGGTTGCGCGTCCCATGTCCAGCATTGCATCCGCATCCCCGTTGTCCATGAAATTTGTCATTGTGACAATTTCGCCGGCCATTGTTCGCGCCAAAGTTGCATGAACGCGTTTCCAGTGATTTCCAAAGAACACATTTGCAATGATAACCTGTGCAATAATCAGCGGAACCAGAACCATTAATATTGTCCGCCATAAGAATTTGCGTGGAATCAATCTCATTTTATTACATCCTTTTGTTGTGTGCGCGGACCTAAATCAACCAATTTATAGCCCTGTCCCCGGATTGTTATAATATCCATATTGGATAATACAACATTTAATTTGTTGCGCAAGCGTTTTGCGACCATTGGTGTGCTGGGCGCAATGTTGCCGACCGGCATCGTCAGTTTTTGCAGCAGTTTTTTTTCTTCGCCCGACAGCCCCAGCGCCCGCGGCGCGTCGCCGTTCGCCACGAAAAATTCATCGTCGGTAAAAATCAGACCCGCCGGCATCGGCGAATGGTTAATAACACGTTTTTGCATGATTTTTTCCAGGCGCAAAACCAATTCGCGCAACTGAAACGGTTTTGATAAATAATCGTCCGCGCCGCCGGACAGTCCGTCTATGGCGTTTTCCGCCCCCGTCATCGCGGTCAGCATTATTACCGGCGTTGCATTTCCTTGCGCGCGCAATTGCTTTAGAAATGTTAAACCGTCCGTTCCGACCATCATGCGGTCCAGAACAATCGCGTCAACCGATATTCGTGATAAAATCTGCTGCGCGGTGTCGGCACCGTCGGCGGTTATGGTGTCGAATCCTGCGATGTTCAGGCCCGTTGCCAATGTCGTTCGCAGCATGTCGTCATCATCAACAATCAATATAATTTTATTCATCCCGTTCCATTAAAAATTCCAAGGCCGAACCTTGGAATTTTACTTTTATTTCTTCAGTGGTTCAACCGCATATTCGCCGGGCTGGATTGTTCGCGTTGCGCCGCCCATGCGCGTGCCGGTGTCTATAATTGTTTCATCAACAGATGCGCGGAACTTCATACCGTTGGTTGTGAATTCTGTTTTGAACAACGCGTACCCCGTACCGCCGCCGGTTGTCGGCCCCTGCATCCCCAGGGAATAGTACCCGCCCAATATGCCGTAATCCAAATCAATGTAATCAATGCTGACCAGCAGTGATACATTGCTTAAACCGTCGCTGGTCATGTTGCAGGTAAATTCGCGGTTCGATAGTGTCGCCTGGGAATTTATCGGAACCATGATGTCCATAACGGTCGGTTCGCACTTTCTGTCAATGCCGTTCACCAAAAATTCATATGTCATTCCAACCGTCGCCTTGGATAGCCCCGTTGAAACATTTACCTGTGAAATAGTTGCCTTGGGTATTTTTATCAGCGCATTGGCGACC
Organism: uncultured Alphaproteobacteria bacterium; assembly: GCA_947367055.1. Lineage (GTDB taxonomy): Bacteria > Pseudomonadota > Alphaproteobacteria > Rs-D84 > Rs-D84 > Enterousia. Next base: position 215,090 of record CANBCI010000002.1, read on the forward strand.
CCTGCTCGTACCGGGAACGAAATGCCGGATTGCAGACAATCGCGTGAAAACGGATCCGCCTCGCATATATAAAGGCGCGAATGTGCATTCATCATGAACATGTTTGCCAAACTGTTAAACAAGAATGTACGCGTAATGCGGTCGTTCAGGCGCGTGCATCCGAAATTACGGCAAATAATCATCGGACGGTCGGCGAATATTACGCCGGGGTGGCGGGCCTGCTCTGCATCACGGGCGGCGATTATGTTTTGGTCATAATCCAGACTGTCGGCGCGCTCCATAAATTCTGTTTCCGGAATGAAATTTGGGTCGTCCGGATACGCATAATATGATTGCACGGGCGTTTCGGTGTATATGGTTTGAAAATCTTCAACCACTATGTCTTCATTCGCCGCATAGGCGGGAATTGCGCATAAAACCGCGAAAACAGCCGTAAAAATAAATTTAGCCATGTCTTGCCTTTCTGTATACTTTCTTAAATCTTAATCCATTTTCGCATATCGTGTCAAAACAAAAATATTTTTATTGAAAATTGTGTTTCGTTTGTTCTATAAGTATTACAGACAAAGATATGAATGATTCAAAAGGAAAGGCTTATTGACATGGTTGATATTATAATTACGGGTGAATCTGGAAAATTACATGCGGTATATCACAAATCGGCCACGCCGTCGGCACCACTGGCGGTGGTGTTGTCCGGCAATCCGCGGCAAAAGTATCATATGAATGACCGGGTGTCGTATGCCATGTTTCGTGCGTTTATGGACATTGGCTTTTCCGTTGTTCGCTTTAATTACCGCGGCGTGAATGATTCCGAGGGCGCGGTCGGCACAACGGCGGACAATATGCTGGATATTGCGACCGTAATCGACTGGATTCAAAACCATAACGAAGATAGTGATAAAATTTGGCTCGCCGGGCATCAGTTGGGTGCATGGTATGTTCTGCAGGCGATGATGCGCCGCCCGGAGGTTTCAGGGTTTGCCCTGGTTTCGCCGGATCCTTCAATATCTGATTTTGCATTTTTGTCGCCCCGGCCGAACCGCGGATTGTTGCTGCAGGGTGCGGCGGAACCGGACGATGCAAAGACATTTGCGACGCACCTGACCCAGATTTTGAAAAAGCAGGCGCAGATAGACCTGGAAACAATTCGGGTTAAAAATGCTGACGCCGCATACAGCACCCCGCCCGACCTGCGCCAGATGTATAATGACCTAAAGGCCTATGTCGGCCGCGAAAACGCCGAGAGGAAGTTGCTGTAATGAACACAAATGACAGGTTTTTTGATCCGAATATCCCGGATGACATGGCGGCATCTATTCGTCCGCGGACGCTAATGGACTTTATCGGGCACGATAGTTTGAAACAAAATCTTTCCGTGTTTATTTCCGGCGCGCGTTCGCGTGGCGAGGCGATGGATCATGTTCTGTTATACGGGCCGCCGGGGTTGGGGAAAACGACACTGGCACACATCGTTGCAAATGAACTGGGGACGAATTTCCGTGCGACGGCGGCGCCCATGTTGACCAAGCAAGGCGACCTGGCGGCGATTTTAACGGCGCTGGAACCGATGGATGTGCTGTTTATTGATGAAATTCATCGTTTGCCAACCGCGATAGAGGAAGTGCTCTATTCCGCAATGGAAGATTTCAAGCTGGACATCATGCTGGGCGAAGGGCCAAGTGCGAAAAGCGTTCGCATAGATTTGCCGCCATTTACCTTGGTTGGCGCCACGACGCGAACAGGATTGCTGTCAAATCCGTTGCGCGACCGATTTGGTATTGATTTACGCCTGTCGTTCTATTCACCCGAAGATTTGGCGCGCATTATTCAACGCAGTGCCCAGATTCTGGGGACACCGATTGATGCGGCGGGTGCGCTGATGTTGGCCAAAAGTGCGCGCGGCACGCCGCGTATTGCAAACCGGTTGTTAAAACGGGCGCGTGACTTTGCCGCGGCGCTGAATAAAAATGAAATATCGGCTGATACGATAAAAACCACACTTTGTCAGTTGCATATTGATGAATGCGGATTGGATGAAATTGACCGCGAATATATGTCTACAATTGTGCGCCATTATGCGGGCGGCCCGGTCGGAATTGAAAACCTGGGGGCGGCATTGTCCGAACCGGTTGACACAATCGAAGATGTAATTGAACCGTATCTGATGCAGCTGGGCTTTGTTCAGCGCACACCGCGCGGGCGCATTATAACGGATGCGGGATACAGACATTTAGGCCTGGAAAAATGAACGCGGACAAAATAATCGCCTTTTACAAGCGTCAGCGCGCCGAGCATGTTGCCGCCGTCAACCGGTATGCGGCGAAAATCGGGCGGTCTTTTCCGGCGCACGATGCGGACATGTTTGTGGAACCAATGTTATCCAGAATCGCGCGTTTAAAGTGGTGCCAGTGGCATCATTTGAATACACACCCGCGTATGATTCAGGCTGGGGCCGCCGCAACCGGTACGCATCGACGTTCAAATCCGCATCATCCGGAATATTGGGAACGTGTGTCCGACATGACGGTGGATGCAATCGCGGAAATGTGTTGCGACTGGTGCGCGGTAAATACCGGCCGCGGCAAGTACCCGACGCCGATGGATTTTTATAAAAACAGCGCCCTGCCCAAATACAAGTTCACCAAGGAACAGCAGGCGTTGATAGAGGAACTGATTACAAAAATCATGGAATAATGAATCATGGCAACACATAACTTTCCATTTTCAATCGCGTATGCGGACACTGATGCCGGCGGCATTGTGTACCACGGCCGGTACATTGAAATCGCGGAACGGGCGCGCATGAATTGGCTGCGCGGGTTTGCGCATGTCGGCGACGATGTGGGGTTTGTCGTACGGGAACTTGCCGTGCGCTATATCGCGCCGTTAAAGCTGGGGGATGATTTTATTGTGGAATCCGATATTACCAAGGTTGGCGCGGCATCGATTGATATTGCGCAAAAGTTTGTAAAAGACGGCGTGGTTTGTGCTATAATAACACTTACCGCCGCATATATCGGTGCGGATATGCGTCCAAAACGCATACCGGATGAGATTGCCGCACGATTAGCATAAAAATTAAAAAGAAAAAGGAAAGAAAAAATGGGAAATAGTTTTTCACTGTTGAATTTATTTACAGGCGATATAATGACCTTGTTTATATCGCTGGTTCTGGTGGCGTTCAGTGTAATGACCTGGGCAATAATAATTGAAAAAATTCGTCTGTGGCGTTTTCAGAAGCGAAATCCAGTTTCAATAAAATCGGGCGATAATCTGGCGACGGCGGTGGAAAAACTGGTCCGGCCGTTTGACCGTAATTTGTGGTTTTTATCAATGGTTTCGTATGTGGCGCCGTTTATCGGGCTGTTTGGGACGATATGGGGCGTTATGGATTCGTTTGCGGCAATCGGCGTGAACCAGTCTGTTTCAATCGGCGTTATTGCACCGGGGCTCGCAACGGCACTGGGGACGACGGCGTTGGGGTTGATTGCGGCAATTCCGGCGGCCATTGCATACCAGTATTTTGCCCGCCGCGCGGATGACCTGTTTGACAGACTGGACGAGGCACGTCGGGAAATGGCGGCAAACAACAAAAACAAAAAAACGGCGGGGAAATAAAAATGTCACGCATCAGACGCAGATCTACGGACGCCAGCATTTCTTTGACACCAATGATTGATATTATGACGGTGTTGTTGGCGGTGTTTATGGTGACGACCCCAATGATGACAAACGGCATAGATTTGGATTTGCCGCGTGCGGGTAATTCCGTTTTAACTGGAAACGACCACGCAATCCAGGTCAGTGTTGACGCGGCCGGCCGTTATTATGTCGCGGATACGCAGTTAAAGATTGACGATGTTGTTCGTCGTGCGGTTGCAATGCGCGGGGAAAATCCGCAATTGACGATTGTGATAAACGGCGACGCGTCGGCGGATTACGGTGCGGTAATGGCGGTTATGGGTAAATTAAAGGACGCCGGATTTCAGCGCGTCGGATTGCGTACACGCACCGGGAATTAAAGCATGGGAAAGTGGAATCAATTTTCATCGGAAAATTTGCTGATGTCGGTGGGCGGGCACCTGGTGTTGGCGGCGATTTTGGTGACATCGTTTTCACTGGTGATTAATCGTGCGCAATTGGTCGCGCCGGACCGCATTGAAATAATGGAACTGGATTTGAATTCGGTGCGCGTTCGTGGTGATGAAACCGTGTTGTATAATACAGATGTGCCCAGGGACCAAGAGGCGCCAAAGCATCAAAAGCCCGAACCCGCCCCCGATGCGGCAAAGCCGGATGCCGAGTCCCCGCAGCAGATAGAGGCCCCGTCACTCGTCACCGACGCACCGGATGCAGAGTCAAAGAAACCGACCCCGGCCCCGGAACATGAAAAAAAGCCGGATACGCCCGCGCCAAAGAAAAAGACGGTTGTTCGTGTAAAGCGCGATGTTGTGTCGCTGGACCGGACATTGACGGTATCCGTGGTGGATGCACTGCGCGTTGCGATGACGCGTTGCTGGGTTATTGATACGACGCGCCCGGATATTTCTGATATTCGCGCAGTTGCGCATTTAACGATGCGCCCGAACGGCACTGTGCGTGATGTATGGTTTGAATCCGCGGCGCGTGAACAGACCGACCCGGCGTTTGCGTATGTGCTGGGGACGATACGCGCCGCTATAAATACATGCCAGCCGTTTAAAATGCTGCCGCGTGGCGAATTTGACAAGTGGGAAAAAATACAACTTACCTTTTATCCCACCCAGGGCAAGGTTATGTAGTCAAATTGCGGGTGGCGAATATTTTTGCCACTTTGAACATTGTAAGAATGTGTTTCATATTTATTTTTTCTTGACATAAAAATTATTTAGTGTATCTTTATACACAAAGATAATAACTTGGGCAAAGGAGGTGTAAAATGGACAGCAAAAGAAATTTAGATAGCAAGAAGTGGCGTGAAATAATGCGCTTGGTGGCACTTGGTGCATGTAATTTATCCTGTGTAAATTATGGTTTCGTGGCACTTGTAGACGGCAAAGCTGACAGTTTTGCACTTAACTCTGCGGCGTTTCTTAGTTACTATGTTTGCTATTTGTATTGAGATTAATCGTATTAAGGAAATTTCTAAAATGCAGAAGAAATTTTGCGAACATCGTGAGAAACATGCGCAAGCCTTGCAAAATAAACTAAAAGAAGCGCAATTGCAAATACAGCAAATGAAACAATTGCAAAATCAGCGCTAGGTATTGCGCTTTCCATGATAAAAAATCCGGCGATGCCGGATTTTAATTTATCTGTTGTATTGCTTTATATTTTTAACAACACTTTTTAATTGTTTTTGTTGTTGCAGATAAGATTTGCGAACTTCGTCAATTTGATTTATTTTTTCGCGGTTCATCGCATCTTCGCGCATCATTTCCGTCCGCATCCACATGCCGGCACAAATTGCCATGGCGCCCGCCAACGTCGCTACCAGCAGATAGTTCGTCAATGCCCGGTTCCGCAAGTTACGTTCGTTCATTTGATTATTGTTTTGTTGCATGTGTCACCTCTTGGTATAACCGTTTTAATTATTGCCCGAAATAAAGAAATAGTCAAATAAAAACCGTCCCCGCAGGGACGGTGTGCAGATGCGCGATAAGCCGGATTCTGTTCTGCCCATGGCCCGTGTTTCACCACCACCCATGGGTAGCGAGCATAATTAATCTGCATACCATGTTGCCATGATACGTCAAGCCTTCTACCCGTTCCTAAACTGGGACCCGTTAACGGAACCTATTTGAAGTTGCTGCGCGTAGAGATTGCCCGTTTCACTCGAATTAAATCGTTTCGTCACTGTTGCTCTAATCGTCGGGTTGCCCCGCCCGGCCGTTAGCCGGTACGCCGTCCCATGCAGTCCGGACTTTCCTCCGCATCCCTGTTACCGGGCGCGGCTATGCTCTGCCCATCTTGCGGACTATATCCTAGCATTTATTTGTGCAAATTCAATAGATTTTTTGCTTGTCCCAATCGACACTTTCAGGTAAAATCTATATCAGAGAAAAGAAAGTGGGGAAAATGTCCAATTTTTTACGCAATTGTATGCGGTGTTTGGTGTTGCCTGTCATATTCTGTGGAACATCGGGTGCATTCGCGGCGGGCTATACGTGCCCGACATATAAAAAATACACATCGTGCAGTTCGGGATATTATCTAAATGGTACTGCGGCGGGAAATTCATGTGACGCGTGTCCGTCTGGGTGCACATGTGCGGGCGGAACCGCCGCCCCGGTATGTGGGGTGACATGCGCGGAGGCGACATATTGGAACGGCAGTTCATGCGTCACATGTATTGCCGGATATGCATGCCCCGGTTTTTCCAATATTTCAAACCCTGTCAATGGCCAGGGTGCCAACCCGTGTAGTGCGGCAGACCAATATCAGGATGCAACTGGGCAAACGACATGCAAAACCGTTTCGGCCGGATATTACAAGGTTGATAACACTTCACAGGCCCAATGCACCGGAAACACATACTGCGTGGGTGGCCGAAAAATAGCTTGCCCGGATACAACCGCATCTGCAAGAACAGATTTCCCCGCATCATATTATAATCCGGTGATATCATCTTTCGGCCTGGTTGGGGGCAACGGCAGAACGGATATTTCGCAATGTCGCGGGTTGACTTGGTATACAAATGACCGCGGAAAATTTTATGAAACCACTACATATAACCCTGAATCTCAAAAGTACGATATTGTCCTTAATTGGGGGTATTCACAAGTAAAGCCGGGCTACTACCTGACCAGCAAGGCTGGATGTGGTGCCTTTGCGTATTATACAGAGGCAAAAGATTGCCCAACCGGGGCGTATTATTGCCCGGGTAAAAGCGATGTTGTATGCAATGCATCAAATCAGGCGACGGTTCACACAACAAACTTTGGTTTGGAAACATGTCCGAACGGATATGATTATAATACGGATGCCGGAAAATCCGATATTTCACAGTGCAGGATTAAATGCCCTGCCGGAGAATACATTGCGGCGGCAAATGACGGCACGTGTTCTGATGTGGGGCCCGGATACTGGGCGGCGGAATCCACAACCGGATATGGCGACATCGGAATGCGTAATGCCTGCCCGGTTGGGTTGACCACATATGGTCGGGGCGCCGGCGCGGACGAGGCCGCCGATTGCGGGCATATATTCTATGTCGGGTCAAACAGACGTCTGTTTCTGCGCAGTGAAAAGAAAACAACCCCGTCATTAAACGTAAAGGTTGGTGATCAGGTATTCTATGGCAACATGCGTACAAAACCGTTTGCCAAGGGAAACATGCTGCATGTGATGTTGAACGGCACGGATTATTCGGTCTATGATGACGCCGATGCCGCGTCGGAATAAACAAAAGCCCCGCGTTTGCGGGGCCTTTTAATCGGAAATGCTGATGATAATCATTTTTCGCCCTGGTGGCGTGCCGCCTGCAGAGCATTGCAAAGCGACTGCTTGGCCAGTTGACGAATCTTTGGGGCGAATGCGCGCATGTTCATTGCGTCGGCGACGGTATTGCCGAATAATTGCGCGATATAATCTATTTGTGACGGTGCGATTACAAAGATTTCACTGGTGATGTTTGATGTTTTTAGCTGCTGTATTGGTTCGCGCATGTAATTCTCCCTCTGTTTTATTTGAATAAATTCCAATCTTTTACTGATTTTACGGAATTTTTCGCATATTTTATAAATTTATTCAATTGTGACACTTGTTTGTCTTCTCTGTTTCATTATATCATAAAGTGGCTTGACCGCAAGGCGCAAAATTGCTATAAAAATGCCTGATAAGATAAGGAAAGATAATGTTAAAAAATGTAATTGGAAAAATATTGGGATCTGCAAACGACCGTTTGGTAAAATCGTATGATAAAACGGTGTCGTTAATAAATGATTTGGAACCGAAATACCATGCAATGACCGATGATGAACTGCGGGCGACGACAACGCGCCTGCGGGAACGCCTGGCAAACGGGGAAAAGGAAAAAAACATTCTGCCGGATGCGTTTGCCCTGGTGCGCGAGGCATCGGTTCGAACAATCGGTCTGCGTCACTTTGACGTCCAGATGATTGGCGGTATGGTTTTAACAAACGGCCAGATTGCCGAAATGAAAACAGGTGAAGGTAAAACACTGGTCGCGACATTGGCATTGTTCTTAAAGGCGTTGCACGGTCGCGGGGCGCATTTGATAACTGTTAATGATTACCTGGCCTCGCGTGATGCGGAATGGATGGGCCAGGTTTATAAATTCCTGGGGATGTCCATTGGAATTATCCAGCATGACATGACCGACGACGAACGCCGTGCGGCATATGCCTGTGACATAACATATGTGACCAATTCCGAACTGGGGTTTGACTATCTGCGCGATAATATGAAATTTTCCAAGGCACAGCAGGTTTTGCGTCCGCTGTTCTATGCGATTGTCGACGAAGTGGACAGCATCTTGATTGACGAGGCGCGCACCCCGCTTATCATTTCCGGCCCCGCCGAAGACAGCAGTGAACTTTACGCGCGTGTTGATGATGTTGTCACAAAACTGACGCCGGATGATTTCAAAAAAGACGAAAAAGACAGACATGTGACACTAACCGATGCGGGCGTTGATAACGCAACGCGTTTGTTAAAGGATGCGGGATTGCTGACCGGTGATAACTTATATGCGTCTGAAAATGCCGCATTGGTCATGCATATTCAGCAGTCCCTGCTGGCGCATCATTTGTATCAAAAGAATGTAAATTATGTTGTGCGTGGCGGCGAAATCTTGATTGTGGATGAATTTACGGGCCGCGTCATGACGGGGCGCCGTTTTGGCAAAGGGCTGCACCAGGCGATAGAGGCCAAAGAGCATGTCCAGGTTCAGCCGGAAAATCAAACCGTGTCCAGTATTTCGTACCAGAACCTATTCCGCTTGTATTCGACGCTGTCCGGTATGACGGGTACCGCCATGACCGAGGCCGCCGAATTTGAAGAAATTTACAAACTGCGCGTTGTATCTATTCCGACAAATCGTCCGGTTGCACGCATTGACCATCACGACGAAATTTATCGCAACAAAGATGAAAAATACAATGCGATTGTAAAACAAATCAGCGAATGTATGGCACGCAAGCAACCCGTGTTGGTTGGCACTGTTTCAATTGAGAAATCCGAAGAACTGGCCGCGATTGTGCGTAAAAAACTGGGCATAGAACCGGCGGTCTTGAATGCCAAGCATCATGAATCAGAGGCAAAAATCGTTGCCCAGGCAGGCGCGCCGGGTGCGGTGACGATTGCAACAAATATGGCCGGCCGCGGAACCGATATTAAACTTGGCGGTAATGCAGAGGATTTAATTGCCGAACTGGATGCGGACGCACCGGATTTCAATGAAAAGAAGAAAGAAATCTATGACCGGATAGAGGCGAACAAGAAATTAGTTCTGGATGTGGGGGGCCTCTATGTAATCGGTACCGAGCGTCATGAATCGCGCCGCATTGACAACCAGTTGCGCGGTCGTGCCGGCCGCCAGGGTGACCCAGGTGATTCCAAGTTCTTTTTGGCGTTGGATGATGATTTGATGCGTATATTTGGTGCGGCGCGCCTGGACGGCATGCTGACGACATTGGGGCTGAAAACCGGCGAAGCGATTACACATCCGTGGATAACCAAGGCATTGGAAAAGGCACAAAAGCGTGTTGAGGCCCGCTATTTTGAATCGCGCAAGGAATTGCTGAAATACGACGATGTTATGAACGAACAGCGCGGCGTAATTTACAAGCAGCGCGACGATTTGATGACATCCGAAGATTTGACATCCCTGGCGCATGAAATAATCGGCGATGTTGTTGAACTGATTTGTGAAAACAACATTCCGGAAAAGGCGCATCCCGCGGATTGGAATCTGAACGGGATTCATGACGCGATGTTGCGTACATTTGCACTGGATATAACGGACATTGAAAAATGGAAAACCGATGAACAGATTACCGAACGCAAGGCGTATGAAATGCTGCTGAATCTGGCGATGCGTCGTTATTCCGCCCAGGCGGAAAAATACGGCCCGGAAATGATGCGTACTGCGTCGCGTCAAATGATGCTGGGGGCCTTGGACGCGGTTTGGAAGCGGCATTTGCAACAGATGGATTATCTGCAGACGGGAATCGGCCTGCGCGGGTACGCACAGAAAAACCCGCTGTATGAATACAAACGCGAAGCATTGGAATTATTCAAGAACACGATTAACAATTTCAAAATCATGTCGGCGGCATATATTTCGCGCATGGAACTGACGCGCGAAGATGTTGATGCGACTGAACGCGAACGGGCACAACACGATGCGTCACTTAATACCGGGGCCGGTATGGATACTGCGGCGGCGGCACGACGCAATGCACCCTGCCCGTGCGGTTCGGGATTGAAATACAAACATTGTTGCGGGAAATTGAAATAAACATGCATAAGTTACCGTTTTATGTCGGAAATTTGGCGGCGAATCTGGTCCCGGGCAGCCAGCGGCGCACACGTGTTCGTGCGGCGGTAAACCTGTTCTTTTTCAGACCACAGATTCGGCGCGCAATTCGTGAAATATTTGGCGAACGGGTCAAAACGATAAAGTTTATTCGCCAGCATACGCTGGGGCGTGTCGTTTATTTGGTAAATGACAAATATTTTGTAAAGATTTTTCGCGATGTTTCACATTCGGAATTAAAGAATTTTGAATTTCTGAACGGATATGTTGCAGACCGATTGAATGTGGCAATGCCGCGTGTGATTGTGCCGCGACGCGGGTCGGTTTATGTATGTGAACGTATTTCGGGCCGGCATATTGAATCGTTTTCACCCGCCGAAATATTAAAAAATGCGGAAAAAATACAACGTCAGGTATTCGCCATAATTGACGAACTGCAACGCATAGATGTTAATAAAATCCCGAACAAGTCGCGTTTCATGACCAGCATGCAGGCGCGCACCCCGGAAAAACCGGGCCCGCATCGCGAGGTTTTGGGGCATTTTGATTTGAATGAAACCAATCTGTTTTTTGATGATGATATGAATGTGTGCGCGGTTATTGACTGGGATACATTATCAATTGCGCAAAATCCGGAAACAGACAAACAGATTTTTATGAAATATTGGAACAGATATTTGGCACGAATAAAGCAATAAACAAATTCATCGGGCTTATGCCGTGGATTCGGCGGAACAATAAAAAATCCGCCGGATGGCGGGATTTTTATCTGGTACGATTTATAAAAGATTTTCCAAACGCGTTTGTAATACGATTTTGATACGATATAGGCGTCTGGGCATTCTTTTTGGTGATGGTTGTTTCTGCTTTTTGTTGTTTGTCGGATTTATTGGCGAATGAAGCGTACACAAGTGAGAATACAGTTACTACCAATATACTGCCAATAATTACATACCACATCTGGTATATAGATGTGTTCAATTTAATAGACTTGTCCAGCTGTTTTTGAATCACGTTTCGGAGTTTTTCTTTTTCAACGCTGTCCATGTCATTGATTCGAGTCAGCATTGCGCCAACTAGCGTGTTAATCGACTCTTGATCCCATTTTTGCCCAGATTGCATAACTTATCCTTTTTAATTTATTGTAACACAATCAGTTGTTTTGTCAATAAATATAAAAAACATAAAATATATGGTTGCGGGGGTATGGAAAATTTTGCTATGGTGGCGGCATGGAAAATCAATTTGTTCATCTTCGTACACATTCATGTTATTCCGTTGGGGCCAGTACCCTTAAAATTAAGCAAATTCCCAAGTTATGCGCGGCCGCGGGCATGTCGGCATGTGCGTTGACCGATACGAATTTGATGTCCGGATGCGCCGAATATTCCGATGTTATGCCGTCCAATAAACTGCAACCGATAATTGGCCTAGAACTGTCCTTGAATCATCATACGGCCGACCCGAAAATACTGCGTATGACCAGTATGTCAAAAATAGTATTGTTGGCGCAAAATCACGAAGGATATTTGAATTTGTGCGAATTGAACCGCATTATGTACATGCGACCCGATAATCACCATTTGGGGCCGTATGTGACATGGGATGAACTGGCCGCGCATTCGGCGGGGTTAATATGTCTGTCGGGGGCGCATATGGGGCCGATTGGAATGGCGCTGCTTAATGCCCAGGACATACAGGCCATGACCACGGCCAAAAAGTTTGTGGATCTGTTTGGTGATCGATTTTATATTGAAATTCAACGCCACGGATTGGAGAATGAAATAAAAACCGAACCCGGATTTTTGAAAATTGCCCGCGAATTAAATATCCCGATTGTTGCGACAAACGATGTGTGCTTTGCCGCCGACGCAGATTACGAGGCCGCCGACGCATTAACATGTATTTTGGGACAAACCAAGGTTATCGACCCGGAACGTGTCCGCAAATCATCGGAACAGTATTTTAAATCAGGCGAACAAATGGCGGAAATATTTTCCGACCTGCCGGAGGCGATTGAAAATACCGTTGCCATATCGCGGCGTTGCGGGTTTATGGTGAACGTTCATGAAAAGCCATTGTTGCCACAGTTCGGTGCGGATTTGGAAACCGAGTGTCAAATGCTGCGCGACAACACGATGGCGGGATTGGCCGAACGGTTGCGGCAACATAATATAACGGACACCGCCCCCTATTATGAACAGGCCGAATACGAACTGGGCGTTATTATCGGTATGGGCTTCCCGGGGTATTTCCTGATTGTTGCGGACTATATCGATTGGTGCAGAAAAAATGATGTTTTGACCGGTCCCGGGCGCGGTTCTGGTGCGGGTTCAATCGTGGCTTGGGCACTGGGTATTACGCATGTTAATCCGCTGCAGTATGGATTGCTGTTTGAACGATTCTTGAACCCAGACCGTATATCAATGCCCGATTTTGACGTTGATTTTGAACCGACGGGAATTGAACGGGTGTTGGCATATATTTGCGACAAGTATGGCGCGGATTCCGTGTGCCGTATTATTACATTTGGCGGCCTGCAGGCGCGCGGTGCAATTCGTGATGTTGCACGCGTGTACGGCATACCCTATTCCAAGTCCGACCGTTTTTCAAAACTAATTCCCCAGGATGCAAAGACATTAAAGGATGCGGTCGGTGCATCCACCGAAATTCAGGATATATTAAACAACGACCAAGACATGAACAAGGTCGTCACAATATCCGAAGAATTAGAGGGCGCGGTTCGCAACCTGGGCCAGCACGCATGCGGCGTGGTTATCGGCGACCGGCCGACGACGCAAATTGCGCCCGTATATCGCGACCCGTCAAACCCGTTGCCGTCCAGTCAGTATGACGGTCATTATCTGGAATCGGCGGGATTGATTAAGTTTGACTTTTTGGGTTTGGAAACATTGGTCGTGTTAAAATATGCGACGCGCCTGATTCAACAAACACGCGGCATTAACATAGACCTGGATAAAATACCGGTTGATGATCCAAAAACTATGGATTTATGGCAGCGCGGATTAACCGAAGGCATATTCCAATTCGATGCCCAGTTTGTTCAGCAAACATTGCGCAAGATGCACCCGACAAGTTTCTTGGAAATATCAGCATTGAACGCATTAAACCGCCCGGGGCCAATTGCCTTTATTCCGCAATTTATCGCCCGCATGCACGGGGACGAACCGGTTGAATTTGTTCACCCAAAAGCGGAACCGATTCTAAAGGAAACATACGGCATTATCGTGTACCAGGAACAGGTTATGCAGTTGACGCGCGCCCTGGCCGGATTTACGCGCGGTGAATCCGACACCGTGCGCAAGGCTATGGGTAAAAAGAAACTGGACCTGCTGGCGAAGTTAGAGGTTAAATTCCTTGACGGCTGCGAAGAGCAGCATACCCTTGACCGCGCGACGGCCAAAGACCTGTGGGAAAAGTTCAAGGAATTTGCAAAATACGCATTTAACAAGTCGCATGCGATTGCATATTCGATTGTCGCGAACCAGTGCGCGTATCTAAAGGCGAACTATCCGGCGGAATTTTTGGCGGCGTCAATGTCCAGCAATCTAAACGACACAGACCAATTGTCGATATTTGTAGATGACGCAAAATCCAATTTCAACATTCAAATTGTCCCGCCTGATATTAACCAGAGCGAGTCGCTGTTTACAGTCAAGGATGGAAAGATTGTTTATGGTCTGGCCGCACTAAAAGGTGTGGGCACCAGTGCAACCGACGCAATTATCGCCGAACGTAATGCAAACGGCAAATTCAAAAACCTGACCGATTTTGCAAAGCGGTGCGCCCCGATTATGAACAAGCGCATTTTAGAGGCGTTTGCCAAGGTCGGCGTGCTGGATTCATTGGAACCAAACCGGGCCGCAATTTATTTGAATGCCGATGCGATATTATCCTATGCGTCGAAATCGCGCGATGGGGCGAATTCTTTGTCGCTGTTTGCGAACACAATTGAAGACGATGTCGCCGAAGACAGATTGCATAAAAACCTGCCCAAGACAAAACCATGGACTTTTTCGCAGCGGCTTGAAAATGAACTGGCGGCGCTGGGATTCTATATATCGGCGCATCCGCTGGATCAGTACAAGCATTTGATTGCGCGTGCAAAACTGGCAACCAGTGCGACACTGGCGTCGCTGGGGGACAGAAAGCCCGTGCAAATTGCCGTCAACGCGGGTGCGTTTTCACGCCGTCGCACAAAAACCGGCAAAGATATGATTACAATCAGCGCAACCGACAGTTTCGGAAACATAGACGCGGTTGCATTCGGTGATATGGCTGCAACATTTGCCCAGATTTTATCGACTGAAAATATAGTTTTAATTTCTGGAAAAACATCCAATCGTGACGACCGTGTGTCCGTGTTTGTGGATTCAATTGTGCCCCTGACTCAATGGGTTGCAAAAATCGCCCGGAAAATAACCCTGGAAATTTATGACCAATCTGTTTTGCCCGATGTAAAAAAGGCTTTAAGTTCATTGCGGGCCGGCACGACCAAGGTTGTCCTGAATTTGCACGGACGTGACAAGGTTGCAACGCTCGCCCTGCCCGGCGGGGTCGAATTGGGGCCAACAACCGCGACCGATTTCGTGGGACTTGGGATAAAGGTTGACATTGAATGACAAAGCATGTGCCGGTATTGTTGGATGCGGTGTTGGATGCGCTTGGCGATTTGCGCGGGCGGCGCGTTATTGACGCCACATTTGGTGCCGGCGGATATACACGCGCGTTTTTAAATGCCGGTGCAATTGTAACGGCGTTTGACCGTGACCCGCATGTCGCGGCGGACGCCGACGCGATAAAGGCTGAATTCGGCAATCGTTTTACTTTTATTCCGGAACCGTTTTCCGCAATGGGAAATCTGAATGACAAATATGACGCGGTGGTGTTTGATTTGGGTATATCTTCGATGCAGATTGATGACGGCGCGCGCGGGTTTTCATTTCGCTTTGACGGACCGCTGGATATGCGCATGTCCGCCGCCGGCATCAGTGCGGCCGAATTGATTGCGTCATCGGACGCGTCGCAATTGGCAAAAATACTGCGTGATTTCGGCGATGTGAAAAAGGCGATGCCAATCGCCCGCGCGTTAAAGGACGCCGCCCCGACCACCACCGGCGCATTGCGAAATCTTATACATGACCCGCGTGACATCGCCCCCGTGTTTCAGGCGTTGCGAATTGCGGTCAATGATGAAATGGGCGAATTGACGCGCGCGTTGGACGCGGTGCCGGGCCTGCTGAATGACGGCGGAATATGCGCATGCGTAACATTTCATTCATTGGAAGACAGGATTGTAAAAAACACATTTCGCGAATGGACAACGGCACCCGGTGATCCGCGCATGCCGTCGGTTGTGGCGGCGCCATTTAAATTATTGCGCGCGTCAACCCCGTCACCCGCAGAGGTGGCGCGAAACCCGCGCGCCCGCAGCGCGCATTGCCGGGCCGTTATAAAATCATATTGACCCGATAATATGATTTTTTGTAAAATCGACCAAAAGGAAGGAAAAATGAAGAAATTACTTGGATTTTTATTATTGTTGTCGCCGTCTGCGGCATTGGCCAATCCGGCATGTCCGGTATGCACGGTCGCAATCGGGGCGGCGTTGCCGATTACCAGACGCATGGGGGTGCCTGATGCGGTAATGGGCCTGTGGGTCGGCGCGCTTCTGGCGATATTCGGATATTGGATTATAAAGTTTATGGATGCGCGCGGGTGGCGTTTTTGGGGCCGGAACGCGTTGGTTCTGGCGTTATCTGTCGCGACAATCGGGTTTGCCTATATCGGCCAGGTGAAATACAGCCCCTGCACCTATATGGGTATTTTGAACATAGACCCGCTGCTGTTCGGGACAATACTTGGGGCGATATTGTTTATTGTGACCGAAAAATTGTATGACTGGATGAAGGCGAAAAATGGCGGTCATGCACATTTCCCGTTTGAAAAGGTCGTGTTGCCTATTGTCGTGCTTGCCATCGCGAGTTGGATTTTCGTAATATGTCGGTAACAGTTTAAGGAGGTAAAGATGAAAAAAGAAAAAAAGTTGACCATGGATGAAATGATTCAGAAAATGGATGCCGCAAAAAAGGTGAATCCGCTGGATTTGTCATCAGACCAGGATTTGTCCATCGCGCTGATGAACCTGATTTCACTGGAAGAACATTTTTTCTTTAGCGGCGCCAAAACGCAAAAGACCGGTTTTTATGACATGATTAACACTGTCCGCGACATGCGCAAGGAACTAATGGAACGCATCGTAAAGAAATCCACAGCGCAAACCGGCGAAGTGTGGTGCATATCAAAACATCTGCTGGCGGCATCTATGCGCCTTATGGAGGTCGGCACCAAAGCCCTTGGCGCCGGCAACACCCAGGACGCCTATAACCTGTTTAACAAGGCGTATGATTTGTATTCTTTGTTCTGGGGAATAAATATGGATTTGATAAATCTGGACGGCGTGCGTCAGATTGCGCCGGACGTTTATGAACATGCCACCCAGGAATGTGCCTTGAAATCAGTTCCTGCGACGAAAAAAAGCACATCTGCCAAATCTGAAAATGCGGCGGAATCAAAGTCAACGGTAAAAAAATTGGGCACGTGGGTAAAGAATGCGGTTAATTGCTGCATTGAATAATTCGGTATTGATTCACAAACCCGAAAAGTGATAAAATATATTCAGAGAGATGTAAATCTGTGAATTTGCATGGAATAAAAATTTTTTGCACTTTAATAATGGCTGCGTATTGTGGGGCGGGCTTTGCCGCCCAGGCCCCAAATCCGCGCAGCAGTGCCAGTGTGTCCGCAGTAACCCGTTCTGACGGGCGCGGTGCGACATCATCGGGGGCCAATGCCGTTACATCACGCACCGCAACGCGTCGTCCGACAACAACGGTTGCGCGTACGGCGTCCGCCACAAATACGGCGGCCCGGGTTGCCGTTCCGGCAACATCCGCACGCGGTGCGGGCGGCCCGGTGCGTTCCGCAACAACCGCGACATCCGCGGCACGCAGTGCCACAACCGGCGCGACTGCGCGCACGGCGGCTGGGACATCATCTGCACGCAGTGCGACAAACGTATCGCGTGCGGCCTTATCGCGTGCGGGAAGCAGTGCGCGCGCCACGGCCGTTTTCAATGACATTTCAAAAACTGGCGGCGGATATGCCCAATGTCGCGAGGCTTATGCAACCTGCATGGACCAGTTTTGCGCAAATGCAAATGACACGTACCGCAGATGTTTTTGCAGCGACAAGTTTATAGAATTTCGCAATACGGAGGCCGCCCTGGACGAGGCCAAGAATATTTTGGCCAGATTTGAAAACAATAACCTGGCGGCGGTAAACCTGACCGCGGCCGAGGTTAATGCCATGTATTCCGCGACCGAGGGCGAAAACGCTATAAAGAGCGATACCAGCGCCGCATCACAAATGTTGTCGCAAATCGGCGATTTGTTGTCCGGAAACACAAAACCACAAACAACCACGCAATCGGGACTTAATCCGTCGGGGCTAATAGATGTCAATTTCTCTGACGACCTTGACGACATATGGAGCGGTGGCGGCAGTTCATTTTTTGCATCAAACACGACAACAAATGACTTGACCGCATTGGAGGGCACTGCCCTTTATAACGCCGCCAATGACCAATGCCTGCAAATTGTATCGGCGTCATGCGAAAACAGCGCGGTTTTAACAATGGCGCGCAGTTCGTACAGCATTCTGGTTACCCAGGATTGCAATACATATGAAAAGGAAATAAATTTACAGCGCGAATCTGTGGAAAAAATTGTTCGTACCGCGGAAAAATACCTGCGCGAGGCACGATTAGAGGAATATCAATCACATAATTCGGCTGATGTTAATGAATGCGTGACCACGGTAAAGACGGCCATGTCAAATGAAAGTGCATGCGGTGCGAATTATTCGCGGTGCTTGGACCCAACCGGTGTGTATGTCAATCCGTCAACCGGCGAACCTATTTATTCGCCCGAATTATATAAATTAACATCACTTATTTCATTAAGTGGTAATATGGATTCGGATATATTGATAGAAAACCGTCAGTTTAATTCATTTTTGGATGAAAAGAAAATATACGCAAACAGTGCACTTGACACATGTCGTGACATATCCGCCACCGTATGGGAGGAATTCAAACGCAGCGCAATTATTGAAATCGCCCAGGCCCAGGCGTCAAAAATAGAAGAAGTAAAAATGTCCTGCGTATCAACAATGGCGCAATGTTATGACACCCAGTCAAATGCGTTAAAGGATTTTGACACTAATACGGCAAAGGTGTCGGGTGCCCTGTCGGCATACGCGGCCAAGGAAATGTGCCGTGACCAAGTACAGGCATGTGCGGCATTGTATGGTGATCCTGATGGTTGTAATATTGATTCAAATACTGGCAAAGTCACCGCCAAAAGCGGCAAAGTATGCGGTATGGCGGCATTAATTGCTTTTGTTGACGGTGTTGACAATGTCCGTGTGGCCGAAGGGTGCGCAACCGCAATCGACACCTATTTAAAGAGCACATGTACACCAACAACCGGCGATAAAGCATTCCCATATAATTGCCGTAGTTATGATGAGGCTGGCATTAGAAAATTGATAACTGATTTTGCAGAAAATAACTGTAAGAATGTCGCAACCGGCCAAGCGGGGTTGGACGCATCGGTCCTAGCGCAGGTCGAAAAGTCTATAAAAGATCTTCAGGAAGAACTTGAATATCAATTAGAGAAAATCTGTGAAGATTTGGACGGATACTGGGTTGATGCGGACGATACGGGAAATGCGGTCGGTTCAAACCCATTAACGGCGTTTTATAGCGCGGTATATCCGGGTGCCAACCAAAATTATGATTATGGAAGATGTGTTGAAAATACAACCAGAATACGTTGCCTGTCATATAACGATGCCGACAAAGAACCGGTCGCGACGTATGATCGCGCCAAGGATGAATGCATATTCACCAGCAAGTGGTATGAAGAACGGTGCGGTATTTTGGGCGGATATTATGAAAGCGGAAACTGCTATGTTCCAAAATGATGGGTGAATAGTATGAAGAATATAAAGAAAATATTTTTACCGTTATTATTTGCGCAGTGTATTCCGTTCACGTCATTTGCAGGCGGGGAAAATAATATAAATTCATTATTGTCCAGTTGGAAAAACCCAACAATGAGTCATTGCAACAGATCTGATACCGGCGAAGCAACAATCGGGGCAAACAAGGATATATGCATAGGCAATTATAATATTGACAGTAATTCGCCCTACCAGTGCGTCCTGGGGGACGATATGGGTGTTTTGATGTTGGTTGCACGCGAAGTAAATGAAAACGGCGCAAAATTCTGTGTGACGACAATTTATGCCGAACATGAAAAGAAGGGCGACGCATGGACGCTTTATGCCGAACCGGCCGAAGGCGCCCAACAGTGCCATTGGCTTTGCAAACCCGGTTATACCGGTGAAAAGTGCCAGGGAACAACTTTGAATGGATGTGATTCCGTGCCATTCTTGCGTTCTGATTTTGATAAATATAAAATGGCGCGCGCAATCGGCGTAGAATCATCCATTGCGATGTTTCATTGGAATCAATATAAGAGCTGCGGCGTTCATGCGGACCAGGAACACGATATGATTTTAGTGGTGTCCAAATGGCTGCAGGACGGTCATGGCGCATGGGCGACCCCATTTGTTATTCGTGCGCGTCGTGAAGATTATAAAAGCCGTAAAGGCGGCATTGATGCATGGCCGGCCGGCGAATCAACCTTGCTGTGTAAGAACGGATATACCGCAAATGCGGCCGGTAACGACTGTGTTGCAATTGACGAGGCAACATGTGCAATGACGCAACTGTGTTCCGGTTGGTCATCCAATGGCTATGATCCAAGCACAATGACATTGTCGTATAATACAGCCGGCAAATGTTATCAATATCGTTGCAACAACACGGGGTACGCGTTTCCGTCAACCGCCAATAAAACGTGCCAGGCATGCTTTACAAATGTTCGCGGCGGCGTGTCGCCGGTTGACGGAACATGTGTTCAATGCGCCCTGGGCCAGATATTTGATGAAACCGCGACCGATACTGGATATTGCCGCGCGACAACATCATACAGCCCGACCGACCTGCAATATGGCAAGGGAAAGACCCGCAACAATACAACCACATCAACCGTATCCACCAAGTCTGCATCAACTGTGTCAACCGCATGCTGGACATTTGCATCGGCGGATGAATATAAAAGTTGTGTTATTTCCGGTGGTGCGGGCGGTGGCAAATAATGGCAATCCCGGTTGCGCCGGCAAATCGGTGTCCGGAAACCAAATGCAGTTTGGGAATCAAATTCAATCGTTATAAAAAATAAAACAGCCGCAAAATTCGCGACTGTTTTTTAATGGGCTAAAATCGACCTATTCCGCGCCGTTTAATGTGCGCAACATTTTCATAACCATTTTGCGCTGATCATCATTCGGCAGTTTCCAATACAGGTTTATCAACTGCAGTGATTCATTTTTACCCAACGGGTCATCGGGATGCTGGTCTGAAACGCGCAGTGGGCGACCGCTGCGGTTTTCCGGTGGCAGATAGCCCGGCAGTCCGGCAAAGAAAAATGTCACGGGTGTTTCCAGCGCGGTGCTTAATTCAAACAGGCGCGATGCGGAAATGCGGTTGCCAGCCGTTTCATACTTTTGTATCTGTTGAAATGTGACCCCGCAAATTTTTGCCAAATCTTTCTGGGACAGTCCCATCATACTTCTGCGCAATTGTACGCGCTGTCCGATATGTGCGTCAATTGACGACGGTTTAAACGGCCTTCCACTCATGTTTTCATCTCCACTTGATTTTAAGACAAAGTTCCTAATGTATTATTACAATTTTTCTTTTTATTTTGCAATCAAAAAACAGTTGTGTTATTCTTTCCGAAAATAAAAAGATTAAGGGGAAAATATTATGAAACCGATAGTTTTATGTATAATGGACGGTGTCGGAATCAATCTGAATGCCGAACATAACGCGGTAGCAATGGCCCGTATGCCGTACTTTGACCAATTATTACACAAATATCCGCATTCACAATTGGATGCCAGCGGCCCTGCGGTCGGCCTGCCGGGTGGAACCATGGGAAATTCAGAGGTCGGCCACATCACAATCGGCGCCGGTCGCGTTGTGAACCAGTTCCTGCGTCGGTTTCAAATTGAAGACTGGGATAAGAACCCGGCATTACGCGAATTTATTAACTCTGTAAAGGACGACGGCGGCATTGTTCATTTGGCCGGCTTGATGTCGGACGGGCGCGTTCATTCCGATATAAACGACATGATGACAATCGCACGCCGCGTTTTGGCGGCGGGCCTGCGCGTGTGCATTCACTTCATCGCCGACGGTCGCGACACACCGCCGAAATCCGCCGGAAAGTACATAGAACTGATACGCGAAAAGTTGTCAGAATACATGGCGGACGGGCGCGCATTTTTCGGAACGATTTCCGGGCGCTATTACGCCATGGACCGCAATCAGAACCTGGACCGGACGGAATTGGCGTTTGACGCGATTGCGCGCGGCCAGGCGGAATTTCATGCCGCGACAGTTGAAGACGCGCTGGTGGCGGCATATGCACGCGGCGAAACCGACGAATTTATAAAGCCGACAGTTATAGACGGCGACATGCCGATAACACCGCGCGACGGATTTTTGTTCGGAAATTACCGTAGCGACCGCGCCCGTCAGATAATGCGTGCAATTTTGACAACTGATGCACACATTCTGTGCTTTTCACAATATGGCGAGGGACTAAACGAACTCTGCCCGGCACTGTTGCCGGATGTGGCGGTTGAAAACACCTTGGGCGATGTTTTGGCGGCGAACGGCAAATCACAACTGCGCATTGCGGAAACGGAAAAATATAATCATGTAACCTATTTCTTTGATGCGGAACGTAATGTTGATTTCCCCGGCGGTGAAAAAGTCTTGATTGCATCACCCGCGGTTGCCACATTTGATTTGGCACCCGAAATGTCTGCAATTCAAATCACGGATGCACTGTTGCCCAAATTGGCGCAGTTTGACGTTGTAATATTAAATTATGCGAACGGCGACATGGTGGGACATACCGGCAAAGAAGACGCCGCCGTTCGCGCTATGGAGGTTTTGGACGCACAATTGTCACGTCTGGTTCCGGGTGTGCTGGAATTGGGCGGCGCGGTTCTAATTACCGCCGACCATGGCAATGCCGAAAAGATGTGGGACGAAAAAAATAATGCCCCATGGACGGCACACACGACAAATCCGGTGAACTTTATATTGGTTTCCAATGACGAATATTCGGTGCATAACGGCGGATTGGCCGATATCGCGCCGACAATATTAAAGTTATTAAACCTGCCCCAGCCGGCGGATATGACGGGAAAAAGCCTGATTGATTAAAAAATCGCCCCGAATGAAAAACCCACGCAAAAAATTTGCGTGGGTTTTAATGATGCCTTTTTTATTAGTGGTCTTCGGATTTATGCTCGGGCGCATAAATTTCAACATCACGCGTCATTGCAATAAATTTTTCCGCGCGTTTGGTGGGCAACTCTTCGGCCGGTATGTTTTCCAATTCGTGAATTGCATCCACAACCGCCGCCGCCAGCAGTTCCATTGTCGTCTGCCAATCGGTATGCGCACCGCCCGCCGGTTCATTGACAATGCGGTCAATTACATTCAAATCCGCCATATCACGTGCCGTCAGTTTCATTGCCGTGGACGCGGTCGCCTTGAAATTATTGTCACGCCACAGAATAGACGCACATGATTCCGGCGCAATTACCGAATAAATCGCGTTTTCCAGCATTAAAACCTTGTCCCCGGTACCGATTGCAATTGCACCACCGGAACCGCCCTGGCCCACATTGACGGCGACATACGGTGTTTTTATGGACAACCCCGTCGCAATTGATGACGCAACCGCCTGGGACTGGCCACGTTCTTCGCCTTCGCGGCCGGCAAATGCGCCCGCCGTGTCAAACAGTGATATTAACGGCAACTTGAACTTTTCCGCCAGGCGCATCATACGTTGTGCCTTGCGATATCCGTCCGGGTTCGCCATGCCGAAACGGTGGTGCTGGCGGCTTTCGATTGTGCGGCCCTGTTCCTGGCCGATTATGACCGCCGGGATTCCACGCCAAAAACCGATACCACTGCACATGGCCGGATCTTCGGCGTACAGACGGTCACCCGCCAGATATGTCCAATCATCCACAATTCCGTTTATGTAATCCAAGAAATGCGGACGGTTTTCATTACGCGCCAACAGAACTTTGTCATACGCGTCGCTTTCGCCCATGCCACGGATTTTCTTGGTCGCGTCAAATGCCGGTGTCTGGACGTTAATCGGTTTTACATCATGCGGTTGCTTGGTCAGCACCGACAGGATTTTTACCAATTTGTCATGCAGTTCCGGACGCGCCACAACCATGTCGACCATTCCGTGTTCATACAGGTAATCGGCCGTTTGGAAATTAGACGGCAGTTTTTCGCGAATATTTTGTTCAATTACGCGGCGGCCGGCAAAACCGATGCGCGCGTCTTTTTCCGCGATATGAATATCGCCCAGCATTGCGAACGATGCCGTGACGCCGCCGTATGTCGGATCGGTTAAAATAACGATGTACGGAATACCTTTTTCATGCAGGCGGTTCACCGCAACCGTTGTGCGCGCCATCTGCATCAGTGACAGGATGTTTTCCTGCATTCTGGCGCCGCCGCTGCTGACCACCATGACAAATGGTTGTTTGGTTTCAATTGCATGTTCCATACTGGCCACGATGCCGTCACCGGCCGCGCGTCCCATGGACCCCAGCATAAAGTCCCCGTTTAAAACACAAATTGTTGTCGCAATGCCACCGATTGTGCCGTCGGCCGTTGCGACCGCATCATTGTACCCGGTGTCTGTGCGGGCGGTTGCCAATCTTTCCTTGTACGGCATGCGGTCAACGAAATTCAACGGGTCGTCCGTAACGGTCGGCAGCGGCACGCGCTGCCATTCCGTGTTGTCGAACAACAAATCAAACCGCTGCTTTGGCGTCATGATAAACGCGCGACCACAGCGTGGGCAAATATAGTGGTTATCCTTGTAATCCTTGTAATACACCAGGCGCCCGCAGGATTCACATTTTATCCACATCAGGCGGCGTACGCGGTCATATCTTTCGCGGTTACGGTTTTTAATTCCAGATTTTTTACCAAATAACATTTTTTATCCGTTCATTTTTTTTGTTAATTCACGACTTGGTTTGAAAAGGATTGTCGTACTAGCCGGCAAAGGCATCGGCATGCCGGTGCACGGGTTGTATCCGACCTTGGTTGCGCGGGCGCGCGGTTGAAACGTGCCGAACCCGCGAATTTCAATCCGGTCGCCGTTTGCAACCGATTCCATCATATGCGCGGCCACCGTGTCCAAAATAGCGGCGGCATCGCTTGTACGCATATGCTTAAACTGAACCTGAATAGAACGTATAATATCAGATCTTTTCATAATTCCATTCCTTTGTATTTATTTCGCACATTATTATTACATCTTGGCACATTTTATCAAGAATAAAGTTTATTCCATATTGAATAGGTTCCTATACCGCACGCACCAGTCGCGTGATAGCATGTAATTATAAAGAAGGAGAACTTTATGCACGATTTGTTTGATGTATGCGACTGTGGCATGGGCGATGATGCGCCTGCGCATATGCCGCTAATTGGCGACACTGCGCCCGCGTTTGTCGCCCAGACCACCAACGGCACCGTAAACTTTCCCGCCGATTATGTGGGCAAGTGGGTCATATTATTTTCGCACCCTGCGGACTTTACGCCCGTATGCACGTCCGAATTTATGGCGTTTCAGGGTATGCTGCCGGAATTTCAGCAGCTAAACACTGATATTATCGGCCTGTCTGTTGGGACATTAAGCGGTCACTTGGCGTGGCTTAACGCAATAAAGGACATTGAATGGCGCGGGTGGAAAAACATGGAAATCACATTTCCGTTAATTGATGACATGAACATGGAAATCGCCAACAAATACGGCATGATTCATCCGAACGCGTCCGACACCAAGGCCGTTCGCGCCGTGTTCATCATTGATCCAAAGGCCACAATCCGCACGATTTTGTACTATCCGTTGACAACGGGCCGCAATTTCGAAGAAATAAAGCGCATGTTAATTGCACTGCAGACGACAGACGCGTTCGGTGTTTCAACACCGGCGGATTGGAATCCGGGCGACGATATTTTGGTACCCGCGCCTGCAACGACTGCAGCCATGCAAAAGCGCATCAACAACACGGATAAAAGCCTGGATGTAAAGGCCTGGTTTTTAACCTTTAAAAAACTGGCGGCGGATACGATTTTTGAAAAAATCAGACATAACAAACCAACCGCCCCTGCGCGAAAAAAGAAATGATAAATAACCGGTGCCGAATGGCGCCGGTTTCTTTTTAAAATACCAATGGAAAATCACGAATATCCAACGGCACGCCATCGCGTTCCGGATCCCATTGAAATTCGTCCATTTGAACCTTTTTATCCTTGGTGAACTTGACACCTTCGGATTTTAATGCCCGATATTGTTGTTCAAAAAATCCGGCACCGCACAGGGATCCGTCCTTGAACACAACACGATGCCACGGCAAATGCCATGACGATTTTACATTTGACGCATATCCGACAAAGCGCGCCATGCGCGGCCGCCCAATCATGCGGGCAATCTGGCCGAATGTGGCGACACGTCCGGCGGGGATTTTTGCAACAATATCGTAAACCTGTTCGTTAAATGTTTTCATGCCGCTTTTTATAGCATATTTTTACCGCAAATCAAGCCCATTTAAATAAAAGAAATTGACAAGTTTTGCCTCTGGCTGTATTCTTTTGCAGAAAATACTTTTAAACCAAACGAGGATACTTTGAAAATAGACAGTTTATTAGGCAAGCGGTACAAGGAAAAACCCAATGACGCAAAATTAAAAAGTCATGAATTGTTGGTTCGCGGCGGATATATCCGCCCTGTGTCCAGCGGTATTTTTTCCATATTGATGCCGGGGCTGAAAACACTAAAGAAGATTGAAAACATCGTTCGCAGTGAGATGAATGCCCTTGGCGCACAGGAGGTTGAAATGCCCCTGGTCCAGCCCAAGGAACTGTGGGAGGAATCCGGCCGTTATGCGGCGATAAATCAGGAATTGGCAAAATTCCGTGACAGAAACGATCGCGGCATGGTTCTGGCCATGACTCATGAAGAGGCGGCGGTTGCCCTGGCGCGGACAGAGGCCACCAGTTACAAGGATTACCCGTTTTCCATATATCAGTTCGCTAAAAAATTCCGTGACGAGGCGCGTCCGCGCGGCGGTCTTATCCGGGTCAAGGAATTTACGATGAAAGATGCCTACTCTTTCCATCGTGATTTGGAAAGCCTGAACAAAACATATGCCGAATATGCGCGTGCATACGACCGCATATTTGCACGCGTCGGTGTGCCAGAGGTTATATCAATTCAATCCGACAGTGGTATGATGGGTGGCAAGGTTTCGCATGAATACATGCTGCTGACGCCGTGCGGCGAAGACACGATTATTACATGCGACGGATGCGATTACCGCGCAAACAAGGAAATTGCCACCGCACGCGTCATCGCAAAAAACGCGGATGCGGAAATGCTGCCTTTGGAAAAAGTACACACACCGCACGTAAAGACGATTGAAGATGTCGCAAAATTTTTAAATGTTGCGGCGCATCAACTGGCCAAGGCAGTTGTCTATAAATCTGAAAAGACGGGCCAAACAATTATCGTAATGGTACGCGGCGACCGCGAGGTTAATGAAAACAAACTGTCCAAGATATTACAGGAAGTGCCGATGTTCGCCGATGACGAGGCGTTTGAACGCAGCGGTATTGTCCCGGGCTTTGCATCCGGGTATGGTGCACGGAATGCGCGTGTGTTGGTTGATGAATCACTGCGAAATGAACGTAATCTGGTCGCCGGTGCGAACGAGGCTGATTATCATTTCAAAAACTTTAACATTGAACGCGACCTGCCCGATGCCGAATTTGTTGACGTGTCGTCGGTCCAGGATGGTGATGTGTGCGCACAATGCGGCGCACCGGTAAAAATCAACCGCGGGATAGAGGTTGGCAACATTTTCCAATTGGGCGATAAATATACTACGCCGATGAAAATGACATACATTGATGAAAACGGCGCATCACAAACGCCTATTATGGGTTGCTATGGCATCGGAATCGGCCGCCTGATGGCCAGCGTGATAGAGGCATGCCATGATGATCGCGGCCCGATTTGGCCGGTATCAATCGCGCCGTGGACAGTGTCGGTCACATCCATTCACGCCAAGGATGAAACCGTTTCCACCGAAGATGCGGCGCGCACTGCATACCGTGATTTGCAATCGGCCGGAATTGATGTAATTCTTGACGATCGGGCGACAACCGCGGGTGAAAAATTCGCGGATATCGATTTGTTGGGTGTGCCGTTGCAGTTCGTGGTCAGTCAAAAGACCCTGGCCGAAGGCAAGGTGGAATGGAAAGTCCGTGCAACCGGCGAAAAGGGCCTGGTTGATTTGGACAAGATAACCGAAATGGCGACCGAATGGATTGCATCCGAAAACCAGAAATTGATAGAAAGCGCAGATAAAGCAAAGGGGATTTGTTAAAACCCCTTGCAAAAGGAAACTAAATCTGTATAATGCCAATCACCGGAGAAGTGGCAGAGTGGTCGAATGCGCGCGACTCGAAATCGTGTATACGGGCAACCGTATCAAGGGTTCGAATCCCTTCTTCTCCGCCAGAATAAAATGCCCCCTTGTGGGGTATTTTTTTATTCTGGCCGAGGAGTGTGGACAAAGCGTTCGCAACAAAGTTGCCGGGGTCGACAAGGAGTAGATTTTGCAAGCATGCGCAGCGAAATCGTCACGACTGCCGCGCAGGCGTGTAACGCCGAGAGAATCCCTTCTTCTCCGCCAGGAATCAGTTATGCTTTGAATATAAAAACATATATCGTTCAAAGCCCCGGGGAACGGGGCTTTTTTCATATAACTCATATTGTCTATAAAAACAAAAGACAAACAGCCAATCATATTTGCCTTCAGTTAGATATGCGTCATAGGCGTATATCCCATACGGTCTGCACATGCACCGCGTTTATTACATCTATAAACATGTCTGGGCTTTTACCACTAAAACCAATTGTGAATATCTTGGACATGTTGTCATAATTATGTCTGGAATCAACTGTCAATCGCGGTTGAATCCATGTGATTGCAAGCAGTGCGTGTTTTATGTTGACAACGTTTTTTTTTGTTTTATTGTATCGTTATACATTAATTATTGGCAACAGGTGATCAATATGACACAGCAAGAATATTTTGATTTGCGGGCAAAAAGATATAATCAATGTTTGTCGGTTTTTCCAAATGCACGGGCGATGGATGTCCTGCCGTATTTGCATATTCTGGCCAATCGGAACAAGTTGCCGGAAAGCGTTTGTGATACATTTGGCGGCAGTGGATTTATCACAAATTCTTTGTCAGAAAAATTAAATGCCAAATTCACAATTGCAGATGCCAGTGTCGGTATGATGGATGAATTTAAAGGAAAAGACATTTCATTAATGCAGGTAAAACCAGACTTTTCGAACTTTGTTGGAAAATATGACATGATTATTTCGCATGGTGGTTTGCATCACGCGATTGAGTTGGTTGGCAATAAAGCCGATCGGATAAAAAGTGACGCATTGCAGGCAAAAATTGTTCGTCAATTGGCAAACAGTGTTAATCCGGGTGGCTTGTTAATTGTTTCCGATATTCCAAAAGTTCAACCAGGGGGCTTTAATGCCTTGTCGACAGAGTGTGATGGCATAGATGCTCTGATGCGTGATTCATATAAAGACAATATCTATTTTGTATTGGATGCGTTTGAAACAAAGAATATCAAAAATTTGAATATCAAATTGCATGCCACAATGAATACGCATCATGGGCCGGCCCCTAAATATTTCTTTGATGAATACGTGGCCAAGAATATGGCGTTGGGGCATGTGGCATCATATCCTGATTTTAATATGCTGGACCAGGTTGTGCGTGATGCAGGATTAAAATTGGTGTTCAGAATGAATTTCTGCACGCCGTGGGTGTTTAATAACATAGAGGATGCAGGATGGTTTATGCGGGAAAAATTCTCGATTGGGACACCCACCCAGCGACCAGGTCAAAAAGCGGATGAAGATATATCAATGCTGATTCAGGTGGCGCATTATCTAGGGATTAACCAAATGCGAGGTAAAATTCTAACAAATTGGGGCGTCACGTATTCCGCATGGCAACGTTCATTATAAATTCTGGTATGGGGAAACAAAGTGCTGTCAGCCACTAGGAGTGCCGCGCATACCGTTTCTGTAAAACTGGTCAAATCGCAAAATTTACAAAAATAAATAAAAATACACTGCTATTTCGTGCGATTACGATAAATGTATTTCATTGCATTGAACACCAATACCGCCGGCCCGGCAGAAAAAGTAACATCTTTGCCCGTACGTGACATATCGTTGCCATTTTCCGCGGTATAGTATGTTTTAAGCCCCTTTTCCGACCGATTGGCATATAGGTGAAATTCCCGATGCTGATTTTTGTGGCTATAATTGCCGCGTACTTCAAATGTCGCAGAATCAAAACCATACGCACTGTGGTGTGTAAATGTTATACCTTCGCATAATTCTTCGCTTTGAATCAGGCGACTAATCGCGATAATCGCCCGCCAATATTGTTGCAATTGCCCATTTTGCTTTATGGGATTATCATGCGTTTCCGGATAATATGGCAAAGTATAATTGGCGTTGGGCATACTTATGGAATCCTTGTTATGTTTTTCCAATCATAGAAAATCATAAACAATTGTCAATAAATTACACTTCAAAATTGTAATTTTTTACCGAACGAACAATTGCATCGACCAATTTATCCTGGTGCGCGCCGGTGCGCAGTAATTTTTCCTCGGTTGCATTTGATAAATGCCCCAGTTCCAGCAACGCCCCCGGCACAGTCGAACGCAAAACCGCAAACGGCGCATGACGCACGCCGGGGCCCGGCTGCTGTTCTATCTTGGCGCCACGGAATGTTCGCGCACAACCGTTGGCATATTCCTCACTCATTTCCGCAACCGCATGCTGCTGCAATGATGAAAGCGCGAAACGAATATCCTTTTCAAATCCGGTCCAATCATCCAATCCGATTTTATCAGATGCGTTTTCAGATTCGGCCAGTTTGCGCGCCTCTTCATCCGACGCCTTTTCCGACAGGGTATAAATTGAAAATCCCTTCATTGCACGGCTGGGGTTCGCGTTTGCATGTAGCGAGAGGAACAAATCCGCCTTGCGCCGTTCGGCAATCGCCG
The DNA here is from genome assembly GCA_947367055.1 of uncultured Alphaproteobacteria bacterium. Classification (GTDB taxonomy): domain Bacteria; phylum Pseudomonadota; class Alphaproteobacteria; order Rs-D84; family Rs-D84; genus Enterousia. The sequence goes on from CANBCI010000002.1 coordinate 246,031, forward strand.
CACGATCAGACAATTTTAAATATGTATCATCACTGCGTGTCAAATATGTTTTAAACCCGTTTGCATCAAGTTTGGCGCGCAATTTTTTCGCAACGGACAAAACAACATCCTTTTCACGTGTTCCGCCCTTGCCTATGCAACCGGGATCCTTGCCGCCGTGACCGGCGTCAATTACAACAATATATTTCTTGGCCGGCGCGGCTGACTTTGCGGGCGCCGCACTTTTTGCCGCGGTTGCCGTACCCGCGGTTGTTGCGGCGGCGTTACCGGCGGTAAAATCCAGAACAAGGCGGTAATCATTATCGCCATTCGGTTCCAGCATCATAATTTGAGATTTTGGAATTTGCGCAATCGGTTTGTTCAGATTTGCCGTGATTTGCAAACGGTCGCCGACCTGGGCCTGGGAAATGGATTTGACCAATGTTCCCGACGCCAGTTTTGGCGTCAAAGATGTATTTGCCGCCGTGTTTGCAATATTTATAACCAATTGATTTGCAGGATAAGACAATGTGTACGACGGCCGCGCCGCCATTTCAATAACAAGGCGTGTTTTGTTCCCCGGTTGCACACCCGTGCGCAATGATTTCAACGAATTGCGCGCCGCAAAGGCCATACGCGGCAACATAATCGTCGCCGCAAAACCAAATCCGGTCAGTTTCAAAAGCGTTCGTCTTGATACCTTCATTTCATGCAAATTATATCAAATTTTCCCTAGCCATTCAAGCGATAACAAAAATCCCCCAAACGGGGGGATTGGTTTTTATTTGCTGATGCAATTGGCGAAACTTTGCGCCACCTGGGATGTTTCCTGTTGCGTCATGGTGGCCACCGGAATGATATAACACCGCGCACTGTCGCGCACAATGAACACTTTGGTTCCGCGCTTGTATGCCGTCTGCATGTTATCCATCTGGGCGCTGGTTAAAAACGCATTCTGCGTAGTTGAAGGATTACTTAACGCCGCCTGAACCATTTGGTAGGCACTGTTGTAATCCCATAATTCAGAACGTGATGTAACCTCCATCCAAATGGACCAGTTTTCATACGGATTTTCAATCTGCGGGGCATCGGTACCCGGGAACGCAACACCAACCGCCAAGGCCGCCGCGGTCTGCAGTGCCGTCGGCTGTGACGCGGATGCGTCGGATGTGTGCGAAACCGTATTTAACTGCAGATTGTCACCGCAGGCCAAATTCATGCGATTTGTATAGCTGGCCAAAACGGCGTCAACCGCATTTTGCCAATCTTCGCCCTTTTTGTTTAAATCCAGGCTGACTATCTTTTCGGCCCAGCCCCAGATGTTTGCACCGACATTTCCGGCGTTGGCAAATCGTGTCACCATTTCCGCACTGCCCCCCGGAACACCCGCGCCACAATAATCAGTTAATTGCGAGGTCAGCATGCTGGATGTTTCATTGCCATACGCCAATGCAACCGAATGGCATGACATGGCTGCCTCTAATTCCTGGCGGCGTTGCAGGCATAAATCAGAATGGGATTTTGACAATTGTGTCGCCATGTTGGACATTGACAGATATGACATCAATTCCTGCTGAACATAAGACGGACACAGGCGCGCCGCCGTATTCATGCCGCCGGCGGAATTTCGCGTATTTGTTGCATACTGTGGCAACAAAACACTGGTATCCTTTTGCAGGCACAGCAATGCATAATTGTATAATTCGCTTTCTGTTGCGTATTGGCACCGGCCGGAACGCTGGCCCGGGACGACGGTAACATCACCGCAATAATCCGACAGGCACTTGTATATTTTTTCACGACATGCGGTATCAACATCAGGCTGGGTCACCATGTAATATGTGTTCCGCTGATTTTGTATGTACGCATTGGCCAATCCCTGGCTGCCGCGTTGCCCATTTGTGCTGGGCGTGTACACGGAAACACCACGCGACGCGTCCGCCGCACCGACGGTCCCGGCAGACACCGCAATCGCGTCCGCCCCCAGCAAACACAGGCCAAACGCCCCAAATATCATGAGTTTATTTTTCATTCAAATCCCTCTCGTTATAAAAATTTTATCATATTGCGCAGAAAAAGGCAAACATTCATTTAAGGTATAATCGCACAAAACGGTTGATTTGAATTAATAAATTGATAATATGCCGATTATGATTATTGCAAACGAAATTTTTAACCAGATTTCAGACGACATTTCCGCCGTCAGGGGGTTTCTTTGACCCGGAAAAACTGGAATCGGAAATCGCAAAATTAAATGAACAGGCCGCCGACCCGAATTTATGGTCAAATCCCGATGCGGCACGGTCATTATTACAGAAAAAATCCGCACACGAAAAGTCACTGGCCGAATTGCGCGCATTGGAATCTGACTTTGACACGTTGCGCGAATTGTATGCAATTGCGCCGGATGACCCGGATGTAGTTGCAGGGATTGAAAAATTGCTTGACGCCGCCCATCGCGCAAAATTCATAACCCTGTTTTCCGACCCGGCCGACAATAACGGCGCATTTTTGTTTATCCAGGCGGGCGCCGGCGGGACCGAGGCCCAGGACTGGGCCCAGATGATGTCGCGCATGTATGCGCGTTGGGCCGAACGGCATGGCTTCTCGTGCGAGGTTATCGAAGAACACGAGGGCGACACCGCCGGAATCAAAAATATAACTTACCGCATATCGGGCGACCGTGCGTACGGCTGGCTAAAGAATGAAATCGGGGTACATCGGCTGGTTCGCATATCGCCGTTTAATGCAAATGGCAAGCGTCAGACCAGTTTCGCATCGGTTGACGTATGGCCCGACATTGACGATTCGATAGAAATTGAAATAAACGACAAAGACCTGCGCATAGACACATACCGCGCATCGGGGGCCGGCGGCCAGCATGTTAATAAAACTGACAGTGCGGTGCGCATAACCCACCTGCCGACAAATACGGTTGTCACATGTCAAAATGAACGCAGCCAGATTCAGAACAAGGAAATGGCGATGAAAATGCTGCGCAGCAAATTGTATGAACTGGAAATGCAAAAGCGGGCCGAGGCGGAAGACGCCGCCAAAGCCGCCCAAAAGAAAATCGAATGGGGCAGCCAGATTAGAAACTATGTTCTGTATCCGTATCAGTTGGTAAAAGATGTCCGCACCGGGGTTGAAAAAACCGACTCAAACGCGGTCCTGGACGGTGACTTGGATGATTATATGCTGGCTGCGCTACAACGCGGATAAAAATAAAAGCATCTTGCATTTTATTCACAAATATTTATAATGGCTTTCATCGCACCCGTGGCTCAACTGGATAGAGCATCGCCCTCCGAAGGCGGGGATTGCGCGTTCGAATCGCGCCGGGTGCACCAGAAATTATGCCGCCGCATCGCCGGCGGTTTAATTTATGCATGTGCGCCCCGCGATTTGAACGCGCAGCCTAACCGCATTTTGATAAATACACCTTGTAATATATTCCTATTTTTTATATAACTATCTTGGCTCATGTCTTTTTAGGGAGGGGAATCACTCATGAAAAAATCGGTAATTTTAATATGTGGTGCATTGTGCGCCTGCAACAGTGCATATGTAAAAGACAACACAATGGTGCCGGGCAGCATCGTGTTCGCAGACCGTGGCGGATACGGCATGAAACGTAGCATAAAAGAGCAATTGGAAAACCACGGATACAAGGTTATTGTTGGCACGGCGAAATCCGTACGCGATTTGGAAAGCAGTGAAACACTGGAATCAATGAATTTGGATTCGATACAAATCCCAGATAATGCGCGCTATGTTGTGAAAGTGTCCGAACGACAGGAAAAATTCCAATCCTTCTTTTGTCCGTTCAGCGGATTTTGGTGGTGGAATTTTAATGTATCAATTGCAGATCAAAAAACCGGCGAAGAACTGCTGGCTTGGCGCGGGCGCGGATGTGCCAACGGCGAATTACGCAAGTTAAACGATGTGCTGGGCAAGTTGAAAGCATATTAAAACATCGGCCGCGGTTACCGCGGCATTTTAAATGCTTGAAAAAATATGGCGATTGATGTATAATGTAACAGTTGACGAGCATTTCGTCGATGAGGTGTGAGAACCTCTTCAGAAGCGTCATAATGTTTTGGTAAGGGCGCACACACGGCGCTGTTTTTATTATGACGAAAAATTCTCCTGACTTTGGTCAGGAGGGTTTGCGAAATAACAAATACGCAACACAATTCTTCTGATTGTTCTCAACCTCCTGACCACCGAATATTTGGTGGTTTTTGTAAAAAAAACAAGGGGGATATATTCATGAGGGGAAAAATCGCCGCAATAATAAGTTTCTTCCTATTATTGCCATCCGGTTCATATGCCGTTTCGATCAGTAAATTGTGCGCAGAATCTGCCACATGTGGTGATGGGACGGGCTCATTTTGCATGAGTGTAAATCTGGCCAGATGCAAAACTTCCACATTTAAATATTATGACGGCCAATACGGCGTTGAATCTTGCACCAGTTGTGCGTCAGGCGAAAGCTTAACAGAACTCACAATTGACATTCCTGGATGCACCAATACGGTTAAATATAATGATTGTTGCAGTGGATGCGACACAAGTTGCACAAGCGACACAACATGGTCGGCGTACAAAGAGGGATATGAATTCAAGGAAAACCGCAAATGTGAATGCAACACGTGTGTGTTAAGCAACGTATATAGATGTGCCGCGGGATATTATGGTATTGCATCGCTTTCGGCCACAGGTTGTGAAAGATGTCCCGCCAATGGATCCAGTGCGGCAGGGTCCCTTGTGATAACACATTGTTATCAGCCGGCCGGCGCTACATTATCCGAGACGAACGGAACCTATACGTTTACGTCCTCTTGCTCATATACAAAATAAAAATCCCCCGTTTTGGGGGATTTTTTTACGGCATCAAACATTAGTCAATGTTTGTATATTCACAAAAGCCTTCGTTAGTGTCGCAACGTGCCGCGATACCTTCACTGATAAAGTAGCCCTGGGGATGCAGACATGCTGGGCAAACTTTCGGTGCCTCGGTTCCGATGTGCCAATTACCGCAATTTGTGCAACGCCACATGACTACCTTGTCCTGTTTGAACAAAGTTCCGTTTTCAATCGCCTCTGCCAGGGCTTTGAAACGCGATTCATGATAACGTTCGGCATAGCCGATGTTTTTCAAAACTTCTGCAATTTCCAGAAAACCTTCCTGGGCGGCGATTTGGGCAAATTTCGGATACATATCGGTGTTTTCTTCATTTTCACCAAATGCGGACGCCTTTAGATTTTCCAGTGTCGTGCCAATTTTTCCCGCTGGAAAAGATGCGGTTATTTCCAACATGCCACCTTCCATGAATTTAAATAGACGCGACGCGTGTTCCTTTTCATGATCGGCCGTTTCCAAAAAGATTTTTGAAATCGCCTGATAGCCTTCATCTTTTGCCTTGGATGCAAAGAAGGTATAACGATTGCGCGCCTGTGATTCGCCGGCGAACGCTATTAACAAATTTTTTTCAGTCTGTGTGCCTTTTAATGAAGCCATGAGCCTTCTCCTTTTCTTGTTTGTTTTTGCGGTATGAATTTTATCAAATAAAACTCAAAATGCAACCATGATTTATTCCGCGGCTTTGTCTGTTTCAACACGTTCTATTTCCAGAAAGCGTCGTTCCACCGCCGAAACCATTTCATCAATACCGATGCGGCCGGCCGCACTGACCGTCAATATTTCCGGTTTCTTTTTGCGGCCAAAGGATTTCTTGAATTCCGTCATTTTATCGTTCAATTCATCTGCGGGGATTGCGTCGATTTTATTGATGATAACCATTTCCGGCTTGTCCAATAGTCCCCCGCCATAAGAATCCATTTCATGACGGATGGCGCGATACCGGGCCGCCCAATCCGGTTCCGTGCCGTCGATTACATGTAAAATCATCTTGGTGCGTTCCGCATGCCCCAAGAATTTATCACCCAATCCGACGCCAGTGTGCGCCCCTTCGATAAGGCCGGGCAAATCAACCAGTACAAATTCGCGGTCATGCGCGTACATAACCCCCAATTGCGGGTTAAGTGTTGTAAAGGCATAGTTTGCAATTTTTGGCCGCGCCGATGTCACCGCCGACAACAGTGTCGATTTCCCCGCATTTGGAAATCCAACCAAACCAATGTCTGCAATCAGTTTCAGGCGCAGAACAACCGTACGTTCTTCGCCCGGCAGCCCGTCGTTTGCCTGGCGTGGGGCGCGGTTAGTCGGGCTTTTGAAGTGCAGGTTGCCCCACCCGCCGTTGCCGCCACGCACCGCGCGGTATTCCATGCCGTCCCGGTTCAGGTCGGCATATTCTATTTCCTCGTTTTCGGACAAAATGACGGTACCGGTCGGAACGGGTAAAACCAATGTTTCGCCTGAATACCCGGTGCGCATTTTTCCCATGCCGTTTTGACCGCGCTGGGCCGCGAACTTGGTCTTGAAACGATAATCAATCAGCGTATTCACATTTGGCACCGCACGAAATACCACATCGCCGCCGCGCCCGCCGTCACCGCCGTTCGGGCCGCCGAATTCAATGTATTTCTCGCGGCGGAAACTGGCCGCACCATTGCCGCCGTCGCCGGCCTTGATAAAGATTTTTGCTTTGTCTAAAAATTTCATAATTTTTCCTATTTTTTGGCATTATAACTTAAAAACTTGCAATTTCCAGCAGGAATATTTATAATTGACATGCCGTGCAAACGGTGATGATTCTGAATCCGTTGTGAAATAATCATTTTGGACCCGGGGGCGGTACCCGGCACCTCCACCAATAAGACATACGGGGGTGTAACAGATTCGACAGATGACGAAAGACAAACTGGGTGAATCCGACATGGCGTCGTTAAAAGCCGATAAAAAATGAATGCGAACGATAACGTTCCGCTTGCAATGGCTGCCTAATATGGCGTTGGGTATGGCTGACGATTGCCCGCCTGCCCGTTTTAGCAATTGCGGGGCCGCCGGGTGCCTGGCACCAGAAACCCGGCATGTAAAATTATTAAAGAAAGGAACAAAAAATGTTTGGAAAAGTAAAACGAGTATTTTTTACGGGTGTTTTCGGAATCCTGTACATATCTTTTATAGCACAATTGGTTTATGTTTTGGGTTGGGCGCACGGGATTGAAAACAAATTGCTGTATTTGGCGCTGATGTCGTTTGAATGGCTGGTGCTGATTGCGGCGCGCTATCTGTCAAAGCGTTCCAGCAACACCGCGCAGTTCAACGGCTATAACCGCCGCCGTTAATTTAATCACGGATAAGTAAAATCCCCCGATTGGGGGATTTTTATTATGGCTTGAAAATCTATAAAAATGTTTTATATTAAAATAACCATGAAAGAATATATCCTACCCGTTCGCGATTTGGTTGTACATCCCGGCTTAACGGTGCCGGTCTATATTGACAACCCAATGTCAATCGCATGTATAGAGGCCGCCGCGGAATCAACACATCGTGTGGTTTTGGCCGCACAGCACAGTTGGAATTACCCAACCAGCCCCGATGATTTATACAATGTGGGCACAGTCGGTGATGTCGCCCAGGTTTTACGCATGCCGGACGGGGCGATTCACGCAATCATTCGCACGACCGCGGCGGTAAAATTGTCCGGCGTTGTCGTGGAAAACGGGGTGTTTTCCGGCGACATAAGCGAAATACCGGTTTTGGATGACATGGCGTTTGAACAAACCGTCGCCCTGCGTGACCGCGTTGCGGAAAATATGCAATTACTGTCTGCGACACGGCGATTCAAAATGGATAAACTGCGCAATATCGTGCAAAACTATCCCCTGCCGGCGTTTGTTGACGCGGTGATTCAAATGGCGGATATTGATACGGATACGGCAATAACAATATTATGCACCGGCACATGGCGGGAAAAATTGATACTGCTGCTGGAACACATAAACTTGATGTGCGAAACCGCCAAGATAGAAGAAACAATCAACCGCCGCGTTCAACAGCAAATGGAATCCGGCCGTCGCGAGGCAATATTACAGGAAAAAATGCGCGCCATTCAAAAAGAAATGGGCGAAGACGACGATATTGACGGCGAAAACCTGCGCCGGGCGATTGAAAAATCGGCGATGCCCGCCGCGGCGCGCGAAAAAGCGATGTCCGAATGGCGGCGCATGCGTCAAATGGCGCCGATGTCAAACGACGGCGCGATATTAAAGGCGTATTTGGACGAACTGCTGGCTATGCCGTGGGGAAAATCAGACAAATCCAAAATAGATCTAGATGCCGCACGCAAAATCTTGGATTCACGCCATTCCGGGATGCAGGCCGTCAAAGACAGAATCTTGGAACACATTGCGGTAATGAAGAAAACCGCCCGCAACCAGGGCAGCATTTTGTGTTTTGTCGGCGCGCCGGGCGTTGGAAAAACATCACTCGGCAAATCTATTGCAGAGGCACTGGGCCGCAAATATCAGCGAATTTCGCTGGGCGGGATTTCAGACGAGGCGCATTTTCGCGGCCACCGGAAAACCTACCTGGGGTCGCAGCCGGGGCGCATTATGGATGCGTTAAAGCGTTGCAAGGCGGACAATCCGGTAATTGTGTTGGACGAAATCGACAAAATGGGGCGCGATTATCGCGGCGACCCGGAATCTGCATTATTAGAAGTTTTGGATCCGGAACAAAACAAAACCTTTCGCGACCATTATCTTGAGGTGGACTTTGACCTGTCCAATATTGTTTTCATCGCGACCGCAAACAGTCTGAATTTGTCCAGCGCGTTAAAAGACCGTATGGAAATAATAGAAATCCCCGGATACACCGAAGATGAAAAGGTAAACATTGCGCGTGAACACCTTGTTCGGCGCGCTGCGGATGACACCGGGTGGAATACAGAAAACATTGTGATTGATGACGATGCAATACGGCACATAATTCGTAAATATACATCCGAAGAAGGTGTCCGCGAACTGCAACGCACATTAACGGCCATGTTGCGCCGCGCACTTTTGGAAAACAACGGCGACGACATAAAAACGGAATTTACCACGGACAAAATCGACAAATTATTGTCGGTGCGCAAAACCGCCGGCATGTCTAAAAAAATCGGATTTGGCATAAACGCCTAAAGGAAACTAAATGCTACCGCTACAACAAATTAACTTATATCGCCAAATCGTAAAATTGGAATCCCCTATCCACGATGGAATGGGCAAACGGCATTTTTCCACTGAACACGACTATGCTGAACAACATACATTTACGATAAAATCCGACAATTTTTCAATCATATCTACCCAGATTATTGTTAAAACATCCCTTGGTAAAAAATATTTATATTCACTGGGGGTTATAAACAAAGGCGGATTGAAAAACATTCCCAAGGAATACACTAACAAGGCATTGTTGGCGCGCAGTGTATATAATCATCTACAAAAAATGAAATGCAGAAACTTATGCATAAATATGCCGCGAATTTATTAAGCGGTCTGGTCATCCAAATGGTTCAACGCAAACTAATGCAACATAGCAAATAAAAATGATTCTGATAATAAACACATCCGGGGCAGATTTGGAATTCGTATTGAATGATGTGCACAAGCGTATTTCGGTTGAAAAACAATCGCTTTCATTGGCGCCGGAATGTGAAAAATTCATAACGGAATGCGGCGCCACATGGCGCGATTTAACGGCAATCGGCGTTGTCGTCGGTCCCGGCAGTTTTACTGGAATTCGGTTGGGAATCGCCTATGCCAAAGGGCTGGGGTTGGGATTGCAAATCCCGGTTGTGCCAATTAACGCATTTGAATTATATCTGGCGGACACACCAGACGCATTCGTCGCAATTGATTCCGGTCGCGGTGATTTCTTTGTGGCATCGACAAAAACTGCGCCATGCACCATGGGCATAGACGAACTGGAAACCCGCCAAATGGAATGTCCGCGCACCGTCGGGCACAAACCGTTTGATTTGACGCGCGGCGTTCAAATTGTACGCGACAAATTGGCGAAGGGCGAAAAAGTGCCGGCGGTGCCGATGTACCTGCGCCCCAGTTATGCGGAACAACCAAAACAGAAAAACACAAATGCTGAATGAATTAGAAAATCTGCATGCGCAGTGCTTTCCGAACAAACCATGGACGGCCCAGGACTTTTCAGACCTGAAAAAATCGGGCTGTGACATTATCGCCAGCCGGAATGGATTTATCGTGTACCGCGCGGCCGCGGACGAAGCCGAAATAATAACAATCGGTGTCGCCCCCGGCGCACGCCGCACCGGAATTGCGTCCGCGATGCTGGGGATTGTGGAAAAAGAATTGAAATCACGCGGCGTAAAAAAAATATTTTTGGAGGTTGCCGAAAACAACACTCCCGCCCGCGGCCTTTACGAAACGGCCGGCTTTACACAATGCGGCATGCGTCCAAAGTATTATGACGGGATTGATGCAATTTTAATGACCAAGAATTTATAAACTATTTACCCCGGAGAGAGCTCATGAAAAAATCCGATCCATTATTTCGCGCCGGCCACAGAAAGCGTCTGGGCGACAAATTATTGGCGGACAAAATAACCGATTATGAATTGCTGGAATTCATTCTGACACTGGCCGTTCCACGCCGCAACATGCGTTTAGAGGCGCGCCGTCTATTGGATAAATTTGGAACATTTCACAGTGTTATGTGCGCACCGGTGGAACGCCTGATGATGGTCGAAGGGGTCGGCCCCGCCATTGTAAAGGCCATAAAGGCAATGCATCGTGCGGCCACTTTGCAATGTTATGAACAAATAAAAACAAAAAATGTTTTCAAGCAATATGAACAACTGACCAATTACTGCAAATTTATAATCGGCGGCAACGATGTCGAAGAATTTCATGTATTGTATTTGCGCGGCGACATGTCGGTTATTGAAGATAAAATGCACACCGTTGGTTCGGACCGGCACGCATTGGTTTATCCGCTTGAAATTCTGCGCATGGCGCTTTATCTGCGCGCGGAAAGTGTTTTATTGGTACATAACCACCCGTCGGGGAACCCGGCGTTTTCCGAAGACGACATAAAAACAACCGCCGAATTATATGAAATACTGGCCAAGAACGATATCAGCCTGTTTGATCATTTTGTCGTCACTGCAAACCGTATGATTTCCATTGTTAATACGCATCTGCTGGACAAGGCCATGACCGGTCAATCCGCCGCCGATACGAAATCCAAAACCCTTTGATCAAAGATAACATCACGCGTGCACAATTGCGTCGCAACATGCATGTCCGACGCCGCACGGGTGCGCGACAATGCGACATATGTCTGGCCATGCGCAAACGCGCCGCGCGAAATGTCCACGACGACGGCATCCAGTGTTTTTCCCTGTGCCTTGTGTATCGTCATTGCATATCCCAAATTTAATGGGAACTGTTTGTATGCGCCAACCTCATTTTCCACCAGACGGTCGTTTTCATCGCGTGAATATTCTATCTTTTGCCATTTTTCCGGTTTAACGACGACAACATCACGCGACACGTTTAACAACCTGACAATTATTTCGCGGGCGCCGCATGCCTCAACAATTCCCATGGAACCATTATGCCATTTGTCGCCGTTTTTAACAAACACCACCAACGCCCCGACTTTTAGTGTCAGATTCATTGGCGCCGGTACGTCGCGTTCTGAAAAATTACCGGTCAATTCACCGTTATATGTAATTTCCGGTGCGCATATCTGATTCAGCCGTTCCGCATTTATTCGTTCGGCAACCGCACGAAACGGCGTTATTATAACGGCGTTCCGACGACGTTCTTCGTCATCAATGCGGCATGCATTGAAAAATTGCAGCGCCCCGGTGTCCCCGCCACGCAACCGCATCAGATTCTGTAACAATGCGTTGTCATTCTGGCGATAAACCAAATCAAATGATATTTTCTGAAAATGCGCGCGCTTGTAAGCGGCACTGTCAAAGAAATACGCATTGGGATGTTCGTATTCGCGTTCAAAGTATTGCATCGCGTCACGGGTGATGACCGGTGGCAACTGAAACAGGTCGCCGATTGCAACAACCTGCAACCCGCCAAAGGGGTCGTTATTATGGCGCGCCGCCCGCGCCAAATAATCCATCGCATCCAACAAATCGGGGGCGACCATGGAAATTTCGTCGATAATCAGAACGTCCGCCGCGTTCAAGATGTTCCGCGGTTTCGCCTTTAGTTTTACAAATTCCAGCATTATAAAATCGCGCGGCTGTATCTGAAACAGCGAATGAATTGTCTGGCCGCCGACATTAAGCGCCGACACCGCGGTCGGACACGCGCAAATCACGCGCTTTTTCGATGCGGATTTCAAATAATTTACAAATGTTGATTTGCCGGTTCCCGCCTGGCCCAGAATCAGCAGATTTTTATTCCCCTTCTCTATTGCGTCAAAGGCCGCCAATTGGGTTTCGTTTAAAATCGGTGCAATCAAGCTCATTGCTTTAATAATTGCACACAGACGCGCAAAAATAAAGCATATATTAAAAATATATAAATTTTTATCTTGCAACGCGCGGCAAAACATATATAATATGCGCCGTGGGTTAGTAGCTCAGTTGGTTAGAGCGGAGCGCTCATAACGCTTTGGTCGTGGGTTCAAGTCCTACCTAACCCACCAAAAAATTTATTTTCACGCCGCGGGCGTGTTTTTTATTTTTTAGGAAACTCACCAATATTTATTTTTTCTCTTGCACGACATATGCCATTTTTTCTAAAATACCTCTAAAAGAGAGGAAGATTATGGAAAAAAAGCGCTATTTCCTGGGTTTCTTGGCATCTTTATTTATGATATTTATATCCGGCGGCGTACGGGCCGACGGGTATTTATGCCCCGATTATAAAAAGTATACCAGTTGTTCTGCGGGTTATTATATGACCCTTGACGGATCTTATAACGGTACGCCGACCGAAAGAAACGAGTGCACTGCATGTCCGGCGGGATGTTCCTGCGCGGGCGGAACGGCGGCGCCGGTCTGTGGTGTAACGGTCACATTGGATTATAACGGCGGCACCGGTCAACTGGAAGATACGGAACATTGTTCCGGCTCGACCTGTACATGCCCGAACAATGGCGAATGCGACCTGCCGCGCTGGACGGTGGCAGCCAATCCGCTGGCACGACCGGGATACATATTCATGGGATGGGCAACCAGCCCGACCGCCACCACCGGCAGCAATTCCATGACATTTACGGCATCTACCACAATATACGCCGCATGGTCGCCATGTAACAGTAACCAAGACCAGGGATGCAGTTGCGCATCCGGGACACATCCGGTGAACGGTGTTTGTACAGATTGCACCGTACAGTGTACCGGCGATTACCCATTGGGACAATATAACTCTTGCGAAATAAATGGTGGCGATGCGGAAACACCCGAACAAATTTGTAAACGCGAATGCACCGTCGCGGATGTTGCGCATTCCTTGACCGTGACCGGCACGGTCGGAATGACCGAAGACGCGGCGACGGTCTGTGCCGCATTAACCTGCGAAGACGGGTACACATTGGTTGGCACGCAGTGCGTCCAGACCATAGAATGTACGGCAGGCCTAATGTATGACGGGGTCAACATGGTTGACTGTCCGGCGGGCAAATATTGCCCGGGGGTCGGAACAACTACTATCGGTGTGGCCGGGTGTGACGCGACATGCCCGAACGGATACACATCTGACACTGGCGCAAATGCGGAAACACAATGTTATCAGGAATGCACAACGACATGCGAAACCGGAACCTGCCCTGAAAACAGCACATCATGCACATGGGTTGAGGGCACCGTAGTAAACGGCATCCAATACTATGGCGACACCACGTGCCAGGTTGCCGAATCCGACAGGTATTGCCAATTAAACACGTTGTTCTGTGATATGACGTACTATTCCAACAACAAAGCCAGTTGCGATTTATGCTCTGCAATACCGGGATACGAAGGGGTCTTTACACAATCACCCGCAAACAACAGCAGTGGCCCCAATGTATGCTTTACAACATGTTTTGAACCATGCACACGTCCGCAATGTCCGGAAAATGCCACATGCGAATATGATGAATCGCAAAATTCAACCGGTGGCAAATATTATCCGGATACCGAAACATGCCGTATCGTAAACGAAGCCACATGCGACATGACGGTAACATGTAATGACGGATATACATATGATTCGGCAACAAACACGTGTAATCCGATTGTCTATGCGATAACACTGGACGCAAACGGCGGAACGCCTGCAATACAGACAATATATCAACATCCAAAGGGTTGGTTCAGTGATGCGGACGCAACGCGCGCCATATCGGTCGCCCCGGTTCCGACACGCACTGATTGGGAATTCTTGGGATACTATACGGAACCTGTGGACGGAAATCTGGTTATTTCCGACAACCTGGTGTTGCCTGCAAATACCACCTTTAATGCGGACACAACCCTGTATGCCCATTGGACCGAAGAAATCTTTGAATGTACGGAACGCAAAACGTATGACGGGTTGGATTGCCCGGTCGGAATGTATTGCCCGGGCGTCAATGTGATTGCGGGTACTGAAACCAGCAATACAAACGGTTGTCAACGCACATGTCCGGTTGACCCGCTTGGCGGATATATCCAGTCGGAATCCGGTTCCATGTTTATTGACGATTGCCGCACGACGCGCATGAATCAAAAATTGCCGGACGGCACCGGATTCGGTGATCAAACGTGCCACTACTTTGCCGGTTCCGCATCTTATGACCGCAGTTGTACAACAAATGTCATATCGTGTAATGGCGGATATTATCTGCTGAACAATACCGACATCACATGTTCTGTTGTGGCCAAGGGGGCGTTCAGCCCGGACGGCGACACACATGTAACCTTGTGCAGTTCATTGGCCGGCGCCGATGCAACCGTAACAACGGCCGATACCGGTGCGGCGGACGCCACCGCATGCTATAACACATGCGCACAACTTACCATTGCACATGGTGTATTGACGCCGAAAGTAAATGAAGTTCATTTTGACGGTACATCAATTGCGGCATGTGAATACGATACGATATGCGATGCCGGATATATGGTTGACCCGGCCAACCCGTATTCATGCACGCTGTGCACCCAAGGCAGCTATTGCCCGGGCAACAGCCGCGTAGAATCTTGTCCGGCGACACACCCGTATTCGGATTATGGCACCGCAGATGAAGGTAAATGTTATGCCGATTGCGCGCTTGCCACAAATGCGGCATCCATGACGGGTCATGCGTATAAGGACGGCACATCTGACTGCCGCGTGGATTTGTGTGTACGCGGTGCATACCTGGATAATGCCAAGGGCCAGTGCCTAACATGCCAGGCGGGCCGTGTATGTCCGGGCGACAACACAATAGCAAGATGTCCGGTGAACACCTATTGCCCGGCGGGCGCATTTGAAACCACCGCATGTCCGACGGAATTCCCGAACTCTGCCGAGGCAACCAAGGCGGAAAGCGACTGCTATCGCATGTGCATCACATCGGACATTGAAAACGCAACCGCTGTTTCCGGAACCATAACCCAGGGCGGTGTCAACACCTGTGCGGCGACGGCATGCGTGGCCGGGACATATGTGACGCCAGACGGCGAATGCGGTGTTTGCCCGGAAAATCACATCTGCACCGGTGGCAGTGCAGCCCCGGTCGCATGTCCGACAACACATCCGAATGCGCCGGAGGGCTCATTCCAAACAGAACAATGCTATGTCACATGCGAAGACTACAGATTGGATTACGGCTGGGCGCATATTGTGAACGGAACGGAACAATATCCGACCGAATGCCAGTATACCGGCGAATCCGATACGGGTAATCCGTGTGAAATTGTCGACGGCACCAAGTGTGTTGAAAAGCACTGCAACCCAGATTATGAACTGATTGGCGGCAGATGCGAACCATGCGATCGCGACAATGCGATACTGTACGCCGACGGCGCGAACTGCTCGATTACACTCTGCATGACCGGATTCCACCCGACACCGGATGGCCGCGCCTGCGTTGAAAATGTTCAGGAATGTCCGGCCGCAGACGCAATCTATGCGGAACAGGTATGGGATTTCAACCTGAAGGCATTCGGCAAATGCACAATCAAGGAATGCATTGACGGATACCATTTGACATCAAATGCATGCGTTCTGGACGAACGTCCCTGCACCATTGAACGTGGTGGTGTAAAAATAGGCAGCGGTGTCCAGCAATGGAACGAAGCCGCCCAGAAGTGGGGTGAATGCGTCGCCGAAACATGCACGGCAGGATATACAAACGACCCGTCGTTAACCAATGAGCATGGTGTTGAATGCGGCGAATGCAAAAACCGTTTCAGCGTATTGGGCGAAGTGGCGGTAAGTTCATATCTGCCGGGCGGGAACTGCGAAATTGCATCCTGCATGTATCAGGGCGAGTTGTACAACCTTGATACGGCATCTAATGAATGTGTGCCGATTTGCGACATAAACGGGTATTCCGACGAAACCGGCAGCATGATTTGGGATCCTTCACGCAAGAAATGCGTAAGAACCTGTAACGAAGGCTACGTAATGTGGTAATTGAACGCATCCGCCAAATGGCGGATGTTTTTAACAAAGATTTCTGCGATGAAAACATATGATGTGATTATCATTGGCGCGGGTGCGGCGGGATTAACCGCGGCACGAATTGCAACCGCCCGCGGACGACGCACGGCGGTGCTGGATATGGGCGATGCACCCGCCCGCAAAGTCGCCGCATCCGGCGGTGGACGGTGCAACTTTACAAACGCGGCCGCCGCGCGTGACAGATACTTTGGCGAAAACCCGGATTTTGTGCGCGGTGCGATTTCACGCGTTTCACCAAATGATATTTTAGACTGGATGACCGAACACAATTTGCAATACACGCAAAAGGCACCCGGACAGTATTTTTGCGCCACCGGCGCAAAAAGCGTGGTCGACGCATTGGTTTCGGATGCCGGCGCGGCCGATATATTGTTAAACACGACCGCATGCGGCGTTAAAAAAAGCGGCGACGAATTTACTGTTGAAACCGCCCACGGCAATTTGACTGCGCAATCCGTAATTATCGCATCCGGCGGGACATCATTTGGTGCAATCGGCGTGTCAGATATTGGATTTAAAATAGCAAAATCATTCGGGCACACAATTGTTCCGGTGCGCCCCGCCCTGTGCGGCATTGAATCAAAAATTTTCCCGACGGAATTTGCCGGCATATCAATTCCGGTCGAAATCCGTATTGGTAAAAATAGCATATTGGACGACATGTTGTTCACTCACTTTGGAATTGGCGGGCCGGCCGTATACCGTGCGACGGTTCGCGACACAAACAATGACTGGGTGATAAACTTATTGCCGAGCACGGATGTCGCCGAATGGTTGCGCGGTGCGCGAAAAACGGACGGGAAACGAAAACTGACATCATTATTGTCGCAGAAACTGCCGGCACGCATTGCAAAATGGGCGGCAGACAACATTGATAAAAACATTGCCGACATCAGCGATTCAACAATCGGGGCAATATCGTCAAAATTAACCGGTATTGTCGTACCCGTAAAAGCCATAAAATATCACGGCCTGCAAAGTGCCGAAATAATTCGTGGCGGCGTATCAACACGCGACATATCGTCCAAGACAATGGAATCGAAATTGTGCCGCAATTTGTTCTTTGCCGGCGAAGTATTGGATATTGCCGGCGACCTGGGCGGATTTAATTTGCACTGGGCCTGGGCCAGTGGATTTGTCGCGGGCCAAAACGCATAAAAATAATTTCGGAAAAGGTACCTATAAACACGCGGACAGTGCCCATATATAATTGCCGCGACAGGTACTTACACATGAAAGAAGAAATATTTCACACAACCGACGGCACAAAACTATTCTGCACATTATGGGATGATGTAAAGCATCCGATTGGTGTTGTTCAGATAATTCACGGCATGGACGAGCATGTTCGCCGTTATGACCGGTTTGCAAAATTTCTGAACAAAAACGGGTACATCGTTTTCGGTGACGATCACCGCGCCCACGGCCGCACTGCGGGCACACCCGACAAAATCGGCCGGCCTGGCGACGACCCAGACCTGTTTCAATCAACATTACATGATGAATTGGAAATAATGGGCTATCTAAAAGAAAAATATAACCTGCCCTTGTTTCTGTTCGGCCACAGTTACGGCAGTTTTATAACCCAGCGTTTGATATCCGATACAAACATATGCACTGCGGGCGTCTGTTTATCCGGTTCGGCCAAATATCCCAAGGCGTTTTTAATAATCGCACTGGCCGTGGCATGGATTGGCGTAAAGATTCGCGGTCCGAACAGTCCGGCCAAGTTTCTGGAATTCTTTTCACCAATACGCGGAAAATCCGGCGGCGTTAGTCGTCTGACACGCGACGCAGACCAGGTCGCCGCACATGACGCGGATCCGATGCGCGCAAAATACTTTTCATATGGGTTTTACTATTCACTGTTCAAGAATTTAATGCATCTAAACGGCACGGCATGCCGGACGACACCGATGCTGATTATCAGTGGCACGCGCGACATGGTAAGCCTGAACGCGACATTTGCAAAATCATTATATAACGCTTACAAGGCACACAATCTGGATAACCTGACACTGATTCTATACCCGGATGCGCGTCACGAACTGCTTATGGAAATAAACTGGGACCAGGTACAAAACGACATATTGCAGTTTCTAAAAGCCAGTGTTTGATTTATTGGCCTTGCATTTTATTCGCCGGATTGATAACATTAACTTGTTCTGAAATGAACAACGAACATAGTTAGTAGATTGGCTTAGAATACCAAGATATTACACGACTGCAAATTATGTCCCGATTACTGGTCGGGATGCCGTTGCTCGTAAGACAATGGGGTCAATAATATCTGACATTCTAACTCCCGACCGCTAACTTAAGCGGTTTGTTTTTTGGAACACATTTTTATAAATGGTTAGTAGATTGGCTTAGAATACCAAGATATTACGCTAACTCATCCTGCGCGACGCGTTCGCGTGGGTTATGTGTCGTTATATTTGCATATTCTTTCCCAATCACAAAGGTTACAAAGGGGGAAAGAAATGTTAAAAAAATTATCCGTCATTATTTTATGCCAATTTGTTACATCAACATGGGCGCTGACGGCAGATGTGCTGCCAGTAGATCCATTAAAAAGCACATGCCAACTTCAATACGGCGTAAGTGACGGCAGTGCCTGTCAATTATCAATGACAACCGCAACGGATTGCCAAACAAAAACCTGCAAGGCATACAGTTGCACAAATTCATGTATATGCGCGCCAAATGCAACCTATTGTTCATCACTTGACGGCACCAGTTCCGATTGTCCAAACACTTTTTGCCCCGAAGGCACCAGCAACTGGGCTGCGCCGGAAATTGGCGCCGCATATCAGGAACGCACGACATACACCCTGAATAAAATAACCTGCAAATGTACAACAAGAACAGAGTACAGATGCGCGGTCGGATACTATGACGCGAACACAACAACATTCGGAACAAATGCGTCCGATTGCACAAAATGTCCGGCACCGACCGATAACATATCCAGCGCTAAATTCGGCGCCGGTGCCACATCCAGCGCGGGCGCCAAGGGAATAACTTCGTGTTATATCCCAATGGCAACGGGAAACTTACTGTCGGATATTACGCTGACGGACGAAAGTGGCACATATTCTTTTACCGCCGACTGTCATTATACGGAATAGCAATCACGCACAAACATTGGCGCACTTTAACGGAATTATCCGCCCCAAATCACGGGGCGAGATTTCAACCTGATGCCCAACGCGGCCGGCACTGAATATAATGGTTTCAAATTCTAAAATTGATGCGTCCGCAATTGTTATAAATTGCTTTTTCATTCCAATCGGACTGCAACCGCCGTGCACATAACCCGTCAAAGCCAGCAAATCACGCTGATGCAGCATGGCCAATGATTTTTCATTTGCGGCGGCCGCCGCCGCGCGTTTCAAATCCAATTCATGGCATACCGGCACCATAAAAACAAAAATTTTGTTTGACGGTGTCGTACAGACCAGTGTCTTAAAAACACGGCGCGCATCCTGGCCCAGGTGGGCGGCGATTGACGCCCCGTCCAGAAATTTGGATGCGTCGTATTCATAATGCTGATACGGGATGCGGTGTGCATCCAAAATTCGCATCACATTCGTTTTAACAGCCGCACACATTCCGTTTCCATTATTTCGCCAATTCGGTCGCAATGTCGCGCGCCAGTGTTTCAATCATGACGCCAATTGCATCAACATATTCATCATAGTCGTCACCGACAGACACCGAATAGGTCATGTTTTTCGTCTTTAATGTTTCGCCGCCCGCACCCATTATTGAATAAATGCCGCGTAATTGCGCCGCATCCCCCAATGCGCCGTCAAGTTTATATATTTCCACAAACACAGAATATTCACCGGAATCGGCCATAAAATTGGAATTTTTGACCGATGCCCGTGGCATATATGTGCCGATGTCCGTTATCAATTTGCGTTGAATCATCGGTGATAAATTTTCCGCCCAACGCCCGTCCGGCATAATATTTACATTCACACCGTCAACAGTCACAATTTGCGGTCGATTTATATATTCCGGTATTTTCACCCGTTCAATGTCAACGGTAACCCTGCGCTGTGAAACAGGTGTGACGGATTGGGCATCTTTGAATGTATAAAACAATGTGTTGTCCGGCTTGGATGCGCATGCCCCCAACGCCGCAGCAATTAATGCAAACTGTATAATTTTTTTCATTTTATCTACCCCTTATTAAAGATTCCGGATGCTGTTCCAAAAATTCGGCCAAATTGCGCAGGGAATTTGCCGCCCGGCTGACATCTTGAACCGCCTGATTAAAATTGTTAAGTGTGACCGCCGATTTTTTTGCCAAATCATTGCCGATTTTGGCCGCAGGGGTTAAAACCTCGCGCACTTCGGTCAATGTGCTGTTCAAATTATCCATAACGGCCCGGAACGGCATATCCTGGACATTTGTAGACAATTCAGTCATGGACGACAACGCGGTCGGAATTTCTATGTAATCGCTTTCAATATGGCTGATGCGCGTCTTGGCCGGTCGCATATCCAATTCTATCATCAGGGCCCCGGTCAACAAGTTTTGCTTTATCAGCCGCGCATACAGGCCGCGTTCTATCATTTCCGCCAGCAGCTTTTCCTCTGACAATTCATTACGACCGGGCAAAACAGATATTGTTTTTTCAATATCATTGAACTTTACATAAACAGGTATGTTAAACTTGTATGTGTCAATGTTTGGAACAATTTCTATCTTGGCGACCTTGCCAACTTCAACCCCGCTAAATACGACGGGCGCACCCACCGCCAGGCCGTTTATTGATTCATGAAAATACATTACATACATGTTTTTTTCGCGTCGCAGCCCGACCCCCAGCAACACGCATGTTATTATAACAAACCCCACAATCCCGGCCAATATAAATGCACCGACCGTTTTTCTATTCGGCTGATTTTTCATTTGTTTTTCCCCTGGTTAAAAATTGTTTTATGGTCGCGTTCGGCGGATTTCGCCGCAAATCGTTTGGATTGCCCCGCCCCGATATTTCATGCCGTGCGGTATCCAGAAAAATCGAATTGTTCGCAACGGTAAATATCGATTCCAATTCATGCGAAACCAAAATTATCGTCGTCCCCATCGCATGGTTGATTTCCAAAATCAAATCATCCAACTGGCGTGACGCAATCGGATCCAGACCGGCGGACGGTTCATCAAAATACACAATCTGCGGGTCCAGCGCCAGCGCCCGTGCCAAACCCGCGCGCTTTTTCATGCCGCCACTTAACTGCGACGGATATAAATCGCCAACACCGGGCAATCCAACCAGTGTCAATTTCATATCGACAATATCGCGTATCATGGAATCGGAATACCCCGTATACTGCCGCAGTGGCAATTCAATATTTTCCGCAACGGTCATTGAACCAAACAATGCGCCGCCCTGATATAAAATACCGATGTTACGCATAATATCACAACGCGCGCATTCATCGCCCGTAAAATCACGTCCCCCAACACTTATCGTTCCGGACAATGGCGCAATCAGTCCAGTCATAACGCGCAAAAGCGTACTTTTACCACATCCGCTGGGGCCCATTATGGCGAACACATCACCCCTGTTTATGTCAAAGGACATGTTTTTCATCAATACGCGGCAACCGTATCCGATACTTAAATTTGAAACAGATATTAATGGTTTTGTCATATGCCGATTACCTCGAATAAAAATGTGATGATACCGGTTGCAATAACCATCCATACAATTGACGCAACAACCGCGCGCGTCGTCGCAATTCCAACAGACCCGGCGTCACGCCCGCATTTTATACCGTAATAGCACCCGCACAATCCGATTATAATGCCATATACCAGGCCGTGAAAAATCCCCACAGAAAAATTTCGCATATCAATTGCCTGCATTGTGTAGGCAAAATATTCGCCCGCCGGAATGCGCATTATCAACACGCCGATAAACGCCCCGCCCAGCACCGCCATTATGTCGGCCAGCATCGTCAATATTGGCATCATAAGGGTTAATGACACGACCCGCGGCAACACCAGAAAATCAATTTTGTTTATCCCCATAGTATCCAATGCGTCCAATTCATCGTTTGTTTGCATTGTGCCGATTGTCGCTGCATACGACGCCCCGGTACGGCCCGCCATTATTATGCCGGTCATCATTGCGCCCATAATGCGCACGGATGCAATCGCAACCAGACTGGCGACATAAATCTGCGCACCAAACAACTTTAACTGGGCCGCCCCGACAAAGGCTAGAATCAATCCGATTAAAAAACTGATAAGCGAAACAATCCCAATTGCGCGCGGCCCGACCGCATCAAGTGCGAAAAACCAATCCGTCGCGCGTGTCTGGGCGCATCCACGCACCATACGCGCAACAGACCTGCAAACGCGGCCGATAAATGCGACGCCACCGCATATCGCCGCATATGTTCGAATGGCGTATTCACCCAAAAATTCAACAAAAGACAACCTTTCGTCCAACACGCGCACGGCCGCCGGCGCCCCACGTCGCATCATTAACAGCATGCGCCGCGCCCCGGGCGGCATTCCCGAAATCTTTAATTCCAACCCATAATTTTCGGCCGCATCATGCAACTGATTTATAAACACCAAAAAAGACGAATCCCAAGTTTTCACACCACCCAGTGAAACATTTATTTTGTGTATTTTGCGGCGCCGAATTTCAGCAATAAAATCCCCCAGCGCCACATTTGCGCGAACAAAATCACCGACAACACATATTGCCGCCGTGTCATTTGAAAATTTGAAATCTATATTCACCCCACCCGCCACTAAAATTGTTATAAATTTTAACGATTTTACACTTTCAATGCAAGTGTTTAGATTGCACCTATTCCTAAAAAATATGGATTAAAACATTTGACATTATAATTTTATGATAGGATAATTTTCCCATAACCAGAAAGGAGATAGATCATGAAGAAAACACTTGGAATTATTGCATTGGCGGCAACCGCATCCACCGGTGCCATTGCGGCGGACATTACACCGTACGTCGGCCTGGGCGTGGTCGTTGACAAGGCGGGCACATCCGCAAAGCGCGTCGGATTCAATCCGCAACTTGCCACAATAATAAACCCCGGTGCGGGCATTGTCGAAGATGCCGGCGGCGACATGAAATTTGATGCCGCGATTGCGGGCGAAATTACAGCCGGTATAAAATGGGGCCACTTGCGCGGTGAATTGGAATTCGCCCTGCGCAGTGCATCCGAAGATGATTACACAATCTTTTCCGGACCCATGGGGCCAATCACACTTAACGCGTCAACAAAAACGTCTGTAAAGCACAATTCCTACATGGCGAATGTGTATTATGATTTCGAAATCAAGAACTCAAACTGGTCGCCGTATATCGGTGCGGGTATCGGCGTCGGAACATATGAGCAAAAGGCGACAGTTAATGTCAGCGTTAACGGCAACCCGATTCCAGTTGACGGCATAAAGAATGATAAAACGGAATTTGAATGGCAGGTGGCGCTGGGCACCGCGTATCACTTTACTGACAACTGGGCGGCGGATATTGCGTATCGCTTTAATTCGTCCACAATCGCCGGCGAATTTGTGTACGCCCATGAATTGAAAGTTGGGGCCCGCTATTCGTTTTAATTTACGAATACGAAAAACAAACCGCGCCATTTTCGGTGCGGTTTTTTATTACCCGCACTACATCTTGGAAAGCGGGGTCTTTATCGTTTGAAACGCGCGGTCAATTTTTATGTTCATTCGGCCGGTGACCTGGCCTTTTGAATTTACGACGCATAAAGTGTAATCGCCGTATTTTATGCCATTGAATACAAATCCGCCGTTTGAATCCGCACGGCGCGTCGCAACAATTTCACCGTTCGCGTCCTGAATATATATCATGTACACCATATTCGGGGCAAAGGATATCAATTGCCCTTCTATTGCGCCCAAATGATTAAACACTATGTCAATCGGCCGAACCGCACCGGGGCGCAGAACCAGTTTTTGTTCCGTCCATTCCGGAACCAGTGACAGGTCGGATACATTTTGTTCGTCCACGACAATCATAGATTTTTGATATGGTTCCAGATTTGTAATGATTGCATCGCCATTGGCATCGGTCAAAGACGGTGCCTCGCGACCGTTCACAATCAGTGCGACATCCGGTACGGGCGCCCCCGTGTTGTCCGTCGCATGCGCGTATATTGTTCCGTAATCAATCATCTGGTTTTCCGAATTTGCAAACAAGCGCACAGAATCTGGGACACGGCCCACACTAATGTTATAAGTCAGCCCCAACGACAGGTTTCGTTCCGTATCAATGGCGGCGTTAAAATTCAACCCACCAAAGCGGAACAGTCGCCCAATGCCAATTCCCAAAGTATCCACATCCGCGCCATTGCCATAATTTGACCGACAATCATGTGTCCATGTCGCGGAAACGAATGTATTTTTATCCCACCGGTATTCAACAAAAGCCCCATAATCGCGCATCATATTGTCAGGCAGCGTCTGGTATCGTGCGCGGCCGTTGGCACGCATGCGACCATATGTTGCCTGAAACATTGCGTCAATATAGTTTTCAGATTGCCCGACATCGCGCCGCCATGTGTTTTCAATGGTAAAGTTATAATAGCGCATAAAACTGGGTGACAGGCGCGCGGTCACTTCGTGATATTTATCACCATTATGCCCTTCGCGCGTTGTGTATGCGACATAATACGGTGTATTAATCCATGGAATGTTTCCGGTCAAACGACCTTCAAATAAATTGCGCAAATATGTATTCTGATAAAAGGATATCGGCGATTTCATATCGCCGTAATATTCATAGCGCCCAAACAAAGTCCCGATATAAACATCGCCCTGGGCATCAACGTGGTGGCCGACGGCGCCACGATTCAAATTCAAATTGGCGTTATATTGCACCGACAGACCGTTTAACGACAACTGCGCCCCCAGCGTTCCAAACTGGTGCGTTTTTCGCGGATTTATGGCATCTTCGGCATTAGCAAAACCGGAAATCAACGTAACATAATCTGACAGGCCATAATAAAATGTAGTGTCTGCCGCAATCTTGTCCGACGGATTAACATAGGGTTCATTCGTTTCAATAACATATCTGTTCGGCTGCATCGCGGTAATGTTATAGCCGAACTGGCCCGCGCCAACCGGCGAAGTACCCGAATAATAACGGCGCGGAATTTCGCGTACCTCGCCATACGGGCCATATAACATAACCCGAAAATCATTCAAACCATAATTAACCGGTATGTTGTTAAATTCATACCTGCCGCTAATGGACGATTGGCGAAAACCTATCAATTGGTTGTTAAGGTATAATTCCGCTTCCCAGCCGGCTGGCATGGGGCCCGTAATATCAATCGTCTTATCCGCAGACACGACCAAATCTTTAAAAGAACTGGCCATTACACCACGGCCGACAGATGCGTTGTAAAACATGTTCCCCTGAACACCGGTAATATCACCCGCCGCAAACCGAACCAGGTTTAGGGCGTTTCCAGGTTCGTCCAACAATGTTCGCCCCGCGCTTATCCGCGCGCGCATTTCATTTAAGTTGGCGTTTCCCGCGTCGTCCCCAAACAATGTCGCGCGCGTGTCCAGCCCCGCAAAAATCGCACCGATGTTTGCCTGATAATAACTGTTGTGCGCATGTCCGTAGTCATCACGGTCAATATGCCGGAAATTATGATTGTATCTGTAAATAAAGTCTATTACCGGAAATGTAAAATAACGATTATCAAATTTATAATCTGCAAATGTATCATATGCCGGAGCACGCGGCATTGACATACGACGCACGGAATTTCTGCTTTCCATTTCAACCGGCAATACCATATCCGATGTTATATCCAGCCGCATTTCAGACACATCAACATTTAATTTTATTGGAATCAACCTTTCATACGCGTCAATTGAATAAAAGTTTCGGCCGTTAAATGTGTGGCCGATCATGGACTCGTCCAGTCTGAACGAATGACCGGAAACATGCCCTTGTAACGTGGCAGCATCATATTGCGCACGCAATGCGCCAATCATGTCGGCCCAATCTAAATAATAAACACCGGAAACATCGGCGACATGCACAACATCACCGGTGGCAACGCCGCCTATGTTCGGTTCCAGCAGCAGCAATTCCAACGCCCCGGACGGCGATGCCGCAATAATCGTCGCACCACAAAGAATACTATATGCGCCACGCATCCATGGTTTCATGTGTTGTCTCGTCAATTAGTTTTACAACGGTGTCCGATCCGGGGCGCCGGGTAAGCGGAATTTTTACCACGCGCGCCGGCGTTGTCATAAATATTCGGAATTTTGACACACGCCCCAATTCCACACCATCATCCGTCACAACCAGCGTGCCGTAAAAGGAACGGTTTCCGTCACGCAAAACCATGACGGCCGCAACCGGGTTTGTGTTTGCCTTGAATATCTCAACACTGCTTATCTTGGCCGACGCATGCGGCGCCCCCTTTTCAATCATGACCGGAATTGACACCGCATAAAGCGCACGCAAATCAATGTTAATACCGTCACTGGAAACCGATTTATCTTGTTCCATATCCGCTTCATCGGGCAATTCGCGTATCATCAGATGCGATACATATTCACCATTGTCTGCCGCCGCCATGGACCGGCGTGCGACACGCACAACCTGGGACTGGCGCGGGGCCAATGTGACGCGCCGCGGTGCCCAGTCAAGATAAGTGTCCGCAAACGGATTACCGGGAACGGGATTTGAAACAGTCTTGTACTCGCCATCAGAATTTTGTGAAAAATTAACCATGCTGATGTCATATGTTTTCGGTTTGTCCGATGTGTTTGTAAAACGCAAACTGTCGGTGCGCTTTGCGCTGTCGGCATCAAATTCCATTGAAAATGTTGTCAGAGAAATGTTTGCCCATCCGATTCCGCATGGCAAAATCCACATCAAAATAAAAAACAAAAATCGAAACATAAAATTCCTCCGCCTTAATAATTTACCGTTATGGTATAAGTACCGTTATATGTCCCCGGGGCCTGATTGGCATTCACCGATAGCGATGCGCCAACATTTACCGTCATATTGCCGGACGCATCCAATGTAACATTTGCGTCCGCCGGGCTGCGAACAAAATTCGACACCGTCATCGCGGCGCCGGGGCCTGTTAATGTTGTCGACTGTGGCAGGACAATGGACACCGCCGTATTCGGATTGCCGGTTACCGCAAACGATGCAGCCGCCCCCGGCATAGATTGAATCAGACGAACGCCCGCCGCGCCGGATGTAATACTGCGTGAACCGGCGGCGGACATTGCAATTACGGAATTACCACCGGTGACCTCAACCGCGCCAAAATTCAGTGCACGCGTTTGCGTAATGCCCAGTGTGCGCCACAATGTCAATGTAATTGGCAATGTCACCGTCGCCGTTCCGCCCAGCAATGAATTGCCGCGTATTTGAACAGAGCCTGTATAATTACCCGGCGTTGATGCGGATGTAAAAGTCATGGTTCCGCCAACATTCGCAACCGCCGTCGGATTTAACAGTGATATTTGCAAATTCGGCGTTATTGTAAAGTTGTTAACAGTGACGGTGCCGCCACTGCCGTTACTTAACACAACCGAAGAGCTTAAAAATGTCATATTGACAACATCCGCAACCGCGGACAGGCCACTGCCGGTAAAATTAACCTGGCCGGCATAGTGGGCGGTACCGGATGGCGCGGCGGTCAATCCGGTACGCGTTATGTTCCCATTTAATGCAACAACCGCGTTTCCTGATGCGGCGGTCGGCACCTGGGTCCCGAACGACAGGTTCTTGACCACACTAAACGTAGCTGCACGCGCCGCGACCGGCGCCATTACACACAAAACCCACCCACAAAATACACGCATCAATAATTAACCGTAACGGTATAAGTTCCCGTATATGTACCGGGCGCCTGGTTTGCGCCGACATTCAAATTCGCACCGACATTCAACGCCAAATTCCCGGATGCGTCGGTTGTGTTGCTGGCCGGGGTTGTTGTGGATGTAAATGTGTCAACCGTCATGGAATTAGCGCCACTGGTGACCGTACCATTTGAAAAACTTATGGTCAATGCAGTTGACGGCGCCGCGGTAATATCAAAATGCCCCGCCGTCGCGGTTCCATACGTGGTAAGTGTTGCCGATGTAGCGGCCCCGGCCGGTGACAATGTGACAACACCTGCAGTCGCCGCGGGATTTACAATACCAAAATTCATCTGCTGTGTCTGTGTGGCGGTGATTGCCCGTTGAATAATAACGGACGCATTTCCGGTTGCGGTGACTGCATGCGCAGTACCGTTCAATCCGACAATGGCCCCAATAATAAATATATATTTTTTCATGGTTGGATTCCTCCTTTGTATCTAACATTTTATTAGACAAAGGGTGGAATTGCCACGGGCACATATTCCCATATATTGAGATTGTACATCTATAACTAAATTACTTTGTTGTCATCATATAAAAAACACGCCAATACAGGCACAAACAGAAACTTTCATTTATGATTTTTTACAGCCTCTATCGCAAATGGGATAAATATTATCGAACAAAATATCATTGCGAAGCAATCTATCAATATCAAGCAATCATACCCACAAAGGAAGTAGAATAGCCCTTCCCATTTCCAATTATTTAGCAGTCCAGCTAAGTCATTCCAGAAGAACAAACCCAGGCAAACAACACTGCCAATAAAATCAAAATACCGCTTCATCAATTGTATTTTATATTGACAATCAAATCTTGTCCATTTGTTCCAAACCATTTTGTAAAATCCCCTATTTGTGATGTTAAATCTATACATCCATTAGAACCCGGCTCCCAACCACCATGAACACTAAATCTATCGCGACCGTATGTGTTGGTTTCTTTGGACGGTTCCAACCAAACACGAAAGTTTCCGAATGTTATTACGTTTGACTAAGTACAAAAAAACGGTTAGAATACTCATGTATGAGAATAGGTCTTTTCGTATTTTTTATAGCAGTTATAAACTTTTCGAGTGGTTTTGCCGCATCGTTTCAGACAGAAATTGCCTTATGTGACGAAGTGTATGAAAAACAGTCCAAAAAATCCGGCTCCACCATATCCATTATACAATCTTTAAACGCGTATACCGACTGTTATCAAAAAATTGTCTTTAAGATTATTGACGCGGAATACGCGCAAAATGCGGATAAAATGAAACAGAATTTCATAGCATATATAGATGCGGCCGGTGAAATGACTGGTTTCATTGACCGACCGGATTCATGCTATCCGCAATGCGGAACGACTGTTGGTATAAATGCTGCCACCGCAAGACGTGACGCGGCCAAACAATACCTAGAGTCACTCTTAAATAGCAGTTCTGGGATATAAAATTTATCAATAACCACTGTAATCATTATTTTTATATAATCGCCATTCTGCATCTCGGCGACTATCTAAAACTCCATGATTTCTGAACGCTTTCCAAGCCGATTCTTGTGTAGGATATGTATTACTACGAAAATCCTTGTCATTAATATACTTACGAATGGTCGATTGGAATAAGCCCCTATTAACATTTTCTGGTGCGGCAGATCCAGGCCCGATATTAAACACCAATGATACAAGTGCATCATATTGATGCTGTGGCATCGCTATTAAAATATCATGGTCTATTTGTTTATCTATTATGTCATAGGTGAACTGTAAATCCCGCTGGAATAACTCTGTCGCTTCTGTTTCCGTCAACCCTTTACTAAAATCTTCGCCTGGTTTAATAAGGTGTCCATAACCAATCGTTGCGCCCGCTGGCAATGGCGCGCCGCCTTGGACGGGCCGCCCAGTTACATCATTATAGATAACATGTTTGCCGTCCACCTTTACAAATCCTTCCAGTTTTTTTAGCCATTCTATCCCTCTATCGCTTATTTTCATATGTTTGATATCCTTTTTAGTTTTATTCATGTTTTCTTTTGTCGAATATAATTTACTGTTGACGATGTGACCTGTGGGGTCTATTACATCCTCGGTTATGGTACAGCGACAATTGGGATGCACCGGTATTTGCGGAATATCATCCTTCGCTTTCATATATCTCGCCATCGCGCGATGCACATGCGTCACAGGTGTTATCGCCGTCTTCACTATGCCTTGCTATTTTTATCCATATATGCAGGCGAAGTTATTAAATCCCGTAAAAACTTTGGTGTTTTCATTTGTGATTCCTTTTGTACATAAAAAATCCCAGCAGCCGGCGGGACAATAAAAAACAGCGACAAATGTCGCCTTTAACCTTGTTATTTATTATACCATAAATCGTGATAAAATGCAATATATAAAACCCGCCATGCGGCGGGTAAATCCTGGCGGAGACGAAGGGATTCGAACCCTTGATACCGTTGCCGGTATACTACATTTCCAATGTAGCGCACTAGACCAACTATGCGACGTCTCCTAAAAACATACCGGAGACGAGATTATTCTTCAACCTCATCTTCGGCGACTTCAACATCTTCTTCGACAACAGATTGGCCGACGTTTTCGTCCAACAACGCATTTTCCAATTCTGCATCAATTTCGCGCAGCATCGGGTCTTCGGTCCCGACCTCCAGATTTTCTTCGCCGGTTGTCGTGGTCGGTGTTTCCTTGTACGACTGAATAAATTCATGACGAACCGTGGCGACATCCAACTTACCACTGGCAATTTCGCGCAGTGCCACAACCGTCAATTTATCATTTTTCTTGTCCACAACGGGCTGTGCACCACCATTCAAATCCCGGACACGCTGTGACGCCAGCATCCCCAGTTCATAGCGGCTTTCCACGAATGGTAATGTATCGGAATTTGTTGTGCGAGCCATCGTAAATCCTTTGTTGAAATCTTTTTTAACCACGCTATAATGCCCCAAGGTCATCAAAAATGCAAGCAGAAAATAACAAAATTGACATAAAAACGCTTTCAATGGGGTGCCGCCTGAACGCATTGGAATCGGAAAAGATTCAAAACATGCTGCGGCCGCACATTTCCACCGCAATTGTGGTAAATACCTGTGCCGTCACGGCCGAGGCCGAACGCCAATCCGGCCAAACCGTGCGACGCATCGCCCGCGAAAACCCAAATGCCCCGATTTTCGTCACCGGGTGTGCTGCAACGCGAAATGCCGCACTGTTCGCCGACATACCAAATACTTTTGTTATTCATAACCGCGACAAATTAAACATTTCCGCATATGCCGATGCAATAAGTTCCGCCGCATGCCACATAACCGCACCCGCAATCGGCAGTTTCAAAAATTCAGACCCGCAACTTTCCAAACAATTTATTCAGATTCAAAACGGATGCAACCACCAATGTGCGTATTGCGTGACGCGAATGCTGCGCGGGCCGGCGGTATCGTTTGATTATGCGGAAATTCTGGACGCGGCGCGGCGCGCGGTGCAAAACGGATTTTATGAAATCGTGCTGACCGGTGTTGACATTGCAAGTTATGCGTCGAACGGCGTGTTGATATCCGGCTTATGCAAAAACCTGCTGCGCGATGTGCCGGGTATAAAAAGACTGCGCCTGTCGTCGTTTGACCCGGCGTCACCCGAAATATTCCGGCTTATTGATTTAATGCACGCCGATGCGCGCATGATGCCGCACATGCACCTGTCCATGCAGTCGGGCAGTGACACGATTTTAAGCAACATGCGCCGGCGTCACAATGCCGCCACAATTCGTCGTATTGCCGAATATGCCGCCGGCATCACATTCAGTTGGGACATAATCTGCGGATTTCCGGGGGAAACGGACGAACTGTTCAACGAAACGCTGGAATTGGCGGCTGCAACGCGTCCGATAAAAATTCATGCGTTTCCGTTTTCGCCGCGGCCCGGCACACCCGCCGCCGACATGCCGGCCCAGGTTAATCGTGCAGTATCCAAATCGCGCGTTAAAGAAATCGCCGCCATGGCGGACGCGTTTCGCGCCGAATTTATGCGCCGCCGCATTGGCGACACCACACAGGTCCTGGTTGAGGAAAACAATATCGCCCGCGACCCGCATGACATTCCGGTAAAGATAATTGGCACCACGGTTCCCGCAAAAACCGTATGCAATGTGAAACTGGCCGACATAGATGGCGACGCCTTCATCGGGCGCATTTCCGAATAATAAAGGACCGAGCCAAATGCCATATTTGCCCCCTTTGTCGGACGCCTATGAAATCCAATCCGTTATAGGAATTGCGATTATCTACAGTTGCTATTTTTATAACGCGACATCATACCAATCCAATGAAGCGAACCTTTTGCATGCAAATTATGTTCCGGGATTACAGCTAGCGCGGGACGAACGGCGCGCAGTCAAAGCATTGGACGATGCACAGCTAAACCAATATATTGAGCAATATAACACCCTGCGCAAAGATTATCAAAAGAACATGAGACTGGTCAAAAAGTCCAAATTGTTAAAGGGGGCGAGATCAACCTATGAAATATGGATAAAAATCTCGAACTGTGCCATACCGCGGCCGGAGAAATATTTACAGAACCAGAAAAGCGCCGACCGGACCGGCACGACAAACGCATTCGCGCCCACAATGCACAATTACAACAGATTGCTAAAACAATATGAACGCGACAGCATTGACGCGCGATACTATCAGTTGCACCGGCAACTGGTATTTCAGAAATATAATAAAAACAAATCAAAATAACCGTGCCGGAAAAGGCGGAATTTTTTACGGCAAAAAATTTATTGGCAACGGTGATTTATATTGCTATTATCATCATGCTATGAAAAAGAAAATCCTTATACTGATACTATCAATAATAACAACCGCGGCGAACGCCGACTTTTCAACACGGGCAAAATCCGCATTTCTAATCGACTATGATTCCGGTGCGGAAATTGTTGCAAAAAATGCAGACGAACTGATGCCGCCGTCGTCAATGATTAAACTGATGACCTTGGCCCTGCTGTTCGACGAGATTAAGGCCGGCCGCCTGTCTATGGATGACCGCCTGTCGGTTAGTGAAAACGCCGACTATAACGATCCGCGCTGGTACCCGGCCAGCAAGATTTGCCTAACGGCGGGTCAATCAATCACGGTGCGGGACGCGATACTGGGGCTGATTGTGCTGTCGGGCGGCGACGCATCGGTGGTGGTCGCGGAAAAACTGGCCGGATCCGAGGGCGCATTTACCGCCATGATGCAGAAAAAGGCCCGCGCAATCGGCATGCCGCGTTCAATATTTGCGAATGCAAGCGGCCTGCCCGACCCGAACAATTTGATGACCAGCCGGGAACTGGCGACATTGGCGCGCCACATTATAACCGATTACCCGGATATTTACCCGATGTTCGCAACCAAACGCTTTGAATTTGGCGAATACAAGTCCGATTGGTGCCGCGACTGGGGCCGTACGCATACGATGAACTACAACAAACTGCTGTTTATAATGCCGGGGGCGGACGGTCTAAAGACCGGGCACACGGACGACGGCGGATACGGCATGGTGGCCAGTGCAAATGTCGGCGGCCGCAGACTAATCGGTGTAATAAACGGCTTTAACGGCAAGGGTCACGATGCCTTGGCCGCGGAAATGAAAAAACTGCTGAATTACGGATATGCGAATACGACAACGCATGTGTTTTATCATGCCGGCGACAAGATTGCAAAGATTCCCGTATGGTATGGCCGGCGTGAATTTGTCGTGGCAACGGTCGATAAAACCTTTGCGATAACATTGCCGAAATCAGACAACCTGTCGACGGTACGCGTGTTGGCGCGTTATGATGAACCGTTGCCCGCGCCCATACATGCCGGTGACAAGATTGGCGAAATCATCGCCCAGCAAAACGGCCGCGAAATCGCACGGGCGCCACTGGTTGCGCTGGACAATGTATCCAAGACCCAATTCTTTGGCCGCGTGATTAAAAATATACAGGTAATATTCGGCGGACGATAGAGGAATTATGGCACCGCGCAAACAATCATCTTCGTATAACTTTCCGGACCCGATGGATAACGACACGTTGGTCGGGCACGGGGACACATTGCGCGCGTTTATGGACGCATGGGCGGCGCGTGATACGCATGCGATTCACCCGGTGTGGATGTTGACCGGGCCGCGCGGCATCGGCAAGGCGACACTGGCGTACAAAATCGCACGAATGGTTTATGGCAATGTCGGTGATTTTTTCATAATCGACCTGGCGCGAAATATTGACAAGGACGGCAAGGCCAAATCCGACGGCAAGGTTATATCTGTCTACACCGTTCGCGCAATGATTGAACGCATGCAGATGTCATCCATGTCGGGCGATTGGCGCGTGGTTCTGATTGATTCGGTCGACGAACTGAACACCGCCGCATCAAACGCGATTTTGAAATTATTGGAAGAACCGCCGGCAAAAACCCTGTTCCTGCTGGTGGTGCATCAATTGGCGAATGTGTTGCCGACCGTCCGTTCACGCGCCCGCGTTGAAAAGATGCGGCCGCTGACCATATCCGAACTGCGTGAACTGTGCGCGAAATTCATGCCGGACGAAGATGTCGGCACAGATGCCCTGAAACTTTCCAACGGCAGTTTTGGGCGCATTGCGGCACTAAAAAAATCGGGCGGCGACGAAATATATGCGGACTTGATTGAAATGTTGCAAAATCCGCGGGCGACGGCGGCGGACATGATGACAATGGCAAAACGCATCGCCCCAGACGCGGCGTTGCACGGTATATTGCTGGATGCGATTGCGCGGTTTGGTTTGGCGGAATTATATCCGGTGGCGACACATGCAATTGCAGATATTGCGCGAATTTATCTGGAACCGGAAATCGGAATTTTCAAAATCATAAGCGAAATTAAAAAATGTTTATAGATACGCATTGCCATTTGACCGACAATTATTTGGGCGGCGATTTGGATGCCGTGTTAAGCCGCGCGGCGGCAGCAAATGTCGGCATGATGATTTGCCCGACGGCCGACCCGGCGGATATTGAATGCGCCCTGCGCATTGCGGATGCGCATGACAATATATTTGCCACAATCGGCATTCACCCGGACTACGCAAACGCCGACGCATCAAAATACCTGACGGATGCTGTTTTACAAAACCCGCGCGTTGTTGGCGTTGGGGAAATCGGACTGGATTACCATTTGGGACGCGACACACGCGACGCCCAAATAAAACTGTTTGAGTCACAATTGGAAATCGCATCACGCGCGAATTTGCCGGTGGCGATTCATACACGCGACGCCACCGAAGACACCGCCGCAATTTTACGCGCCGCACCCGTCACCGGTGTCATGCACTGCTATACGGGGGCATGGGAATTTGCCAAACTTATGCTGGACCGCGGATTTTACTTTTCCGCCAGCGGAATTATCACATTCAAAAACGCCGACCGCATACGCGAAACATTTGCAAAAATCCCAATCGACCGAATTGTCATCGAAACCGACAGCCCGTTTTGCACCCCGGTGCCATTTCGCGGCAAACCGTGCGAACCCGCATATGTGACCCGCATGGCGGAAACATTGGCCGAAATTCATGGTTTGCAATTATCGGAAATTGAAACTATACTGGAACAGAACACAAAGAACCTATACCCGAAATGCCAAGACAAATAATAAAATCAGGCCAGGTTAGCGAAAACCGCAAAGCGCGGTTCACCTACTCTATCGAAGACACGATAGAGGCCGGCATTTCATTGACCGGTGCGGAAATAAAATCAATCAGATATGGTTTGGTGACGATTGTGGATGGTTTTGTTCAACGCCGCGGCGATGATTTATACTTGGCGGGAATGGAAATTCAAAGATTGCCGACCGCGGCGCGATATGTGAACTTTGATGAACGGCGTCCGCGGCAATTACTGTTGCACCGCGCACAAATAAACCGCATGATTGGCAAATTACAGGAAAAAGGCGCAACAATCGTTCCGTTAAAACTATATTTTAATAATCGCGGCCGGCTAAAGGTATTGCTGGGTATCGGATACGGCAAGAATCAGGTGGACAAACGCGAAACAATAAAACAGCGCGAATGGAACCGAAACAAGGCCCGAATATTAAAGGGTGAATAAATTTGCATCTGGCGCCGTTTGTCGGCGCATTTTTTATTGACTGGATTGCCAAATTAAAAATCCCCGCGTGCGCGGGGATGACAATTATTCCGCCTGGGTGCCGACCGACATCGTTATGCGACGAATGCCGCTGCTGATAGATTTTTCCTTGTTTACTTTGGCCTTTAATATTTCACCCGTGTGGTACACATGCGTCCCGCCGCACAGTTCGCATGACACATCGCCCGCTGTTATAACCTTTACGGTGTCGCCGTACTTTTCACCAAACAATGCCATTGCACCACGCGCGCGCGCATCGTCTATGCTCATTTCTTCATGCGAAACCTGCATGTCGGCCGCAATCCATTTGTTGACCAGGTCTTCCACAGCCTGTTTTTCATCCGCCGTCATTGCACGCCCGAACGAGAAATCAAACCGAACCGAATCCGGCGATACCTTGGAACCGCGCTGTTCGACATCTTCGTTCAAAACATGACGCAATGCCGCCTGCAGCAGGTGGGTCGCCGTATGCGCGCGGGCGGTTTGCTGACGCTGGGGTTCATTTATTTTTGTTGTGACAATATCACCCAACGACAAATCGGATGTCAATGTGCCCTTGTGAATTACAATGTTGTCGGCACGGGCGGCCTCGGTTACAGTCATGACCGGTGCGCCATCGCGCAACAGTTCGCCGGCGTCGCCAACCTGGCCACCCTGGGTGCCATAGAAATTGGTTTTATCCAGGGCGACTTCCACCTCGTCCCCGGGGGTTGCCGACGACACAAATTCACCGTCACGCAGAATGGCCAAGACGCGCGATTGCATATCCGCCACCGGCGCATACTTCGCACTGTCGTCGGTTGCGGGCAATTCGGTCTGCGATTCCCACAGAACGCGTGTTCCCTTGGTATTGGCGCGCGACCGTTCCTTTTGTTCGGTCATGGCGGCCTCAAACCCGGCGACGTCAACATCAATGTTTTTGTCGCGCAAAATCATCTGGGTCAAATCCAGCGGAAATCCGTATGTGTCAAACAACTTGAACGCGACCGCGCCCGGCAAAACGCCGTTGTTCAACTTTGGCAATTCCGCATCCAGCAGTTTCATGCCGTTTTGCAGCATGTCTGCAAACGCGTTTTCTTCGTTTTGAATGATTTCAACCACGCGTTTTTCTTCGCGGGCCAGTTCCGGGTACGCATCACCCATTTCGGTAATCAGCGCCGGATATAATTTCGACAGCAACGCCCCCTTGTGCCCCAGTATTTGGCCATGGCGCATTGCGCGGCGCAATATGCGGCGAATTACATAGCCGCGGTCGGAATTGCTGGGCAAAACACCGTCTGCAATGGCAAAGCCCACCGACCGCAGGTGGTCCGCGATAACCTTGAACGATGCGGTGTTGTCCGCGGTCTTTTTCACGCCCACGATGTCTTCGGTCGCGGAAATCAAATGGCGGAACAAATCCGTGTCGTAATTGTCATGTACGCCCTGTAATATCGACGCCAGGCGTTCCAGCCCCGCACCGGTATCAACATTTTGCTTTGGCAATTCGGTCAGATTACCGTTTGCGTCGCGGTCATACTGCATAAACACATCGTTCCAGATTTCGACAAAGCGTCCGCCGTCTTCGTCCGGTGAGCCGGGCATGCCGCCCGGCAAATCCGCGCCAAAGTCATAGTGCATTTCGGTACACGGCCCGCACGGACCCGTGTCGCCCGC
The DNA here is from genome assembly GCA_947367055.1 of uncultured Alphaproteobacteria bacterium. Lineage (GTDB taxonomy): Bacteria > Pseudomonadota > Alphaproteobacteria > Rs-D84 > Rs-D84 > Enterousia. Next base: position 284,353 of record CANBCI010000002.1, read on the forward strand.
CGACCACCAGTTATCCTTGTCCAGGCGGATTGCATCCTTGCCCGTTATTTTTTTCCAGATTGCGGTTGCCTCGTCATCGCTGATGTGCGTGGTGACGACAATGCGTTCCGGATCCAGCCCGAATACCCGTGTCAGCAGTTCCCACGACATTTCAATCGCGCCTTCCTTGAAATAATCGCCGAACGACCAGTTCCCCAGCATTTCAAAGAAAGTATGATGACGGCCGTCCATGCCGACATCTTCCAAATCATTATGCTTGCCACCCGCACGAATACATTTCTGAACATCCGCGACGCGCGGAGCGAATGCGGGCTCGGTCCCTTGTAAAATACCCTTCCACGGGACCATGCCGGCAACCGTGAACAACAGTGTCGGGTCATTCGGTATCAGTGATGCCGACGGCACGATTTTATGTCCCTTGGATTCGAAATAGTTCAAAAATGATTTGCGGATTGAATTATAGTCCATTTTAGATATACCTTTTTATTTTGTCGGTGCAATTTTATAAACATTATTTGCGCCATGCAATCATAATATTTTGAAAATATGAATTTTTTATTTTGCCGCCGCCGCGTCGAACAATTCGGCATATCGCGCGATAATGCGTGCCGCCCGCGTGTCCGCACCGCGCCCCACATTCGGTGCCATGCCGTATTTTACGGCCGCCGCGTCCAGATTGTTTTTCACATAATTTACACCGTCCATATAAATCGGGGTGGCGTTGGGGTTTGCCCGGCGCGCCGCGCGTTGAACCAATGTCCACATGGCGATGTCGGCGGGCGGGCGAAAATCAAATTCCGCGTCGATTTGGGCGACGGCGTCCCATGCGCCCTGCATAATGTCCGCGAAATAAATCATGGCGGATGTTCGCACAATCATTCCGGCAAAGCCGACATTTGGCCGCGTGCGCACAATATTTTCATCCATGCACGCAATTGATTCCGGGCATTCGGAAATTCGCAGCAAATCCGCCACGCGCCCGTGGAATTCAACCGAATCCTGAATAACCGCGAACACATCGTCCGAAACATTTGGAACAACTGCATTGGTTAAAATATCGTCGTCATCAACAAAGGTAATCCATTCAGGGCGCCGCCGCATACCGCGCACCGCGTCCGCGATACGGCACCGCGCCCGCATTGTCCCCAGGTTTTTGTCCCCGTTAATCACGCGCAGCGCGCCCCGATACCCCATGCGCCGAATTTGCCGCCGCGCGATGCGCACGCACGGATTGTCGTTATAAATAATCAGCATTATTTTTTGCCGCAATTTTGACAGCGCCGGCACCGACACGCGCAGCCATTGCGTATCAAATGTGGTTAAACCCACGACAAGATTGATTTTGCGGTCAAACATCATGCAAATTCTAAATAAAACTTTCTGAAATTGCAATTGATTAGTTATTTGTGATATAATGTGCACATCAAGTGGAGAGTGCATAAAATGAAGCCGATGTTGATGGGAACAATAATGTTGATTGCCGCAATTGCGATTGCGGCGACATTTGGTCTGACGATGGGTGGTGGCGATGTCATAACCGTGCCCGACGCATTCGTTGGCCAGGAATTATATGTCTGTCCCGCAGCATCATCCACCTGGGAACAGGCCGCCACCGCAATCCGCCCCTTTTTGTACTACATAACAATCGGATTTTTCTTTGCGACAATTATCCTGATGTTTGCATGGGGGTGGGCACTGTACCAGAACCTGATTGCGGACAAGTTCAAACGTGATTCATTTTCCAAACCGTGGCAGTTCACCAAGATGTTGTTCTGGGCGGGGGTCATAGTTGTGATTATTGCGGCGACGCCGAACCATTTCAAGACGGTGCATATCGCGGGTGCGCCGGGCGAATGGATTCTGTGCGAAAACAATACGCCGGGTGCGCGTGCGGTGCGTGCGGACGCGGTGTCGCGCTAATTCCATATTTGGGCAAATTTGTCAAGAATATTAAAATTTTTGATTTTTTAATTATGCTCTTGACTTAAAAGGCCGAATTCTCTACGATTCGGATAAGCAGGACGGGCAATGTCCTTGGAATACGGGCGGTTGTGAAAAATAAAAATGCAAAGCCCACGGTTTACAGAGATTCCAAAGACATTGCCTGTGGACTGCGGGACACCTTAATAAATTTATGAAAGGAGAAACATATGAACAAACTGCAATTGATCGAAGCAATCGCTAACGAAGTTGACGTTACAAAATCAACAGCCGCTTCCTGCTTGGATGCATTTATCAACACTGTGACCAAAGTTCTGAAAAAGAAGGGCGAAGTTCGCTTGGTTGGTTTTGGTACATTCACAACTGCAAAACGCAAAGCCACAACCGGCCGCAACCCGCAGACTGGTGCCGCTATCAAGATTCCGGCATCCACACAGCCGAAATTCAAACCGGGCAAAGCGTTGAAAGATGCGTTGAACTAAATCGATTGATTTGGAAATGAAAAAAATCCCCCGATTGGGGGATTTTTTCGTATTTGATTAAATTTCTCTTTACTTAAAAGTTTATAATGAATACAATTGAATCGTTAACCAAAAAGGAAGGAAAAATGGCACAAAAAACTGTTAAAAAAACCGCTGCAAAGGCAACGGCGACAAAAAAGGCCCCGGTGAAAAAGGCCGCGACGAAAACGGTTGCAGTGAAAAAAGCACCGGCGAAAAAAGCCCCGGTTAAGAAAACGGCGCCGGCGGCAATGGCGGAAACAAAAATTGTGACGCCCGCACCGGAAACATTTGCGTGCGGTTGCGGTGGCAACTGTGCATGTGGCGGACATTGCGGCGAACACCACGGGGAACACACCGGCGGTGGATTTGGTCGTTTTATCAAAAAACTGATTATTGTGCTGATTATTTTTGCACTGGGTTTTGCAGCGGCAAAAATGCTGTATTTCAATAAACCGAACCATATGCGTGGCCCGCGTGCAGAATTTGTGAACGGATGCCTGGATGTGACGACAATCACATGCCCGAAAATGCTGGAATCATTGACGGTAATGGATGTAAATGCCGACAACTGCATCAGCCGCGATGAATATCGCGCATTCATGAAACAGATGGAACGCGAAATACGTGCAAATAACTAATTTGCATTTGTGGTAAAAAATCCCGCGGCATGCGGGATTTTTAATGCGTCGTCGCGATAGGTCACGGCATTTTTGCCATAACCATTTCAATAAATTCGGGCCATGTCGTGTTTGTTGCACACAACACGCGATTTAATGTTTCAAATGTCGGAAATCGCGGACGGTCACTGTGAAAATGATGCCGCTTTGACGGGTTAAATGTCGTTAAATCCAACCCAGACCGCCGCGCCAGGCCGCATGCCGTCAGCCCGTTATTCGCCGCAAGTTCATCAATCGCCGCCCACAATGCGCCATGAAATTCGCGCAGATGCCCGTCTATTTTATTTAGCCACATTTAGACGCCGTATTATATTTAATATCATTTTCTTGTCCGCGTCATTCATTTGGCACAGACACCGGATTACTTCGCGCATGTTTTCGTCGTATACATCCTTGTACTTTCCAGCCTCGCCAAACAATTCACCGACGGTTACTTCCATTGCCTGCGCGATTTGGAACAAACGCGATACAGATATTCGATTACCGGCGGTTTCATATTTTTGTAATTGTTGAAAAGTGACACCGATTTTTTGCGCCAAATCCTTTTGCCGCATGCCAAATTTATGGCGCCAGTTGAAAATAACTTGACCGATATAGATATCAATTTCAGTTGGCTTAAAAGACCGACCAGACATGTTCTCATCCCCCGTTTTGCAAAGACAAACAAAAACCACT